>JAUYNO010000020.1 GCA_030696045.1 Stagnimonas sp. | reverse complement strand
CAGACATGGCCGGCATCGAAGGCATCGAGAAAGCCGAAGGGGCCGTAGTCCAGCGTCAGCCCCAGGATCGAGAAGTGGTCGGTGTTCATCACCCCGTGGCAGAAGCCCAGGGTCTGCCAGCGCGCCATCAGGCGGGCGGTGCGCTCCACCACCTCGGTGAGCCAGCGGGCGTGCGCGGTCTCGCCCTCGGCAAAGTCGGGGTAGTGCTCGGCGATCACATGATCCGCCAGCCGCCGCAACAGGTCCGGCCGCTCCAGGTAGTCCAGCCACTCGAAATGCCCGAAGCGCAGGTGGCTGGGCGCTACCCGGCAGATCACGGCGGCGGTCTCGATGGTCTCGCGCCGCACCGGCTGCGGGCTGCTGACCAGGCTGAGCGCCCGGGTGGTGGGCACGCCCAGGCCCGCCATTGCCTCCGAGCACAGGTACTCGCGCAGGCTGGAACGCAGCACCGCGCGCCCATCGCCGAAGCGCGAGTAGGGCGTCTTGCCGGCGCCCTTCAGTTGCAACTCCCAGGGCTCGCCCCGGCCGTTGCGCAACTCGCCGAGCAGGATCGCCCGGCCATCGCCCAACTGCCCGGCCCAGACTCCGAACTGATGGCCGCCGTAAGCGGTGGCCAGCGGTAGCGCGCCGGGCAGCGCGAGATTGCCGGCCAGGGCCTCGGTCAGCGCCGGCTCGTTGCGGCTCTGCGCCGGCAGGTCGATCAGCGCCGCCACTGCGGGGTTGAACAGCACCAGCCTGGGATCGGGCAGGGGCGCGGGCTCGACCCGGGCCTGCGGCAGGCCTTCCAGGTGGGCGAGACGGTGGTCCCAGGGCAGGGTGGGGAGGGAGGTATCCATGGGTCGCTAGCCTAGCCTTCGGTCGGCTGCCGCAGCGCGCCGCCTTGGGTTCGGCTGTTCGGGCCGTCTTTTTTAATCCAGATATTGCAACGAACGTTCGTTTCAATTACTTTTGCGAAACGTAATATTTACGGCCTTACCGGTGATTCCGCAGTGAGATCGACCGTTCGACACACCCGCCTCGCTTCCGACAGCTGGAACCTGCCGCCCTGGAAGGACGCGCGCGGTACCTCGCTGGCCCTGTTGTCGGCGGCGCTGCGGCTGTTCGCGCGGCATGGCTTTGGCGGCACCTCGGTGCGCGACGTCGCGGCGGAGGCCCAGGTGCAGCCGGCGACGATGTACGCGCACTACCCCTCGAAGCAGCATCTGCTCGCCGAGCTGATCCGGATCGGTCACGAAGAGCACCACCGCCGGCTGCGGGCCGCGCTGCTGGAGTGCGGGGCCGACCCGGTGGAGCAGCTCAGCGCGCTGGTGCGGGGCCACGTCCGCATGCACTGCGAGTACCCGATGCTCGCCGTCATCGCCAATGCCGAACTGCACGCCCTCACCGAGGAGTTCGCACGCGAGGCGCTGAGCCTGCGCCGGCAGAGCGAGCAGCTGTTCATGGACGTGATCAAGCGCGGCATCGAGCTGGGCGCCTTTTCGGTCCCTGCACCCTGGCTGGCGCTGAGCGCCATCGGTGGCATGGGCCTGCGTGTCGCCCACTGGTTCACCCCGGACTGCGGGATGTCGGTCGACGAGATCGCCGACACCTATGCGGAGTTCGCACGCCGTCTGGTGGGCGTGAAGGCGGCACCCACTTCCTGAGCAAGCGGTCGCGGTACCAGCGGTCAAAAAAATAAATGAGAGGAGAGAAAACGCATGACCTCATTGCTGAAGAGGCGGGTGGCCTGTTGTCTGCTGGGCTTCGCATTGCCGCAGACCGGGCTGCTCGCGCAGGACGCCGCCGCGCCGGTGGAGTCGGTGATCCCGGTCCAGAGTCTGGGGACGGGTAGTCCCGAGCCGGCCGCGACCGAGGCAGAGCGAAAGGAAGGCCCGGTTCGGCTGGAAAGCGTCACGGTCACCGCCCAGAAGAAGCTGCAGTTCATCGAGGACGTGCCGATCTCGATGTCGGTGGTCGACAGCAAGTTCATCGCCAACTGGGCGATCAGCGACATGCGCGAGGCCATGCTGTTCGTGCCCAATGTCAAGATCGAGGAGGCCGGCTTCTTCGCCTCGCCACGGGTGCGGGGCTTCAGCTTCAACAACAACAACAAGGCCTTCGAGCCGCCGGCGGGCATTGCGATAGACGGCATTCCCTACACCCGCGTCGAGTACTTCAACTCGGCGATCTTCGACGTCAAACGGCTGGAAGTGATGCGCGGGCCGCAGGGCACGACCTTCGGCAAGAACACCACGGCCGGGCTGATCCACATCCTGTCCAATGACCCGGGCAACAAGTTTCAGGGCTATGTCGATCTGCAGGGCGGCGAGCTGGAACGTCGCCGCGCCGAGCTGGCCCTGGGCGGGCCCCTGATCGGGGAGTCGGTGCAGTTCCGGCTGGCGGGCTTCGTCGAGGGGCGCGATGGCTTCATCCACAACACCACGGCCGAGGTCAGCGATCAGGCCGCGCCGCTGCTGCGCGGCGTCGACCGCCACGGCCTGCGCGCCAAGCTGCGCTTCCCCGATCTCTGGGGCTCGCAGTTCAAGCTCGCCTACGAGTCGGTCGCCCTGGGCTCGCTGGGCGCCGGCGCCGAGCTGTTCCACGCCTCGCCGGAAATCCAGGCGGTGCTGCGCCGCTACGACCCCAATACCGACTTCGTGAAGGGCAACTACATCGCCTCCATCGACGAGCCGGACGGCCGGCGGGTCGATATCGACACGGTATCCGGCGAGTGGACCCGCAGCTTCGGCGACTGGAACCTGGTCGCACTCGGCGGCCACTCGGTGCTGCGCAGCCGGCTCGATGTCGATACCGACTTCTCGCCGGCGCCGGCGATCTTCGGTCGTGACAAGGACCGCTCGCCCAGCTCCACCATCGAGCTGCGCGCCGAGTCGCCGAAGTTCGGCGGCCTGTTCGGGCTCTGCAGTGAGCGTTGCGGCCACAGCAGTGTGCTGGCTGGCGTCTATCTACAGCAGCGGGCTATCGAGGGCTCCGGCTTCCAGTTCCGCATCGGCACCGTGCCCTTCCTGGAGCTGACCGTCGCCGCCGAGCAGGACGAACCGGCGCAGGCCATCCTCGACGCAATCCCGCCGGAGCTGGCCAGCCAGCTGTTCCTGGCGATCCCCACCAACCCACCGGGCGGGGGCGGCGCCAACGAGGAAGTCCAGCAGGGCTTCGAGCAGGACGCCCAGGCGGCCGCGCTGTTCGGCCAGGTGGCCTGGGACTTCACCGAGCGCTGGGGCCTGGAGCTTGGCCTGCGGATGAACTGGGAAGAGAAGTCGGCGAGCTGGGATTCCCACTACACCCAGGGCGCGCCCAATCCCATCCTGCGCCTGGCCGGCATCAGCGAGTTCACGGCGGAGCGGGAAATCTCCGAGCAGCAGCTGACACCCAAGATCGCGCTCAAGTACCTGCTCGGCGAGGACACGCACCTGTTCCTGCACTACGCACGCGCCTACAAGGGCGGCGGCTTCAACGCCTTCGCCTTCCGCGACATGGACGACGAGCTGGCCTACGGCCCCGAGACCGCCGAAGAGTGGGGCCTCGACCTGAAAAGCGTGCTGCTCAATGGCCGCCTGAAAGCCAACCTCTCGTTCTATCGCCAGGACATCGACGACTTCCAGGTACTGACGCGGGTGCCCGATGCACTCACCATCGGCCTCGGCGTCACCAAGGTGGAGAACGCCGCCAAGGCCCGGGCCCAGGGCGTCGAGGGCGACCTGACCTGGCTGCCGGCGCGCTGGCTGACGGTGATGGCAGCGGCCGGCTACAACGACACCGAGTACCTCGACTTCAAGACCAACGACTGTCCCGCCGACATGGACAACACCGACGGCGACGAGGACGACCGCTGCGACGCCACCGGCAAGCCCTTCGCCTTCGCGCCGCGTCTCAACGGCACCCTGCTCAGCAATCTCCGTCTACCGCTCGGCGGCTCGGGGCTGGAGTTCACCCTCGGCGGCGCGGTGGAGTACCTGTCGAAGCAGTACCTAGACATCGACCTCGACGAGCGCAAGACCCAGGCCGCCTTCTACCGCTACAAGGCCAGCATCGGCGTCGGCAACCCGAGGCAGGGCTGGTCGTTCCGTGTCCACGGCGAAAACCTGAGCGACGAACGGACCGCCATCCGGCAGGGCGACATCGTGCCCGGCCTGTTCGTGAGCTTGCAGGACCCGCCCCGCACCATCTTCGGCCAGCTGCGCTGGGCCTTTTGAGACACCACCGAGAACCATCCATGGCGATCTTCGAGCGGGCCGGCATTCAACTTTTCTATGAGATCCACGGCGAAGGACCCGCCGTGCTGCTGATCCACGGCCTGGGCTCCAGCGGCCTGGACTGGGAGTACCAGTTGCCGGCGCTGAGGGGCTATCAGGTCATCAGCGTCGACCTGCGCGGCCACGGCCGCAGCACGCGCGGCGCCAAAATCCCGATCAGCATCGAGCTGTTCGCGCAAGATTTGGCGGCGCTGCTGGAGCATCTGGGCATCGCGTCCGCGCACGTCGTTGGCCTGTCGCTCGGCGGTGGCGTGGCCTTTCAGCTGGCGCTCGACCAGCCGGCGCGCGTCCGCAGCCTGAGCATCGTCAACAGCGGGCCGCATGCCATCACCAACCCCTTCCTCGCGGCGCTGGTGGTGGGCTCGCGCCTGCTGACCATCCGTCTGGCCGGGCTGCCCAAGCTGGGCGAGAAGGTGGCCGGCAGGCTGTTCCCGAAACCCGAGCACGCGCACAAGAAGGCGAGCTTCATCGAGCGCTTCGCCGGCAATGACGTCGATTGCTACCGCGCCTCGTTGAAGGCCCTGATCGGCTGGAGCGTGCAGCACCGGCTGAGCGAGATCACGGCCCCGGTGCTGGTGCTGACCGCCGACCAGGACTACACCTCGGTCAAGTGGAAGCGCGCCTACACCGCGCGCCTGCGCAATGCCCAGCTGGTGGTGGTGCCGGATTCGCGGCACGCGCTGCCGATGGAAAACCCGGAGCCCTTCAACGCGGCCCTGCTCGGGTTCCTGCAGGCGCAGCCCTGAGCCCGCCCCATCCCATGACCGAAGAACTGTTCACCCCCGGCCGCCGCCTCAGCCAGCTCGCCGCCCAGCGCCCGGATGAGATCGCGCTCGTCGTCGAGCGCAGCGAAGGCGCGCCGCAGGTGCTCACGCGCCTGCAGCTGGAGCAATGGGCCAACCGCCTGGCGCACCGCCTGGCGCGCGCCGGCGTGGGGCCGCAGGCCATGGTCGCCATCCATCTGCCGAACTGCGCCGAGCATGTCGTCGCGACCCTGGCCGCCTTCAAGCTCGGCGCCTGCCCGATGCCGGTCAGCACGCGCATGCCGCCGGCCGAACGCGATGCCCTGCTGGCCCTCGGGCAGCCGGCCGCCATCCTCAGCGACGACCCGCAACTCGCCGGCATCAGCCGGGCCGAGATGCAGGCGCTGGGCGACTGCCCGGATACGCCGCCGCCCGACGCCGTGCCGCAGCCGTTCAAGGCCATCGCCTCCGGCGGCTCCACCGGCAAGCCCAAGCTCATCGTCTCGCCCGGCGCCTTCCAGTACCCGGCCATGGGCCATCCCTTCGTCGGCGTCCTGGGGCTGCAGGACGGCGACCGCCTGTATTCACCGGGGCCGCTGTATCACAACCAGGCTTTCCTGTTCACCCAGGTCGCGCTGTTCAGCGGCGGCAGCGCCGTGCTCAACGAGCGCTTCGACGCCGAGCGCTGCTTCGACATCATCGAGCGCTGGCGGCCGACGGTGCTGAGCATGGTCCCGACCATGCTGCTGCGCATGCTGCGCACCGCCGCGCCCGAGCGCCGCGACCTGTCCAGCGTGCGCACGCTTTGGCATCTGGCGGCGCCCTGCGCGGACTGGGTCAAGCGCGGCTGGATCGCCCTGCTCGGTGCCGAGCGGGTGAACGAGCTCTGGGCCGCCACCGAGATCACCGGCATCACCACCATCAATGGCAGCGACTGGCTGCAAAAGCCCGGCAGTGTCGGCCGTGGCTGGAACACCGAGATCCTGGTGCTCGACGCCGACCGCAAGCCGCTGCCGGTGGGCGAGGTCGGCGAACTGTTCACCCGCTTCGCCGGCGCGCCGGCGCCGTACCGCTACCTCGGTGCCGCGCCGGCCGAGACCTACGGCGAGGGCTACACCAGCGTCGGCGACCTGGGCCATGTGGACGCCGATGGCTACCTGTTTCTTGCCGACCGTCGCGTGGACCTCATCATCAGCGGCGGCGCCAACGTGGTGCCGGCCGAGGTCGAGGCGGTGCTCACCCAGCACCCCGCCGTGCGCGACGCCGCCGTGATCGGCCTCAAGGACGAAGACCTCGGCCGCCGCGTGCACGCCCTGATCGAACTGCGCGATGGCGAGCCCCGCCCCAGCGCGGCGGAGCTGGACCGGCACGCCCGCAGCCAGCTCGCGAGCTACAAGCTGCCCAAGGACTACGAGTTTGTCGCGCAACTGCCGCGCGACGAAGCCGGCAAGATCCGGCGCAGTGCCTTGCGGCAGGAGCGGGGTGGCTGAGGGGTTTCGCCAGGAGGACCCTCAAGGGAAACTCTGCACAGGCCGTCATTCCCGCGCACGCGGGAATCCATGCCTTCGGAAAGTTCAATGCAGTCGGTGAGATGGATTCCCGCTTTCACGGGAATGACGCAGATTTTGAACCTGTGCAGACCTTCCCAAGACCTGTTGAAGTTTGTCGGCACCTGCGCCGCGCCCAAGCTGCGCGCAAGGCCTGAATGACCTCGACCGGTCTTGCCTTGAGTGCCTTCAGCAAGGCGCGCGCCGGTCCGGTCGGCCGCCGCTGGCCCTGCTCCCAATTGCGCAGGGTGCCGACGTTGACCTCGATCAGCTTGGCGAATTGGGTCTGGGACAGTCCCGTCGCCGCCCGCACGGCGCGCACCTGTTCGGCGTCGATCAGGAACTCCCGGGCCGGCGCCCGCTCGCCACGGACGATCTCGTCGGCCTGTTCGACGCTTTGCAGCAGGCGGGCATGGTTCAGCGCGAATCCAGGTTCGCCAGGGCTTTGCTCAGGGAAGCATTTTGCCTGCTGTGCCGCGAGAGATTCGCAAGGAGATCGAAAGCCGTGAAGACTGAACGGGAGTTGCTGGTACGGGACGCCAAGCGCGACATCGGTGCGGAGCTTTTGCAGTCCGTGCGTCAGATGAAGGCTGGAAGGGCCACGCGGATTGCAAGCATGGAGGTGACTCCTGCGGCTGGAGAAACGGGGTCTGAGTCCATTTCTCGCCATCATCCAAGACTGAGGCAGTTTTAGGCCGCCAACGCTAACTTCTCAATTACAGAGAATAAGTCTGGGCGGCAGCCTTTCATAGCAATTCGTATCGGTTCGACGGAGTTTGCGGCTTGCAAGTCGTCAATTGATCGAATCAGTTCAGCCTCGAAGACATTTTTGAGTAGTAGTTGGGCCATCATGGTGTCGGGAGTTCCCGGCTGGCGCGCGAGCGCGGTGGGATCGGCTGGCTTGTCCACTTCTCCCAATTTGGATGTGGGCATTCCGGCGAGTTCGCAGACGCGGGGGTAGAGTTCGAGGAGCAAGTCGCGGAGGGCGTCGTCGGAGGCGGTGGATTCGAGCAGGCGGACGACTTTCAGGACGAGGGGCAGGATGCTGCCTTCGGGGCCGAAGGAGGCGAGTTCGGCTTCTTCGGTGTCGCTGAGGGTTTCGCCGAGGCGGGCGCGGGCTTCGGCGAAGCCGAGGCGCAGTCCGAGCGGGGGGCGGGTGAAGGCGGCAAGTTGCTGCTCGAAGTAGGCGCGGGCTTCGGTCACCCGGTCGCGGGCGAGCAGGAGGAAGCCGCGCGCTTCCACGAAGGCGGTGCGGCATTCGCCGGTCAACTCGTCGGGCAGGGTCAGAAGAGCCTCGGCTTCGGCAAAGAGGCGTTCGCGTTCACCGGCGAATTCCGCGCGACGCGCCTGCCACTGGAGTAGGAGGGCACGTCCGAGGCGTTGCGCGGGGCGCATCTCGGCCAGCGTAGGTTGCGGAAGTGCGATGGAGTCCTCGGATTCACTCACCAGTTCAGACGGTGTTTGCTGTTTGGATGCCAGCCTCTGCCAACGCTGGTCGAAACCATTTAGAAACTGGTGAGAACTATGGTCTCCCAAGGCTTCCCCTTCCTGTAGCAATCGCCGAGCTTCGTCGCGTTCGAGGGTGTCTCCTGTTTCGGCAGAGCGGTGGAAGAGAATGTAGGACAGGCCAGTGCGCGAACCACAGTCACCTACAAGTTCGGACATCGTTTCGCGGTAAATCGTTTCTGCTGTCGTCCAATCTCCTGCGTCCCGGTGCATCCTTGCCAATTCGTTCCGGACGACGTGGTTCAATGGAAACCGAAAGCGGGCGGTCCAGAGTGTATCCAGTCCTTCTCGGCAGTCAGCTTCGGTTCCGACTTCATTTCCGGATTCCTGTTCGCGAAGCCCCCGCGCCCACAAACTGCGAGCCAGCACAGTCCAGTTACGGACGTTGTCTTTATCCCAAGCCAATGCCTCCTCGGCGCGGGCGATAGCCCAGTCGGGATTGTGCGTGCGTGCGGCTTCTGCGAGTCGATTGAAGGTGCGGACGATGTAATGAGGATTGCGCGTGGCGTTGACGTAGGCGCGTTCCCGTTCGAGAAAGGTCGCCAACCTTTCACCGAGTGCTTCTGGGCCGTGGGCCTTCACTTCGGAAATAGCCGCCTCGACTTCTTGCCGCGAATGCGCAGGTCGAATGTCGTGCCGATAGTGCTGCTGGCCTTGTTGCTTTGCCCGCAGTTGCGGCAGCACTTTTTTCAACCACTCCGGCCCGCGCTCGGCATCCTGCCTCGCCTCCAGCACCGGCTCGAACTCGCGCACCCACGTTTCCAAGCTGTAGTGGTAGCCGCCGAGCAGCGCGCGGGTGGTGAGGAGCCAGTCCTTTTGCGAGAGGCCGGTGTCGGCGAGGTCAATCAGCGTGGCGAGCACGAGGAACGGTGCCTTGGACGGCAACTGGCCGCGCTCGTCCCGCGTCTTGCGGAGACCGAGCAGGCCGATGTCGGTGTAGTAGGCCGGTTCGCGGTCGCGGCGCAGCGCCAGTCCCTGCCACATGCCTTCGAGATGCTGGTTGGTGTCGGCCCAGGCGAGCGCGGCGAGATAGGTGGCTTCGGGGTCGAGGCTTTCGTCCGTCCGCAGCGGGCGCAGCCAGGAGCGGAAGTCGCGCAGCCGGTCGCGCAATAGCCGGGCGACCTGCGGCAGCGGCAGGCCAGCGAGGGCGCTGAACAAATCCTGAAGGTGCGAGGCCCAGACGAGCGTGGGCGTCTTCTCCGGCGGGAGTTTCATCAGGCGTTCTTGCAGCCATGCGGCGACGGCGGCGTCCAGCGCCTCGGCGTGGGTCTGGAAGATTTCGACGAACGATTCGCGCAGGCTGGACCGCGACCATGCCGACACGCCCGCGTATCCGAGCACGAGCTTCTGAATCGCCGTGGAGGGGGCGGCGGTCAGTTCATCGAGCCATTTCTGGACGGATTCGTTCATGGCTTTGCAGGAAGGTCGGCGACGTGGCCCAAGTCGTCCTTCAGTAATTCGAGATGGTCTTTGCGGGCGTCGACGATGCGCGCGGTCGGCACGTCGGTAGTAATTTCGCCGATACGGCGGACGTCGGCGAGCGTGTAGGCGATGTGGCCGTGGAGAAGTTCCTTACGAAAAGCGACCCAAGGACTGCCAAGGTCGACTGTAAACCCATAGCCGTCCGAAGATGCCTTCTTGGGTGCTGGAAAGAAACAAGGGTTCGGCATCTGACCGGGAACATCATCGAGCACGGTGGGCGATGCGGCCCATGCGGGCTTGCCGATGTGGGCGTCATGGACGCGGACGAGGTTGTATTGAAGTAGCACCACTGGCATCGGGTTCCCTGCCCAGGGCCTGATATGGCCGAGACCTAGCGCATCGCGGAGGCGGTTCGCCCAGTCCGGCTGATTCAGGATGTCTTCGACCTCGGCGTATGGAGCGACAAAGGCCGGGCGGCGATCGCTGCCTGAACTAACTTGCCTTATCCACTTTTCCAGCTGCGCCTGCTTAAGCGTGTCGAACGGCGTGCTTGCGGCGCGCGATTTCAGCATGTCGTCTATAAGACCAATGACTTCTGCCTCACTCAGCGAAGAACTGCGGGCGCGTCCAGCAAGGCCGTAGATCGTTTCAATCCGCACAACATCCCAGTCTGGGCTAAGAGCGAGCCAGTTCGGGTTGTTAATCGCAGAAAACGTTTCGCTAATTGAAGGTAACGCAACGTGTGCCCTGCAGTAGTTAGCATGTTGCTGGAACCAAAGATCTCTATCGTGTGTTTGGCCGACAAAACCGTTGAACGCCAAGAAAGAATCCCCTCGAACATCAGGAAGTCGCTCGTCAAGAATGTAATTCTCGGAAGGAGCGACTTCGTCGAGGTTCGATTTGCCGGCCGTTTCTTGGAGAAAGGCGAAGAAAGGCTTATTAGCCTGAAATGCCACAGTTTGATCCTGTATTGCCCAAGGGCTTTCGCCCAGTTTTGTCGATTGTAGCGGACAGAATGTTGCCGCCCCGTCCATGTAACACGGGGAGCTACGCCTACTGAGCTTAGGTGAGTCGGTCGAAGTGCACCACCGTGAACAGTTCGTAGCGGAGATCGCGCCATGGGCCGCTGGGCCGGCGCATCGACTTCTGTCGATTTTGGATCGCTGCTTGAAGGCGCGTGATCGAGTCTTCCGGGTGCCCCAACGCACAAACGAAAAGGGGCACCTTCGCAGGTGCCCCGCTTCGTTTTCAGTTGGCTCCGTGACCAGGACTCGAACCTGGGACCCAGTGATTAACAGTCACTTGCT
>JAUYNO010000097.1 GCA_030696045.1 Stagnimonas sp. | reverse complement strand
GGCCACGTACTTGGTGTTGCCAAACTTGTCAGCACTCACCTTCGTCAGCGCCGCCGTCGTCGTGGTCTTGCCATGGTCAACATGACCAATCGTCCCCACGTTTACGTGCGGCTTGTTACGAGAAAATTTTTCCTTGGCCATGTCGGCTTCCTTGGGTCGTTTATCAGTTCAGAGAATGGGATGGGCGCGAATCAGCCCTTGGCGGCCTTCGACAGCTGCTCGATGACATTGCGCGGCGCTTCCTGGTACTTCAGGAATTCCATCGAGTAGGTGGCGCGACCCTGCGACATGCTGCGCAGCGAGGTCGAGTAGCCGAACATCTCGGACAGCGGCAGCTCGGCGCGAATGAGTTTGGCGCCAAAGTTGTCGTCGGCACCCAGGATCATGCCGCGACGACGGTTGAGGTCACCGATGACATCGCCCATGTAGTCCTCCGGCGTCTCGACGTCGACCAGCATGATCGGCTCCAGGATGACCGGGTTGGCCTTCTGGCAGCCTTCCTTGAACGCCATGCTGGCGGCCAGGCGGAAGGCGATTTCCGAAGAGTCGACTTCGTGGTAGCTGCCGTCGGTGAGCGAGATCTTGATGTCCACGACCGGATAACCGGCCATGACGCCGTTCTTGATCGCGTCCTTCAGGCCCTTGTCGACCGCCGGGATGAATTCCTTCGGCACCACGCCGCCGACGATCTCGTTCTGGAACACGTAGCCGGACCCAACCTCGCCCGGCTCAATGCGGAGCCAAACATGGCCGAACTGACCCTTACCGCCCGACTGCTTGGCGTGCTTGCCTTCCTGCTCCACCGACTTGCGGATGGTTTCGCGGTAGGCCACCTGCGGCGCGCCTACATTGGCTTCGACGCCGTACTCGCGCTTCATGCGGTCGACGAGGATTTCGAGGTGCAGCTCGCCCATGCCGGACATGATGATCTGGCCGGTCTCCTCGTCGGTCTTGACGCGGAAGCTGGGATCCTCCTGGGCCAGGCGCGACAGGGCGATGCCCATCTTTTCCTGGTCGGCCTTGGTCTTGGGCTCCACGGCCTGCGAGATCACGGGCTCCGGGAACACCATGCGCTCGAGCACGACCGGCTTGGACTCCGAGGCCAGCGTAGTGCCGGTGAACACGTCCTTCAGGCCGATACAGGCGGCGATGTCACCGGCGAAAACTTCGCTGATGGCCTTCTGTTCGTTGGCGTGCATCTGCACGATGCGGCCGATGCGCTCGGTCTTGCCGCTGCGCGAGTTGTAGACGCTGTCGCCCTGCTTGAGCACGCCAGAGTAGACGCGCACGAAGGTCAGCGCGCCGACGTACTTGTCGGTCATGATCTTGAAGGCCAGCGCCGAGAACGGTTCGGTGTCGTCGGCCTTGCGTTCGATGATCTGCGAGTAGTCGTCCACGTCGTGGGCCTGGGTCGGCTCGACATCGGTCGGCGCCGGCAGGTATTCCACCACCGCATCGAGCATGGCCTGCACGCCCTTGTTCTTGAAGGCAGAGCCGCACAGCATCGGGAAGATTTCCAGCGCCAGGGTGCGCTTGCGAATCGCGCCCTTGATCTCTTCCTCGGTCAGCTCGCCGCCTTCCAGGTACTTGTTCATCAGCTCGTCGCTGGCTTCGGCGGCGGCCTCGACCATGTTGGCGCGCCACTTATTGGCGGTCTCGACCAGGTCGGCGGGAATCTCGCCGTAGGTGAAGGTGATGCCCTTGTCGGCCTCGCTCCAGATGATGGCCTTCATCTTGATGAGGTCGACCACGCCCTCGAACTTCTCCTCGGCACCGATCGGGATCTGGATCGGCACCGGATTGGCGCGCAGCTTTTCCTTGATCTGCTTGACGACCTTGAAGAAGTCGGCACCCATGCGGTCCATCTTGTTGACGAACGCGAGGCGCGGAACCTTGTACTTGGTGGCCTGGCGCCACACGGTCTCGGACTGCGGCTGCACGCCACCGACCGCGCAGTACAGCATGCAAGCACCGTCGAGCACGCGCATGGAACGCTCGACTTCAATGGTGAAGTCGACGTGCCCGGGGGTGTCGATGATGTTGATGCGGTGGTTTTCGAACTGGCCGGCCATGCCCTTCCAGAACGTGGTGGTCGCGGCGGAGGTGATCGTGATGCCACGCTCCTGCTCCTGCTCCATCCAGTCCATCGTCGCGGCGCCGTCGTGCACCTCGCCGATCTTGTGGTTGACGCCGGTGTAGAACAGCACGCGCTCGGTCGTGGTGGTCTTGCCGGCATCGATGTGGGCGGAGATGCCGATGTTGCGGTAGCGCTCAATCGGGGTAGTGCGGGCCACGGGAAACCTCTTTGGATAATGTTCTGAAAAGCAACAATCCGCAGCTTTTCGGGCTGCGGATTGTCGGGACAGCAGGCAATCTGGGGATACCCCCTCGATTTACCAGCGGAAGTGGGCGAACGCCTTGTTGGCTTCGGCCATCTTGTGAGTGTCCTCGCGCTTCTTGACCGCGGCGCCGCGATTTTCCGAAGCGTCCAGCAGCTCACCGGCGAGCCGGTCCATCATGCCTTTCTCGCCACGCTTGCGGGCGGCGTCGATCAGCCAGCGCATGGCCAGGGTGGTGCGACGAACTGCGCGCACTTCCACCGGCACCTGATAGGTGGCACCACCGACGCGGCGGGACTTCACCTCAACGCTGGGGGCGACGTTATCAAACGCGGTCTGCAGGACGGCGACCGGATCATCGGTCTTCTTCTTGGTGGCGATCTGATCCAGGGCGCCGTAGATGATCTTCTCGGCGACGGCTTTCTTGCCGTCCTCCATGATCATGGCCATGAACTTCGAGAGCGTGACGCTCTTGAATTTCGGGTCCGGAAGAACTTCGCGCTTCTCAGGGGTGCGACGACGTGACATGACTAGTTCCTATTACTTCTTCTTGCCAGGAGCAGCGGCGGCACCCTTGCCACCATCTTTCGGACGCTTGGCGCCGTACTTCGAACGGCTCTGACGGCGCTTGTCGACGCCGGAAGCGTCGAGCGCACCGCGAACGGTGTGGTAGCGGACACCCGGCAAGTCTTTCACGCGACCGCCGCGAATCATGACGACCGAGTGCTCCTGCAGGTTGTGGCCTTCGCCGCCGATGTAGCTGGTGACTTCAAAGCCATTGGTCAGGCGCACACGGCAGACCTTGCGAAGCGCCGAGTTCGGCTTCTTCGGGGTCGTCGTGTAGACGCGCGTGCAGACGCCACGCTTCTGGGGGCTACCCGTCAGCGCGGGCGCCTTGCTCTTGTAGACTTTGCTGGTGCGCCCAGTGCGCACAAGTTGATTGATCGTCGGCACGTTCAGTTCACGCCTGCGGATTGCCGCAGGGTTCCGGCTTGGCAAAGACAGCAACGGGCCGAAGGGCCGGCCCGTTTTTTGGAGGTCGCGAATCTTACGGGTGAGCTTTGACAGTGTCAACACACTCGACCCCGATGGAAGCCACCCGCCGCAGCCAGCAATTAACTGGTCCCCGCGCTGCTAAAGTACCGCCCATGCTGTATCGCAAGCCCCACCGCTGGAGCCGTTCATGCGTCTGATTCCGCTGGCATCCCTGGCCTTGCTGGCCAGCCTATCTACGGCTCCCCGGGCCGATGTCGTGCAAATGCCGGCCGCCGAACCCGCACTGGTCGCGGTCGACAAGCCGGCCAAGGGCATCACCATGGCGGCCGTGCTGCGTCGCTACGGCGCCCCCAGCCAGAAGCATCCGGCGGTGGGCGGCGGCAGCGCCCAGCAGCCGCCGATCACCCGCTGGGACTACCCCGCCTTCTCGGTGTTCTTCGAGCACGATCATGTGGTGGATGCGGTGATCCCCGGGCAACCGCCTGCGGTACAGCACACCGACGAACTGAAATCGACCACGCCTTAAATAGACAGCGCCCCGATCCACAGCCGTCGGAGCGATCCTCCGACGGCTTTTTGTTTGCTCGCACGATATGACCCCCAGCTACCTGCCGCCCGAATGGGCGCCACAAACCGCCATCCAGCTGACCTGGCCGCGCCCGGACGGCGACTTCGCCGACTGGTTCGTCGCGGTCGAAGACAACTTTGTCCGTCTGGCGGTCGCCATCAGTCGCTTCCAGGACCTCATCATCGGCACCAGTGGCGATCCCCTAACGCTGCGCCAGCGTCTGGTCGCCGCTGGCGCGCCAGAGCAGCGGCTGCATATCTTCCCGGTGCGCAGCAACGATGTCTGGGCCCGCGACCACGGCCCGATCACCGTGATCCGCGACGGCGGCCTGGTGCACCTGGATTTCCAGTTCAATGGCTGGGGCGGCAAGTTCGAGGCCGGACTCGATAACACTCTCACCCGCCAGCTGGCCGCCCAGGGCGCGTTCACGGCGCCGGTCGAGCCGGTCGACCTGATCCTGGAGGGCGGCGGCATCGAAGTGGATTCGCGCGGCACTCTGCTGACCACCCGCCGCTGCCTGCTTAGCACCACCCGCAACCCCCAGCTTTCGCCGGCCCAGATCGAGGACCTGCTGAAAGCCAAGCTCGGCGTGAATCGCGTGCTCTGGCTCAGTCACGGCGACCTGATCGGCGACGACACCGACGGCCACATCGACACCATCGCGCGGTTCTGCGACGACCGCACCATCGCCTACCAGGCCTGCGAGGACCGTGCCGACGCCCACTACCAGGACCTGAAGGCGCTGGAGGCCGAACTGCGGGCGCTGCGGACGCCGGATGGCGAGCCCTATGTCCTGGTGCCGCTGCCGCTGCCACCGCCCATCCACGACGAGGACGGCCAGCGCCTGCCGGCTGGCTACCCGAACTTCCTGATCCTCAACGGCGCCGTGCTGGTGCCCACCTATGGCGACGCCGCGACCGACGCCGAAGCCCTGCGCCGTCTGACGCCGCACTTTCCCGGCCGCGAGGTGATCGGCCTCGACTGCCGCGCCCTCATCAATCAATACGGCAGCCTGCATTGCGTCACCATGCAGATCCCCGCCGCCCCCGGAGCCTGAGATGCCCTCCCCCAGCAAAGTCCTGCGCGCCGGCATCGTCCAGCAACCCTGCACCGCCGACCGCGACCTGAATCTGACAATGTCGGAGGAAGGCATCCGCGCCGCTGCCGCCGGTGGCGCCAAGCTGGTACTGCTGCAGGAGTTGCACACCTCGCTCTACTTCTGCCAGCACGAATCCACCGATCTGTTCGATCTGGCCGAACCCATCCCCGGCCCCTCCACGAAGTGGCTGGGCGCCCTGGCCAAGGAACTCGACATCGTCCTGGTCGGCAGCCTGTTCGAGCGCCGCGCGCCGGGGCTCTACCACAACACCGCCGTGGTGCTGGAGAAAGACGGCTCGCTGGCCGGCGTCTATCGCAAGATGCACATCCCGGACGATCCGGGCTACTACGAGAAGTTCTACTTCACGCCCGGAGACCTTGGCTTCACGCCGATCCAGACCAGCGTCGGCAAGCTCGGCCTGCTGGTCTGCTGGGACCAGTGGTATCCGGAAGCGGCACGGCTCATGGCCCTGGCCGGCGCCGACCTGCTGCTCTACCCGACCGCCATCGGCTGGAATCCTGATGACAAGCCGGACGAGCAGGCCCGCCAGCGGGAGGCCTGGGTGACCATCCAGCGCTCGCACGCGATCGCCAACGGTCTGCCGGTGCTGGTTGCCAACCGGGTCGGCTTCGAGCCTGACCCGACCGGCCAGCTCAACGGTTCGCAGTTCTGGGGCCACAGCTTCGTGGCCGGACCGCAGGGCGAATTCCTGGCGAAGGCCGGCGAGAGCGCCGACGTGCTGGTGGTGGATGTCGATCTCGCCCGCAGCGAGAACGTGCGGCGTTGGTGGCCGTTTTTGCGCGATCGCCGCATCGACGCCTACGGCGATCTCACCCGCCGCTTCCGCGACTAGGTCTTGAGCGTGTCGAGGAAGCCCAGCACTTCCTCGGCGAAGCGCTGCGGCTGTTCGAGCTGCATGAAGTGGCCGGCGCCGGCGAATTCGCGCTCGCGCAGGCTGGCGGCGAACAGGTGCTGCTGGCTCCGGAACATCTCGCGGCCGATGCAGCCGTCGTCGGCGCCGTAGATCACCAGGGCCGGCACCGGCACCGGCGTCAGAATCAGCTTCCAGGCATCGCCGCTCAGCAGCGCAGCGGGGAGCGCTCGGTAATAGCCCAGCGCCGCCTGCAGCCGCGCCGGATCGGCGAAGCCGGCCCAGACCGGCGCCAACGCAGTCTCGACCTCCAGCTTCGGCGACCAGCTGCGCGCCAGCATGCGCAGCTCGTGCTGATCGTGCGCCAACAGGCCCGGCTCGATGCCGCGCGCCTGGAACCGCGCCATGTAGCGCGAGCGCCAGAGCTGGGCCCCGGTCGGGCGCAGCAGGAAGCGACGCAGATGCGGGATAGCCGCCGTGACCACGGCGCGCACCCGATCCGGGCGCAGCGCGGCAGCGAGATAGGTCGCAACCGCGCCCCAGTCATGACCGATCACGACGGCACGCTCGGCGCCGAGATGGTCGATCAGCGCAATCACATCGCGCGCCAGGGTGGTCACGCGATAGTCGCCATCGGCCGGAATGCCGCTAGGCAGATAGCCGCGCATGGCCGGCGCTACCGCGCGATAGCCCTGCGCGGCGAGCGCATCCAGCAGCGGCAGCCAGCTCTGCGCGCAATCCGGGAAGCCGTGCAGGCAGAGCACCAGCGGCCCGTTGGCCGGGCCACGCTCCAGCAGGCCGAATTCGAGGCCGTTGGCCTCGATGAAGCGGAAGACCGGCGCCGTCATGCTCAGCCTACCAAGGGCGCCGGGGCTGTCGCTCAGCGCCGGTCGCGCTTGGCGCCGGTGCGCAGGCGCAAGGCGTTGAGCCGGATGAAGCCTTCGGCGTCCTTCTGGTTGTAAGCGCCCTTATCGTCCTCGAAGGTGGCGACGCGGGCGTCGAACAGCGAGTCCTTGGAGCGGCGGCCGGCGTTGTAGACATTGCCCTTGTAGAGCTTCAGCCGCACTTCGCCATTGACCTTCTGCTGGGTGTCATCGATCAGCGCCTGCAGGGCACGGCGCTCGGGACTGAACCAGTAGCCGTTGTAGATCAGGCTGGCGTACTTGGGCATCAGCTCGTCCTTCAGATGCGCCTGCTCGCGATCGAGGCAGATGCTCTCGATGGCGCGGTGCGCCTTCAGCAGGATGCTGCCACCCGGGGTTTCGTAGCAGCCACGCGACTTCATGCCGACGTAGCGGTTCTCGACGATGTCCAGGCGGCCAATGCCGTGCTTGCCGCCCAGCTCGTTGAGCGTCGCCAGGATTTTGTAGGCCTTCATGCGCTTGCCGTTGATGGCCACCGCATCGCCCTGCTCGAACTTGATGGTGATGATCTCGGGCGTGTTGGGCGCGTCTTCCGGGTTCTTGGTCCAGCGCCAGATGCTGTCATCCGGCACCCACCAGGGGTCTTCCAGGCCGCCGCCCTCGTAGGAGATGTGCAGGGCATTGGCGTCCATCGAGTAGGGCGAGCCGCCGCCCTTCTTCTTGGTGATCGGGATCTTGTGCTTGGCGGCATAGGCCAGCAGGGTCTCGCGGCTGGTCAGGTCCCACTCGCGCCAGGGCGCGATGACCTTGATATTCGGGTTGAAGTGGTAGGCGCCCAGTTCGAAGCGCACCTGGTCATTGCCCTTGCCGGTGGCGCCGTGGGAAATGGCGTCGCAGCCGGTGGCGGCGGCGATCTCCTTCAGGCGCTTGGCGATCAGCGGCCGCGCAATCGAGGTGCCGAGCAGGTACTCGCCCTCGTAGATGGCGTTGGCGCGGAACATCGGGAAGACGAAATCGCGGACGAATTCCTCGCGCAGGTCGTCGATGAAGATTTCCTTCACGCCCAGGGCCTTGGCCTTGGGGCGGACGTGGTCCAGCTCCTCGCCCTGGCCGATGTCGGCGGTGAAGGTCACCACCTCGCAGTTATAGGTGTCCTGCAGCCACTTGAGGATGACGGAGGTATCGAGGCCGCCGGAGTAGGCGAGCGCGACCTTGCGGACGGTGTTCTTGCTGGACATGAGCGTGCGCGGAAAAAGTGAGCCAACGATTAGGGCGCGCGGATTATAGGGCGCCCTCGCCGCCCGGGGCCGCCTACTTCCAGTTGGCCTGGACCGACAACAGGAAGCTGCGCCGGGGCGTCTGCACCCCGACGAAGCTGTCGTTGAAGACGCTGTGATCGAACACCAGATCCAGCTTGCGCTCGTCGGTCAGGTTGCTGCCGCTGGCGATGATCGCCCAGCGCTTGCTCTCCGGCGCCAGCACCAGCCGCGAGCCCAGCAGGGTGTAGCCGGACTGGCGGCTGTGGGGATCGAGGTCAGTCGCCGAGTACTGCGTGCCGCGATAGCTGACATCGAGCGCCCAGGCCAGACGCAGGCCGCTTGCCAGCGGCACCGGGAACAGCAACATCGGCGAGGCGCTGAGCGTCAGGGTCGGAGCGTTGGCGAGCGTGCGGCCACCCAGGTCCTGGGAGCGGCAGCTGGCGGGTGGGTTCTGCTCGGTGGCGGCGCATTCCGGCCGCTGGCTAGCCTCGGCCTCCTCGGTCTGCGACTGCGGCGCCTCCGGATAGCTCAGGTACTTGGCGTCGGACAGCGCCGCCGAGGCATTGAACTCGAACCAGCGCGCCGCCTTCGGCCGCCAGCGCGCCTCCAGCTCCAGGCCCTGCAGCCGCGCCTCGGCGGCATTGTCGATCACATAGCTGAAGCCAGTCAGGTCCACCACCTGCAGGTTCTTGACGTCGGTGCGGTAGAGCGCGGCATTGAGCGTCAGGCTGCGGCCGAACCAGCGGCTCTTCAGGCCGGCCTCCCAATTGCTGGCCCGCTCCGCCTCGAATTCCAGGTTCTCATTGGTATCGGCGGCGCCGTTGAAGCCGCCGCCCTTGAAGCCCCGGGTCCAGCTGAGATAGCTCATCAGCTCCGGCGTCCATTGCGCCTCCAGCCCCAGTTTGGGCGAGAAGTCCTGTTCCTTGCGCTGCCGGTGGTCGGTGAAGGGTTCGGCGCCGACCACCAGCACGACGATGCCGGGGCCGACCTGGGCGGTGTCGAAGTCGGCGGTCTTCTTCTCCTGGCCCAGACGCGCGCCGAGGATCGCGGCGTAGCGCTCGGTGAAATGCCAGCTCAGCTGTCCGAACAGGGCCTCGCTGTCGTTGTGCTGGACATAGCCACGGGTGACACCGTCATTGATCGGCGCGCTGAAATCGGGGATGCCGGCCAGGATGGGATCGAGCGCATCCGGCGCCGGTAGGCCCAGCACTTCGAAGCCGGAGGGGCTGAGCGCGAAATTGACTAGATCCTCGCCGGCGTAGTTGTCGAGACTGCTGCGCAGCCGCGATTGCAGGCCGTAAAGGCCGACCACGGCATCGACCGGGCCACCGAGGCCGAACAGGGTCTTGCTACCCAGGCCCAGCCGCAGTTCCGCCGAGTCCTGCTGGTAGTCCAGGCTGAAGTGGGTGCGGATCAGGTCGGCGGCGGTGACGTCCGAATCGATCAGCACGCGGAGCTCGGTGCCGGCTTGGCCGACGATGCCAGTCAAGCTGAATTCCTCCAGCCCCCAGGGCGTCTGCCGGGGTTCGTAGACCAGCAGGGCACGCGAGAGCTCGGAGTCACGGTCGACATAGCCGGGCTGGTCGAAGGCGGTATGGCTGTCGAGCGGATCGTCCTCGCTGGCGGGGTCGAAGCCTTGGGCGTAGGCGAGCGCATCGGCATCGATGTCGTAGAGCTGCCAGCCGGCGTAGTCGACTGCGGTCTCCGACAGCTGGGTCGACAGGCTCAACCGCCAAGCCTCACCGGGACGCGCCAGCAGCTTGAGCCGGCCGGCGGTCTGCTGCGAGCGGCCTTCGTCGCGGGCCAGCGTGGAATTGCGGACCTCGCCATTGCGCAGCCAGCTCACCGCCGCCAGCCGCGTGGCCAGGCTCTCGCCCAAGGGCGCGTTGAACATTAGCTCCAACCGCCGCTGCAGCGGGTCGCCGCCGCTGTAGGTGGCGCTGGCCGCTGGCGTCGAGGTCGGCTCGGCGGTCTGGAAGTTGATGACGCCGGCGATGGTGTTCTTGCCGAACAGGGTGCCCTGGGTGCCGCGCAGCACCTCGACCCGGTCCAGATCGAACAGGCCGTCCGGGACGAATTCCGGCCGCCCCAGCGCCAGCTCGTCGAACACCAGGCCCACCGAGGGCTCGAAGCCGACGTTGTCGGTCTCGGTGAAGAAACCGCGGATGCCGATCACCGGCGCCTGCGGGTCGCTGTCGATCTCGACATTGGCGACGAAGTTTTCCAGCCCGCCGGCCTCGAAGGTCCCGGACTGGGCCAGGGTCTCGCCGCTGACCACGCCGACCGAGACTGGCACCTTCTGCAGGCTCTGCTTCTTCTTCTGGGCGGTGACCACCACGTCCTGCAGCACGGTGCTGTCGGCCCGCGTCTCGGTGGCGGCCGGCGCGGCGGCTTCGGGCAGGGTCTGCACCGGAATGCTCGCCGGCTCCTGCGCCAGCGCGGGGCCGGCGAGCAGCAGCAGGG
>JAUYNO010000096.1 GCA_030696045.1 Stagnimonas sp. | reverse complement strand
CGGCGACCATGACTACATCCCCCGCGTCGCCGAATCCCTGGGCCTGCAGCGACTGGTCTGGAAAGTGGCGCAGAAGCCGGGCATGCCGCTCTATGTCGGCCAGCTCGGCGACAAGCTGCTGTTCGGCCTGCCCGGCAATCCGGCCTCGGTACTGGTCAATCTCATCGTCTACGTCCGCGCCGCGCTCGATGCCCTGCAAGGCCTGCAGCCGGACGCGCGCTGGCTGCCCGCCCAGGCCGTCGACGGCATCGCGCAATTCGGCGGCGATGCCCAGAAAACCCTCTGGCAGCGCGTACGCGCCGAGATCTGCGCGGATGGCCGGCTGCGCCTGCACCGCCTCGGCGGCCAGGCCTCGCACATGCTCGGCAATCTGGCCGAAGCTAATGCCCTGCTGCGGATCGACCCGCCGGCGGCCGGAACCGCGCCGGTCTGGACCTGGCTGTAGCCCCGCCGGCCCTCGCTATAAAGTCGGGGCCCGCTCCCGGGCTAGCCCGACCAACAAGGAAACCACCGTGCCAATCCCCTGGTTCAAGACCATCGTGCTGATGCTGGGCCTGGGCTTCGCCCTGGCCTTCGCTGTGCTCTGCCTGCCGCCGCTGCTGGAGAACCCGGATGTGCTGGGCGCCTTCGCCGCCGGCTTCGTCAATCCCTTCGCCTCCGGCTATGCGCTGGACGCGATCTTCTGCTGGGCCCTGCTGACGGTCTGGGTGATCCACGAGGCGCGCAGCGAGGGCATCCGTCACGGCTGGATCGCGGTGCTGCTGGGCATCGCACCGGGAGTGGCGACCGGCTTCGCCTTCTATCTGCTGCTGCGCCTGCGCCAGCCGGGCCGCGGCAAGGGCTGAGCCGGGCGCCTTGCGGCACAATAGTCAGCTTCGCCCCAAAAAAATCAGAAAGGCAGCACCCCTTGAGCAAATCGACATGAGCCTGGTCATCGGCCCCCGCCTGCCGCGTCGCGGCAATGCCTTTTCACGCTGGTTCGGCCGCGCCTTCCTGCGCCTGCTGGGCTGGCGTATCGAAGGCGAGATTCCCGACCTGCCGAAGATGGTGCTGATCGGCGCGCCGCACACCACCAACATGGACGGCGTGATCGGCCTGGCGACCCTGACCGCGCTCGGCCTGCAGGCCGGCACCATGATCAAGGACAGCGCCTTCAAGGGGCCGATGGGCGTGCTGCTGCGCTGGTTCGGCGCGATTCCCATCGACCGCAAGAGCCCCAAGGGCGTGGTCGAGCAGAGCGTCGATGCCTTCCGCAACAACGAGCGCCTGCTGCTGCTGATCGCGCCCGAGGGCACCCGCCACAGCGCGCCCGAACTCAAGCGCGGCTACTACCACATCGCCCTCGGCGCCGGCGTGCCGGTGTTGCCGGCGGCGGCCGACTACAAGCACAAACTGGTCACCTTCGGGCCGGCGGTGCTGCCCAGCGGCGACTACGCGGCCGACCTGGCCAAGCTGATGCAGTTCTACAGCGGCCACGGCTGGCCCAAGCACCCGCAGCGGCTGTCGAAACCCTTCTGCGAGCTGCACGGCCTGCGCTGGAATGGCCGCAACCGGCGCTGACCCCATGACCTTCGACGCCGCCCCACCGATGGACCTCGGCTACGGCATCACCTGCCTCGACACCCTGCAGGAGCGGCCGCGCATGGCCTGCTGCTACCTGGTGGAGCGCGGCGCCGATGTCGCCATCGTCGAGGCCGGCACCTCGCAGGGTGTGCCGCGCCTGCTGGCCGAGCTGGCCCGGCGCGGCATCGCCCGCGAGCGGGTCCGCTACCTGATCGTCACCCATGTCCATCTCGACCATGCCGGCGGCGCTGGCGCGCTGCTGCGCGAGCTGCCGGCGGCGACCCTGCTGGTGCACCCGCGCGGCCTGCGGCACCTGACCGACCCGAGCAAGCTGATCGCCGGCGCCACCGCCGTCTATGGCGCCGCCGCGATGGCCGAGAAGTACGGCGAGATCCTGGCCGCGCCGGCCGAGCGCAGCCGCGCGGTGGCCGACGACGAGTCGCTGCCCTTCGGTGACGGGGTGCTGCAATTCATCGACAGCCCGGGGCATGCCCGCCATCACTTCAGCATCTGGGACCCGCGCAGCCAGGGCTTCTTCACCGGCGATACCTTCGGCCTGTCCTACCGCGAATTCGACGACGCGCAGGGGCCCTGGCTGATCCCCACCACGACGCCGGTGCAGTTCGAGCCGGAGGCCTGGGAAGCGACCCTGGACCGTTACCTGAGCTTTGCGCCGCAGCGCATGTACCTGACCCACTACGGCGCGGTCGGGGACGTACCCAGGCTGGCTGCCAGCCTGCGCGCCGGCATCCGCCGCTACGCCGAACTCGCGCGCCGGCTCCGGTCGGCACCGGAGCGTCACGACGCGCTGAAGGCAGCGCTGCGCCAGGACCTGCTGGCCGATCTCGCCCGCCGCAGTCACCGCATGCCGGCCGAGCAGGTCGAGGCGCTGCTGGCGATCGATCTCGAACTCAATGCCCAGGGTCTGGGCGTCTGGCTGGACTCACAGGCACCAGCATGAACCGAACCACGCTCCGCCATCTGCTGCTGGTGCTGACGCTGTCAGCAAGCTCGGCCGGTGCCCAGACCTCCGCGACGCCCGCGCCCGCCGAGCCTGCCGCCGCCAGTGCGACGCCGGCCGAGCCGGTCTCCAGCCAGCGCGACTACGCGCTCTATGTCTCGACCAAGCTGGCGGCGAAGCCGGAGCAACTGGCGCCGCTGCTGGTGGTGCTGCACGGCTCCGGCCAGCGCGGCGCCCAGATGGTCGAGGCCTGGAAGGACCTGGCCGAGCGCGAAGGCCTGATCGTGGTCGGCCCGGATTCACTGGACCCGCGCCAGTGGACCCTGCCCGGCGACGGGCCGCATTTCATCAGCGCCCTGGTCGATGCGATCAAGGCCAAGCACCCGGTCGATCCGCGCCGGGTCTATCTGTTCGGCTACTCGGCGGGCGGGCTCTATGCCCTGAGCCTGGGCCTGATCGAGACCGAGTACTTCGCCGGCGTGGCGAGCTATGCCGCGATCTGGAAGACCGAGGCCGATGGCGCCGCCGCCCAGTTCGTGAAGCGACGGCTGCCGGTGAAGCTCATCATCGGCACCGGCGACGCCCTGTACGACCGCGACCGCCAGAACGCGATGAAGCAGACCCTGCGCAAGGCCCGCATCGCCGCCGACCTGACCCTGATCGAGGGCCAGGGGCATGGCTATGCCAGCGTCAGCCGCGAGGTCAACGAGCTGGCCTGGTCCTTCCTGCGGGAGCAGAAGCTGGCCGCCGATCCGGTCTACGTCGACTACGGGCTGGACGCCCCCACCGCCGCGCCTTAGCCGGGATTGCCAAAAGCGGGTCTCAGCAGGCGACAATGCCCCTCGCGGAGGACCCCATGAGCGCAACCACAGACGCTTGCATCAACCTGCTGGCCGGCACCCTGCGCGGCTGGCGCGGCAGCCAGGCCTTCGCGCCGGCCCGCAAGCAGCCGGCCAAGCTGCTCAAGCTCTACGACATCGAGGCCAGCCCCTATTGCCGGCTGGTGCGCGAGGTGCTGACCGAGCTGGACCTCGATGTGCTGATCCTGCCCTGCCCGGTCGGCGGCCGGCGCTTCCGCCCGGAGGCCGTGCAGCTCGGCGGCAAGTCGCTGTTTCCGCTGCTGGTCGACGACAACACCGGCACGCTGATGTACGAGAGCGCCGACATCATCGACTACCTGGGCCAGACCTATCAGCGCCGCACACGCGGCCACGGCCCGCTGCGGCCGCTGGCGGTGGCCAGCTCCTGGCTGTCCTCGGCGACCCTGTGGCGGCCCGGTCGCGGCGTGCTGGGCATGCGCGCGCAGCCCTCGGTAGCGCCGGCGCAACCACTGGAGCTGTTCAGCTTCGAGGCCAGCCCCTACTCCCGCCGCGTCCGCGCGCGGCTCTGCGAGCTAGAACTGCCCTACCGGCTGCGCAACACCGGCAAGGGCGCCTGGAAGGACATGGGCCCGCCCAGTGTCCGCGACCAACTGTTCAAGTCCGAGCAGGGCACCACCCGCAATCGCCGCTGGCTGGCCGAGCACACCGGCCAGGTGCAGCTGCCCTACCTGGTCGATCCCAACACCGGCACCGCGATGTACGAGTCCGACGCCATCCTGCGCTACCTCGACACCGCCTATGCGAAAGGCGCGGCCGCATGAGCACGCGCACGGTCATCGGCAGCTACCTGTCGCCCTATGTGCGCAAGCTGCTGGCGGTGATGAACCTCAAGGGGCTCGACTACCGCATCGATCCCATCGCCGGCTTCTTTGGCAGCGATGCCTTCAGCGAGCTGAGCCCGCTGCGGCGCATCCCGGTGCTGATCGACGATCAGCTGACGCTCTGCGACTCCACCGTGATCTGCGAATACCTCGACGAGCGCTATCCGCAGCCAGCACTGTTGCCCAGCAGCGCTGCTGACCGCGCGCGGGCGCGCTGGCTGGAGGAATACGCCGACACCCGCATGGGCGAGGTATTCATCTGGCAGCTGTTCTACCAGCGCGCCATCGGCCCCCGCATCTTCGGCCAGACTACCGACGAGGCGGCGCTGCAGCGGGCGCTGGAAGTCGAGATTCCGCAGGTGCTGGACTATCTCGAACGCCAGCTGCCGGCCGAGGGCTTCCTGTTCGGGGCCTCGCTGATGCTGGCCGACATCGCCATCGCTGTGCACTTCCGCAATGCCGCCTTCCTGCGCTGGCAGGTCGATGCCGCGCTCTGGCCGCGCTGTGCTGCCTATGTCGACCGGGTGCTGGCGCAGGACTGCCTGGCGCGGCTGCGGCCCTACGAGGAGCACATGCTGCGGGTACCGGTAACCGAGCAGCGCGCCGCGCTGGCGGCCTTCGGCGCGCCGCTGAGCGAAGAAACCTGGGGCGGCCAGACGCCGCGCCGGGGCCTGATGAAAATCTGAAACGCACCAAACTCAAGGAGCAAACCATGATCGGTTACGTCACCCTCGGCACCAAGGACCTCAAGCGCGCCGCCGCCTTCTACGACGCCCTGTTCGGCGAGCTGGGCGCCAAGCGCGTCATGGACTACGAGCGCTTCATCCTCTGGGGCAACAGCCCGACCGCGCCCCTGCTCGGCGTCATCCTGCCCCACGATGGCAAGCCCGCCTGCGTCGGCAACGGCGTGATGGTGGCGCTGGCGGCCAAGAGCAAGGAGCAGGTCGACCAGCTGTACCAGAAGGCCATCGAGCTGGGCGCCACCGACGAAGGCCCCGCCGGCCCGCGCGGCCAGGGCTTCTACGCCGGCTACTTCCGCGACCCGGATGGAAACAAGCTCAATTTCTACTTTATGGGTTGAGCCCAGGGATTTTGGGCCTGTCACCAATTTAGGGATCGCTGCTCTAACCGGCGTTGGGCGTAACAGACATGCGCATAGAGCTATATCACCGGTCGGACAGCATCTTCGGGCAGAACGCGACACTTGGTCTCGCCGAGTTGTATCTCAGTTTCAGACCGCCCGCCCAACCAGGCATTCAACCCGACAAACCCGCCTCCGGCGGGTCCGCAGGTTAATTTCGGCGTTATGCGTAGAACAACAAAAGCCGTGCTGTCCATTGCAGTCTTCGCTGTGTCGGCGCCATTGCTTCTTTGGTCGTTATCTATTTGTGCTTTTTACTTTCAGATGTGGAGCACGGGTAGCACTGCCGCTGAAACAGCCGAAGACTTTGGTTTGTTCGTTATTTGGGGCTTGCTTGTGCTTCCAGCAACTGTGCTTTTCTCTACAGCACTCGGTTGGTTCACTTGGTATCGACTCGGCAAGTTTGCCCGTGCGCATGCATAACAAGGCATCACTCCAGCCGACCGCTACGCCTCCGCTTCGTTACGGCTCAGCGTCGGCTGAACCTGAGCGATAGGCCTCAAACCACCGCACCAAACAGCGCGCCCGCGCCGGCGGTGACCAGCATCGCCAGCGCGCCCCAGAACCCGACCCGCCAGGCGCCGGCCAGCACTCCGGCGCCGCCGGCGCGGGCGGCGACGCCGCCGAGCAGGGCCAGGCAGGCCAGCGAGCTGCTGGCCACCCAGGGCATCAGCCCGCGCTCCGGCACGACGGCCGCGACCAGCAGGGGTAGCGCGGCACCGGCGGCGAAGCTGGCCGCCGAGGCCAGGGCGGCCTGCACCGGGCGGGCGCGGCTGCCGTCGGAGATGCCCAGTTCGTCCCGGGCATGGGCGCCCAGGGCGTCGTGCCGCATCAGCTGCTCGGCCACCCGCTGCGCCAGCTCGGGCTCCAGGCCGCGTCCGACGTAGATGGCCTTCAGCTCGCGGTGCTCGGCGCCCGGGTCGGCTTCGAGTTCGGCCCGCTCGCGCGACAGGTCGGCGTTCTCGGTATCGACCTGGGAATGCACCGACACGTACTCGCCCGCCGCCATCGACATCGCGCCCGCGACCAGACCGGCCACACCCGTCACCAGGATGTCGCCGTGGCTAGCGCTGGCAGCGGCGACCCCGATCAGCAGGCTGGCGGTGGAGACGATGCCGTCGTTGGCCCCCAGCACGGCGGCGCGCAGCCAGCCCACGCGCTCGCCGCGATGACGTTCAGGGTGCGGGATGCGGGCCATGGGGGTCCTTGATCGAGGCTGGGAGGGAGAGGGGCATGCGACCTACTGTAGCGAGACGCCGCCAACCGACACCAGGCAGTCGTCGCCGCGGCCACGAGCATCCATTTGTCAATGCGCTGGAGCATTGCCAGGCTGCGTTGCGGGCGGAACACTAGCTGCGTCGTGTTGCGTCCGCGTCGCCGGCGGCATGCGGCACCGGTTTCACTTGCAGGAGCCAGCATGAGGAGCTTCACCCTGGACCAGCCCCCGCCGCCGGCAGCCGCTGCGCCGGCACGGTGCGCGCGCTGACCGCCATGCGCATCCTGGTGGTGGAGGACGATCCGGACATCGCGGACTTTGTCTGCCGCAGCCTGCGCGAGGCCGGCCATGGCGCCGACCAGGCGGCCGACGGCCGCACCGGCCTGTTCCTGGCCACTGGCGAGGCCTATGACGCCATCGTGCTCGACCGCCTGATGCCACGGATGGACGGCCTGGCCATGCTGGCCGCGCTGCGGGCCGCCGGCTCGCGGACGCCGGTGCTGATCCTGTCCGCGCTCAGCCAGGTCGATGAGCGCGTCAAGGGCCTGCGTGCCGGTGGCGACGACTATCTGGTGAAACCCTTCGCCATCTCCGAACTGCTGGCGCGGCTGGAGGTGCTGGGCCGGCGCGGCCTGGCGCCGGTCGCCGAAGCGCGGCTGCGGGTGGCAGATCTCGAACTCGACCGCACCGCGCATGCGGTCACGCGCGCCGGCGAGAGCATCGCGCTCAAGCCGCAGGAATTCCGGGTGCTGGAGTTCCTGATGCGTCATGCCGGCAAGGTGGTGACCCGCTCGATGCTGCTGGAAGGGGCCTGGGACTACCAGTTCGATCCGTTGACCAATGTCATCGACGTGCACCTGTCGCGCCTGCGCGCCAAGATCGACAAGGCGCCCTGGCCGCCGCTGATCCATACCCTGCGCGGCGTCGGCTACTGCCTGCGCGAGCCCGCTCCATGAGCCTGACCGCGATGCGCCTGTCCACCTCGGCCCGTCTCACGCTCATCAACAGCGCCCTGCTCGCCACCGGCTTCGGCAGTCTGCTGCTGGTGGTGACCTGGCTCACCGACCGCTTCATGGTCGGCCATGTGCAGGAGAGCGTGCGCGCCGAACTCCGGATCATGGAAGGCGAGCTGGCCATCGACGGCCTGCGCGGCATCACCGCCCTCATCGAACTGCGGCTCCGGAACCTCAGTCCCGGCCACGACCGCCTGTACCGACTCGAAGACGCCAGCGGCCGCACCCTGGCCGGCAATCTCGATCAGTGGCCACCCACCACGGCCGCGCCCGAGCAGTCCTTCAGCCGGCCGAGCCGGAAATTCCCCGGGCGCACCAAGGTCGTGTACCAGTGGAAGCCGGTTGCCGATGGCGGGCGCCTGCTGGTCGGCTTCGACGACATCGAGATCGCCCAGGTGCGCGACCGGATCCGCCGGGCGGCGTTCTGGAGCCTGGGCGCGGTGCTGCTGATTTCGCTCGCCGCCGGGACGCTGCTGACGCGCGCCGCCCTGAGGCGGGTGGAGGCGATCCGCGCCGCCGCGCAGCGCATCCTGGAAGGCGAGCTGAGCCACCGCGTGCCAGCCCGCGCCAATGGCGACGAGTTTGACCGCCTGGGCCAGACCCTCAACAGCATGCTGGACCGGATCAATACCCTCATCGCCTCGGTTCGCGGCGCGACCGACAACATCGCGCACGATCTCCGCTCCCCGCTCACCCGGCACCGCTCCCGGCTGGAGGCCGCCCTGCGCGATCCGCCCAGCCCCGAGCAGCTGCACGTCTGGATCGAGAACAATCTCGCCGAGCTCGATCAGGTACTCGGCACTTTCCAGGCCCTGTTGCGGATCGCCAGCGTGGAATCCGGCCTGCTGCGGCGGGAGTTCAGCGACTGCGACGCCGCCCAGCTCGCGCGTGACGCAGTGGACTACCTCGAACCCCTGGCCGAGGAAAAGCAGCAGCGGATCGAGCTGACGGTGGCGCCCTGCCCGCCCTTGCACGGGCACCGCCACCTGCTGTTCCAGCTGCTGATCAACCTGCTCGACAACGCGATCAAGTACAGCGCCGAGCATGCCCTGATAACGGTGACGATCACCTGCGACAGCCGGGGCTTCGAGCTGGAAGTCTCGGATTCCGGGCCCGGCATCCCCGAACCGGAACGGCAGCGCGTATTCGAGCGCCTGTATCGGCTGGACGCGGCCAGGAATACGCCAGGGCTGGGGCTGGGACTGGCCCTGGTCAAGGCCATCGTCGGCCTGCACGAGGGCAGCGTCGAGATCCTGGACAACGGGCCCGGAACGCGCATCCGGGTCCGCATCCCCGGCGCCACCGGCCCGCTGATCGCGCCGGCGCGATGACGATCCCGGCCGACGCGGTCCTGATCGCTAGCCTGCTGGCGGCGGCCGTGCTGGAGGAGCTGATCTTCCGTCTCGGCATTCAGGAAAGCCTGCTGCGCTGGAGCGCGGCGCGGGGCTCGTCGCCGCCCGGCTGGGTGCGATCACGCTACCGGGGCGTGTCGGCCAGCAACCTCGCCACCGCCGCGCTATTCGCGCTGGCACACGCACTGGCCCGCTCGCCCTGGCTCGGTCTGGCCAGTCTCGCGCCGGCACTGCTGCTGGGCTGGCTCTACGAACGCCGGCGCCAGGTCTGGCCCTGCATGGCACTGCACGCGGCCCTCAACCTGATCTGGCTGCTGGCCGCCAGAACTCTGCCGCCCAGCCTCCTGCCTTGAGATCGCCGTCCGGGCCGCGCGACACCGCCGTCGGTCGCCACTAAATCATTGTTAATTTGGCGGACAGGATCCGTCCATGTTGGCCTCACACACTCGCTGCGCACCCCATCCCAAGGTGCTGGAGCCGAGCGATGCCGATCACCCTGTCTGGTTTCCTGTCGACCCTGCGGCCGCTGCTGGCCGCGACCCTGCTGGTCTCGGGTCTGGCCCAGGCGGCGGACCCGATCCGCGGCCGGCAGCTCTACGGCAACACGCCCGGCGGCACGACCTGCGCCAACTCCTCCTGCCACGGCACCAATATTTCGGCCAACCGCAACAAGGTGCAGCGCGGCGCCAACAACCCGTCCTTGATCCAGAGCGCGATCAACAAGGACACCGGCGGCATGGGCATCTACCGAAACAATGTCCTGACTGCGACTGACGTCGCCGACATCGCGGCCTACATCGCCAATCCCAACGCCACCGCCAACCCGGCGGCTTCGGTGTCGCCCGCCTCGCTGAACTTCGCCGCCACCGCGACCGGCAGCAGCAGCGCGACCCAGACCGTCACCCTGTCCAACAGCGGCTCGGGCGCGCTGTCGATCAGCAGCATCACCGTCAATGGCACCGACTTCGTTCGCTCCGGCGGCAGCTGCGCGGCGGGCGGCAGCGTCGCCGCCGGCGCCAGCTGCAGTATCGGCCTGCTGTTCCGGCCGCAGACCGCCGGCAGCAAAACCGGTTCGCTGAGCATTGCCCACAACGCCACCGGCAGCCCCAGCAGCGTCAGCCTGTCCGGCACCGCAACCACGCCGGCGGCGGCGAGTCCGGCGGTCAGCCCGAGCGCGCTGAGCTTCGGCGCAATCGACGTCGGCAGCCAGAGCGCGGCGCAGACCGCGACAGTCAGCAATTCCGGCACGGCGGCGATGCAGATCAGCAGCCTGGGCATCACCAACCCGGTCTTCAGCTTCAGCGGCGGCAGCTGCGCCGCCGGCAGCACGCTGGCGGCCGGCGGTGGCTCCTGCACGGTGGCGGTGCGCTTCGCGCCCGGCAGCACCGGGGCCGCCAGCGGCACGCTCAACATTGCTCACAACGCCTCCGCCAATCCGCTGACGGTGGCGCTGTCCGGCTCCGGCGCGACGCCGGCGGTGCCGGTCGCCCAGCTCGCGCCCGCCAGCCTGTCCTACTCGCAGACGGTGGGCAGCAGCTCCGCCGCCCAGACCCTGACGCTGTCCAACAGCGGCAGCGCGGCGCTCAGCATCACCGCGATCACGCTCGGCGGCGCCGCCGCTGCGGAGTACCGCATCAGCGCCGGCAGCAGTTGCAGCGTCGGCGCCAGCGTCGCAGCCGGCAGCTCCTGCAATCTTGGGGTGGTGTTCACCCCCAGCGGCACCGGCGCCCGCAGCGCCAGCCTGAGCATCAGCCACAACGACAGCGCCCACAGCCCTTCCAGCGCCGCCCTCAACGGCAATGGCACGGCGGTGCCGTCGGGGCAGGTCTCGGTGAACAAGCTCAGCCTCAGCTATCCGGCGCAGGCGGCCGGCAGCCGCAGCGCCAGCCAGACGCTCAGCGTCAGCAACAGCGGCTCGGCGCCGATGCAGCTGAGCAGCATCGCCATCAATGGCGCCCACGCCGGCGACTTCGCCATCGACAGCGCGCTCAGCAACTGCAACACCACCAGCAGCATGGCGGTGGGCGCCAGTTGCACCCTGGGCCTGAGCTTTGCGCCCACGGTGTCCTCCGGCAGCCGCAACGCTGCGCTGCAGATCAGCGCCGGCAGCAGCAGCGCCACCGTCAGCCTCAGCGGCAGCGCCGCGCCGGCCGGCCAGCCGGCGGTGACGGTGAGCCCGGCCAGCCTCGACTTCGGCAGCCTGCCGCTGGGCAGCAGCGCCAACCGCAGCCTCAGCCTGAGCAACAGCGGCAGCAGCACGCTCAATCTGAGTGCACTCGCAGTCAGCCCGAGCGCCTATGCGCTGAGCCACAACTGCCCGGCCAGCCTGGCGGCAGGCGCCAGCTGCGGCCTGACGGTCAGCTTCACCCCGGATCGCAGCGGCAGCATCAGCGGCCTGCTGACACTGCAATCGAATGCCGCCAGCTCGCCCGACCAGCTGGCGCTCAGCGGCGCCGGTGTGGCGGCGGTGGGCCTGCTCGGCTGGCAGCCGTCCGCCGGATTGAGCTACCCGGATACCGCCGTCGGCAGCGCCTCTTCCGGCCAGGCGGCGACCCTGAGCAACAGCGGCAGCGCCAGCGTGCTGATCCAGCAGATCCAGCTCGCCGGTGCCAACAGCGCCGACTTCAGCCCGGACGCTGCCGGCACCAGTTGCAGCGCCGGCCAGAGCCTGGCGCCCGGAGCCAGCTGCACGCTCGGCTACGTGTTCGTTCCCAATGCCGCCGGCAGCCGCAGCGCCAGCCTCAACGTGGTGGCCGACGCCGGCACCCCGCCCACGCTGCCGCTGTCCGGCAACGGCGTCGGCAGCGGCAATGCCCAGCTGAGCCTCAACCCCAGCTACATCACCCTTACCAGCGCGCCCAACCAGCCGCTGCAGCCCGAGGCTCTGGTGCTCAGCAACGACGGCAATGCCGTGCTGCGCATCACCGCCATCACCGCCTCGGCCGGCCTGCAGGCCCTGAACGCCAGCTCGCCCACCGGCGGCAGCTGCCCGCCGCCGCCCTTCGATCTGGGGCCGGCGCAGTCCTGCACGGTGATGGTGGCGGCCCTGGTCGACCAGGCCATGAGCGGCACGGTCGACGTCTACAGCGATGCCAACCCGGCCAAGAGCAGCGCCACCGTGCAGGGCGCACCGCTGACCAATGCCGGCGCCGGCGGTTGCTCGATCGGCCCGCCGGACCAGCCACAGGACCCGATCTGGCTGCTGATGCTGCTGCTCGCCCTGGCGGTGCTGCGCTACCGCCGGCGCCAGCCGGCCTGAGTCTCCGCCGCGATGCCCTCACCGTACAGGAACCCGCCCATGACCCTCTTCTCGAATCGCCATCCCCTGCTGCGCGGCCTCGCGGCCGCCGCCCTCGCCCTCGGGCTCGCCACGCCGGCCCTGGCCCTGAAGCCGGGCGAACCGGCGCCGGCCTTCAGCCTGCCTAAGGCCGGCGGCGGCAATGTCAGCCTGGCCGAGTTCCGGGGCCAGGTGGTCTATCTCGACTTCTGGGCCTCCTGGTGCGGCCCTTGCCGGCAGAGCTTTCCCTGGATGAAGGAGATGCAGGCGCGCTTCCAGGCGCAGGGCCTGCGCGTGCTGGCGGTGAATGTCGACGGCAAGAGCGGCGATGCCGAGACCTTCCTCAAGCAGTTTCCCGAGCCCGGCTTCACGATCGCCTTCGACAGCAAGGGCGCCACGCCGGCGGCCTACCAGATCAAGGGCATGCCGACCTCCTTCCTGATCGGTCCGGACGGCACCGTGCTGCTGGTGCACCAGAGCTTCAAGGACAGCGACCGCGAGGAGCTGCAGGCAAAGCTGGCGGCGGCCCTGGCCGCCGCCAAGCCGCAGCCGGGGGCCACGCCATGAAGCGCGCCCTGCACGGTCTGCTCCTGCTCGCCAGCCTGCCGCTGAGCGGCTGCGCGCTGGACCCGCCGCTGCCCTGGGAGAAGGGCATCCTCGCCCGGCCCGAGATGAGCATGGGCGGCGATCCCCTGGAGCAGCGCTTCACGGAACACATCCACGCCAGCAAGGAGGCCGCCGCCGGCGGCTCCGGCGTGGGAGGAGGCGGCTGTGGCTGCAACTAAGCCCAAGTATCCGGCGCGCGAGCCCCGTGGCAGCGTGCTGCTCGCGGCCCTGGCCCTGCCCGGTCTGCTGCCGGCGGTGGCGGTCGCGGAAAACGCGCCGGAGCAGGCCGTCGTCGCCTACAAGCAGCTGTACTACCAGGACTCCCAGGCCGGACTGGACCGGATCACGGTCCACGCGCCCTCGCTCTACGGCCTGCTACCGATGGGCGAGCACTGGTCGCTGGAAGGCTCGGCGGTGCTCGACGCGGTGTCCGGCGCCTCGCCGCGCTACTACAGCAGCGTCTCCGGCGCCTCGCACATGGACGATCTGCGCGTCGCCGGCGATGCCAAGCTGACCTACTACCGCGAGCGCAGCGCCTACAGCGTCTCGCTCAGCCGCTCGCAGGAGCACGACTACATCTCCAATGCGGCGGCGCTGGAGGCACGCTTTTCCAGCGACGACAACAACACCACCTACAACTTCGGCATCGGCGCCGCCCGCGACGCCATCAACCCGACCAACGACGTGGTGGAGGACGAGACCAAGACCAGCCTGCAGGGCATCGCCGGCGTCACCCGGGCGCTGACAGCACACGATCTGGTGCAGCTGCAGCTCAGCTACAGCAGCGGCCACGGCTACTTCAGCGACCCCTACAAACTGTTCGACAACCGCCCGCGCCAGCGCGACCAGGGCACCGCCCTGCTGCGCTGGAACCATCACCTGCAGGCAGTCGACGCCACCTTGCGGTTGAGCTATCGCTACTACGCCGACAGCTATGGCATCGGCGCCCACACCGCCGGCATCGAATGGGTGCAGGCCCTGAACGATGTGCTTACCCTGACCCCCTCGCTGCGCTACTACACCCAGAGTTCGGCCGATTTCTACTTCGATCCGCCGGCCTCGGGCCCGTTTCCGAATGTGCCGGAAGGCTCGTACTCCTCGCTCGACCAGCGGCTCTCCGCCTTCGGTGCGCTGGAAGGCGGCGCCAAGCTGGAATGGAGGATCGATTCCAAGTGGAGCGCCGATCTGAAGGCGAGCTACTACCAGCAGCGCTCCGCCTGGCGCCTGCTCGGCGAGGGCTCACCGGGCCTGGATCCCTTCCGCTATGTCAGCGTCGAATTCGGCCTCACCCGCCGCTTCTAGGGCTGGGGGCCGGAGCCCCCTGGCCATGAGCCCCGCCGCCGGCGGGGCCGAGGAGCTGGTTGCCCGCTTCGGGCTGATGGCCTGCCAGGCCGAGATTCGCGTCGCCGGCGTCGATGCCGACGCCGCGCAGGCGGGCATCGAGGCGGCGCACTCCGAGCTGCGCCGCATCGAGGCCAAGTATTCGCGCTACCAGTCCGACAGCCTGGTGTCCCGCATCAACGCCGCCGCCGGCAGCGGCGTGGCAGTGACGGTCGACGAGGAAACCGCCGGCCTGCTCGACTTCGCCGCCAGCCTGCATCAACAGAGCGAGGGCCTGTTCGACATCAGCAGCGGGGTGCTGCGCCGGGCCTGGAACTTCCGCGCCGCCCAGCCGCCGCGCCCGGAGCAGATCGCCGAACTGCTGCCGCTGATCGGCTGGTCTCGGGTCGACTGGAACCGCTCCCAGCGGCGCATCGCCTTGCCGCAGGCAGGCATGGAGATCGACTTCGGCGGCTTCGGCAAGGAGTACGCCGCCGACCGCGCCGCCGCCGTGCTGGTCGCCGCCGGCCTGCACCACGGCTACGTCAACCTGGGCGGCGACATCCGCCTGCTGGGGCCACGGCCGGATGGCCGGCCCTGGAGCTTCGGCATCCAGCATCCCCGCCAGGCCGGAGCCACGGTCGCCGGCCTGGCCCTGGGCAGCGGCGCGCTGGCCACCAGCGGTGACTACGAGCGCTACCTGGAGGTCGATGGTCGCCGCTATTGCCACATCCTCAACCCCCGCACCGGCTGGCCGGCGCGCTGCTGGCAATCGGTCAGCGTGCAGGCGCCGCTATGCCTGGCGGCGGGTGCGCTGACCACGGTGGCGATGCTGATGGAGGAGGCCGGTCCGGCCTTCCTGCGCCGGCAGAACGTCCCTTTCCTGACCATCAACGAGCGCGGCGAATTGCGGCGCGAAGGCCTGTGAGCACCATGGATAGCCCAGCACCCCGCAGCATCCGATCCGCACTGTCCGGGCTGTTGACGGCTGCCATCTCCGCTCTCCTATGGCTGGCGCCGCCGGCCGCCCGCGCGGAGGACTTCCTCGACGTCGATCGCGCCTTCGTGCTGCAGGCCGAGCCGGCCGGCGACGGCCTGCGGCTGGCCTTCAGCATGCCGCCGGGCTACCACCTCTACCGCGAGCGGCTGTCGTTCGAGTCCGATCCGAGCGGGCTGCGGATCCTGCCCCCCGAGTTGCCGACCGGCACCGTGGTGCACGACGCCAACTTTGATCGCGACATGGAAATCTATGTCGGGCAGCTTCGCCTGGCGCTGAAGTTCGCCGGCAATGTGCCGGCCGGCGGCAGCGCGCTGCTGCGGGTGGGCTACCAGGGCTGCGCCGATGCCGGTCTCTGCTATCCGCCCCAACTCAGAACCCTGCGCGTGGAGTTCGCGGCCGACACTCAGGTCCGCGCCGTGAACCCGGTGACCGAAGCCGATCTGTCGGCGCCGCCAGCCACCAGCGCCGCCGTGCCGGCCGCGCCAGCCGCGCCAGCCGTGGCCGCCAACCAGAACGCGCGCATCCAGTCGGTGCTGGCCTCACGCCAGCTGCTGACCATCGCCGGCGCCTTCCTGCTCGCCGGCCTGCTGCTGTCGTTCACGCCCTGCGTGCTGCCGATGGTGCCGATCCTGTCCTCGATCATCGTCGGCCAGGCCCAACCGGCCAGCCGCGCCCAGGGCTTCTCGCTGGCCCTGGCCTATTCGCTGGGCATGGCCCTGGTCTACACCGCCTTCGGGATGGTGGCCGGCCTGCTCGGCGAGGGCCTGGCGGCCTCGCTGCAAAACCCCTGGGTGCTGGGCGCCTTCGGCCTGCTGATGGCGACGCTGGCGCTGTCGATGTTCGGCGTCTACGAGTTGCAGATGCCCAGCGCCATCCAGACCCGGCTGACCCTGGCCTCCGGCAAGCTGCGCGGCGGCACCCACCTGGGCGTGTTCGCCATGGGCGGGCTGTCGGCCCTGATCGTCGGCCCCTGCGTGGCAGCGCCGCTGGCGGGTGCCCTGGTCTACATCAGCCAGACCCGCGACGTGCTGATCGGCGGCGTCGCCCTGTTTTCACTGGCCGCCGGCATGAGCCTGCCGCTGCTGCTGGTGGGGCTGTCGGCGGGTGCCCTGCTGCCCCGGGCCGGACGCTGGATGGAGGTCGTCAAGCGGGTGATGGGCGTGATGCTGCTGATGCTGGCCTGGTGGATGGTCTCGCCGGTGCTGCCGACCCCGGTGGCGATGCTGCTGCTGGCCGCCCTGCTCGCCTTCGTCGCCGGACTGCTGGGCGCCTTCCATACCCTGGAGGCGCAGGCCGGCCTCGGGCGCCTCAGCGCCAAGGCCATGGGCTGGCTGCTGGCCTGCGCCGCCGTCGCCCAGCTGGCCGGCGCCCTGTCCGGCGGCGACTCGCCCTGGACCCCGCTCCGGCACTTCGCCAGCCGCTCGATCAGCCTGGCCGCTGCCCAGCCGGGCCCAGCCGAGCTACGGTTCCGTTCGCTCAGCAGCAATGCCGGTCTGGATCAGGCCCTGCGCGAAGCCGGCGGCCGGCCGGTGATGCTCGACTTCTATGCCGACTGGTGCGTGGCCTGCAAGGAACTGGAGCACCGCACCTTCGCCGATCCGCGAGTGCAGGCGCGGGCGGCGGCGGCGCTGCTGCTGCGCGCCGACGTCACCAGCAACGATCACGAGGCCCGCGCCCTGCTCAAGCGCTTCGGCCTGTTCGGCCCACCCGGCGTGCTGTTCTTCGGGCCCTCGGGCTCGGAACGTGGCGAGGCCCGGGTGATCGGATTCCAGGACGCCGAGCAGTTCCTCCGCAGCCTGGATTCCGGCGGCCTGTGAGCGCGGCCAGGCGCGAGCACCCGGCCGGCACCGCCGCCACTCAACCGTGGCGTGAGATCTGGGCCATCAGCGCGCCCCAGGGCAGCAGGTGCGGCCCCAGCACCGCCTTGCCGGTCACCAGCAAGGCCCCCGACAGCTGCCGCTTCGGATCGGCCCAGCCCAGGATGTTCATGAAGCCCAGGTGGCCGTAGGCGCGCCGGGTGGCCGGGCCGAACAGGCTCATCACCCCGCCCAGCATCATGCCCTCGCTGTAGCGCATCGGGATCATCAGCATGGCGTCCGGCACCGCCCGGCCACGCGGCCGGACGGCGCGGGCAATGGTCTCGGCCTTGAGCAGCCGCTGCCCCTGCCAGAGGCCGCCGTCGAGCAGCATCTGGAAGAAGCGCGACAGCTCCTCGGCGGTGGCGTAGAGGTTGCCGGCGGGGATCACCGCGTCCATGAAAGCCTCGGTGTTGGAGGCCGCCACCACGTCGTCGAACGGCAGGATCAGTGCGCGCTCAATCAGGGGTGCCACCGGGAAGCGCACCGGCAGGCCGGCGGAGTAGTTCAGCGCGACCTGGCCACGGTGCTCGGCCGGCAGGCCGAAAGTGAAGTGGGTCATGCCCAGGGGCCGGCGGATCTTGGCGTCCAGATAGTCCTGGATCGGCCGCCCGGTGACCCGGCGGATCACCTCGCCCAGCACATAGCCGCCGGTGATGGCGTGGTAGGCCACCGGCCGCAGCAGCACGCCGCGCGCAGCGCAGATGCGATCCACCACCGCATCCCAGTCGTTGAGCATCTCCACCCGCCGCTCGCCGCGCGGAATGTCGAGGCTAGGCACGCCGGCACGGTGCGAAAGCACGTCGCTGATGGTGACCCGCCCCTTGCCGTGCTGAGCGAAGGCCGGCAGGTAGCGCGCCACCGGTGCGTCCAGCTCGATGCCGCCCTCCTCCGCCAGCTTGTGCACCAGGATCGCGGTGATCGCCTTCGAGGACGAGAACAGGCAGATCGGGCTGTCCAGCTCCAGCAGGGTTTTCGCGGCCGCGCGCGGATCGCGCGGACCGTTGCCCCGGGCATGGCCGTAGGATCGGTGCAGCACGATCTGGCCGCGCTTGCGCAGGCAGAACTGCACCGCCGGGTAGGCGCCGCTGCGGTAGACCGCCAGCAGCGCACGGTCGATGGCGCGCAGACCCTGGGCGTCCAGCCCGACCCGCTCGGGCGCGACCTCCTCGCCTTGCCGCCGCACGCTGGCGGGATCGGCTGGAATCCGTACCTGGGCCGGCAGTAGATCGCGGATGCGCTGTAGGGTCATGAACTTGTTCCCGGAGTTTTGTAGGTGTCGACGGCGGCGCGGCAGGCGCTGGTGTCTGGGGCGACTCAGCGTTCGTCGGCGTCTTCGTCCGGCAGCCCGGGCAGTTCCTCATCCTCACCCAGGTTGTCGCGGCGCTCGATCAGGGCGGCGATCAGGGCGCGAGCGACGCCTTCCTCCTCCATCTGCTGCTCGATCTCGTCGCGCAGCGCGCGCGAGTCGTAACGGTCGTCGTCGGGATCGGTGCAGGCCTCCAGGCTCAGCTGGCTGTCCCAGCCCTCGCTGAGCAGGAAGGCGACCAGGCTCGGGGTGAGCTCCTCGTCGCCGGGGGTGAAGTCCCAGCGCTGCTCGTCCTCGTACCAGAGCACCGCCTGCGGCAGGGCGGTTTCGATCCAGGCGATGGCGGCTTCGGCGTAGACGGCGGAGAACTGGGCGGAGGTATCAATGTTCATGGCGGAAGTTTAGGCGCGATGGTCAGGCGGGATAGCCGGTGATCCGGCGGATACGTTGATAGAGCGGTTTCAGGCGCGGGTACAACTCGCGGTAGACCTCGCGGTACAGGGCCTCGTAGGCGCGCACCGCCTCGGGCCGCGGCTGGAACACCTGGCCCGGATGGCACATGGCGCGCACCGCCGTGGCGTGGTCGGCATGCCAGCCCAGGCCGACGGCGGCATTGATCGCCGCACCCAGGGCCGAGGTCTCGTACAGCGAGGGGCGCTCGGCCGGCAGCTGGAAGATGTCGGCGGTGATCTGCATGGCGGCGTCACTCTGGCTGCCGCCGCCACCGACCACCAGGCGGCGGATCGGTCGCCCGAGCTTGCGCTCGATCTGCTCGCGGCCGCCGCGCAGGCCGTAGACCAGGCCTTCGATGATGGCGCGGTAGAGGTGGGCGCGGCTGTGCACCTCGCCGAAGCCGATGATGGCGCCCTTGGCCTCCGGGCCGGGGTCGGTGACGCCGGGACTCCAGTAGGGCTGCAGGGTCAGGCCCAGGCTGCCGGCCGGCACGCTGTCGAGCAATTCGTCGAACAGTGATTCCACCGCAACGCCGCGCTCGGCCGCCAGCGCCTGCTCGCGGTGGGCGAACTCGCGCTTGAACCAGCTCACCATCCAGAAGCCCCGGTAGATCTGGATCTCGGTATTCCAGGCGTCGGGCAGCGCGCCGGGATAGGCCGGCAGCAGGCGCTGCACCTCGACATAGCGCGGCTGGGTGGTGTTGATGGTGGCGGTGGTGCCGAACGAGAGCTGGGCGGTATCCGGCGCCAGCGCGCCGCAGCCCAGCACCTCGCAGGCCTTGTCGGCGGCGGCGGCGATGATCGGCAGGCCGGGGGGCAGGCCGAGGGCGGCGGCGGCCTCCGCGCGCAGCGCGCCCAGCGGCTGGCCCGGGTGCACTAGGCGCGGCAGCTGCTCGCGCCGCACCGCCATGGCCTGCCACTTGAAGTCGCGCGGCGCGGCCCAGTCGAGCCGGCGGTAGTCGAACGGCAGGTAGCCCACCTGGCAGCCGGTGGAGTCGACATAGTCGCCGGTCAGCCGGTGGCTGAGCCAGCCGGATACCAGCAGGAACTTGGCGGTGCGCGCCCACAGCTCGGGTTCGTTCAGCGCCAGCCAGTTGCACTCGGCCTGGCGCTGCAGATGCGCGATCAGGGCACCGGCACCGGCCAGCGCGAAAGCCGCGCGCCAGGGCAGCGACAGCTTCGGTGGCGCGGTGCATTCGCGCTGATCGAGCCAGACCAGCGCCGGCCGCAGCACCCGCCCTTCGGCATCGACGCAGACCAGGCTGCCGCGCAGGGTGGTCAGCGACAGCGCGGCGATCTCGTCCGGCGACACCCCGCCCGCCTGCCACAGCTGCTGGCAGGCGCTGGCCACCGCCTGCCAGTAGAGCTCCGGGTCCTGCTCGGCCCAGCCCGGCTGCGGCGAGACATAGACCGGATCGTGCGCGACCTGGGCCTTAGCCAGCGCCCGGCCCTGGGCGTCGAAGACGAGCGCGCGCGTCGACTGGGTGCCGACGTCGATGGCGAGGATCTTGTTTTTGTTTTGGTTCATGGCTCCCCCGTCGTGCGGGCTCAGACCAGTGCGGTCGGGTCGTGCTGGCGGTGCCAGTACTCGCGATAGCGCGCCGCCTCCCGCGCGGCGTGCTCGGTCTCCCAGCCCAGCGCGGCGAGCGCCGGCGCGATCAAGGCCTCGCCGCCCCGGGACAGCGTCAGGCCGGCGCGGCAACGGCGCAGCAGCAGGTCGTCGAGATGCCGCACCTGCTCGCCGGCGCGGGCCGGCAGCAGCGAGGCGTCCGGTGCCTGGCCCGGCGAGGGCTCGGCGCTGAAGCCATCGAACAGCGGCGCCGCATCCGGCGCCAGCCGCAGGCTTGGCAGCTGCTTCGCGGCCGCCTGCAAGGCCTGTCGCGCGGTCACGCGGAAGGTGGTGAGCTTGCCGCCGGTGACCCCGACATAGCCGGGCGCGGCCCAGAGCGCCGATTCGCGCGACACCGCCGAGGGATCGCCGTGACCGTCGTCCACCACCGGCCGCACCCCGGCATAGCTCGACAGCGCGTCGCCGACACTGAGGCCGGCCTGGGGCAGCAGCCAGTCGACGGCCTCCAGCAGGTAGTCGGCTTCGGCGCGGCTCATGCGCGGGTTCCACAAGTCGTCGCCGTGGTCGAGGTCGGTGGTGCCGAGCAGGGTCGCGCCCTGCCAGGGATAGGCGAATACCGGGCGCCGGTCGCGCGGATGCAGCCAGCCCACCGCCTGCGCGAGTGGCAGCCTCGGCGCCGGGAACACCAGGTGCGAACCGCGCAGCGGTCGCAGCCGGGGCGCACCCGGCGGCTGGCCCGGCAGGCTGCCGGCCCAGACTCCGGCAGCGTCGATCACCAGGCGGGCGGCGATCTCGCGACTGGCGCCGCTGTCTGCGTCCTGGAGCGCGACACCGCAGGTGCGGCCCTCGGCGCTCAGCAGCTGCTCGGCGCGGACGTAGTTGAGCGCCCGGCCACCGTCGCGCAGGCCCTGGGCGATCAGGCGCCAGACCAGGCGGCAGTCGTCGGTACGGGCATCCTGGTAGTGGACGGCACCCGACAGATCCTGCTCGCGCAGCCCGGACAAGGCGGCACGGCTATCCGCCGCCGACAGCGCGCCAGAACGGGTGCCGCCACGCGAGAAGCGGTCGTAGAGCCAGAGCCCCAGCCGCATGGTGGTCATGCCCGGCTTGATGCCCCGGTACAGCGGCATCAGGAACTCCAGCGGCTCGACCAGATCCGGTGCCTCGCGCAGCAGCCGCTGGCGCTCGCGCACCGATTCGGCAGTGAGCCGCCAGTCGCCGGACTTGAGATAGCGCAGGCCGCCATGCACCAGCTTGCTGGACCAGGACGAGGTGCCGGAGGCGTAGTCGCGGGCCTCCACCAGCAGCACCGAGACCCCGGCGCGCGCCGCCTCGCGGAAGATGCCGGCACCGGTAATGCCGCCGCCGACGATCAGCAGATCGACCTGCGCGGGCAGATTCCTTAGGCGATTCACGGGGTCAGCTGAACAGCTTGCCCGGATTCATCTGCCCCTGCGGATCGAACTCGCGCGCCATCGCGCGGATCAGGTCGATGCCCAGCGCGCCCTTCTCGTGGACCAGATAGGGCGCGTGATCGCGGCCGACGCCGTGCTGGTGGCTGATGGTGCCGCCGTGGCCGACGATGGCCTCGCTGACCCGGGCTTTCAGGCGCTTCCAGCGTTCGTGGTCGCGTTCGTAGTCGCCGCCGGCGCGGAAGGCGAAGGTCGAATAGACGCTGCAACCCTGGCGGTAGACATGCGACAGGTGGGTGAAACAGTGCACCCGCTCGTTGTCGGCGGCGAACACTTCCTGCGCGGTCTTTTCGATGGCGCGCATGGTGGCAGTCGCCTGATTCCAGCTGACGCAGGTCTCGACCGTGTCGGCGCCGTAGCCGAGCTCCCACAGCGAGTTGCGCAGGTAGGGGCCACGGAAGCGGTTCTTCACCCAGCCCTTGCCGATGGCACGCCCGGTATTGACGCCCCGGTGCTGCTTGCAGATCGCCAGCGACTCGCGCTTCAGGCGCAGCACTTCGCGGTGGCTGCCGCTGGTGCCGATCAGCAGCATCACCGGCCGCTCGCCGATCTTGCGGACCTTGAGATAACGGCGCAGCCAGGTGATGAGTTTCTCGTGGCCGGCCAGGGCCAGTTGGGTCTCGGTCTCCACCTCGTTCGAGAGTCGCAGCATCGACAGGCCGAGGTCGGATTGCGCCAGCTCGCGGATCGCCTCGCAGGCCAGGTCCCAGCTCGGGAAGAACACCGCGTGGAAATCCTCCTGCGCCGGCAGCGGGCGGATGCGTACCGAGGCCTCGGTGAGCAGGCCCAGACGACCTTCGGAACCCATCAGGGCCTCCCGCAGATCGGGGCCGGCGCTGGAGGCCGGCATGCCGCCGACCTCGAAGGCGCCGCGCGGCGTCGCCAGCCGGCCGCCGTGGAACAGCTGCTCGATCCGCCCGTAGCGCAGCGATTGCTGGCCGGAGGAGCGGGTCACCACCCAGCCACCGACCGTCGAGTACTCGTAGGACTGCGGGAAATGACCGAGCAGGTAACCCTGCTCGCGCAACTGGCTTTCGACCAGGGGACCGGGAGTGCCGGCGTCGAAGCGCGCCAGCAGGTTTTTGCGGTCGAGCTGGCGCAGGCGGTTCATGCGCGCCAGCGAGAGATTGATCACCGGCCGCTCGCCCGCCGGCACGTCCAGATGCCCGACCACGCTGGTGCCGCCGCCGTAGGGAATCACCACCGCGCCCAGCGCCAGCGCTGCCTTCAGCGCCGCCTCCGCCTCTTCGGCATTGGCCGGCAGGGCGACGCCATCGGCGACCGGTCCGAGCTTGCCGTAGCGCAGCGCCAGCCAATCCGCGTAGCTCTGGCCACGGGCGTGCGCGAGCCGGGTCGGCGCGTCGCTGGCGAACGGTCCGGGCGGCAGCCGGCTGCTGGGAATCGCCATCAGCACCGCGTCGCGACTGGCGTCGCGATTGGGTGTTCCGGGGCCGATGCGCTCCAGCAGGAAGGCGCGCGCCGCCTCGTTGAGCGGGTAATCCTGATCGTCCTCGCCCCAGCCGTTCCAGCGTCGCATGCTCGCCCTCCGCGTCGAGCGGCCGAGTATAGCGGCGAGCGAAAACGTTACAGCCGGGGCGCGGCGCTGCGGGCGATGCGGCGCAGGGTCCTGAGCCCCAGCCAGCCCTCGTCCATGCGCCCGGCGATCACCTTGGCCGGCAGGTCCGGCTCGCCGAGCGCATCGAGCACGAGGCTGGCGCCGGCGAAGTCCTGATCCGAGGTGTCGCTGTTGAGGGTGATGACGGTGGGCACGCCGGCGGCATGGGCGGCGGCGAGCCCCATCGCCGAGTCCTCGATGGCGATGCACTCGTAGGGCGCCACCTTCAGGCGCGACAGCGCGTGGTAGTAGAGGTCCGGTGCCGGCTTGCGCGCGCTGATCTGATCGCCGCCGACCACCAGGTCAATGCGCCCGGCGAGCTCCGCACCGAGGCCGTATTTGAGGAAGGACTTGATGCTGGCACGGCTGGCATTGGTGACCACCGCCAGTCGCAGGCCGGCGTCGCTGGCCTCCCGCAGCAAGCGGGCAACCCCCGGCCGCAGCGGCACCTTGCCCTGGCGCAGATAGCGACGGAAATAGCGCGACTTCAGGCGATGCACGTGCTCGACCCAGGCGTCCTCGCTCTCACCCACCGCTTCGGCGTGCTCGCCGAGATCCGGCTGGTAGCGGCGCAGGTAATGGTGCAGGCGCTCGCGCCCGCTGGGCTGCCGGAGCAGGCGCCGATACAGATTGGGGCCCCAGCGGAAATTCAGTCCCAGCTTGCGGAAGGCGCGGTTGTAGGAGGGCCGGTGACCGTGGGTCTCGGTATCGGCCAAGGTGCCGTCGAGATCGAACAGCAGGGCGCGCAGGGCCATCAGCAGGCCCGCGCGGGCCCGGCGGGCAGCGCGGGCAGATGCTGATTCATGCCGTATTCTAGGTGAAGAACACGCAAGAACATCTTGATTTCCTTGACGACGCGATGAATTTACCACCCCGCCCAGAGCCGCCCTCCGGCTATCGAGGGCGGTTCGCCCCCACCCCCTCCGGCCCGCTGCACCTGGGCTCCCTGCTTACGGCGCTGGCCAGCTGGCTGGATGCAAGAGCCGCCCAGGGCCGCTGGCTGCTGCGCATCGATGACCTCGACCGGGCGCGCTGCCCCCCGGGTGCGAGTGATCTGATCCTGCGCCAGCTGGAAGCCCATGGCTTGTACTGGGACGAATCCCCGCGATGGCAGAGCGAGCACGTCGAGGAGTATCAGCAGGCATTCGCCGAACTGGAACGTCGGGGCCACACCTACGCCTGCTACTGCACCCGCGCGCTGCTGGCGGTCGAGAGCCGCGCCGGGCCGGACGGTCCGGTGTATTCCGGTCGCTGCCGCCTCATCGGAGCCAGGCCCGAGGCTGTGGCCGCCAGCAGCCGGCTGCGGCTGGAGCCGGAAGCGCTGGAGCTGGTCGATCCGATCCAGGGAACACTGCGACGGCATAGCACGCGCGACATCGGCGACTTCGTGCTGCGCCGCGCCGACGGTGTGATCGGCTACCAACTGGCCTGTGTGCTTGACGAAGCCGCCCAGGGCATCACCGAGGTGCTGCGCGGCGCCGACCTGATCGGTTCCAGCTTCCGGCAGCGCCTGCTGCAGCGGGAGCTCGGGCTGCGGAGCCCCGGCTATGCGCATCTGCCGGTGCTCACCGGCGCCGACGGACGCAAGCTGTCCAAGCAGAATGGCGCGGCAGCATTGGACCCGGATCAGCCCGCCAGCAATCTGCGCCATTGCCTGCAACTGCTCGGGCAAGCCGAGCCGGAGCCGGGATTGCCGGTCGAGCAATTGCTGCTCGGCGCCAGCCAGCGCTGGCTGCGATCCTCCGTGCCACCCCGAGTGGCCCTGCAAGCGGCCAGCTGAGCTCAGGCTGCGCCAAAACGGCGCATGGCGATGCACCGCCGGCAGGCGCCGCGCCGAATGCTGCGTGGCAGCAAGGGGCCGCTTCTGGCATTCTTCCGCAGTGCAACAATTGCCCCCCGCGCCCATGAACGAAGTCCGCGTCATCAAGAAGTACCCGAACCGTCGCCTGTACGACACCCACGTCAGCCGCTACATCACGCTCGAGGAAGTGCGGCAACTGGTGCTGCAGAACGTGGTGTTCCGGGTCGAGGACAAGCGCAGCCGGGAAGACATCACCCGTTCCATCCTGCTGCAGGTGATTGCCGAGCAGGAGGAAGGCGGCAACCCGATCTTCAGCGCCGACCTGCTGATGTTCATCGTCCGTTACTACGGCGATCCGATGCAGTCGAGCATCAGCCGCTACCTTGAATTGTCCCTGCGCCTGTTCTCCGAGCAGCAGAGCCATTTCACCGACCAGCTGCGTGATCTGCTGGGGCAGGCCCAGCAGCCAGTCCAGGTGCTCAAGGAACTCGCGGAAAAGCAGGTTCCGATCTGGCGGACAGTGCGCAAGGAATTCCTCAAGAGCCTGGAAAGAGCGAAATCAATCAATCCCTTGCGCGAAAGAAGCGAGGACGGTCCGACGCCCTGAGCAGAGAACGGCATGGTTCCTGCTTCAGTGATACCAAGCAGTCGCATTGCGGTAGTCAAGGAACGCCACCGGACCCCTGGATATTAATGACGGTTACGTCACGAATTTTTCAGTTTTAGCTTTAACCTATTGCTTCGATTGGATTTTTTAAATCAACCAAGCAATTGACAAGGTCCAAGTACGAGCCTATACTGCACTGCAACAAAGTCAGAAATGAAAAAAGCCCGGAAACGGGTTTCCATTTCCGGGCTTTCCAAGTCTCCTCCAGAAAGGCCATGCGCCTTTCTAGCACTTGCCCCCTTCCGCAATGAAGGGGGTTTTTTTTGGGCGCCAGAGCCTAGCTCCGAAGCTGGCCGCATTCTGAAGCAATCAGACGGTTGTTTCAAGCCGATGAATGGCGAAGCATCAAAGATTACTAGCCATCGCGCCGCGAAGCCGCCAGAACCCACAAAAAAGCGGCCGCTGCACCCGCAGCGACCGCTTTTTGAAGCCTCGGAAAATCAGGCCAGGCCGACGTCGGAAGCCTTCATCGACAGCCGAATCTTTCCGTCACGGCCAACTTCGAGCACCTTGACCCGCACGATGTCTCCTTCCTTCACGACTTCCTCAACCTTCTCCACCCGCTGCTCGGACAGCTGGCTGATATGCACCAGGCCATCGCGGCCCGGCAGGATGGTCACGAAGGCGCCGAAGTCCATCAGGCGCGCCACGCGGCCTTCGTAGACGTCGCCCGGCATGACTTCGCGGGTCAGCATGGTGATGCGGGCGATGGCGGCTTCGGCCGCCTCGCCGGTGACGGCGGCGATCTTGATGGTGCCGTCGTCGTCGATGTCGATCTGGGTGCCGGTGGCCTCGGTGATGGAGCGGATGGTGACGCCGCCCTTGCCGATGACTTCGCGGATCTTGTCCGGGTGGATCTTGATGGTGGTGATGCGCGGCGCCCAGGAGCTCATGGTCGAGCGGGTGGCCGGCAGCACCTGGTTCATGGCACCAAGGATGTGCAGGCGCGCATCCTTGGCCTGGGCCAGGGCCAGCTTCATGATCTCGCCGGTGATGCCGGTGATCTTGATGTCCATCTGCAGCGCGGTGATGCCGTTGACCGAACCGGCGACCTTGAAGTCCATGTCGCCGAGGTGGTCCTCGTCACCGAGGATGTCGGTGAGGACGGCGAACTTCTCGCCTTCCTTGATAAGACCCATGGCGACACCCGCGACCGGCGCCTTCAGCGGCACGCCGGCGTCCATCAGCGCCAGGCTGGCGCTGCAGACCGAGGCCATCGACGAGGAGCCGTTGGACTCCATCACTTCGGTGACGACGCGGACGACGTAGGGGAATTCCTTCTCGAGGTCGGGCATCACCGCCATCACGCCGCGCTTGGCGAGGCGGCCGTGGCCGATTTCGCGACGCTTGGGCGCGTTCAGACGGCCGGTTTCGCCGACGCAGTAGGGAGGGAAGTTGTAGTTGAACAGGAAGCTGTCGTTGCTCTCGCCGGAGGCGGCGTCGATCAGCTGCGAGCTCTTGCCGGTGCCGAGGGTGATGGCGGCCATCACCTGGGTCTCGCCACGGGTGAACAGGGCCGAGCCGTGCACGCGCGGCAGCAGGCCGGTGCCCATGGTCAGGCCACGGACGGTGACGCGGTCGCGACCGTCGATGCGCGGCGCGCCGTCGAGGATGCGGTTACGCACCACGCGGGCTTCGAGACCGTGGAAGGCGTCCTTGATCTTGCCTTCGGTGAACTTCGGCGCCGCGCCCGCCATCAGGCCGGCGGTGAGCTGCTTGCGCACGGAAGCGACGGCGTCCTGGCGGGCCTTCTTGTCGGTGATGCTGTAGGCATCGCTGACCGAGGCTTCGATGGCGTTCAGCGAGGCGGTCAGCTCGGCCGGCTCGGCCGGGGCGGTCCAGTCCCACTTCGGCTTGCCGGCAACGGCGGCGAGCTCGTTGATGGCATTGATCGCGGCCTGCATCTGCTCATGGCCGAACAGCACGGCGCCGAGCATCACGTCTTCCGACAGCTGCTGAGCCTCGGATTCCACCATCAGCACGGCGTCCTTGGTGCCGGCGACGACCAGGTCGAGCTGCGAGGTTTCGAGCTGCTTGGTGCTCGGGTTGAGGATGTACTGGCCGTTGGCATAGCCGACGCGGGCAGCGCCGATGGGGCCGTCAAACGGCACGCCGGCCAGGCTCATGGCGGCGGAGGCGCCGATCAGGGCCGGGATGTCGCCGGCGACTTCCGGGTTCAGCGAGATGACGGTGGCGACCACCTGGATCTCGTTGTAGAAGCCATCCGGGAACAGCGGGCGCAGCGGACGGTCGATCAGGCGCGAGGTCAGGGTCTCGTTCTCGGTCGGACGGCCTTCACGCTTGAAGAAGCCACCGGGAATACGGCCACCGGCGTAGAAGCGCTCCATGTAATCGACGGTGAGCGGGAAGAAGTCCTGGCCTTCCTTGGGATCCTTCTTGGCCACCACGGACACCAGCACCACGGTCTCGCCCATGCTGACCACCACGGCGGCGGTCGCCTGACGGGCCATGTGCCCGGTTTCGAGGGTGACTTCGTGTTGACCGTACTGGAAGGATTTGCGGACAGGCTGGACAGGGAATGTCATTGAGTTTTCTCTGGTTCGGTATTCGTATCGGCGTCGGCGCCAGGGGCTGCGGGACGCACAAAAACGAACCGCGCCTTTGGCGCGGTTCGTGGGGATCGCTTAGCGGCGGAGCCCGAGATCGGCGATCAGCTTGCTGTAACGCCCTTCGTCTTCCTGCTTGAGATAGTCCAGCATCTGGCGGCGCTGGTTGACCATCTTCAGGAGGCCACGACGGGAGTGGTTGTCCTTCTTGTGCTGGTCGAAGTGCGGCGACAGGCTGTTGATGCGGTTGGTCAGCAGCGCGACCTGCACTTCCGGCGAGCCGGTGTCGCCCTTGGCGCGTGCGTACTTCTCGATCACGACGCTTTTCTGTTCAGTGCTTACGGACATATAAAACAACTCCAGGAAATTCGATTTTGGACGCTTAAACTTTTTAGAGCGCGCGATTATAACGGCAGAGACCGGCAGAGACAATTGGGTGTGTTGGCCTTCATTTCGTCGCTGCGTTGCGAGTCAAAACCGCGTCAGGCAAGGCGCCGAACGACGCCAAGGCTTACAGCCTTGGCTAGGCCGGAAACGCGGCATGACGCGGTTTTGACTCGCAACCCTTCGGGGCCGGACT
>JAUYNO010000019.1 GCA_030696045.1 Stagnimonas sp. | reverse complement strand
CGCGGCACCTGTAGCGCCGGCCGCCACGTGCGCGGCCCAGAGCTTGACGGTTTCGCCGCCGATCGGGCTGTTGGCGCCGGGGAACGGATCGAAGGCCAGGACGCGGCGCACGATGGCAGCGGCCGGCTGCGTCCAGTCGATCAGCGCTTCGTGCTTCTCGACCTTGTGGGCGTAGGTGATGCCTTCGGTGGGCTGCGGCGTGCGGGTGAGTTGCCCGATCTGCGCCACCGCCTCGACCACCATGCGGCCGCCGAGCGCGGCCAGCCGGTCGTGCAGGCGGGCAGTGTTCTCGCCGGGCGCGATGTCGAGCGCCTCGCGCAGCAGCATGTCGCCGGTGTCCAGGCCCGCGTCCATCTGCATGATGGTGATGCCGGTCTGCGCGTCGCCGGCCTCGATGGCGCGGTGGATCGGCGCCGCGCCGCGCCAGCGCGGCAGCAGGCTGGCGTGGATGTTGAGGCAGCCCAGGCGCGGGATGTCGAGCACGCTCTGCGGCAGGATTTGGCCATAGGCGACCACCACCATCGCGTCCGGGGCCAGTGCGCGTAGCGCTGCTATGGCCTCCGGCTGCTTGCGCAGCGATTCCGGCTTGAACAGCGGCAGTCCCAAGGCCTCGGCGCGGAGTGCCACCGGCGAGGCGCTGAGCTTGCGGCCGCGGCCGGCGGGGCGGTCGGGCTGGGTGTAGACGCCGACGATCCGGTGCCCGGCGGCGACCAGGGCGTCGAGCGCGGCAACCGAGAACTCCGGGGTTCCGGCAAAGACCAGCTTCAGGGGTTTACTCCCGACGGCGAGCGCCTCATGCGGCGTGCTTGGCGAGCTTGTCGCGCTTCTTCTTGTAGCGCTCGCGCTTCAGCGAGGACAGGCGGTCGATGTAGAGCTTGCCGTCGAGATGATCGATCTCGTGCTGGATCGCCTGCGCCAGCAGGCCCTCGGCCTGCAGCTCGTAGGGCTTGCCTTCGGCATCCAGGGCGCGCAAGTGCAGCTTGTTGTAGCGGCGCACCTTGTCGCGGTACTCGGGGATGGACAGGCAGCCTTCCTCCATCTCCTGCTGATCCTCGGCCTCGCTGATCTCGGGATTGATCATCACGATCTTCTGCGGCGGCTCGTCCTTGCCGGCGCAGTCCATCACCGCGATGCGCTGGGCGATGCCGACCTGGGTGGCGGCCAGGCCGACACCGGGGGCGTCGTACATGGTGTCGAACATGTCCTCGATCAGCCGGCGCAAGGCGGCATCGAAGCGGCTGACCGGCTTGGCCGGGATGCGCAGACGGGGATCGGGATCGTGAAGGATGGTGAGCAGGGCCATGTCGGTGGCCTCCAGAAAACAGACAGCGAATGTGCGAAAAGGCTTGCAGTTCCCTCCGCAAGCGTTTGACGACGAAGGCACTTGTGCCACAATCGCCGCAGCTGCCGAGGGAGCCGCCGAGATGACGCAGTATAAAGCCATAGAAGCTCTTGTCCGCGTCGCCACGCTGAGCGCAGCGGCGGCGGTTCTGGCGGCCTGTGCCACGGCGCCGACGCCAGCGCAGCCGGTTTACACCGTGACTACGGCGCCCAAGCCGCCCGTCGCCGAGCCGGCGGAGCCTTTCCCGGACGAGGGCCTGGAGCCGGTCGACAATGTCTTCATGGCGCGCGAGGCCGCGCCCGAGCTGGGCCTGCGCGAGGACGCGCCGCTGCGCTACGTGGTCAAGAAGGGCGACACCCTCTGGGAGATTTCCAACAAATTCCTGGCCGATGCCTGGCAGTGGCCGGAGCTGTGGTACGTCAACGGCAAGATCGCCAATCCCCACCTGATCTACCCGGGCGATGTGCTGGAACTGGCCTATCTCAAGGGCCGGCCGGTGCTGACCCGTGGCGGCAGCGGCCTGGAGCGGGTGAGCCCGCAGGTTCGCGAGGTGTCGCTGGGCTCGGCGGTGCCGGGCATTCCGATCGACGCCATCCGCAATTTCTTGCGCGGCCCACGGGTGGTGGACGCCGAAACCCTCAACCGTGCGCCCTACATCCTCGATTTCGCCGATTCCCATGTGCTCGGCGCCGAGGGCATCGGCGTGTTCATCCAGAAGCTGCCGGCCGACACGCCGACCGATTTCGCCGTGGTGCGCAAGGGCGATGCCTACAAGGATCCGGTCACCAACGAGTTGCTGGGCTACGAGGCGATTCCGACCGGCGAAGTCGAGCTGCGCGTGCCCGGCGCGCCGGCCGAGGGGGTGTTGACCCAGGCCTTCCGCGAGGTGCTGCGTGGCGACCGCCTGCTGCCGCTGGAAGAGGACAACTTCCAGGCCAATTTCTACCCGCACGCCCCGGCGGGCCCGGTCGGCGGCCGCATCATCTCGGTGTTTGAAGGTGTCTCGCAGATCGCGCAGTACCAGATCGTCACGCTCAACCGGGGCGGGCTGCACGGCATCGAACCCGGCCATGTGCTGTCGATCCTGCAGGCGCGGCGCTCGGTGCGGGACCCCTACACCAAGAAAATGGTCAGCCTGCCCGAGCAGTACGCCGGCCAGCTGATGGTGTTCAAGGTCTCGCCCAAGCTCTGCTACGGCCTGGTGATGTCCGCGACCCGACCGATCCACCTGCTCGACAAGGTCGAGAAGCCGGACCCGACTGCCGGCCGCTGAGCCGGGCGGCTTCGTGGCGTCTTCGGCCGCAGCCCCCTGGCTACGGCTGATCCGCGCGCCGGGTCTCGGCAGTGGCGCCGCGCTGCGCCTGCTGCGGCATTTCGGTGCGGTGGAAAGCTTGGTGCAGGCCTCCGCCGCCGCCTGGCGCAAGGCCGGTGTCGAGCGCCGGGAGGCGCTGCCTGCGGACGACGATCCGGCGGTGGTGGCGGATCTCGCCTGGCTCGCGGCCGATCCGGCGCGCCGGCTGATCGGCTACAGCGATCCGCTCTATCCGGAAGCCCTGCGCGGCATCAGTAGTCCGCCGCTGGCGCTGTTCGTGGTCGGCGACCCGGCCTTGCTGGCGCAACCGCAGCTGGCGGTGGTCGGCAGCCGGGCGGCGACGCCGCAGGGTCTCGACAATGCCCGCGCCTTCGCCGCCGAACTGGCGCGCCGGGGGCTGATCGTCACCAGCGGTCTGGCGCTCGGCGTCGATGGCGCCGCCCACCGGGGCGCGCTCGACGCCGCCGGCGCCACCATCGCGGTCTGCGGCACCGGCCTGGACCGGGTCTATCCGGCCCGCCACAAGGCCCTGGCGCACGAGCTGGTGCAGCGCGGCGGCGCGCTGGTGTCGGAGCTGGCGCCGGGCGCCGGCGCGCTGCGGCAGCATTTCCCCAGCCGCAACCGGATCATTTCTGCGCTGAGCCTGGGCGTGCTGGTGGTCGAGGCTTCGCAGGATTCCGGCTCCCTGATCACCGCCCGGCTGGCGGCTGAACAGGGGCGGGAGGTGTTCGCCATTCCCGGCTCCATCCACAACCCGCTGGCGCGCGGCTGCCATCGGCTGATCCGCGAGGGCGCCAAGCTGGTCGAGAGCGTGGACGACATCCTGCTGGAACTCGCTCCCCGCCTGGGCGCCTGGCTGCGCGAGGCCGGGCCGACCGTGCCGTCGGCCTCCGGCCCCGGACCGGAGTCGCTGGATCCGGAGGCACGGCAGCTGCTGAGCCTGCTGGGCGATGCGCCCCTGGCGGTGGACCGGCTGGTGGCGAGCAGCGGGCTGTCGGCGGCGAGCGTCAACGCCGCCCTGCTGCACCTGGAACTGGCCGGACTGGCGGCCAGTCACGGCGGTGGCTACCAGCGGCTCGGAGGCTGAGCGGCGTCACCCGTTTGCAAAGGCCGACGACTATAGGTAGTGTCTGGGCTGTCTGGACTCCACAACCTTTTGGGTGTGCGTCATGAAAGAAACCGTGCTGGACGTGCTGATGTTCTTGTTCGAGAACTATCACGACACGGAGGTCCACGACGACGACAATCAGGACAACCTGCGGGATGAACTGACCGCCGCCGGCTTTCCGGTGGACGAGGTCAACCATGCCTTCGCCTGGCTGGGCGCGCTGGAAGAACAGCGACAGGCGCCCGCCACCGGCGGCAGTCGCGGCGCGATCCGGGTCTACGCACCGGAGGAAATGGCGGTGCTCAGCACCGAATGCCGCGGCTTCCTGTTCTACCTGGAGTCGCTGGGCATCCTCACCGCCCAGTCGCGCGAACTGGTGATCGAGCGCCTGCTGACCCTGGAAAGCGACATCGATCTGGAGCGGGTGAAGTGGGTCTGCCTGCTGGTTCTGGTCAGCCAGCCGGGCGAGGAAGAGTCGGCCTGGCACCTGGAAGACATGGTCTACGCGCCGGGGCCATTCCTCCACTGAGGAAGAGGCTGCCGGTTGCGTTGACGGCAAGCCTGCCCTTATAAGCTGGCGCCCGGTCATCCAAACCGGGCGTTTTCGTTTGCGCCCCCACAAAGAAGGTAATGAGCAAAAACCTCGTCATCGTCGAGTCTCCGGCCAAGGCCAAGACCATCCAGAAGTACCTGGGCCCGGACTTCGAAGTCCTGGCCAGCTACGGTCACGTGCGTGATCTGGTGCCGAAGGACGGGGCGGTCGATCCGACCCGGGGCTTCGAGATGAAGTACGAGGTGATCGAGCGTAACGAGAAGCACGTCAACGCCATCGCCCGCGCGCTGAAAGTCGCCGACGCGCTCTATCTGGCGACTGACCCTGATCGCGAGGGCGAGGCGATCAGCTGGCACCTGACCGAGCTGATGAAGGAAAAGGGCCTGCTCAAGAACAAGCCGGTGCGGCGCATCGTCTTTCACGAGATCACCAAGAGCGCGATCCAGGACGCGCTGGCGCATCCGCGCGAAGTCGCCGCCGATCTGGTCAATGCCCAGCAGGCGCGCCGCGCACTCGACTATCTGGTGGGTTTCAATCTGTCGCCGCTGCTGTGGCGCAAGGTGCAGCCCGGCCTGTCCGCCGGCCGCGTGCAGTCGCCGGCGCTGCGGCTGATCTGCGAGCGCGAGGAGGAGATCAAGGCCTTCCTGCCGCGCGAGTACTGGACCATCGCCGCCCGCGCCGACAAGAAGGGCAGCCTGTTCCTGGCCAAGCTGGTCGAGCTGGCCGGCACCAAGGTGGAGCAGTTCAGCATCACCTCCGGCGATCAGGCCGTGGCCGCGCAGAAGGCCTTGGAAAATGCCGCGCACGGCGAGCTGAAAGTCGCCAGCGTCGACAAGAAGCAGCGGCGCCGCAATCCCTCGCCGCCGTTCACCACTTCCACCCTGCAGCAGGAAGCCAACCGCAAGCTCGGCTTCACCTCGATGCGCACCATGCGCACCGCGCAGCAGTTGTACGAGGGCGTCGACATCGCCGGTGAGACCATCGGCCTGATCAGCTACATGCGTACCGATTCGGTGAGCCTGGCGCAGGAAGCCATCGCCGAGATCCGCCGGGTGATCGGCAACCAGTACGGCGCCAAGTCGGTGCCGGACGAGCCGCGCTACTACAAGAGCAAATCGAAGAACGCCCAGGAAGCGCACGAAGCGGTGCGCCCGACCAGTGCGATGCGCCTGCCGGTGCAGGCGGCGCCGTATCTGACGCCTGACCAGGCCAAGCTCTACGAGCTGATCTGGAAGCGTACCGTGGCTTGCCAGATGACCCAGGCGGTGTTCGACACCGTCGCCGCCGAGCTGCGCGCGGGTGCCGCCCATGCCTTCAAGGCCAATGGCTCGGTGCTGGTCGAGCCCGGCTTCATCGCCGTCTACACCGACAGCAAGGACAGCCCGGACGAGGAAGACGACGAAAAGCGCCTGCCGCCGCTGGAAGTCGGCGAGACCGTGCGCCTGGTCGACATCACGCCGGAACAGCATTTCACCGAGCCGCCGCCGCGCTACACCGAAGCCAGCCTGGTGAAGACCCTGGAGGAATACGACATCGGTCGTCCCTCGACCTACGCCAGCATCATCAGCACCCTGCAGGCGCGCGAATACGTGCGCCTGGAAGGCAAGGCCTTCAACCCCACCGACGTGGGCATGATCGTCAACCGCTTTCTCACCGATCACTTTCCGCGCTATGTCGACTACCGCTTCACGGCGGGGCTGGAAGACGATCTCGACGCGGTTTCCCGTGGCGAGAAGGAGTGGGTGCCGCTGCTGGCCGAGTTCTGGAGCAGCTTCAAGCCCCAGGTTGACGAGAAGATGGAGCTCAAGCGCCAGGACGCGGTGGCCGATGCCCGCGTGATCGGTGTCGATCCGGTCAGCGGCAAGCCGATGACCGCGCGCCTGGGCCGCTACGGTCCCTTCGTGCAGATCGGCAGCAAGGACGATCCGGACGGCCAGAAGCCGAAGTTCGCCAGCCTCAAGGCGACCCAGCGCATCGACACCATCACCGTCCAAGAAGCGCTGGATTTGTTCAAGCTGCCGCGCAAGCTGGGCCAGTTGCCCAACGGTGACGAGGTCGAGGTCAATGTCGGCCGATTCGGCCCCTATGCCCGCCATGGCAAGAACTTCGTCAGCCTGAAGAAGGACGACGACGTGATGAGCATTGAGCTGCCGCGCGTGGTCGAGCTGATCGCGCAGAAGGCCGCCGCCCTTGACGCCGCGACGCTCAAGGTCTTCGGCGACACCGGCATCCGCATCATCAAGGGCCGCTTCGGCGCCTACATCACCGACGGCACGCGCAAGGCCAACCTGCCCAAGAAGCGCGAGCCGGAAGACGTCACCGTGTTCGAGGCCGAGGCCTATCTGGCCGAGGCCGAGGCGGCGAAGAAGCCGCTGAAGAAGGGCGCCAAGGCCAAGGCGGCGAAAGCCGAGACCGATGCCAAGCCCAAGCCCGCCGCGAAAAAGCCAGCCGCCAAGAAGGCGCCGGCCAAGAAAGCGGCGGCGAAGAAGGCCGCAGCCAAGAAGCCGTAGCGACCATGAGTGAGCTGGCATTGCGCCTGGCGGTGCGCGAACTGCGCCGGGGCGGGGTGGTCGCGGTGCCGACCGAGGCGGTCTGGGGCCTGTCCTGCGATCCCTTCAGCCGGACCGCGGTCGATACCCTGCTCAAGCTCAAGCAGCGCGACTGGCGCAAGGGCCTGATCGTGGTGGCCAGCGAGCTGGACCTGCTGGCGCCCTTCATCGAGGCGCCGTCGGCGATGGCACTGAAGCGGGCGAAGGCGACCTGGCCGGGTGCGTCGACCTGGGTGTTCCCGGCGGCGCCGACCGCGCCGATGTGGATCAGTGGCGAGCACGACAGCGTGGCGGTGCGCATCACCGCGCACCCGCTGCTGCGGGCCCTGTGCGAGCGTTTCGGCGGTGCTCTGGTGTCCACCAGCGCCAACCGCGCCGGCCAGCCGCCAGCGCGCAGCCTTGCCGAGCTGCGCCTGCGGCTCGGCCCGGAGTTGATGGTGGTTCCAGGCGCGCTCGGCGGCATGAGCAAGCCGACCAGCATCCGCGAAGCGGCGACCGGCCACATCTTGCGCCGATAGTGTCGGGCCGCCGCCTACAATGGCGGCATGAGCGAGGTTTCCATCCCCGATGCAGCCGCCGTCGAGGCCTGGCTGATCCAGTATCAGGACCGGCTGTGTGCCGCCGTCGAGGCGGCCGATGGCGAGGCGCGTTTCCTCCGTGACCGTTGGAGCAAGCCGGCCGAGGCGAAACTGCAGGGTGAGGGCGATACCGCGGTGCTGGCCGAGGGCCGCGTGTTCGAACGGGCTGGCGTGGCGCGCTCGGTGGTGCGCGGCCCGGCGCTGCCACCGTCGGCGACCAAGGCAAGGCCGGAGCTGGCCGGCAGGTCGTTCACCGCCATGGGCGTGTCGGTGGTGTTCCATCCGCGCAACCCGCATGTGCCGACCACCCACTGCAATGTGCGCCTGCTCAGCGTCGATGGTGACGGGCCGCCCGCCTGGTGGTTCGGCGGCGGCTTCGACCTCACCCCCTATTACGGCTACGAGGACGACGTGCGCGGCTGGCACGCCGCCGCGCGCGCGGCGGTCGGCGAGGCCCTGTATCCGGCGTTCAAGCGCCAGTGCGACGAGTACTTCTACCTGCCGCACCGGCAGGAGCCGCGTGGCGTCGGCGGCATTTTCTACGACGATTTCACGGCCGGCGGCTTTGCTGCCGGCTTCGCCCTGATGCAGCGGGTCGGCGAGGCCTTCTGGACCGCCTATGCCCCCATCGTCGCGCGACGCCAGGCGCAGCCTTATGGCGAGCGCGAGATCACCTGGCAGCGGGTGCGGCGGGGGCGGTATGCCGAATTCAATCTGGTCTGGGACCGAGGTACGCACTTCGGTCTGCAGAGCGGCGGCCGCACCGAATCGATCCTGATGTCGATGCCGCCGCGCGCCGAGTGGCGCTACGATTTCCAGCCCGAAGTGGGCAGCCGCGAGGCGGAACTGATGAACCAATACCTGCAGCCGAGAGACTGGCTATGAGCGTTCAGCGCCGCCTGCGTTTGATGGTGCACCCCTGGCGCCTGGTCGTCGCCCGCCTGCCACCCGGCACGCCGATGCGCGAGGCCGCCGCCACGCTCGGGGACGAGGGCTTCGGCGCGGTGGTGCGCTCGCCGGAGTCGGTGACCGTGGTGCGCGAGGTGCACGAGCGCGACAAGGCCATGGTCTGGCGCGCGTTGGAAATCGCCGGGCCCTTCGCCTTCTCCGAAACCGGCGTGCTGGCCGCCCTGGCGCAGCCCCTGGCCGAGGCCGGGGTCAGCATCTTCGCGGTCAATACCTACGAGACCGATTTCGTGCTGGTGCCGGAGATGGACCTGGACCGCGCCCGCGAGGCCATCGCCCGCGCCGGCCACGCCCTGGGCTGAGACTGACATGACCCTCACCGAGCTGCGCTACATCGTCAACCTCGACAAGGAGCGCCACTTCGGGCGCGCCGCCGAGCGCAGCTTTGTCAGCCAGCCGACGCTGTCGGTGGCGGTCAAGAAGCTGGAGGACGAACTGGGCGTGATCCTGTTCGAGCGCACCCGGGGCGAGGTGCGGCCGACCGATGTCGGCGTTCGCATCGTCGCCCAGGCGCGCCGGGTGCTGGCCGAGGCCAAGCTGGTCGAGGACCTGGCGCGCGACGGCAAGGATGAGCTGGTCGGCCCGATCCGGCTCGGCGCCATCTACACCGTCGGACCCTACCTGCTGCCCGGACTGGTGCCGGTGCTGAAGCGACGGGCGCCCGAGATGCCCCTGATCATCGAAGAGAACTTCACCGCCAAGCTGCTGGAGCAGCTGCGCGACAACGAACTGGACGTGGCGATCCTGGCGCTGCCGGTCGATCTCACCGGGCTCGCCGCCTGGCCGGTCTATGACGAGGACTTCGTGGCGGTGCTGCCGCTGGGGCATCGCTGGGCGCAGCTCAAGTCGCTGCCCTCGAAACGGCTGGCGGAGGAACATCTGTTGTTGCTGGGGCCCGGCCACTGCTTCCGCGACCAGGTAGTGCAGGCCTGCCCCAAGTGCATCGAGCCGGAAAACGGGGGTGCCCGAGCCCTGACCGGCTCCTCGCTGGAAACCATCCGCTACATGGTCGCTTCCGGGCTGGGCATTACGGTGGCGCCGCGCGCGGCGATGGAAAACCGCGAGGGCGTCGATCTGGTCGCGGTCGATCTTGCCGAGCCGGTGCCGGGGCGGCAGGTGGCGATCCTGTTCCGGCGCGGCTTCCCGCGCATGCAGGCGGTGCGGGTGTTGCGGCAGGCGGTGCTGGAGTCCGGCATGCGCGGGGTGCGCTGGCTGCCCGAGAGCACGGCGGCGGAGCCGGCGGCGCACTGAGACCGTGCACGGGCCTCGGCGCGGGTGACGAATAGCCCGGGACTTGCATCCCGGGGCGGGTCCGCGCCGTATTGTGGCTACCTGCCCTTGTTGCCACCCTCATGAAAATCGCCGTCATCGGCTCCGGCATCTCCGGACTGGCCGCTGCCCACTTCCTCGCCGCCCGCCACCAGGTCAGCCTGTTCGAGCAGGATGACCGCGTCGGCGGCCACACCCATACCGTCGAGGTACCGCTGCCGGGCGGCGGCAGTCAGGCGGTGGACACCGGCTGGATCGTCTACAACGGCGTCAACTACCCCAATCTCAGCGCCCTGTTCCGGGAGCTGGGTGTGCGCACCCGGCCGACCAGCATGTCTTTCGCGGTGTCGATCGGCGAGGGTCGTTACGAGTGGAAGGGCAGCGATCGGCTGCTGACGGTGTTCGCGCAACCGAGCAATCTGCTGCGGCCTTCGCACCTGCGCATGTTGCTGGACATCCTGCGTCTGAACCGCAAGGCCAATGCCGCCCTGCGCTCCGGGCGCCTGCCGACCGGCAGCCTGGGCGACTGGCTGCGACAGCAGGGCTATTCGGCGCAGCTGCAGCGCGACTACCTGCTGCCGATGGCCGGGCTGATCTGGAGCTGCTCGCCGCTGAAGGCGGCCGAGTATCCGGTCGACGACTTCATGCGCTTCTTCGACGCCCACAGCCTGTTCACCGCGACCCAGCAGCCGACCTGGCACACGGTGATCGGCGGCAGCCATCAGTACGTGCGGAGCTTGCTGCGGCAGTTTCGCGGCGAACTGCGGCTGCAGACGCCGGTCCGCGCGCTGCGCCGCGCCGATGACGCGGTCTGGGTCGGCACCGACGACGGCGAACAGGCGTTCCAGCAGGTGATCTGCGCCACCCACTCGGACCAGGCCCTGGCCCTGCTGGCGGCGGGCGCCCGACCGGAAGAGCGGGAGGTACTGGCCGGCATCCCCTACAACCGCAGCCGGGTGCTGCTGCATACGGATACCTCCTTCCTGCCCCGGCGGCGGGCCGCCTGGGCCAGCTGGAACTACACGCACCCGGTCTCGGCGATCCACGACGAGCCGATATCCGGCAGCTACTGGATGAACCAGCTCCAGGACATTCCCGGCCCGACCCAGTACCTGGTGACGCTCAATCCGCGCCGCGAGCCGGCGCCGGGCACGCTGATCCGGGACCTGAGCTACGACCATCCCCATTACGGTTCCGCCAGCCGCTACAGCCATGCCCGGCTGCCGGCGATCCAGGGCCAGGGCGGGCTGTGGTGGGCGGGCGCCTGGACCGGCTATGGCTTTCACGAGGACGGGCTGAAATCGGGCTTGCGGGCGGTGGCGGGCATCGACCCTGCCTGCCTGCCGGCCTGGGCGGTACTCTGAGCCATGACCGAGCGCGACGGCAGCCTCTACACCCTGCGGCTCATGCACCGTCGTCGGGTGGCGCCGCGGTATCGCTTCGTCTACCGCATTTTCTACCTGCTGCTCGACGTCGACCGGCTCGACGAGCTGGATCGGCGGCTGCGCTGGTTCAGCCACAACCGCTTCAACCTGATTGCCCTCCACGACACCGACCACGGCCGCGGCGAGCCCGGCGGGCTGCGCCGCTGGGCCGAGGCGGTGCTGGCCGCGCAAGGGGTTGGGCTGGACGGTGGGCGCATCCGGCTGCTGACGCAGCCGAGGATGTTCGGCTGGGCTTTCAACCCGGTCAGTTTCTGGTACTGCGAGCATGCCGACGGCCGCCTGCGCGCGGTGATCGCCGAGGTCAACAACACCTTCGGCGAGCGGCACAGCTATGTGCTCAGCGCGGCCCAGGCCGGTGCATCCGCCGGCGAGGCCCTGCCGTATGAGACCGAGCTGACCAAGGAGAAGTGTTTTCACGTCTCGCCGCTGCTGGACCTGAAGGGGCTCTACCACTTCCGGTTCGGCGAGCCGGGCCCAGGCCTGTGGCTGCGGCTGGACGAGACCCGTGAAGGCCGGCCGCTGATCGATACCGCGCTCAGCGGTCAGCGCCGGCCGCTGAGCGACCGCGTGCTCCTGGGGCAGCTGATACGGATGCCGGTGCAGGCCCTCAAGGTGCTGGCGGCGATCCATTGGCAGGCATTGCTAATCTGGCTGCGTGGGGCGAAATTCCATCGCAAGCCCGCTCCGCCCGACCTGGAGGCGACGTGAAGCAGAACGACAGCGAACAGGGTGATTTCCGGCGGATGATGGGGGGCGACGGCTTTTCCCCGGATCTGCCGGCGGCCTTCGCCGATGCCGGCAGCACCCGGGGTCTGTCCTGGGGTCTGAAGCTGCTCACCTACATGCTGTCGGGTCTGCAGGTGGGCAGCCTGGATCTGAGCCTGCCCAACGGGGCCACTCGACACTACCCCGGCCGGCGGCCCGGGCCGCATGGCGTGCTGCGCATCAAGTCGGACCGCATCATCGGCCAGGTCTTGCGCGGCGGCGAAGTCGGCTTTGGCGAGGCCTACCTTGACGACTGCTGGGATTCCCCCGACCTCGCCCGCCTGCTGGCGGTGATGTACCTCAATGAGCCGCACTACAAGGGGCCGTTCGAGAAGAACTGGCTGGGCCGCCTGCACGGCTACTGGCAGCATCGCCGTCGCGCCAACACCAAGGCCAGGGCGCGCGAGAACATCGAGTTCCACTACGACCTCGGCAACGAGTTCTACAAGATGTGGCTCGACGAGACCATGGCCTATTCCAGCGGCATGTTCATCGCGCCGAACCAGACCCTGATGCAGGCGCAGCTCAACAAGTTCCAGCTGATGTACGAGCGCCTGGAGCTGCGGCCCGAGCACCGCCTGCTGGAAATCGGCTCTGGCTGGGGTGGTTTCGCGATCTACGCCGCGCGCCAGTCCGGCTGCCGGGTGCACTCGATCACGCTCAGCAAGGAGCAACTGGCCGAGGCCCGGCTGCGCGCGGAAAAGGCCGGTGTGGCAGACCGGGTCCGCTTCGAGCTGCGCGACTATCGCGATGTGCTGGAGACCTACGACCGGGTGGTGTCGATCGAGATGTACGAGGCGGTGGGTGAGGAGTTCTGGCCCGATTACTTCGGCGCCATCGCCCGGGCGCTGAAGCCGGGCGGGCGCGCTGCGATCCAGGGCATCACCATCAACCCGACGATCTTCGACCAGTACCGCGGCAAACGCGATTTCATCCAGAAGTACATCTTTCCCGGCGGCATGCTGTGCCCGCCGGAGCTGTTCCAGCAGCTGGCGGGCTGCGCCGGGCTCCGGGCAGTCGATCCGCGTTTCTACGCCGGCGATTACGCCGACACTCTGGCGCACTGGGATCGCAATGTGCAGGCGGTGCGCGAGCGGGTCATCGGCCAGTTCGACGAGCGCTTCTACCGCATGTGGCGCTATTACCTGGCCTATTGCGAATGTGGCTTCCGCACCGGCAGCATCGACCTCATGCACCTGAGCCTGGACAAGACATGAAGCGACTGGTCGGCGGTTTCGCGCTGTTGGCCCTGGCGGGCCTGATCGCGGTCTCGATCTGGGCCAGCGGGCAGCAGGGCATAGTCCCGGCGATCCTCAGCCTGGTCAGCGAGCCCGGCGCGGGCAACAACCCCTGGTTCATCGCGACCCTGGCCGACGCCTACTTCGGCTTTCTCTGGTTCTGGCTGTGGCTCGCCTATCGCGAGCCGGGCTGGGTCTCGCCCCTGATCTGGCTGCTGCTGATCCTGCTGCTGGGCAATATGGCGATGGCGGCCTATGTCCTGCTCAGCCTGCGCCGCTTGCCGCCGGGCGCCGGAGTAGAGGATCTGTTGTCGCGACGTCGTTCCTAGCCCTTCGCGACGGCCATCGGCGGCTCCGGGCGGATAAATGGCGAAATCCGGATTGGGAGCCGTATCAGGCACTTGGCGGATTTAGTTCTAGTTGCGTCGTAGATCGTTTCGGCTATAGTAAGTTTAAGCACCGGTTTTCAGGCCTAGCGCCTTTGAGCTTTGGTGCCGGGGGAGTGCGGGCCAACTGGGTGCGGGGACGGGGCTGACGGTATGTCGATCCTAGATAAGCTGATTAGCAGGGGCACCAGCCGTGGGCTGGTCGGGCTCGATATCAGCTCGAGCGCCGTCAAGTTGCTGGAACTGGCCCAGCGCGGCGACCGTTACGTGGTCGAGGCCTACGCGGTCGAACCGCTGCCGGTGGACGCGGTCAACGACAAGCAGATCGCGCAGCCGGAAGTGGTCGCCGAGGCTATCAAGCGCGCGGTCCAGCGCGCCGGCACCAGCAATCGCAACGTCGCCGTGGCGGTCGCGGGCTCCTCGGTGATCACCAAGATCATCCAGATGGCAGGGTCGCTCAGCGAGAGCGACATGGAAGAGCAGATCAAGGCCGAGGCCGATCAGTACATTCCGTATCCGATCGAGGACGTGAACCTCGATTTCCAGGTGCTCGGCACTTCTGACAAGGACGCCGGCGCGGTTGATGTGCTGCTCGCGGCCTGCCGCCGCGAGCAGGTTGACCAGCGGGTGGCCTGCGCCGAGCTGGCGGGGCTGCGGCCGGTGGTGGTCGACATCGAGGCCTATGCGCTGGAAAGCGCCTGCCAGTTCCTCAGCCATCAGATGCCCGCCGAGGGCGTCAAGAAGACGGTCGCCGTGGTCGACATGGGCGCATCCACCACCTCGGTGCTGGTGCTGCACGACAAGGAAACCGTCTACACCCGCGACCAGGCGTTCGGCGGCAAGCAGCTCACCGAGGACATCATGCGGCACTACGGCATGAGCTATGAGGACGCCGGCAAGGCCAAGCGCAATGGCAATCTGCCGGAAGGTTACGAGAGCGAGGTCCTGGCCCATTTCCTGTCGGACATGGCGCAGCAGATCGACCGCAGTTTTCAGTTCTTCTTCTCGGCTTCGGCCAGCCACGCGCAGATCGACCAGATCATCCTGGCCGGCGGCTGCGCCCACATCCCGGGGGTTGATCGCGCGATCCAGGATCGCCTGCAGATCCCCACCGTGATCGCCCGCCCGTTCGCGCAGATGTCGGTTTCCTCGCGGGCGCGTCCCGCCTTGCTGGCCAAGGACGAGGCGGCGCTGTTGATCGCCTGCGGCCTGGCCTGGCGCGCCTTTGACCAGGCGGACTAGGGAGCGCCCGGCCATGACCAAGATCAACCTACTTGACTGGCGTGCAGCGCGGCGGGAAAAGCGCCGCCAGGAGTTCCTCACCCGCATGGGCCTCGGCGTCGTGGCGGCGCTCAGCATCCTGGTCCTGGCCTGGATGTCGATGAACAACGCCATCACCGGCCAGCAGCAGCGCAACGAATACTTGGTCCAGCAGATCGCCGAGACCGATCAGAAGATCAAGGAGATCGAGGAGCTGGAGAAGGTCAAGGAAAACCTGCTGGCCCGCATGCGCGTGATCGAGCGCTTGCAGGCCTCGCGCTCCGCCACCGTGCATTTCTTCGATGAGCTGGTCAACACCTTGCCGGATGGCATCCTGCTGACCCTCATCAAGCAGACCGGCGACAACGTCCAGATCGATGGCATCGCCGAGTCCAATGGCCGCATCTCGAGCTATATCAAGAATCTCGAAGCCTCGCCCTGGTTCAACAACCCGCGCCTGGTGGTCATCAAGACCAGCGAGAAAAACCGCCAGCGCGAAGGTCAGTTCACCCTGCAGGTCCAGAATCTGACTAAGCAGTCGAAAGAAGATCAGGAAAAGGCCAAGGCGGCGGCAGGGGGCAAGTCATGAACGCCCAGGACATTCTCAAGGAACTGCAATCGCTCGATGCCCAGAACCCGGGTGCCTGGCCATCCTGGGCCCGCAACGGCGCGGTGATCCTGGTGGCGGTGGTCCTGGTCATGCTGGGGCTCTATTTCGTGATCAAGCCGCAGTATGAGGAACTGGAGCAGGAGCGCGGCAAGGAGGCCTCGCTGCGCGAGGAATTCGAGCGCAAGCAGAAGAAGGTGGCGGCGCTCGACGCCTACAAGGAGCAGTTGGCGGAGATGGAGCGCTCGTTCGGTACCATGCTGCGGCAACTGCCCAGCAAGACTGAGGTCGCCAACCTGCTGCAGGACATTTCCCAGACCCGGGTGGCTTCGGCGCTGGAGGAAGAATTGTTCGAGCCGCAGGCGGAAGCACCCAAGGATTTCTACGCCGAGGTGCCCAATCGCATCGTGGTGACCGGCAACTACCACGAGATGGGCCAGTTCATCAGCTCGGTCGCGGCCCTGCCGCGCATCGTTACCATCGACGAGGTGGAGTTGAAGCCGATTGGCGGCCAGGGCAGTCGTTCGGAGTTGCGGATGAGCGCGCTGGCCAAGACTTACCGCTATCTCGACGACGGCGAGCTGATGGAAGCCAAGCCCAAGAAGGCGGGAGGGCGCAAACCATGATCCGCCATGTGATTGCTGCGTTGTTCGCGAGCCTGCTGCTGGCCGGCTGCACCAGCGGCATGGATGATCTTGAGGCCTATGTCTCCGAGGTCAAGGCGCGCAAGACCCGCGCCATCGAGCCCATTCCGCAGATCAAGCAGTACGAGGCCTTTGCCTATGTCGGCGAAGGCCGGCGGGATCCCTTCGTGCGGGCCGAACCGCCGCGCGACGCCGCACCCACCAGCAGCCTGCGTCCGGACCTGACCCGCAACCGCGAGCCGCTGGAAGAATTTCCTCTGGACGGCCTGCGCATGCTCGGAATCATCAACATGGGCACGGCCAACTACGCCCTGGTCAAGGCTCCGGACAATGTGGTCCATCGCGTCACCCTGGGGAACCACATGGGGCAGAACTTCGGAAAGGTCAGCAAGATCACCGAATCCCAGGTCGACCTGATTGAAATCGTTCCGGACGGCTTCGGGGGCTTCATGGAACGCCCCGCCAATCTGGCTCTCACCGAATAACGCAAGGGAGCTCACTCATGCTCAGCCTGCTGAACCACCCCGCCCTCCGGAAATTCCAGGATCGCCCGCGCTCGCCTGCCTCGGCGGCGGCCCTGCTGCTGCTGGCTCTCCTGCTCGCGCCGCTGGCGCAGGCGCAGGAGCGCAGTCTGCAGTCCCTGGATTTCGTCAGCCTGGACAGCAACCGGCTGCTGCTGACCCTAACCCTGTCCGGGGCGGCGCCAGAGCCGACCGTGTTCACCATCGACAAGCCGGCCCGGCTGTCACTGGACCTCGCGGATACCCGTCTGGCGGTCGCCGAACGCTACAAGAAGATCAATATCGGCAAGGCGCGGGCGGTGGCGGCGGCGGAGGCCAAGGGGCGTACCCGCGTCGTGGTCGAGCTGGTGGAAACCGTGCCCTACAGCGTGCGGGTCGACGGCAACAAGATTTTCCTGGAGCTGGTGACGGGGGGCTCCGAGCTGGCTGCCCGGATGGCGGCCGCGAGCGCCAGCACGTCCCCGGCGATGGCCTCGGCTCCGGCGGCGGCGGTCAAGTCGGTGGACTTCCGGCGCGGCGAAAAGGGCGAGGGGCGCATCCTGGTGTCGCTGGCCGATCCGCGCACCGCCGTCGACGTCAAGGAAGAGAACGGCAAGATCGTTGCGCGTTTCAAGAATGCCGCGGTTGCAGAAAAGCTGCTGCGCCGGCTCGACGTGCTCGATTTCGCCACGCCGGTGAAGTTCATCGACCTCACCCGGGAAGGCATCAACACCGTGCTGACGGTCACGCCGGTCAGCGGCGTCGACTTCGAGCAGGCCGCCTACCAGTCCGGCCAGCAGTTCACGCTCGAATTGCAGCCGCTGTCGGCCGACCGTATCGAGGAGAAGAAGCGCAACGAACCGCTGTACACCGGTGAGCGCATCTCGCTGTCATTCCAGAGCGTCGATATCCGCTCGCTGCTGCAGATCATCGCTGACGTCGCCGGCACCAACATGGTGGTCAGCGATTCGGTCTCCGGCGAGATCGCCATGCGCCTGCAGAACGTGCCCTGGGATCAGGCGCTGGACATCATCCTGCGCACCAAGGGGCTCGGCCTGCGCCAGCAGGGCAATGTCATGCTGGTCGCGCCGCTGGGCGAGCTGGCCGAGCGCGAGAAGAGCGAGGCCGAGGCCGCCAAGGCCAAGGTGACCTTGTCGCCCCTGCGCTCCGAAATCATCCAGATCAACTACGCCAAGTCGGCCGAGATCGCGGTACTGCTGAAGTCCGGCGAAAATTCGCTGCTGTCGGATCGCGGGCGGGTCACCGTTGATGAGCGCACCAACTCCCTGCTGGTGCTGGAGTCGCGCGAAAAGCTGGCGGAAATCCGGGCCTTGATTTCCCAGCTGGATGTGCCGGTCCGCCAGGTGCTGATCGAGTCGCGCATCGTCGTCGCCAGTGATGACTACTCGAAGGAGCTGGGTGCGCGCTTCGGTGCCACCTCGGTCGCCCGCAATGGCAACAACGGGCTGGTGGCCACTACCGGCTCGGCTTCGGGTACCAACTCGATGGTTGATGACTTCCTGGGCGGCGGCTTTCCGGTTTCACTGCCCGGCCCGGTCGGCACCAGCACGCCGGCGACGGACCGCTACAACGTCAATCTGCCGGCCGCCGCCAACGCCGGCCGCATCGCCTTTGCCCTGCTCGGCTCCGACTATCTGCTCGATCTCGAGCTGTCGGCCCTGCAGACCGAGGGGCGCGGCGAGGTACGGTCCAATCCGCGCGTCATCACTTCCAACGCCAAGGCGGCGTCGATCGAGCAGGGCGTCGAGATTCCCTACCAGCAGTCGACCAGCAGTGGCGCTACTTCGGTGACCTTCAAGAAGGCGGTGCTGTCGCTGAAGGTGGTGCCGCAGATCACACCGGACGAGAAGATCATCATGGATCTGGAGGTCAACAACGACAGCGTCGGCGCGACCGTGAACTCCAGCAGTGGCCCGGTGCCCTCAATCGATACCCGCAAGATCACCACCCAGGTCCTGGTCGATAACGGTCAGACCGTGGTGTTGGGTGGCGTCTACCAGCAGACCAGCCGCGATAGCGTCAGCAAGATTCCCTTCTTCGGCGACCTGCCGATCCTGGGCAATGCCTTCCGCTTCCGCTCCAATGTCAACACCAAGGCGGAGCTGCTGATCTTCATCACGCCGAAGATCATCACCGAAGGCCTCAAGGTCAATTAAATCTAGACCTTGAAGATTTGGCCCCGGATAGCCTTGGCTATACTCCCGGGGCCTTTTCTTTAGTGGCCCGGATAAAGAGTCCATGAACCTCAAGCAGAGCTTGCGTGCCTCGCTGTTGGCCGTCGCCGGCCTGCTCGCCGCCTGTGGCAGCGGCGGGGATGACGGCACCTGCCTGACCGATATCGGCATCTGCGACGGTGGGGGCACCGGCAGCGGCGGTACCGGCGGCGTCTCGGCGGACAAGGTTCGCCTCACCGTGCTGGGGCCGCTCAACGAGGACAGCGGCCAGCGCTTCACCTCGGGCCAGCTCACGGTGGCGCCTTCGAGTCGGACGGTCGGCTTCGTCGCGCGGCTGGAGGACATCCGCAACGTCAACAGCCCCCGTCGCCTGTCCGGCTACAGCGTCAATCTCGATGTACTGATGGGCAGCGACACCTACGGCCGCGCCCGGGCGGTCGTGATCAGCAGTGATGGGATCTGTCCGAGTTCCGGCGGCGCGCGCGGCGGTGTCACCAATGCCGACGGCGATCTGGCGTTCTGCTTCACCGCCCCGCCGACCAGCGAGGTCGAGGTGGGTGACGAACTGGTGCTCACCGCGCGCGCCACCGCCTTCGTCCCGACCACGGCGGGTTCCACCACCACGACCGCCGTCCGAGCCCTGTTCAGCCTCTTCGTCAGCAATCCCTCGAACAACTACCGCCTGGTCATCGCCGGCCCGGGCGGCGAGCCGACCGAAACCCTGACCGTTGGTTCCGGCGCGACGCTCAGCGGCTTCACCGCCACCATCAGCTCCGACGACGGCAGCCTGCCGACGCCGCGACCCTTTGTCCGTCTGGTGCCGACCCTGGGCTCGGTGGTCACCTCCGGGGTGGCCGGCGGCACCGTCAACAGCAGTGGCGTGTTGAGCTTTGGCTACAAGGGCGGCTGCCCGGCCGAGGACGATCTGCCTGAGAAAGTGTTGTTGGCCGGAAATACCACGGTCGACGGCCAGCCGGTGGCGCAGGAGTATTCGCTGTTCGTCCAGCGGCTGGCATCGACCCTGAGCACCACCCTGCCGAGCGGAGTGAGTTCGGCGTTCTCGGGCGAGACGGTCGAGGGCATCCTGTTCCGCTTAGTCCGCAGCGGCAGTGCCATAGTGACCGCCGCGCCGATCACGGTGCAGGCGGTGCTCAACGGCTTGCCGGTGGGGCAGTTCATCGAGCCGGTCAGCGGCGAATTCGGCAATCCCCTGACCCTGCCGGCCCCCAGCGACGGCAGACTGCTCCTCGACTACGAGACCGAGGCCGGCCTGCGCAGCGACCAGACCGTGACCCTCACCGCCGGCGCCAGCGACGACACGCTGTGCATCAACGCGCGGGCCGCCAACAAGTCACTGCGGGTGCGCAGCAAGGGCACCGGCTCGCTGGTGCTGGCCGGCGACGGCGGCGAACCCAGTGGCACCATCGCCCTCACGCCGGGCGACATCGGCAGCTTCGTGGTCCGTGCCCTCGACGGCCTGGGCAATGCCGCGCCCGGCACCGTCGTCAGCCTGTCCAGTGCGCCCAGCAACGTCGGGCGCATCGTCATCCCCTCCAATCCCGGAGCCAGCAGCGCCATCACCGGCGCCGACGGCAGCATCACGGCGGACTTCTATGCGCCGGCGACCATCGCCGCCAATCAGACCGTGACCATCACTGCCCAGGCCACCGTCGATGGCCGCGCGCTGAGCTCGACCTACAGCATCCTGCTGACGCCGTCGGCGCCCGAAGCGGCGCCGGTGCTCAGTCTCAGTGGCCCCGCCAGTGCCGCTCCTGGCGCCGAAACGACGGGCTATCTGGCCAAGCTGGTTCGGGTCGATGGCACCGCCGTCCAGGGCACGGTGCTGTCGTTCTCGGCCACCAATGGCAGCGTCACCGTCTACGAGGGTGGCACCGCGCGGCCCGGGGTGAGCAGCCTGCAGACTGACGCGACCGGCACGGTTGCGTTCTCGCTCACGCCCAGCAGCGCCCTGACCGCCGACACCACCGCCGTGATCACCGCCACGGTTGCCTCCGGGCAGCCGCTCAGCGGCGAGTGCAGCGGCACGGCCGACGCGGTCTGCACCGCCAGCCGCAATGTTTCGGTGCCGCAGGACAGCTTCGAGTTCACCGCACCCAGCTTCGGCACCAGTGTGCTGGTCGGCAATCCCAATGCGCAGACACTGTCCTTCAGCTGGCAGACCGCCCTGGGTTCGCCGGTGGCGGAATGCCTGGATCTCACCGCCAGCTTCCGCGGTGCCGGAGATGCCTCCTATGGCCTGATCATCGGCGACGACACCACGCCACAGACCCAGATCCGGCGCGTGCAGCTGAACGCCAGCGGCGAGTTCGCGACCGCGATCAAGGTCTACAGCGATCGCAGCGGTTTTCTCGAGATCGCAGCCCGCGAAAATCGCGGTTGCACTGCGACCGCCAGCGGCCCATTGACCGCCAGCGCCGGGGTGCAGTTCGTCGATGAGGTCTGCGGCACCACCGCCGACGGCCGCAACTGTGTCGATCTCGGCGCCCCGATCCGGACCCTGACCTCCCCAGATGCCGGTGGCGCGCAGCGCAGCGCAGCGCTCACCCTGAGCGTGCTCAACAACGCCTACCAGCCGATTGATGGAGCCCAGGTGAGCTTCGCCATCACCAGTCCCGCCAGCTGCGCTGGCGCACTCAACGAGCGGGTATTTCCGGGTGGCGGCACCACCAATGCCAACGGCGTCGCCAGCTCGCAGTACTTCGTGCCCAACTTCAGCCCTCAGCTGGCCAATGGCACCACCTGCCAGGTCCAGGTGCAGGGCTGCGTGCGCGGCCAGAGCGGCAGCGATCCGGATGCGGTGTTCTGCAGCACGCGGACCATCATCATCGAGCAGCCCACACCTTGATGACGGAGCCGTGAGTCGTCAGAGCATCTTCCTGGTCGGCCCCATGGGGGCGGGAAAGACCACCGTGGGCAAGAAGCTGGCTGAGCTCTGTGGCCTGGAGTTCGTCGATTCCGACCACGAAGTCGAACTCCGCACCGGCGTCGACATCTCCTTCATCTTCGAGAAGGAGGGAGAGGAGGGTTTCCGCCGGCGCGAACAGGCGGTGATCGCCGACCTCACCCAGCGCAGCGGCATCGTGCTGGCCACCGGCGGCGGTGCCGTGCTGCTGCCGGAGAACCGCGCCCACCTGGCTGCGCGCGGCGCGGTGGTCTACCTGCACGCCAGCCTTGAACAGCAGATTTCGCGCACCGAACGCAGCGACAACCGCCCGCTGCTGAACGGCACGGATCGGCAGGAGGTGCTGGCGCGCCTGCTCCAGCACCGCGATCCTCTGTACCGCGAAGTCGCCGATCTGGTGCTGGAGACCGACGGCAAGAACGCGCGCCAGCTGGCACGCGAGATCGAGGATTACCTCAACGGCCGTGGCAGCCCGGCGGCCGCCGCCCGGCATGGAGCCTGAGATGCGGCGCCTGACCGTGGCACTGGGCGAGCGCGCCTACGAGATTCAGCTGGGCCAGGGCATCAGTCAGCAGCCCGAGACCTGGAGCGCGCTCCGCGGCCGGCGTCTGAAGCTGCTGACCGACAGCCAGGTCGCACCGCTGCATCTGCCGCCGCTGCGACCGCTGCTCGGCCTGGCCGACGACGATGTGATGGTGGTCGAGGCCGGCGAGGCCTCGAAGACCTGGGCCAGCGCCGAGCGGGTGCTGGACTGGATGCTGGCGCAGAAGCTAGCCCGGGACGCGGTCCTGCTGGCTCTGGGCGGTGGTGTGATCGGCGATCTCGCCGGCTTCTGCGCCGCGATCTACCAGCGCGGCATCGACTTCGTGCAGGTGCCGACCACCCTGCTGGCCATGGTCGACTCCAGCGTCGGCGGCAAGACCGGGGTCAATCACGCCCGTGGCAAGAACCTGATCGGTGCCTTCCACCAGCCGCGCGCGGTGATTGCCGACCTCGCCACCCTGCGCACCCTGCCGCCGCGCGAGCTGGCGGCCGGTGCTGCCGAGGTCATCAAGTACGGAATGCTGGGGGACGCTACCTTCTTCGCCGAACTGGAAGCCGGCGCGCTGGAGGCCCTGCTGCGCCTGGAGGGCGACACCCCGGCCGCCGTCGTGGCGCGCTGTTGCGCGCTGAAGGCCGGCATCGTTGGTCTCGACGAGCGCGAGGCCGTGAGTGGCGGTCCGCGCGCCCTGCTCAATCTGGGCCATACCTTCGGCCACGCCGTGGAAACCTGGACCGGCTATGGCGCCTGGCTGCATGGCGAGGCGGTTGGCCTGGGGCTGGCGATGGCCGCCGACCTATCGGCGCGCCTGGGCTGGATCGGTGCCGACCAGGCGCAAGGTTGCGAGCGGCTGCTGCTCCGCGCCGGCCTGCCGGTACGGCCGCCGGCCGGGATGACTCCGGCCGACTTCCGCCGGCTGATGGCGGGCGACAAGAAGGTCGCGGGCGGGCGTCTGCGGCTGGTGCTGCTGCGCGCCGTGGGCGAGGCCGTGCTGACCGCTGATTTCGACGATGCCGCGCTCGAGGCCACGTTGCGCCACTACTGCGGTCAGCCATGAACGGACCGGCCGGCGTGCTCGCTCCCTATGCCGCGACGCCGATGAATTCGCGCGGTCGCCGGCATCCGGAGCCGCCGCCGACCAGCCGCAGCGAGTACCAGCGCGACCGCGACCGCATCATCCACAGCGCCGCCTTCCGGCGCCTGGAGTACAAGACCCAGGTATTCGTGAACCACGAGGGTGACCTGTTCCGCACCCGCCTGACGCATACCCTGGAGGTCGGGCAGATCGCCCGCACCATCGCCCGCACCCTGCGCCTCAACGAGGACCTGGCCGAGGCGGTCTGCCTCGCCCACGATCTGGGCCATACACCCTTCGGTCACGCCGGCCAGGACGCCCTCAACGCCTGCATGAAGCCGTTCGGAGGCTTCGAACACAATGCCCAGTCCCTGCGCGTGGTCGACGAGCTGGAGGACAAGTACGCCGAGTTCCTCGGACTCAACCTCAGTTTCGAGACCCGCGAGGGCATCCTCAAGCACTGCTCGCGTCCGCGCGCGGAGAAGCTCGGCCCGGTCGCGGCGCGCTTCCTGAGCGGCGGCCAGCCGACGCTGGAAGCCCAGGTCGCCAACCTCGCCGACGAGATCGCCTACAACAACCACGACATCGACGACGGTATCCGCGCCGGCCTGCTGAAGCCCGAGCAGTTGCGGCAGGTGCCCCTGTTCGCGCGCCACCACGACGAGGTCCTGGCCCGCTATCCGGTGCTGAGTCCCAAGCAGATGCGCCACGAAACCGTGCGTCGCATCATCGGCACCCTGGTGGACGACTTGTTGCAGGCCTCCCGCGCAAGACTGGAGGCCGCCGGCTACGACAGCCCCGACGCCGTGCGTGCGGCGGCGCAGCCGCTGATCGGCTATGGCGAGGAGATCGCCGAGGCCAGCCGCGTGCTCAAGCGCTTCCTGCGCGAGCACCTCTACAACCACCAGCAGGTCTACCGGGTGATGCAGAAGGCCAAGCGCCTGCTGCGCGAGCTGTTCGAGGCCTTCATGAACGATCCCCGCCTGCTGCCACCGCAGGAGTACGATCAGGCCCGGCGGGCCGAAGCGGAAGATGGCGAGGCCGGCCGGGCCCGCATCGTCGCCGACTACATTGCCGGCATGACTGACCGCTATGCGCTCGACGAGTGGGAGCGTCTGTTCGATCCACGGCGTTTGCGTTAACCCTTCGCAGTCGCGGAAGTTATCGTCACCATAAGCGGCGGAAATGCCCGGAAGCCTTGCAGTGACGCGGCTTCTCACCTGAATCCGCGGTCCAGATTGACGCCGGTGTTCACCTTCCTATAATCGAATGTTGCACCGCAGCGTAATTGACGCCTCTCCCGTAGTCCCGGCACCCTGACAGTTGTCCGGGACGGGATTCCCCCGAAGCCTCCAAGCTGCCGCGCCCCCGCGGCGAGGGTTTCGCCGCCCCGAAGTTTTTTCAAGTGGGATTCGCAATGACCCAGTCGCAAGACCAGGCAGTCGGTCTGTACCGGCCGGAATTCGAACGTGACAGCTGCGGTTTCGGGCTGATCGCGCAGATGGACGATGTCGCCAGCCACGATCTGGTGAAACGCGCCATCAAGGGCCTGGAGCGGATGACCCACCGTGGCGCCATCGCCGCCGACGGCAAGACTGGCGACGGCTGCGGGCTGCTGATGAAGAAGCCGGACCGCTTCCTGCGCCGCGTTGCCGGCGAAGCCGGCATCGAGCTGGGCAAGAGCCAGTACGCCGCCGGCAATATCTTCCTGTCGCCGGACGCCGCCAAGGCCGCGCGTGCGCGCGCCGTGCTGGCCGAGGCCTGCAGCCATCACGGGCTGAGTCTCGCTGGCTGGCGGGTGATGCCGGTCAACCCCGACGCCTGCGGCGAAGAAGCGCGCGCGGTGCTGCCGCGCTTCGAGCAGGCCTTCGTCACCGCGCCGCTGGGCCTGCACAAGTTCGAGTTCGAACTGAAGCTGTTCAAGGCGCGCCGGCGCGCCGAGAAGCTGCTGACGGCTGAGGGCGACAGCGAGTTCTACGTCACCGCGCTGTCCTGCCGCGTGATCGTCTACAAGGGCCTGCTGATGCCCGAGTGGCTTGAGAGCTTCTACCCAGACCTCGCCGCGCGCGACCTGGAAAGCTCGATCTGCGTCTTCCACGAGCGCTTCAGCACCAACACGATGCCGAAGTGGAAGCTCTGCCATCCCTTCCGCTTCCTCGCCCACAACGGCGAGATCAACACCATCAGTGGCAACCGCGCCTGGGCCCAGGCGCGCGCGCCCAAGTACCAGTGCGCGGCGCTGCCGGACATCCACGAGATCACCCCGCTGGTGGGCCTCAAGGGCTCCGACTCCGAGAGCCTCGACAACATGTTCGAGGTGCTGCTCGCGGGTGGCATGGACATGTTCGCGGCCCTGCGCGCGCTGATCCCGCCGGCCTGGCAGAACGTGGAGGATCTCGACGCCGACCTGCGCGCCTTCTACGAGTACAACTCGCTGCAGATGGAGCCCTGGGACGGCCCGGCCGGCGTGGTGCTGACCGACGGCCGCTACGCCATCTGTGCCACCGACCGCAATGGCCTGCGTCCGACCCGCTACGTCATCACCCGCGACCGCACCATCGTGCTGGCGTCCGAGATCGGCGTGTCCGACTTCGAGCAGTCGCAGGTGGTGGAGAAGGGGCGGCTGTCGCCCGGCCAGATCCTCGCCATCGACACCGACACCGGCTCGCTGCTGCGGCCGGAAGACATCGACCGCATGCTCGCCAACCGCCAGCCCTACAAACTCTGGCTGAAGAACGGCAGCAAGCGCCTGGAAGCCAGCCTGCGCGAAGATCCCAACGCGCTCGACCGCCTGCACCCGGAAAGCGTCGCGATCTACCAGAAGCTCTTTAACCTCAGCTTCGAGGAGCGCGACCAGATCCTGCGCGTGCTCGCCGAAAGCGGCCAGGAAACCATCGGCTCGATGGGCGACGACACGCCGTTCGCGGTGCTGTCGGAGCAGAAGCGCTCGCTGTACGACTACTTCCGCCAGCAGTTCGCCCAGGTCACCAACCCGCCCATCGACCCGCTGCGTGAGCAGATCGTGATGTCGCTGGAATGCTCGCTGGGTGCCGAGGGCCTGATGTTCGGCGAGACCCCGCAGCGCGCCGAGCGTCTGCAGGTGGACTCGCCGGTGCTGAGCGAGGGCAAGTTCAAGAAGCTGCTGACGCTCGACGACGGCCGCTATTCGCACGAGCTGATCGACCTCAACTATTCGCCGGCCACCGGCCTCAAGGCGGCACTGAACGCCGTCTGCGACAAAGCCGTTGCCGCTGTGCGCGGCGGCAAGGTGGTGCTGGTGCTGTCCGACCGCGCCATCGACCGCGAGCGGCTGCCGATTCCGGCGCTGATGGCGGTCGGCGCCGTGCAGCACCGGCTGATCCAGGAAGAGTTGCGCTGCGACTGCAACATCATCGTCGAGACCGCGACCGCGCGTGACCCGCACCACTTCGCCTGCCTGATCGGCTACGGCGCCAGCTGCGTCTACCCCTACCTGGCCTACGCCTCGCTCTACGAGATGGCGCGCAGCGGCGAGATCAAGGGCAAGGACCCGGCAGATCTCGCGCTGTCCTATCGCAAGGGCATCAACAAGGGCCTGTACAAGATCATCTCGAAGATGGGCATCTCGACCATCGCCAGCTATCGCGGCGCGCAGCTGTTCGAGACCGTCGGACTGTCCAACGAGATCGCCGACACCTGCTTCGCCGGCACCGTCAACCGCATCCAGGGCGCGACCTTCGCCGACCTCGAAGCCGAGCAGATCGCCCTGGCGCGCGAGGCCTGGATCGCCCGCAAGCTGCCCAGCCACGGCGGTCTCTACAAGTACGTCGAAGGCGGCGAGTATCACGCCTACAACCCGGACATCATCCGCACCCTGCAGACCGCGGTGAAGGAAGGCGACTACGGCGTCTACAAGAGCTACGCCAAGCTGGTCAACGAGCGGCCGGTGGCGGCGATCCGCGATCTGCTGATGCTGAAGACGCCGGCGCAGCCGATCTCCATGGCCGAAGTCGAGCCGGTCGAAACCATCCTCAAGCGCTTCGACAGCGCCGGCATGTCGCTGGGCGCGCTGTCGCCGGAAGCGCACGAGGCGCTGGCGATTGCCATGAACCGCCTCGGCGGTCGCAGCAACAGCGGCGAAGGTGGTGAAGACCCGGCGCGCTACGGCACCGAGAAGTCCTCCAAGATCAAGCAGGTTGCTTCCGGCCGCTTCGGCGTGACGCCGGCCTACCTGGTGAATGCCGAGGTGCTGCAGATCAAGGTCGCGCAGGGCGCCAAGCCCGGCGAAGGCGGCCAGCTGCCCGGTGACAAGGTCAACGATCAGATCGCCAAGCTGCGCTACGCCAAGCCCGGCGTCGCGCTAATCTCGCCGCCGCCGCATCACGACATCTACTCGATTGAAGATCTCGCGCAGCTGATCTTCGACTTGAAGCAGGTCAACCCGCAGGCCATGGTCAGCGTCAAGCTGGTCAGCGGCCCGGGCGTGGGCACCATCGCCGCCGGTGTGGCGAAGTGCTACGCCGACCTCATCACCATCTCCGGCTACGACGGTGGCACCGGTGCCTCCCCGGTGACCTCGGTGAAGTACGCCGGCACGCCCTGGGAGCTGGGCCTGTCCGAGACCCACCAGACCCTGCGCATGAACGGCCTGCGCGACAAGGTTCGGGTGCAGACCGACGGCGGCCTGAAGACCGGCCTCGACGTGGTCAAGGCGGCGATCCTGGGTGCTGAATCCTTCGGCTTCGGCACTGCGCCGATGGTGGCGCTGGGCTGCAAGTACCTGCGCATCTGCCACCTCAACAACTGCGCCACCGGCGTCGCCACCCAGAACAAGGTGCTGCGCCTGAAGCACTTCATCGGCCTGCCGGAAATGGTGATGAACTATTTCCGCTTCGTCGCCGAGGAAACCCGAGAGTGGCTGGCGCTGCTGGGCGTGCGGAGCCTGCAGGAGCTGATCGGCCGCACCGACCTGCTGGGCATGGCCGAGGGCCGCACCGACAAGCAGCGTCATCTCGACCTGTCGCCGATCCTGTCGGCGTCCGGAATGATCTTGCCGACCGCGCAGTTCTGCACCGGCCCGAACCCGCCGTTTGATCGCGCCGAGCTGGCCGAGCAGATGGTGCGCGATGCGCTCCATGCCATCGAAGCCAAGAGCGGTGGCGAGTTCCGGTACGAGGTCAACAACACCACCCGCTCCATCGGCGCGCGGCTGTCGGGCGAGATCGCGCGGCGCCACGGCAATCTGGGCATGGAAGGCCATCCGATCACCCTCAAGTTGACCGGCACCGCCGGCCAGTCGCTGGGTGTGTGGAATGCCGGCGGCCTGCACATCGAGCTGGAAGGCGATGCCAACGACTACGTCGGCAAGGGCATGGCCGGTGGCCGTATCGTGGTAAAGCCGCCCAAGGGCGTGCGCTTCAAGACCCAGGACACTGCCATCATCGGCAACACCTGCCTGTATGGCGCCACCGGCGGCACCCTGTACGCGGCCGGCACGGCGGGCGAGCGCTTCGGCGTGCGCAACTCCGGCGCGACCGCGGTAGTGGAAGGCTGCGGCGACCACGGCGGCGAGTACATGACCGGCGGTGTGTTGCTGGTGCTCGGCAAGGTCGGCGTCAACTTCGGTGCCGGCATGACCGGCGGCTTTGCCTACATCCTCGACCAGCAGCGCAACTTCGTCGACCGCTACAACCACGAGCTGATCGACATCCACCGCGTCATCGCCGAGAGCATGGAAGGCCACCAGCACTACCTGCGTGCGCTGATCAAGGACTACGTCGCGGCCACCGGCTCGGCCTGGGGCCAGACCATCCTCGACGACTTCCGCGACTACGTCGGGCGCTTCTGGCTGGTTAAGCCAAAAGCCGCCGACATCGGCTCGCTGCTGACGGCCATCCGCGCTGCCGCTTAAAGGACACACGACATGGCCGCCAAGAACGCAATGCAGTTCCTCGACATCTCGCGCCAGGACCCCAAGAAGGTCCCGGCCGAGGTGCGCATCCACGACTTCCGCGAGATCTACGGTGTCTACCCGGCCGATCAGGCCGCGACCCAGGCCGGTCGCTGCCTGAGCTGCGGCAACCCATACTGCGAGTGGAAATGCCCGGTCCACAACTACATCCCCAACTGGCTGAAGCTGGTCGAGGAAGGCAATCTCTTTCAGGCTGCCGAGCTGTCGCACCAGACCAATTCGCTGCCGGAAATTTGCGGCCGCGTCTGCCCGCAGGACCGCCTCTGCGAGGGCGATTGCACGCTCAATGACGGCTTCGGTGCGGTCACGATTGGCAACATCGAGAAATACATCTCCGACGAAGCCTTCAAGCAGGGCTGGCGTCCGGACCTCTCGAAAGTCGTGCCCACCGGCAAGCGCGTCGCCATCATCGGCGCCGGCCCGGCCGGCCTGGGCTGCGCCGACGTGCTGACCCGCAATGGCGTGACGCCGGTGGTGTTCGACAAGTACCCGGAGATCGGCGGCCTGCTGACCTACGGCATTCCGCCCTTCAAGTTGGAAAAGGACGTGGTGAAGAATCGCCGCGCCATCCTCGAACACCAGGGCGTCGAGTTCCGGCTCAACACCGAGATTGGCAAGGACATCGCCTTTGACGCGCTGCTCAAGGACTACGACGCGGTGTTCCTGGGTATGGGCACCTACACCGCCATGAAGGGCGATTTTCCTGGCGAGGACCTGCCGGGCGTGGTGCAGGCGCTGCCCTTCCTGATCAGCAACATCAACCGCATCATGGGCACCGAGAAGAACCCGGCCGACTTCATCGACATGAAGGGGCAGCGCGTGGTGGTGCTCGGCGGTGGCGACACCGCCATGGACTGCAACCGCACCTCCATCCGCCAGGGCGCCGACAGCGTCACCTGCGTCTATCGCCGTGACGAAGCCAACATGCCGGGCTCGCGCCGCGAAGTCGCCAACGCCAAGGAAGAGGGCGTCGAGTTCCTGTTCAACCGTGCGCCGGTTGCGATTGTCGGTAACGGCAAGGTCGAGGGCGTGAAGCTGGTCGAGACCCGACTCGGCGCGCCGGATGCCAAGGGTCGCCGCCGGCCCGAAGTGGTCGAAGATTCGGAGCAGATCATCCCCGCTGATCGCGTGGTGATCGCCTTCGGCTTCCGCCCCAGCCCGGCGCCCTGGTTCGCCCAGCACACACTCAAACTGCACGAGGACGGCCGCATGAAGGTCAACGGCGCCGTGCTGGCCAAGCACAAGTTTCAAACTGCGAACGAGAAGGTGTTCGCCGGCGGTGACATGGTGCGCGGCAGTGATTTGGTCGTGACTGCCGTGTTCGAAGGCCGCGAGGCGGCGCAGGGCATCCTCGACTATCTCGGGGTCTGAGCTAAGCTGCCTGCGCCGCAGCTCGCGGCGTGGGCGGGAGCCGACGATGCTGAACCTGCTGCTGGCCTGGCTGGTGAATGCCGCCTGCCTTCTGTTGGTCGCCATGTTCGTGCCCGGCGTCAGCATCACCGGCTTCGGCGCCGCCCTGATCGGCGCGCTGGTGCTGGGGGTGGTCAACACCCTGATCCGACCGATCCTGGGCCTGATGTCGCTGCCGATCACCATCCTGACCCTGGGCCTGTTCAGCTTCGTGCTGAACGCGGCGATGTTCGGCCTGGCCGCCTACCTGATCCGCGGCTTCGAGGTCGAAGGTTTCTGGCCGGCGCTCTGGGGCGCGCTGGCGCTGGGCATCCTGAGCTGGATCGCCAACGCCGTCCTGTTGCGCGAAAAGCAGGACTAGTCCGGCAGCTCGATACCACCGGCGACCAGCAGTTCGCGCAGTGGCTGTAGCTCCGCCTCCAGTTGTTTCCAACGATTCACCGAGGAGTGGTAGATCGGCTGTCGCACCTGCACCGCGCTGGCGGTCGAGACCGGCGCGGCATTGCGCTCGAAGTGCAGGCAGGCGTCCTCCCAGGGCAGCTCGCACCAGTCCAGCAGGCGGCGGGTCTCCGCTTCCGGATCGGCAACCAGGGCCTCGTATCCCAGCTCCAGAATCCTGCCGGGGAACTGCTCCTGCCAGAACCGCATCAGTTGGTCGAACAGCAGGTAGTAGCGGCCGGTGTCGAGCAGGTCGTAGGAATAGTTGTAGTAGGAGAACTGGAGTGCGAACAGCTGCCGGAAGTTGGACAGGCAACTGTCCAGCGGATGCCGGCGCAAGCAGATGATCTTGGCCTGCGGCAGAGCCTGGGCTATGAAGCCTGCGTACAGGAAATTCAGCGGCATCTTGTCGACGAAGCGCGGGGTATGGCCGGTCCCCGGGCGGGTGCTGGCCAGGTAGGCGTCGCCGATGGCGGCGGCGCTGGCGCCGCGCAGGCCATCCAGGGTTTCAGCGTCGAGCAGGCGCGAGGTGCGGCTGCCGCTCGCGCGTTTCAGCGTCAACCCGAGGTTCTGCAGCTCGCCGGCCGCATGCACCTCTGAGTGGCTGGAGAGGATGCGCTCCACCAGAGTCGTCCCGGTGCGCGGCAGGCCGACGATGAAGATGGGCTCGCGGCTGTCGCAGCCGGCGCCGGCCAGGCGCTGGTGCTTGCAGTGCCGCCGCAGGTCGGCGAACAGCGCGGCATCCTCGCCGCTGTCGTAGTCAAGGCTGAGGCGCTTGGCCGACTTGCCCGCGACCAGTTGTTTGTACGCCTCGCGGGGTTCGCCCAGATCCTCGCATTCCTTGGCCAGCGCCAGGCGCAGTTGCAGCTGCGCGTCAACCGACCGTGCGCGCGGCAGCAGCGCCTGGTAGAGCGCGCGGTGATTGCGCTCCGGTGTCTGCCGGCGCAGCTGTGACAGCGGCGGATAGGCTTTCCAGAACTCGGGATCCGCCGCCAGGCAGGCTTCGTAGGCGGCTTCGGCGGCGTCGAAGTCGCCAAGGAATTTCAGGGCACTGGCCAGGTTGAACTGGTAACCGGCGTTGGCCGGTTCCCTTGCTGCGGCAGCGCGGAACAGATCGGCGGCGGCTTGGTGCAAGTTGGCGCGGCTGTGGATCACACCCAGGGTGTCGAGACTGAACGCATCGGTGGGCCGGCGGCGCAGCGCCTGCTCGGCTGCCGGCAGTGCTTCCGCGATGCGCCGGCCCAGTGACAGCGCGCGCGCCAGCTGCACCCAGTAGCGGGTCGGGCCGGCGTCGAGGGCAATGGCCTGGCGCAGGCGGCCGACCGCGGCTTCCAGCTGTCGCCGTTCCAGCGCCAGTACGCCGAGCAGGAAGTGCGCTTCCGCATGTCGCGGTGCCAACGCGAGCAGCCGCTGGCAGCCGTGCTCGGCCGCCGCCAGATGGCCGGCCGCCAGCGCCTGCTCCGCGCGTTGACAGAGATCGCGGATCAGCGCGCTTTCGGCCTCCGCGCTCATGCCTCCCTTAGGGCGTGTTCACCATTAAATGGTCGCTGCGTTGCCATCCGAAATTGCGTCAGGCAAGGCGCCGAACGACGCCAAGGCTTGCAGCCTTGGCTAGGCCGGCAACGCCGCATGACGCAATTTCGGATAGCAACCCTTCGGGGCCGGACTGTTTTGGCGCATTGCGGCGTCAGCGAGTCCTTCAATGCGAGCCACCATCGCGCGGCCCCCCTTCCTTGCACTGCGCCAAAACAGCCTTCGGCCGCAGCGACCACTTAATGGTGAACACGCCCTAGAGCTTGAAGTCGTAGCTGAAGCTCAGGCCCACCCGCAGCGGCTCCAGCACGTTCTTGTAATAGCTGCGCAGCTTGAAGCCATCGCCGTTGTCAGCGTCACCGTCGCCCTCGATGGCCCGGATATAGCTGGTGTCGTTGCGGACGCTGGTCTCGACGTAGCGGTTGAACAGATTTTCGGCATACAGGCGGGCGGTGAACTGCCGGTTGGTGGCTGACAGCGAGGCGCGATGCACCACATAGCCGGGCAGGGCTTCGCCGAAATTGCGCAGCCCCACCTTGCTGTAACGGTTACTCACCGCGCGCACGCCGTAGTTCGCGCTGCCGCTCCAGGCGCCAAACAGCGCGTGGTTGTAGGCGATCAGCAGGCTGCCCTGATGCTTGGGCGAGCCCGGCAGGCGGTCACCGCTGAAAGCGTCGTCGCCACGGACGATGCCCGGTGCGTCCTCGGTCAGCTCGGCATTGACGTAGGCGTAGTTGGCATTGATGCGCCAGTTGCGGCTCAGCAGGCCGACCACCTGTAGCTCCACGCCCTCGCTGCGCGCCTTGGCGGCATTGACCAGGATCGGGATGTTGCCATTGACCGTGGTGCCGGCGACCTGCACGTCCTTCCAGTCGATGTAGTAGACGGCGCCGTTGACGAACAGGCGGTTTTTCAGCCAGCTGGTCTTGAAGCCGATTTCGTGATTGAGCACCTTGTCCGGCTTGATCAACACCTCATTGGGCAGGGCGCAGACGTTCTGGCCGTCCGGTAGCGGTTCCAGGCAGGGCGGTACCGAATTGACGCCACCGGGGCGATAGCCCTCGCTGACGGTCAGGTAGCCCATCAGGTCCTTGTTGAACTGGTAGGAGGTGTTGAACTTGAAGATGGCGTCGTCGTCGCTGGCGGCGTTCGATTGCAGTGTCACCGCCACCTCGTCGGGCGCGGAGCCGTCGATCAGGGGCAGAGCGAAGCCGCTGTCGGCGGTGTTCTTGAACTTGAACACCCGCGCGCCGACGGTCACCTGCCAGGGTGGGGTGATCTGGTAGCCCAGCTCGCCGAAGCCGGCGACCTCGGTGAACATCTGCTCGGTCAGCTGGAAGTATTCGAGATTGTCCGGACGATCAACTTCGAAGAATTCCGGGATGCCCGGCGTGAACTCGCTGCTGGTGAAGGTGCTGTCGGCCTGATTGAAGAAGCCGCCGACGATCCAGCTGAAGGGACCATCGCCGGCCGAGACCAGCCGCAGTTCCTGATTCAGGCGCTTTTCCTTGCCGGTCTCGGTGGTGAAGGCGGCGAAGGCGGGAAAGTCCTCGTAGCCGTACTCGAAGCTGAGCAGCAGGTCGGTCTGGTCGCGGTGACCGAGTTCGGTATAGCGCGAGAAGCCGGTGGCCGAGGTCAGCTTGGCGAAGTCGAGATCCCAGTTCACTTCCAGGCTCAACAGCTGGTTGCGGCGGTCATTCGGCTCCAGGAAACGGAAGCCATTCTCGTAGCGGCCCGTGCCGAAGGACTGGCTCTGGTTGATGGAGCGGTTGCCTACCGACTGGTCCTGGTAGAAATAGCTGAGGTTGGCGTCGAGCTGCTCGCTGAGGCGGTACAGGGCGCTGAGGTTGCCGGACAGGGTGTTCTCGCTGTCGCTGTCCTTCTTGCGCTGGAGGTTGCTGGCGACCGCCAGCGGATCGGTGAAGTCCGGCTCCGGGTCGGAGACGCCGGGCTCGCGCACCAGGTAATTGGCGTCGGAGTAGCCCGGGGTGTGGATGTAGCCCAGCGAGGCGCGTAGCGCGGCGTTCTCGCTCAGCGGCAGGTTGCCAACCGCCACCGTCTTGCTGCCGACGCCGCTGCTGTAGTTGATGCCATAGGTGTCCTGGCGGACTTCCAACTCGGCCTTGCTGGTGTTGGGGCGGTTGGGGATGTAGCGGATGGCGCCGCCCAGGCTGCCAGCGCCGTAGAGCGTGCCCTGAGGGCCCAGCAGCACCTCGACACGATTGATGTCGAACAGTTTGAAGTCGAGATACAGCGGAATATCGCCGATGTAGGTAGCGACCGAGCCACCATTGTCATTGCCGCTGGGCCCCAGTTGGTCGACATTCAGGCCGCGCGCGATGATGGGGTTGCCGTCACGGCCGCCGGTGTCCTCGAAATAGATGCCGGGCACCAGCTGCACCAGGTCGGACATGTCGGTCAGGCCCTGGCGCTGGATTTCCGCCCCGGTCACCGCCGTTATGTTGAGCGGGGTGTCCTGCACGCCCGAGTTGCGCCGGGTGGCGGTGACGGTGACGTTGTCGAGCACGATGTCGCTGGTCGGCGCCTGCTGGGCTAGCACCGCGCCGCCCGGCGCGGCGCTGAACAGGGCGGCCACAGCCAGCGACAGAGGGTGGCGGCGGAAGCGGGAAGAATGACTCGGGCGGACGCGGCTGGACATGCGGGGCAGGCTCCGGAGGCGACAGGGCAGGGCTTGCGCCAGGATTCGCAACATCCGTGCCTCCGGCCGGTTCTCCGTCCCGGCTGGCGGCGCTATGCTCGCCAGCCTGTTTCACTGCCCGACTGCATCGTCCACCGCCATGAGCCGCCTGCAAGCCCTCGCCGATCACGGCCAGTCCATCTGGCTCGACTACATCCGCCGTGACCTGGTCGATGGCTCCGGCCTGGCGCGGATGATCGCCGACGACGGTCTGCGCGGCCTCACCTCCAACCCGGCGATCTTCGAGAAGGCCATTGCCGGCACCAACCAGTACGACGTTTCGCTGGCCGGCCATGTGCACGAAGGCCTGCGCGACCCCGAGCAGCTGGTGGAGGTGCTGGCGGTGGAGGACATCCGCATGGCGGCCGATGCCTTTGACCGTCTGTATCGCGACAGCAAGGGGCAGGACGGCTACGTCAGCCTGGAAGTCTCGCCCAAGCTCGCCAATGACAGCGCCCGCACCTTGACCGAGGCGCGCCGGCTGTGGCGCACGGTGGGCCGCCCGAATCTGATGATCAAGGTGCCGGGCACGGCGGCCGGGGTGCCGGTGGTGCGGCAGCTGATCGCCGAGGGCATCAACGTCAATGTCACCCTGCTGTTCTCGCGGACCGCCTACCGGGCGGTCGCCGAAGCCTATCTCGATGGTGCCGAAGCCTGGCTCAAGGGCGGCGGCGAGCCCGCCAAGCTGGCCAGCGTCGCCAGCTTCTTCGTCAGCCGCATCGACACTGCGGTCGATGCCGCACTGGCGCGAATCGGCGGCGAGGCACCCTCGCTCAGCGGCCAGGTCGCCATCGCCAATGCCAAGCTCGCCTACCAGGACTATCTGGCGCTGTGCGCGACGCCGCGCTGGCAGGCGCTGGCGAGCCAGGGCCTGCGTCCGCAGCGGCTGCTGTGGGCCAGCACCGGAGTTAAGAATCCGGCCTGGCGCGACACGCTCTACGTCGAGGCCCTGATCGGGCCAGAGACGGTCAACACGGTGCCGCCGGCCACGCTCGATGCCTTCCGCGACCACGGCGAGGCGAGGCGCACGCTCGACAGCGGCGTCGCCTTCGCCCAGGCGGTGATGGCGGCGGTGGAGCGGCTGGGCGTGCCGTTCGGGGCGATCACTGACCAGCTCAGCGTTGATGGCGTGCAGCTGTTCGTCGACGCCTGGACCCAGCTGTTGCAAGCGGTCGCCAACAAGCGCGACGCGCTGGCGGCGCAATGACAGCCGTGCTGCTGACCGCGACCGAGGCGCGAGTGCTGGCCTCCCTGGTCGAGAAGTCGATCACCACGCCGGCCTACTACCCGATGACGGTCAACGGCCTGATGGCGGCCGCCAACCAGAAGAGCAGCCGCGAGCCGGTGATGAGCCTGAGCGAGGGCGAGGTGGGCAATGCCCTGCTCAGCCTGGAACAGAGAGGGCTGGTGGCCCGGGACGACTCCAGTGCGCGTGCCACCAAGTGGCGGCAGAAGTTCCAGCACCAATGGCTGCTCAAGCCGGCGACCCAGGCGGTGCTGGTGACCCTGATCCTGCGTGGCGCGCAGACCAGCGCCGAGTTGCGCGCCAATGCCGCCGCGCTCGGCGGTCCGGCCGATATCGACGGCGTGCAGGCGGCGCTCGACGATCTCGCCGACCGCGCCCAGCCCCTGGTGATGACCCTGCCACGGCAGCTCGGACAATCGGCGGTGCGGCATGCGCAGCTGCTCTGCGGCGAGCCCGACCCGCGGACGCTCACCACTGCCGATGCGACACCTCGCGCGGCGGGCCATGCCGGACTGGACGCGCGCATCAGCGAGCTGGAGCAGCGCTTGTCGGCGCTCGAGGCCAGGCTCTCCGACCTGGGCGGTTAGTGGTCTCGCGGTCGGAGCGGTAGAGCGGTTCCGCGCCAGTCAATGAGTAATATTTCTTCTTGGTGACAGCGCCGCCGGCTGAATATGCTTGGGCCCCGTCCGCAGGACCGTACCCTGCCGGTCTGTAGCGTCCGCCGTGCCTCAGGAGTCCGCCATGCTTCACCCCCGTATTCGCGCCCTCGCCGGGTTCGCCCTTGCCCTCACTGCCGCTGCGAGCCTAGTCGCCTGCGGCCGCAGCAAGGCGCCGGTCGATCCCGACCTGTCCGCGGGTGCCACCGGCCGCAACTTCCTGATCAAGCCGGGCGACCAGGCCACCACCGAGATGATCGCGGCGATGATCCAGGCCGCGCCGGGCGACGTTATCGAGTTCGACTGCGGCTATTTCGAGCTGACGTCCTCGCTGCAGCTGACCAACACCGAAGACGTGCTGGTGAAGGGCTGCGGCAAGGACAAGACCGTGCTTTCCTTCAAGCACAACAATGCGCCGGAAGGCGTGCTGGCGGTGAACGTGCACGGCCTGACCGTGCAGGATCTCACCGTGCTCGACACCGGCGGCAATGGCTTCGAGCTGCGCGGCGTCGACCACGGCACCCTGCGCCGGGTGCGGGCGATCTGGTCCTCGGGTGGTGGTCGCCAGAGTGCCGACCCGATCACGGCGGCGAACTTCAGCGAGCGTCTGGACGTGCCCTGCACCGATCCCGCGACGCGCAATCCGGAGGCTCCGGAGAACACCATCGGCGCCGACACCACCTCGCCGGACTACACGGTGAGCAAGCTGTCTGGGCGCTACGGCATCTATCCGGTGTCGTCCGAGAACATCCTGATCGAGGACTCCGAGTCCATCGGCGCCTCCGATGCCGGCATCTACGTCGGCCAGACCAACACCGCGATCATCAAGAACAGTCGCGCCGCGTTCAACGTCTTCGGCTTCGAGATCGAGAACGTGCAGGGCGGTGAGTACGCCCACAACCTCGCCGAGTGCAATACCGGCGGCTTCCTGATCTACGACCTCGACGGCCTGCGCCAGTACGGCGACCGCTCGCGCATGTACGGCAACCTCTCGCGCAACAACAACACCTACAACTTCACCTCGGGTGGCATCGTCGGCGCCGTGCCGCCGGGTAGCGGCATGATCACGCTCAGCTACGACCGCATCGACATCTTCGAGAACACCTTCGAGAACAACAACACCGGCGGCATCATCCACGCCAGCTACGAACTGTTCCCCGAAGGCGCCGGCCGGCCTGAGGAAAAGCGCATCGACTGGTACACGGAAGGCGTGCATATCTTCAAGAACAAGTTCATCAACAACGGCAACGCGCTGCCGCCCCCGACCACCAATGATCTGCAGAACGGCGATGTCGCCCGCATCCTGCCGGTGCTGGTCGGCCTGAAGACCCAGGCGGGCTGCCTGCAGCCGGCCAATGCCGCCACCTGCGCGAGCACCGGCGGCAGCGGCTATCGCGGCGCCCATATCGTCTGGGACGGCCTGCTCGACAGCCATGACGCCGACTGCGCCTATCCGGTCGACGCCAATGGCGACCCGGTGCCGAAGGATGCGCGCGGCAAGCCGGTCCTCACCAACGAGGTGCCGAACCCGAGCTGCCATTACAACGCCTACAAGTTCGACACCGCCGCCAGCGGCGCGCCGCGCATCCAGCCCGACTGGTCTGCCTCCTGCATCGACGACGACAACGAATTCAGCGACGACAGCATCGCCTTCAGCAACTTCCACGGCCTCAAGGGCCTGGAGCCGGTGATCGCGCTCGCGGTGGCCGATCCGACCGATCCGGCGGCGCTGATTGGTGCCGTCACCTCGCTGAGCGTCGCCGGCCTGCAGCAGTTCGCGGCCGATCTCGACCTGGCTCCGCACAACTGCGGCGTGACCTACGGCAAGAACCTGCCGCTGCTGCCGCCGGTGGTGATCCCGCCCTTCGTGCGCAGCGGTGACTACGATCCGGCGCCGGCGCAGGCGCTGGTCGACAAGCTCTGCAATGCCAAGGTCGGCGGTGGCAAGGTCAATTTCGAGGCCGCCAAGGTCAACTGCCCGACGCTGGACCAGTACCAACTGTTCGACAACGCCGAGGACCCGACCAGCAAGCCCAATGGCGGCGGCGTCCCGTACTCGCTGACCAGCAAGCTGTTCTCCGACTACACGGTGAAGTACCGCGTCGCCTACCTGCCGCCCGGCACCAAGGCGGTGTACCGCGATGCGGCGGGTGATGGCGTCAACGCCACCATCATCTTCCCGACCGGCACCATCATCGCCAAGACCTTCAGCTTCGCCGACGAGAGCAAGGGCACCGAGGTGCCAGCCGAAACGCGCCTGCTGATCAAGCGCGTCAACTCCAAGGGTGTCGCCCGCTGGGATGGCATGTCCTACATCTGGAGCACCGATGCCGGCAGCGGCAAGCGGGTGGCCAAGCTGGCCCTGGGTGGCGGCAGCATGGCGGCGGCCTGGGATCACACCGATGTCGATTCCGGCCTCAAACACACCGGCTCGACCCCGAACTACCTGATCCCGCACGCCAACCAGTGCCTGAGCTGCCACTCGCGCGAGGACTCCGAGGCCGGCGCCGCGCCGATCGGCCTGAAGGTGCGCATGATGAACAAGCCCTTCCTCACCGAGTCGAAAGTGGTCAACGGCCAGAGCCAGCACGAGGCCCACGGCCAGAACCAGATCGCCTACTGGTGTAGCAAGGGCATCCTCGCCGGCTGCCCGAGCGACCTCGGCGTTGACGACATGAAGCAGATCGCCACCAAGCTCGAGCGCATCCCGGTGTTCAACAAGCCGGGCGACTCCGGCTTTGAGGCCAACTCGGCCCAGGACATCGAGAAGCGCGCCCGCGCCTGGCTGGAGGTCAATTGCCAGCACTGCCACAACGTCAAGGGCTTCGCCGGTTCCACCGGCTTCTACCTGGACTCGTTCCGCCCGGTCGATAGCACCTATGGCATCTGCAAGCACCCGACCGCCACTGGCCAGGAAGGCAACGGCGGCCGTAGCGTCGATTTCCATCCGGGCAGCTCGGCGGATTCCATCGTCGAACACCGCATCGGCCCGACCGCCACCACACCGGCCGCACGCATGCCGCCACTGGCGCGCAGCGTCATCGACGCCGAGGGACATGCGTTGGTGAAGCAGTGGATCGACACCGTGCTGGTCGCCGACGAGGCCAAGTACCCGGGTTCGACCAGCTGCACCGAATAGAACGCTGGAGGAGAGTCCCGGCCCGCGACTGCCAGGCAGTCGCGGGCTTTTTTTGAGCCTTAGCCAGAGCGGAGCGGCATAATTCGCGCCCCAAGCCGTTCTCCCCGTTCTGGTGCGCTTCGACCCCGAGTCCCTGCTGGTCCGCGATGCCGCGCAGTTCGCGCGGCTGATCGGCCGCGCGCAGTCGTCCGGAAAGCCGCTGGATGCGGCGCGCTTTGCCCGTGATCTCGAAGCGGCGCAGCAGCGCGCCAGCAATCGCCGCGCGCTGCTGCCGAAGCAGATCAACTGGCCGGCCGAACTGCCGGTGGTGCAGGCCAGGGAGGAGATCGCCGAGGCGATCCGCACCAACCAGATCATCGTGCTCTGCGGCGAGACCGGCTCCGGCAAGACCACCCAGCTGCCCAAGCTCTGCCTGGAGCTGGGGCGCGGCACGCGCGGGCTGATCGGCCACACCCAGCCGCGCCGGCTGGCGGCGCGCAGCGTCGCCAACCGCATCGCCTCGGAGTTGCAGACCACCCTGGGCGAACTAGTCGGCTACGAAACCCGCTTCGACCGCCGCATCGGCGAGCGCACGCTGGTGAAGCTGATGACCGACGGCATCCTGCTCGCCGAGTTGCAGCACGACCGTGAGCTCAACGCCTACGACACCATCATCATCGACGAGGCGCACGAGCGCAGTCTCAACATCGACTTCCTGCTCGGCTGGCTCCGGCGCATCGCCTCCAACCGGCCCGACCTCAAGATCATCATCACCTCGGCCACGCTCGATCCCGAGCGGCTGTCGCGGCACTTCAACAACGCGCCGATCCTCACCGTCTCCGGCCGCACCTATCCGGTCGATACCTATTACCGCGAGGTCGATCCCGACGCCGATCTGGAGGACAACGTCGCTTCCGCCATCGACGAACTCTGGGGTCGTCGCCCGGACGGTGATGTGCTGGTGTTCCTGCCCGGCGAGCGCGAAATCCACGGCCTGAGCCGTATGCTGCCCGGCCGCTTCCCGCACGCCGCGGTGCTGCCGCTGTACTCGCGGCTGCCGGCGGCGCAGCAGGACAAGGTGTTCTCGACCGGCGGCCCGGCGCGCATCGTGCTCGCCACCAATGTCGCCGAGACCTCGGTGACGGTGCCGGGCATCCGCTATGTGGTGGATGTCGGCACCGCGCGGCTGTCGCGCTATTCGCCGCGCACCGGCGTGCAGCAGCTGCAGATCGAGCCGGTGTCGCAGGCCGCCGCCAACCAGCGCGCCGGCCGTTGCGGGCGTGTGGCCGCCGGCATCTGCATCCGCCTGTATGCGGAAGAGGACTACCAGTCGCGACCGCTGTTCACCGATCCGGAAATCCTGCGCAGCAATCTCGCCGGTGTGATTTTGCAGATGGCCTCGCTGGGCCTGGGCGATGTCGACGCCTTCCCCTGGGTCGATCCGCCCGAGAACCGCCACATCAGCGAGGGTTATCGGGTCCTGCACACGCTGGGGGCGATGGACGAGGAGCGCAATCTGACGCCGCTCGGCCGCCAGCTGGCGCGCCTGCCGCTGGACCCGCGGGTGGCCCGCATCGCCCTGGCCGGCAAAGAGACCTCGTGCGCGCACGAAGTCTGGATTCTCGCCGCCGCACTGTCGGTGCAGGACCCGCACGAGATGCCGCCGGAGTCGCAGACCCAGGCGCGCCAGAAGCACGCCGAGTGGCGCCACAACAAGTCCGACTTCTTCACCCTGATCAATCTCTGGCAACGCTGGCAGGCAGCGGGCGAGAAGACCAGCCAGCGCCAGCTGCGCAAATGGTGCAAGGACCACTACGTCAGCTATCTGCGGATGGAGGAGTGGGAGGCGGTCTACAAGCAGATCGTCGATATGCTTGGGCGGGAGACGGGAGACGGGAGACGGGAGACGGGTAGGCAAGCGCAGGCTTTTTCGTCTCCCGTCTCCCGTCTCTCGTCTGACGATCCTGAGCGCCTTGAGGCGCTATACGTCGCCATCCACCGCGCCCTACTCACTGGCCTCATCGACCACATCGGCAACAAGGCGCCGGAAAAGCCGGACTACAGCGGTCCGCGCGGGCGGCGCTTCAAGATCTTCCCCGGCTCGGCCCTGGCCAAGAAGGCGCCGCCCTGGCTGATGCACGCCGCCATCGTCCATACCAGCCAGGTGTTCGCGCGCAGCTGCGCGGCGGTGGAGCCGGAGTGGTTGGCCGAGATCGGTGAGCACCTGGTCAAGCGGGTGCTGCACCACCCGGAGTGGAACGCGCAGCGCGGCGAGGTCACCGCCAACGAGCATGTCTCCCTGCTCGGCCTGCCCCTGCTCAAGCGCCAGCGTCACTACGGCAGCGAGGAGCCGCGCGAAGCGCGCACCATCTTCATCCGCGAGGGCCTGGTGCGCGGCGAGGTACTCGGCAAGCCCGATTTCCTGAAGAAGAATCTGGCCCTGATCGAGGAAGTCCGCGAGAAGGAAACGCGCCTGCGCCGCCCCGACCTGCTGGCCGATGAGCAGCAGCTCTACCGCTTCTACGATGCCCGCCTGCCGGAGGACCTGTGCACGGTGGCGGCGCTCAAGGCCTGGCTGCACGGGGCGGCGGACAAGGCCGCTGCCAAGCTGGCGATCGCCGTTGCGCCCATGCCGGTGGAGAAGGTCGAGCCGGTTGCGGCACTGGACTCGCTGGCGGCTCTGCGCGGACTACGCAGCGTGGTCGCCGCTAGCCCCGCTCCAGCACCGGTCACCGTCGCCGCCGGCTCCTCGCGCGGCGCCCTGCTGACCATGAGCGATGCCGATGTGCTGCGCCCTGGCGCCAACGCCGATGTCGAGGATCTGTTTCCGGATCAGCTGACGATCAATGGAATCCGGCTGTCGCTGAGCTACGAGCACGATCCGGGCGCCGATGCCGATGGTGTGAGTTTCCATCTGCCGCTGGCGCAGCTCTACGCGCTGCCGGCCGACCGCTTCGACTGGCTGGTGCCGGGCCTGCTGAGCGGCAAGATCGAAGCGCTAATCAAGACCCTGCCGCAGCACCTGCGGCGGCTCTGTCAGCCGGCCGGTGAGTACGCGCGCGCCATCGTCGAAAGCAGCGCGCCGGAAGGCGCCCTGCTGGATGTCGTCTGCACCCGCTTCAAGGCCATGACCGGCGTGACGCTGACGCCGGACGACTTCGCGCCGGACAAGCTGCCCGCGCACTGCCGGCCGCGACTACTGATCGAGGACGCGCGTGGCGAGGTGCTGGGCGAGGCCGAAAGCCTGGACGAACTGCAGGCACGCTTCAGCGGCCAGGCGCGCAGCGCCTTCAATGCGGTGGCGGCCAAGAAGGCCGAGACCCAGCAGTGGCTGCGCGAATCGGTCAGCGACTGGGATTTCGGCGATCTGCCGGATGCGGTCAGCCTGCCGGGCGGTGCGCGCGCCATCCCGGCCCTGAGCGTCGAAGGCGAGCGCGTCGCCCTGCGCCTGTTCGAGTCCGAAGCCGCCGCCGAGGCCGCCCATTCAGCCGGCCTGCGCGCCCTGCTGTTGCTGAAGCTGGCGGACCGCGTGCGCGATCTCGCCAAGTCGGCCCGGGGCAAGCTGGCCCTGGCCTTGACCGGCACGCCGCACACGGTCGATGGCCTCGCCCGGCAGCTGGCCGAGCGCTGTGCTGACGAGGTGCTGATCGACGGCCCGGTGCGCAGCGAGGCGGCTTTCCGCGCCGCGCTGGAGCGGCGCGGCCAGTTTTCGCAGTTGGCCTATCAAAGGCTGGATGAACTGGCCGGCTGGCTGAGCCAGGCGGTGACCCTGCGACGCGCGCTCCAAGGCCTTGCCAAGATCTATCCCGCCGCCCATGCCGACGCCAGCGCGCAGCTGGCCAGCCTGCTGGGGGCGGGCTTTGTCACCGCCATCCCGACCGCCCAGTGGCCACGCCTTGCCAGCTATCTCAGGGCGCTGGCGGTGCGCCTGGAGCGGCTGCCGCTCAAACCCCAGAAGGACGCCGAGGCGATGAAGCAGATCCAGCCCTTGCAAGCGCGCCTGCCCGGCCCCTGGCATCCGGCGCGCTGGCTGATCGAGGAATGGCGCATCGCCCTGTTCGCGCAGGAGCTGCGAGCGCAGGGGGCGCCGACCGCGGCCAAGGTCGAAGCCGGCTTGCGGGGATGATGAATGCGCATTATTGTGCGCATTAGTTTACGCAGGAGCTCACCATGCCCACCGCCTACAAGCGCCCCCGGCCCAAGGCCGAACGCGTCGCCGAGAACCCGCCCGCCGAGTATGTGGCCGGCAAGCGCCGGCTCAATCTCAGCGTCCGCGCCGACTTGATCGACCGCGCCCGCGAGCAGGGGTTGAATCTGTCCAGCCTGCTGGAGGAAAGCCTCGCCGAGCGCCTGCGCAAGGCCGAGGGCGAACGCTGGCAGGCGGAAAACGCCGAGGCCATCGCCTATCACAATGCCCGCGTTGCTCGTGATGGCCCCCTCAATGCCGATCTGATCCGCTTCTGATGGCGCGCTTCGACGTCTATCGAAATCCTCGGCGCAGCGCCTCTCAGGCGCCTTATCTGCTGGATGTTCAGTGTGATTGGGTGCGTACCGAGTTGCGGGTCGTGGTTCCTCTGGTGCGCGCCGACTATCACGGGCCGCCGATGAAGCGACTCAACCCGGTGGTGGAAATCGACGGCCAGGCCTTGGTGATGTCGCCCACCGAAATCGGTTCGCTTCCAGAAAACCAGTTGGGCAGGCCGGTCATCAGTCTCGCCGCGCAGCGCGATCAGTTTGTCGCCGCCCTCGACTTTCTCTTTCAAGGTTATTGATTCGTGTCCCAAGCAATCCCTACCCACGAGCGCCTGATCTGCGCCCTTGACGTCCCCGACGCCAATGCCGCCCGCGCTCTGGTGAAGCAACTCGGCGATGCCGTCAGCTTCTACAAGATCGGCATGGAGCTGTGCATGGCGCCGGGCTTCTTCGAGCTGATGGACTGGCTCAAGGCCGAGCAGAAGAAGGTGTTCGTCGATCTGAAGTTCTTCGACATCCCGGAGACGGTGGCGCGTGCCATCCGCAATCTTTCCGAGCGCGGTGCCGACTTCGCCACCGTGCACGGCAACCAGTCGATCATGGAGGCCGCCGCCAAGGCCAAGTCCGGCCACACCAAGGTGCTGGCGGTGACCGCGCTGACCTCGCTGGACCAGGGCGATCTCGACGATCTCGGTTTCAAGTGCGATGTCGCCGAGCTGGTGCTGTCGCGCGCCCGCCGCGCCTTGCAGGCCGGCTGCGACGGCGTGGTGTCCTCCGGGCTGGAAGTGCCGCGCCTGCGGCTGGAAGCGCCGCGCGAACTGATCTGCGTGACGCCGGGCATCCGCCCGGTACAGAACCGCGTCGAAGCCGACCAGAAGCGCATCGCCACGCCGGCGGCGGCGATCAAGGCCGGCGCCGATTACCTGGTGATCGGCCGGCCGATCCGCGATGCCGCCGATCCGCGGGCGATGGCGCAGGCGATTCAGCGCGAGATCGCCGGAGCACTGGCATGAGAGCACTCGCCAACGACCGTTTCCTGCGCGCACTCAAGCGCCAGCCGGTGGACCGCACGCCGGTGTGGATGATGCGCCAGGCCGGCCGCTACCTGCCAGAGTACCGCGCCAGTCGCGCCAAGGCCGGCGACTTCATGGCGCTCTGCCGCAATCCCGAGCTGTGCTGCGAGGTCACCCTGCAGCCGCTGGACCGCTATCCGGGGCTCGACACTGCGATCCTGTTCAGCGACATCCTCACCATCCCCGATGCCATGGGCCTGGGCCTGCGCTTCGTCGAGGGCGAGGGGCCTGTGTTTGACCGGCCGCTGCGCGATGCCGCCGCGATCCGCGCGCTGGGCGTGCCCGACCCCGAGGGCGAGCTGCGCTATGTGATGGACGCGGTGCGCACGATCCGTTCGGCACTCGGCAGCCGCTGCCCGCTGATCGGCTTTGCCGGTTCGCCCTGGACACTCGCCACCTACATGGTCGAAGGGCAGGGCGGCCAGGAATTCGCGCGCATCAAGAAGATGCGCTTCGATGCGCCCGAACTGCTGATGGAGCTGCTCGACAAGCTGGCGGACAGCGTCGCGCTCTATCTCGAAGCCCAGGCTGCGGCCGGTGCCGATGCGCTGATGATCTTCGACACCTGGGGCGGCGTGCTCGATGTCGAAGGCTACCGGCAGTTTTCGCTGGAGCCGATGCGCCGCATCGTCGCGCGGCTCAAAGCCCGGCTGCCGGACATCCCGGTGATCCTGTTCACCAAGAACGGCGGCCAGCAGCTGGAGGCGATGGCCGACACCGGCTGCGACGCCCTGGGCCTGGACTGGACCACCGACATTGGCCAGGCCCGTGCCCGGGTCGGGGCCAAGGTGGCGCTGCAGGGCAATCTCGATCCCCTGGCCCTGTTCGCCAGTCCGGTGCGCATCCGCCAGGAAGTGGCGCGAGTACTGCATGCTTATGGGCGTGGCCCTGGGCATGTCTTCAACCTCGGCCATGGCATCGTGCCCGGGGTGGACCCGGCGCATGCGGGGGCGATGATCGAGGCGGTGGTGGAACTTTCGCCCGCCTATCATCACTGAGCAGTAATCCGCGGCCGGAACGCTCCGGCCGCGACGGAGCAGAAGCGGAGGTCGCGGATGATTTCGATGTTGCTGCCGCCCTGGGTCGTCGGTTTGCTGACTTTTGCCTTGATGCTGGGGGCGCTGCTGTTCTGGTTCACCGCCATGCTGCCGGGCATTCTGCTGCGGCTGCTGCCGGTGTACGCGGTGCAGCGCCTGGCTTCCCGCTACTGCGTGTGGATGGCGCGCAACTGGGTGGCGAGCAACCAGCTGATTCTCCGGGCGCTCCACGATGTCGCCAACCCCGATGCCTATGGCGAGGTCGACTTCCACGGCCGGCTGGAGCCGGGCCAGAGCTACCTGCTGCTCTGCAATCACCAGTCCTGGGCCGACATCCTGATCCTGTTCGATGTCTTTCATGCCCGCACGCCGTTCCCGCGCTTCTTCCTGAAACGGGACCTGCTGTGGCTGCCGATCATCGGCCTGGTCTGTTGGGCGATGGATTTCCCGTTCATGACCCGCAAGTCCGGGGCCGCCGACCGCGCGGCGACGCGCAAGGCCTGCGCGGTCTACCGGCATGATCCGGTCACGGTGGTCAACTTCCTCGAAGGCACCCGGTTCACCGAGACCAAGCGCCGGGCCCGCTGCAGCCCGCACCGGCACCTGTTGCGGCCCAAGTCCGGCGGCCTGGCCTACACCCTCGATGCCATGGGTGAGCAGTTCGCCGGCGTGCTCGATGTCACCGTCTGCTACCAGCCGACCGAACGCAGCCTGGCCTGGAGCTGGTTGTGCGGCGAGCAGGCGCATGTGCGGCTGAGCATTGACCTGATTCCGGTACCGACCGAGTTGCTGCACGGGGACTATGACAGCGAGCCGGCCTACCGCCATCAGGTGCAGGCCTGGGTCAATGGCCTATGGCTGCGCAAGGACGCCCGGCTCGAGACCCTGCACAACCGGCCGCCGGTGCAGGCGCAGCGGCCCGCCCATTTCTAGGCCGGTTTCGGCGCGGCGCCGGGCGCGTCACAATGGCGCGCTAATTTTTCTGGATGGCCTCCTTGCGTTTTGATCAGTTGAGCCTCGCGAAACGCGCTGGCCTTGTCCTCCTGGCCCTGCTGCTGCTGGCCGGCTTGGTGCTGGGTGGCGTGATCTGGTTCAAGGTCGCGGCGCTGGAGCGGCAGCTGCCGCCGGTGGACAGCCTGCGCCAGCCCAATCTGGGTGCCCCCCTGCTGGTGCTGTCGGCGGACGGCAAGCGCCTGGGCGAGTTCGGCGCCGAGCGGCGCTCGCCGCTGAAGTACGAACAGTTTCCGGACCCGTTGCTCAAGGCCTTCCTGGCTGCCGAGGACGACCAGTTCTTCTCTCACGACGGCGTCGACTACCTCGGCCTGTTGCGGGCGGCGCTCAGCCTGGCGGCAACCGGCGAGAAGCGCCAGGGCGGCTCGACCATCACCATGCAGCTGGCGCGCAATGTGTTCCTGACGCCGGAGCGCAGCTACGAGCGCAAGATCAAAGAGATACTTCTTGCACGGAAAATGGAGCGGGAGCTCGACAAGAAAACCATCTTCGAGATCTACCTCAACCGCATCTTCCTGGGCAGCCGCGCCTACGGCGTCGCGGCGGCGGCCTATGTCTACTTCGGCAAGCCGCTCAACGAGCTGACGTTGTCGGAGACGGCGGTGCTGGCCGGCCTGCCGAAGGCGCCATCTCGCGACAATCCGCTGGCCAGCCCTGGGCGCGCCAAGGAGCGACGCAACTACGTGCTGCGGCGCATGCGCGATGTCGGTTTCATCGAGGACGCGGCCTACCAGACCGCCCTGGCCGAGCCGTTGCTGGCGCGCGAGCACGCGCCCCAGGTGGAGGTCGAAGCCCATTACGTCGCCGAGATGGTGCGCGCGGCCATGGTGGAGAAGTACGGCGAAGCCGCCTATACCGCCGGCTACCGCGTCATCACCACGGTCGAGGCACCGAAGCAGGAAGCCGCCAATGCCGCCCTGCGCAAGGCCCTGCTGGAGTACGAGGAACGCCACGGCTACGCCGGGCCGGAGGTGAAGGGCACGCCCGAACTGGCGGCGGCCCTGGAGCGCAAGGACCCGGCGCTGAGCGACGAAGTCCGGGAACTGCTGCGAGCCCGCCCCAGGCTGGCCGGCCTGCCGGCCGCCGTGGTGCTGGCGGCGAGCCCCGAGCAGTTGCAGGTCTACTCGCTGGAGCGCGGGGTCGAGACCATCGAGGCCAAGGGTTTTGCCTGGACCGGCAAGAAGTACAAGCTGGTGGTTGGCGACGTGGTGCGCGTCCGTCAGGCCGGCGACAAGCCACGCCTCGCCCAGCAGCCGGAGGCCCAGGCCGCCTTCGTCGCGCTGGACCCGCGCGACGGTGCGATCCGCGCCCTGGTCGGCGGCTACGACTTCTTCGCCGGCAAGTTCAACCGGGTCACCCAGGCGCGGCGGCAGGCCGGCTCCGGCTTCAAGCCCTTCCTGTACACGGCGGCGCTGGCCAAGGGCTATACCCCGGCTTCGATCTTCCTCGACGCGCCCATCGTGTTCGACGATCCGAATCTGGAAAGCGAGTGGCGGCCGGCCAACTACGACGAGGACTTCAAGGGGCCGATGCGCCTGCGCGAAGCCCTGGTGCAGTCCCGCAACCTGGTGTCGATCCGGGTGCTGCAGGCGGTCGGCATGGGCTATGCGCTCAACTATGCCCAGAACTTCGGGCTCGAAAAGACCCGGCTGCCGCGCGACCTCACCTTCTCGCTCGGCTCGGCGGCGCTGACGCCCCTGGAAGTGGTGCGCGGCTACGCGGTGATCGCCAATGGCGGCTTCCTGGTCGATCCCTACTTCATCGCCCGCATCGAGGATGCCCGCGGCCAGGTGCTGTTCGAGGCCCGGCCGCCGCGCGCCTGCCCCGAATGTCCGCCGGAGATCACCGCTGGCGATGCCGCCGCCCAGCTGGCGCCGCGCAGCATCGATCCGCAGAGTGACTACATGATCCAGAGCATGCTGCACGACGTCGCCGTGCGCGGCACCGCGGCGGCGGTCAATGCGCTCGGGCGGCGCGATCTGGGCGGCAAGACCGGCACCAGCAACGACGAGACCGACGCCTGGTTCAACGGCATCCAGGCGACGCTCGCGGCGACCGCCTGGATCGGCTATGACACCCCGACGCCGCTGGGTCGTGGCGAGGTCGGTGGCCGCGCCGCGCTACCGATGTGGATGGACTTCATGCGGGTCGCGCTCAAGGGCGTGCCCGAGCAGCCGCCGCTGCGCCCGGCCGGGATGACCGAGGTACGACTCAACCCGGAGAACGGCAAGCTGGCCTGGGAAGGCGCCGACAAGGTGATCTACGAAACCCTGCCGATGGACCGCCTGCCGGCGCAGGACGACGGCCTGATCCCGGGCTTCGAGAGCGAGGCCGGCGCCGCGGCGCAGGACCTCTTCTAGCGTCATGGCGCGCCGGGTCCTCGGTGGTGGCGGCGACATTGCCCCAGAGGCGGCGCGCATCTTCGTCGAGGAGTCACTGACCGACTACGGTCAGGCCAAGCGTCGGGCGGCCGAGCGGCTGGGCCTGCCGACGCGCGCCGCCCTGCCGGACAACGCGCGGGTCGAAGCCGAGGTGCTGGCTTACCAGCGCTTGTTCGGCGGTGCCGACTACGTGGCGCGCCTGCAGCTGCTGCGTCGCACCGCCGTGCAGGCCATGAAGTTGCTGGCCCGCTTCGAACCGCGCTTGAGTGGTGCGGTGGTGACGGGCGCGATCAGCGATGCGCATCGCGTGCAGCTGCACTGTTTCCCCGACCAGCCGGAGCTGGTGGATGTGTTCCTGGCCGAGCGTGGCTTCGAGGTCGAACTGGACGAGCGCGACTATCGTTTCGGCGACGGCCGCAGCGAGAGCGTGCCGCTGGCCTGCTTCCAAGCCGACCGGGTCGGCGTTGATGTGGCGCTGTTCGCGCCGGAGCAGCAGCGCCGCGCACCGCTGTCGCAGACCAGCGGTCGACCGGCACCCCGGCTGAGTCTGGCGGAGGCCGAGCAACTGGCGGCTGCGTCGATAGACAGCTTGTTCTGAACCTTGCTCACCGCAGGTTCATGCCCGCGCCCTAGGGTGTGCGGACCCTATCTCGGGTGCTTCACACAGGAGATCGGAATGAATCCGAACGATAAAGTGCCGTCCGCGACCGACAACGGCAGTTACGACCAACTCAAGGGCAAGGCCAAGCAGGCCATGGGCAAGGTCAAGCAGAAAGTCGGCAATGCCGTCGGCAACGAGCGCCTGGAGGCCGAAGGCCGCGCGGATCGGGTCGAAGGTGCCGGTGATCGTGCCAAGGGCGAGGTCAAGGAAGCCATCGACCAAGCCGGCGACAAGCTGCGCGAGACCGTGAGCAAGGTCAGGGCCGGTGCCGAGGCGCTGGCCGACAAGGCCAAGGAGAAATACAACGAGGTCCGTCACTGAGGACCTTGGCCAACAAAAAGCCCGCCTTCCGGCGGGCTTTTTGTTGCGGCGGAAGCAGCGATCAGCGCTGGTCGACCGGAGTCACGTTGCGCTCGGCCGCGCCGGTGTAGACCTGGCGCGGACGGGCGATCTTGAGCGGACCGTCGCCGACCATCTCGCTCCAGTGCGCGACCCAGCCGACGGTGCGGGCGACCGCGAACATCGGCGTGAACATGTTCACCGGGATGCCCAGCGCCTTGTAGATGATGCCCGAATAGAAATCGACGTTCGGGTAGAGCTTGCGGGCCTTGAAGTACTCGTCGTTGAGGGCGATCTCTTCCAGCTTCATCGCCAGTTCGAGCTTGGGATCGTCGACCTTCAGCGCCTTCAGCACCTTGTGGCATTCCTCGCGGATGATGGTCGCGCGCGGGTCGAAGTTCTTGTACACGCGGTGGCCGAAGCCCATCAGGCGCACGCCGCTGTTCTTGTCCTTCACCTTGTCCATGAAGGGCTGCACGTTCTTCACGTCGCCGATCTCGTCGAGCATCTTCAGCACGGCTTCGTTGGCACCGCCGTGCGCCGGGCCCCAGAGCGCGGCGATGCCGGCGGCGATGGCCGCGTAGGGATTGCAGCCGGTGGAGCCGGCCATGCGCACGGTCGAGGTGGAGGCGTTCTGCTCGTGGTCGGCGTGCAGGATGAACAGCACGTCCAGCGCCTTCGCCGCGATCGGATCGACGTGGTAGGGCTCGGCCGGCACCGCGAACATCATGTGCAGCAGGTTGCTGGAGTAGTCCAGGTGGTTCTGCGGGTACATGAACGGCTGGCCGTAGAACTTCTTGTAGGCCGCCGCCGCGATGGTCGGGATCTTGGCGATCATCCGGTGCGCGAAGATCTCGCGGTGGCGCGGATCCTTGTTGTTGCCGGTGTCGTGGTAGAAGCCCGACAGCGAGCCGACCACGCCGGTGAGCATGGCCATCGGGTGGGCGTCGTAGTGAAAGCCGTTGAAGAAGCTCTTCAGGCCTTCGTTGATCATGGTGTGGCGGCGGATGCTCTGATCGAAGGATTCGAGCGTGGCCTTGTTGGGCAGCTCGCCGTTGAGGATCAGGTAGGCGACTTCCAGGAAGGTGCAGTGCTGCGCCAGCTGCGCCACCGGGTAGCCGCGGTAGAGCAGTACGCCCTCGTCACCGTCGATATAGGTGATCGCGCTCTTGGTCGAGCAGGTGCTGGTGAAGCCGGGGTCGTAGGTGAAGGCGCCGGTCTTGTCGTAGACCTTGGCGACGTCGAGACCGACCGGGCCAAGCGTGCCGCCGACCGCGGGCAGATCGACCTTCTCCCCGGTGGCGTTGTTGACCAGGCTGTAGCTGACCTCACTCATCGCGTCGCTCCCGATTGCTAAATAAACAGTTCAAAAGACCCTGGCAGGAACCGTGCCGCGCCGCTGCTAGCCGGGCAGGGGCAGGCGGGCGATCCCGCTGTTGACCGCCGCGCGCGCCACGGCGCCGGCGACATGGTCGCGCAGGCGCGGATCGAGCGGTTTTGGAATGATGTAATCCGGCCCGAAGGATAGCGAGTTTCGCTGGTAGGCCGCCAGCACTTCGGCGGGCACCGGCAATCGCGTCAGCTCCGCCAGGGCCCGCACCGCCGCCAGTTTCATCGCCTCGTTGATGCCGCGTGCGCGCACGTCCATCGCTCCCCGGAACAGGAAGGGGAAGCACAGCACGTTGTTGACCTGGTTGGGATAGTCGCTGCGGCCGGTGCCGATGATGGCGTCGTTGCGGACCCGCCTGGCGATCTCCGGCATGATCTCGGGCACCGGATTGCTGAGCGCGAAGATCACCGGCTTTTCGTTCATCAGGCCCAGCCATTCCTCGCGCAGCAGGCCGGGACCGGACAGGCCGATGAAGACATCCGCGCCGGCCAGCGCGCCGGCCAGGGTCCGTCGCTCCGACGGTGCCTGCGCGAACTCGGCCTTCTCCTTGCTCAGGTTCGGGCGATCGCTGGCGATCACGCCCTGGCGGTCCACCAGCCAGAGATGCTCGGGCTTCGCACCCAGGCTGCGCGCCAGGCGCATCGAGGCAATGCCGGCGGCGCCGGCCCCGACGCAGACGATGCGGGCGTCCTGCAGCTGCTTGCCCTGTAGTTCCAGGGCATTGAGCAGGGCGGCGCAGAGCACGATGGCGGTGCCGTGCTGGTCGTCGTGGAACACCGGGATGTCGCAGCGTGCCTGCAGCGCCTGCTCGATCTCGAAGCAGGCCGGGGCGGCGATGTCTTCGAGGTTGATGCCGCCGAAGGTGCCGGCGATGCGGGCCACCGTCTCGATGAACATCCGGGGGGCGCGCTCGTCAACTTCGATGTCGAAGCAGTCGAGGTCGGCGAATTTCTTGAACAGCAGAGCCTTGCCTTCCATGACTGGTTTGCCGGCCAGCGCGCCGCAGTCACCGAGCCCCAGCACCGCCGTGCCGTTGCTGATCACCGCCACCAGGTTGCCCTTGCCGGTGTAACGGTAGGCGTCCTCCGGGTTTTCCTGGATCGCCAGCACCGGCTCGGCGACGCCGGGCGAGTAGGCCAGGGCCAGATCCTCTGGGCCGGCGCAGGGCTTGGTGATCTGGGTCGCGAGCTTTCCGGGCTTCGGAAACTCGTGGTAGTGGAGGGCGGCGGCGCGGAGGGCGTGGCTGAGGGTTTGTTCGTTCATTGGCTCGGGCGCGTTGCCTTCTTCCTGGGCGCGCCGTGGTTGATGAAAAGGACTGCGGGCAACAAAAAAGCCGCTAGGACTCAGCGGCTTTTCGGTACAGCGTGCGGCGATCCGGCGATTACTTGCCGTAGCGCTTCTTGAACTTGTCGATGCGGCCGCCGGTGTCGGTGACACGGGTCTTGCCGGTGTAGAACGGGTGCGACAGGTGCGAAGTGTCGAGCGTGACCAGCGGATAGGTCTCGCCGTCGCTGTGCTTGACCGTTTCGCGGGTCTTGACCGTGGAGCGGATCACGAAGCTCTGATTGGAGCCGGCGTCGCGGAACACGACGGGGCGGTACTCAGGGTGAATGCCTTCTTTCATGGCGGTCTCGGCAACGCCCACAACCGGGGCGGTTCAAACAAAAAGGGCGCGAAGAATAGCGGCGACTGCGCCGCTTGGCAACTGGAGCCGGCCGGAAGCCCGGCTAGCCAGCGATTTTTTCAGGGCAGGGCGTGGCGTGCCCAGGCCGCGCCCGGCGGGCGCCGGACCTTGCGCCGCTCGTTGGGGATGGTCTCGCGGTACTGCGACTGGTCGCCGCCACGCGCGGCCCAGGCGGTCCGGCGCGGCAGCGCCAGCCGCAACAGCCCGACGCTGACCGCCAGCGTCGCCGCCAGCACGCTGAGCACCATCGGCAGCTGATGCCATTGGATGGGGGCGAGATCCATGAACTGACTCCTTCGGGCTTGCGGACGGCCAGACTGTGCCTGTGCCCGCGCCCTCGCCACCGCCGGCGCGGACAGCCGGCCGGGATCGGCCTACCAGCGGCAGGCCGGCTTCCGAAGCTGAGAGCAGCGTCGGCCCAGGGGGCGCGATGTGCGCCGGGTTCAGGCGACGAGTTCCAGCGGCGGCCCCGGCATCAGATGGAAGCTGCGCAGGCCGAGATCGCTCTCCAGCCAGGGGCCGATCTGCCGCACCAGGGCCTGCACCGGTGCCGTCCCCAGGTGTTCCCACATCGCCGCGCGGGAACCCCAGGTCTCGTACAGGAACCACAGTGCCGGGTCTTCCTCGCTGCGATGCAGGTGCGACAGCGCGCAGTCCGGGTTGTCGCGGCTGAACTCGGCCAGTCGATGCAGGGCCTGGGACAGTCCCTGTTCGCGGCCCTTGCGGGCGCGCAGGAACGCGATATTGGTGGCGGACATGGAGACCTCCGGGCGGGGACACTGGGAATGTCGCCATGCTAGGCGGCGGCTGGCCCGCCCCCAATGCCGGATGGTCTGCAATTGTTGCCTATTCCTATCGGCGCCGGGCATTTCCGGGGTCGCGAGAGTACATTTCACTGCCTAGTCCTATCCGCCTGAAGGCTGCCATGTTCGACACTCCGCCCGATCCGGCCCCGACACGCCTGGTGGCCTTGTTGAGCGAGATGGTCCCAGCCTCGGGCATCTTCGACACCCTGCTGGAGGGAGTGACGGTAGCCCGCGCCGAGCGGACCTTCGTCAAGGCGCCGGTGCTCTACGAGCCGAAGCTGATGTTCATCTGCCAGGGCCGCAAGCGCGGCTTCTTCGGCGAGCAGATCCTGGTGTTCGATGCCCATCGCTACCTGGTTGCCGCCGTACCGCTGCCCTTCGATTGCGAGACCGAGGCCAGCGCCGAGCGGCCCCTGCTGGCCATCGGCATCACCATCGACCTGGCCAGCGTTGCCGAGCTGATCCTCGCCCTCGACAGCCTGAGCCCGCGGTCGCCGGTGCCGCCGCTGGGCATCGCCACAGCGCCGATGGACCTCGGCATGGAGGACGCGCTGTATCGGCTACTGCGCTGCCTGCGCTCGCCGGTGGAGGCGCGGCTGCTAGGGCCGGGCATCGTCCGCGAGATCCTCTACCGCATGCTCACCGGCGAACAGGGCGCGGCGATTGCCGGCGCCCTGGTGCACCACAGCCAGTGCGGCCGCATTGGCCGGGCGCTGCGGCGCATCCACGCCGAGTACGCCGCCGATCTCGACGTCACGCGCCTGGCCGAGGAAGCAGGGATGAGCCTCGCGGCCTTCCATAGCCACTTCAAGCAGGTCACCCGCACCTCGCCGATCCAGTACCTGAAGACCACGCGGCTGCACAAGGCGCGGCTGCTGATGGTGCACGAGGGCCTGAGCGCTTCGACGGCATCCGGTCGGGTCGGCTACGAGAGTGCCTCGCAGTTCAGCCGCGAGTTCAAGCGCTTCTTCGGCAGCACGCCGCGCGAGGAGGCCGAGCGGATGAAGAGCGTGCTGGTGCCGGCGGCGCCGGCCTCGCCCTATGTCAGCGTGCAGGTGCAGTAGCGGGTGCTACTCGTTCTCGGCTTCGACCGCGACCTCGAAGCTCTCGGCATCTTCCTCATCGACCGTCAGCCGTACCAGGATCGGCTGGCAGCAGACATGGCAGTCCTCCACGTAGGTCTGGCTGCCGCCGGAGACATCGATGTCCAGCTCGATTTCCTCCCAGCAGTAGGGACATTGCACGGTCTGGCTTTGCAGGTTGAGGCGGCTCATCAGGGCAGAAACTCCAGCTGCAGGCGATTGAGGTGGTCGCGGCCGAGCGGGGTGGGGCGGATCCAGTCGCCATCAACGGCCAGCAAGCCGTTTTGACGTACCCGGCTCAGCGCCGGTTCCAGCGCGGACGCGGTCAGGCCGGTCCGCGCGCGGAAATCGGGCAGCTGGAAGCCCTCGTGCAACCGCAGCGTGTTGAGCATGTATTCGAATGCCAGCTCGCCGCCGGCGACGGCGCGCTCCTCCTGCACTCCGCTCACCGCACCGGCGGTTTCCATATAGGTTTTGGGGTGCTTGTGCCGGGCGCGGCGCAGCACCCGGCCGTCCAGGGTGCGCTTGCCGTGGGCGCCGGCGCCGATGCCCAGGTAGTCGCCGAAGCGCCAGTAGTTGAGGTTGTGCGCCGCCGCGCGGCCCGGCTGCGCATAGGCCGAGGTTTCGTACTGCGCGTAGCCCGCTGCCGCCAGCAGCGCCTGGCCCTGCTCCAGCATCTCGTAGGCACTGTCGCTGTCCGGCACTTTCGGCGGCTTGGCCGCGAACTCGGTGTTCGGCTCCAGCGTCAGGTGGTAGTAGCTGAGGTGTTCGGGAGCGAGTGCGATCAGGCCGCGCAGATCGGCCCCGGCTTCGGCGAGCGTCTGCTCCGGCAGCGCGAACATCAGGTCGAGGTTGAGGTTGTCGAAGCCCGCCGCGCGCGCCATCGCCACCGCTGTGCGCGCTTCCTCGGCACCGTGGATGCGACCGAGCGCTTTCAGGTGCCGGTCGTCGAGCGACTGCACGCCCATCGACAAGCGGTTGACGCCGGCGGCGCGGTAATCCCGGAAGCGCTGCGCCTCGGCGGTGCCGGGATTGGCTTCCAGGGTGATCTCGATCCCGGGCGCGAAGCGCAGCCGCCGCGCGACGCCATCGAGAATGCCGGCGATGGCACTGCCGCTGAACAGGCTGGGAGTGCCGCCGCCGAAGAAGATGCTGACGAGCGGGCGCGCTTCAGCGGCGCTGGCTAGCTCGAAATCGAGATCGCGCAGTAGCGCCTGCACGTACTCCGCCTCCGGAATCTGGCCGCGCAGGGGGTGCGAGTTGAAGTCGCAATACGGACACTTCTTCGCGCACCAGGGGATGTGGATGTAGAGGCTGAGCGGGATGTTGGTGGAGATGGCACTCGTTTCTGCGAGCGCCCCCCTCCCCAACCCCTCCCCGCCAGGGGGAGGGGCTACAAGCGCAGCGCGATCTAAAGCCCTTCCCCCTGGCGGGGAGGGCGTTTGGCTTACTGGAGACTGCCCAATGGCAGTCTCCAGCCCGGCCAAACGCGGGAGGGGGGCGGCTTCAGCCATGCACAAACCCCGAATCCGCGCGCAATTGCTTCAGCAAGGCCCGCATCGCGCGGCCGCGATGGCTGATGCGGTTCTTCAGCGCCGGGGCCAGCTCGGCCGAGGTCTTGCCCAGCGAAGGCACAAGGAACAAGGGGTCATAGCCGAAGCCACTGGCCCCGCGCGGGGCTTCCAGAATCACACCTGGCCAATACCCGAGCGCGATCACCGGCGTGGGGTCCTCAGCATGGCGCAACAGCGCCAGCGCCGAAACGAAGCGTGCGCCGCGCCGCGCCGCCGGTACGCCGGCCAGGGCCTGCAGCAGCTTGGCGTTATTGGCGACATCTTTTTCTGCCTGCGTCCAGCCATCCCTGGCGCAACCTGGGTTCTCCGCTCCGATCACAGCCCGGCCATCCATGGCCGGGCGTTCGGCCGCCTCGCGAGCAGTGCTCGCAAGCCAGGCGGCCTCACCATAGCGCGCCGAATACACGCCGGGCGCGCCCTTGAGCGCATCGACTTCCAGCCCCGAGTCATCGGCTAGCGCCGGAAGGCCGGAGACGCGCGCGGCGTGGCGGGCTTTCAGCAGCGCGTTCTCGATGAAGCTCGGTGCGGTCTCTTCCGCCGCCTCGTCGGTGAACTCCGACACCAGCCGTGCGCGGTAGCCCAGCGGCGCCAGCAGGGCCTGCATTTCCTTGAGCTTCTTGGCGTTGCGCGAGGCGAGAACGATGTCAGTCATGCCGGCATTGTCCCACGCAGGGGGGCTGCCGACGCCAATGGTGTCGCTGTGGCCGAGGGTCGCGGCAAAAGCCGCGCATTGCGTCGTTGCGAGACTTGCCCAGGTCCAACCTGCGCTACGTCTCGCGCCTCGCACTGCGCGGCTTTTGACTCGCAACGCAGCGACACCATTGGCGTCGGCAGGCCCCTTATCGAAAATCCCGCGACAGGTAGGGTAGGCCCTCCACCCAGTGGCTGTAGTCACGGATGCGCTTGGCGATGACGTGGGTGACATTGTCCTGTCGCTGCACCTCGCCGCCGATGATCAGGAAGCCGCCGGTCACCGCCGCCTCGCGATGGGCGTCCAGCACCTTGGCCCAGACCACCAGGTTGACGATACCGGTCTCGTCTTCGAGCGTCATGAACATGACGCCCTTCGCTTCCGGCGGTCGCTGCCGGAACATGGTCAGGCCGGCGACACGCAGCAGCTGTCCGTGCCGCAGCTGTGCCAGCTTCTCGTTGGGCGTGACCCTGAGTTTGTCGAGCTTTGGCCGCAGCAGCGCCACCGGATGCTTGCGAAGGCTGAGACCTACGCTGCGGTAGTCGCTGATGATTTCCGCGCCTTCGCTGGGCATGGGCAGCGATAGCTGCGCTTCCTGCCGGGGCACGGCGGCCAGCAGATCGGTCTGCGGGGTGTAGCCGAGCGACAGCCAACGTGCCTGATTGCGATGTCCGGCGAGTGCTTGCAACGCATCAGCCCGCGCCAGCAGGTCCAGTTCATGGCGCGACAGCCGAGCGCGTGCTGCGAGGTCGGCGGCATCGCGGAAAGGGCGCTGCGCACGGGTGACCATGATCCGTTGCGCGGCTGCTTCGTTGAAGCCGCAGATGCGGTTGAAGCCGAGTCTCAGCGCGCCCCGGTCGGATTCGTCTTCGGGGCGCTGCCAGTGCAGGCGGCTGTCCCAATCCGAGTCGATCACGCTGACCGGCAGCATTGTCACGCCCATCTTCTTCGCCTCGCTCACCAGCATGGTCGGCGGATAGAAGCCCATGGGCTGACTGTCGAGCAGACCGGCGATGAAGGCGGCTGGCTGGTGGCATTTCAGCCAGGACGAGGCGTAGGCCAGGATCGCGAAACTGGCCGAATGTGATTCCGGAAAGCCATAGCTGCCGAAGCCGAGGATCATCTTGTAGATGCTGTCGGCGAAGTCGGATGGATAGCCGTTCGCCGCCATGCCCTGCTTGAGCTTGCCCTCGAATTTCTCCAGCCCGCCGCTGCGCTTCCAGGCCGCCATCGAGCGGCGCACATGGTCGGCTTCGCCCGGCGTGAAATCGGCGGCGATGGAAACGATCTGCATCACCTGTTCCTGGAAGATCGGGATGCCGAGCGTGCGTTCCAGGGCCGGCTGCAGCTTGCCGTAGTACTGCGGTTCCCAGCCCGGTTCCTGGCGCCTGCGGGCGCGGGCCTTGAGGTAGGGATGCACCATGCCGCCCTCGATGGGGCCGGGCCGGACGATGGCGATCTGGATCACCAGATCGTAGAAATTCTCCGGACGCAGGCGCGGCAGCATCGCCATCTGCGCGCGGGATTCGATCTGGAATACGCCGACGGTCTTCGCGTCGCGGATCATCTGGTAGGTCGCAGCGTCCTCACGGGGAATGTCGCTCAGCGCAAAAGTCCGACCTTCGCGTCGCGACACGGAACTCAGCATCCGCCGCAGCGCGCTGAGCATGCCCAGGGCCAGCACATCGACCTTCAGCAACCCCAGCGATTCGAGATCGTCCTTGTCCCACTCGATGATGCTGCGATCCTTCATCGCCGCGTTTTCCATCGGTACCAGTTCGTGCACCGGTCGTTCGGAAATCACGAAGCCGCCGACGTGCTGCGAAAGATGGCGCGGGAAGCCCTGCAGCTGGCGCGCCAGCGACAGCCAGAGCCGGAACTGCGCGGACCGTGGATCGATGCCGAGCTCGGCTAGGCGCTCCTCCCATTTTTCGGTGCCGTCCCACCAGGCCAGTGCGGTGCCGAAGCGGTCGATCGTCTCCGGTGCCACGCCCAGTGCGCGGCCGACGTCGCGCAGGGCCAGGCGGCTGCGGTAGTGGATGACGGTGGCAGCGAGGGCGGCGTGCTGGCGGCCGTACTTGCGGTAGATGTACTGGATCACCTCCTCGCGGCGCTGGTGCTCGAAATCGACGTCGATGTCCGGCGCCTCATCGCGCTCCCTGGAGACGAAACGCTCGAACAGCAGGTCGGTCAGCTCGGGGTTCACCTCGGTGATGCCCAGGGCATAGCAGACCGCCGAGTTGGCGGCGGAGCCCCGGCCCTGGCAGAGGATGTCCTGGCTGCGGGCGTAGCGGACGATGTCCTCGACGGTCAGGAAGAAGGCCTCGTATTGCTTGTAGGCAATCAACTCCAGCTCCCGTTCGATCTGCGCGCGCACCTTGTGCGGACAGCCCTGCGGCCATCGGCGGGCCATGCCTTCGCCGGTGAGCTTGCGCAGGTGATCGGTGGGTGTGATCCCCTGGGGAGTCAGGGCTTTGGGGTACTCGTAGCGCAGCTCCTCCAGCTGGAAGTTGCAGCGCCGCGCGATCAGCAGGGTTTCCGCGATCCAGGCCGGGTCGTAGAGCGCTGCGATCTCCTCGCGCCGACGCAGATGGCGCTGGCCATTGGCCAGCAAGGCCTGGCCACAGCGATCCACCGAGGTTTTCAGCCGCAGTGCGGTGAGCACGTCCTGCAGCCGCCGCCGATCCGGGCTGTGGTAGTGCACGTCGCCGCAGGCCACGGGCCGCAGTCCGTATTGCCGGCCCAGCTTCAGCAAGTGGTCGATGCGCGCACCATCGTCGCCGTCGAGATGTCGCTCGATAGCGATCCAACCGTAGCCGAAGCGCTCCTGCACCCAGGCGGCCTCGCGCGGATCGGGAACGGTGCCCGGCAGCCAGATCGCCGACACATCGTGCCAGTCGCGGTGGAAGTCGAGACTGCTCAGGCGATAGCTGCCCTTGGTGGTGTTCAGGCGTGCGCGGGTAATGGCAGCGCTGATGCGGGCATAGCCTTCGCGGTTCTCGGCCAGCAGCAGCAGGCGCGGCCCGTCGCTCAGTTGCAGCGTGGTGCCGAAGATCAGATGGATCGGTTGGAGCTTGGCTTGCTCCCAGGCGCGCACGATGCCGGCCAGGCTGCATTCGTCGGTGATCGCCAGCGCGCTGTAGCGCAGCGCCTGAGCCTGCGCGACCAGCTCCTGCGGGCTTGAACCGCCGCGCAGGAAGCTGAAGTTGGAGATGCAGTGCAGTTCGGCGTAGTCGGGTGTGCCCGGTGCCACGGCCAGCACCTCGGTCGCAAGATCCATCTCCGGCGCTTCGGGAGCTTCGGGGCTGCGGCTCACGGCCTGCTGCCAAAGCGATGGAGGCGAGGCCGTGCCGGCCGCGAGGAGCTTGCCTCCCGTACCCCTTGGCCTGCGGCCAAACACCGTGCCGGCAATCTCACTCCCACAGTCCCTGCAGATGCCAGCGGCCGTCATCGAGATCGTGATAGACCCAGGCAGCGCGCTCGCCCAGCTGCACGCGGTGGTAGTCGCGGTGCGCGGGGGCGCCATCCCACCAGCCGGTTTCGATGCGTTCGGGCAGGCCTTCGACGGGGGGCTGGGCGATGAGCTTGGCTTTCGGCAGCAGCCATAGCGGCCGACGGCTGCGGCTGGCAGGCAGTGCCGCGCCAGCACCCTGCAATGTGCCCGCCTGCCAGGCGCGCTCGGGCCGATGATCTGCCGCCAGGGCGGGTCGCCACAGGCAGGGTTCGCCATAGCGCGCAATCAGTTTTTCCAGCATCGCCTGCCGCTCGCGGCTCAGGCGGTGCTCGTCGAAAAGCGCGGCTTGCGAGCCGGTAATCGGCAGAAAGTCCTCGGCCGACAGATACAGCTCGCGCACGGCCTGTGTCGGTGGCTGGCGGTACAGGCGCTCGCGCAGGATCTCGAACCAGCGTGCCGCCTCGCGGCTGGGGCTGAGCAGCTGCAGCGGCACGATGGTGGGCGCGCCGAAGTCGTGGCGCAGCTCCAACCGGCAGTGCATCGACGTCACCGCGCGCGCCGACAGATAGGCGGCGAAGCGCTGGCACAAGCGCCTGAGCGGAAACAGCAGGGTCTCGATGTTGTCGACCTCGCCGTGCAGCTCGAAGCGCGCGGCGAACACCGGCGGTGGTTCGATGGCGCGATAGGGCTCGGCGCGGCGCGCCAGCAGGCGGTCGAGGTCGCGCGGTACTTCGGCGCCGAAGCGTTGGCGCAGGGTTTCTGTTGGCGCATCGAGCAGCTCACCGATCCGGCTCAGTCCGATGCTGATGAGTGCATCCAGTGTCGCTGCTGGCCAGGGCAGCAAGCGGATCGGTAGTGGCCGCAGGCGTCCGGCGAGTTCCTTGATCTGCAGGCAGGGCGTGCTCTCGCCGGCTTCCGCCAGCAGGCCGGCAGCGAGTCGGCTCGGTGCGATGCCGGCTCGCGCGGCGCAGTTCCAGTCCAGCAGCTCCAGCAGCAGCTGTTCGCGCAAGGATTCGACACCGCCGAACAGCGACAGGCTGGCGCCGACCTCGACCGACACACGCCAGCGCGGCACGGCGTAGGGCTCGGGATGTTCCAGCACTTCGGCGACCACCGGGCTGCCGTAGCGGTAGAGCGTGTGGGCGAGCGCCTCCAGCTGTTCGCGCTCGGCTTCGGGCTTGCGCGGCAGGGTGTTCAGTTCAGGGGCATGGGTGCGCGCAGTGGCGAGCGAGATGCCGGCTGATAGCGCCTTGCCGGCCACGCTGCCGGCGACCTCGGTGATCAGCCAGCGATGGCTGCCGCGCGCACCGAGAACGGCGGTATCAGCATCGACGCCGAGGGCCTCGCGCCCCAGCGCCGGGAAATCCAGGCACAGCCACAGCACGGCACCAACTCCACGCTCATTGGCCGAGCGCCACCGGCCGCGGATGGCCGCCGCCGTGGCCGCGCGTCTTCAGCACCTGCACACGCGGCACCCCGTGCTCGCGGCGCACCGCCAACCGAAGCGCGGCGGGCGAGGGCTCGGCGGCGCGGCGCAGGCTGCGGAACAGCAGGACCATGCCGCCACTCTCCTCGGCCGCCAGCTGCAGGCGGCGCAGGCCTTGCGGGCTGGCGGCGTCGGCCCAGACCAGTACGGCGGCCTGGCCGGAGCGCAGCAGCTGCTCGCTGGCCCAGAGGCTTTCGGCCGGATTGGGCGTCTGCACGACCAGGGTGTAGTCGAGCTGCACACCGCCCTGGGCGAGGCCGGGGGCGTAGGGGATCAGCGGCGGCGCGACGAAGGCGATGTGCTGCTCGGCCTGGCTGAGCCGCGCCAGCAGCGGTAGCACCAGCGCCATCTCGCCGGTGCCGGGCTGCGGGTGCAGCACTTCCGACAGCGCCGCTTTCGGCCAGCCGCCGCCGGGCAGCAGGGCGTCGAGCCGCGCGTGGCCGCTGGCTTCGGCGGCGATGCGTGGTGCTTCCTGGCCGCGCCAGAGACGGCCGCTGTCGAGCAGGGCGGTGAGTTCCGGTGGCGGGGTGGCGAGCGAGAGGCGCATGGCGGGTACCGGTTAACGAATCAGCGGCGAGCCGAAGCCGCCGCGAATAAGGCCCACTGCCAGCCCTTCGATCACGAGGCTTTCCCGTGAGAGGTCGATGACAATGGGAGCGAAATCGGGATTGGCCGGCAGCAGCTCGGCGATGCCGCCCCGCAGGCGCAGGGTCTTGACGGTGATCTCGTCGTCCAGCCGCGCCACCACGGTCTGGCCGCTGCGCGCCTCCGGGGTCTGGTGCACGGCCAGGAGGTCGCCGTCGAGGATGCCGGCGTCGCGCATCGACTCGCCCTGCACCCGCAGCAGGAAGTGCGCGCGCGGGCGGAAGAAATCCCCGGCCAGCGGGATGCGGGTCTCGACATTGGGGTCGGACAGGATCGGCGCGCCGGCGGCGACCCGGCCCACCAGCGGCAGGCTGGCCTCGTTGGCGGCTTCGCGGCGGGCGAGTTGTACCGCCTCGCTGAGATACTCGTCGGCGCGCTCCAGCAGGCGGATGCCGCGCGAGGCGCCGGGCTTGAGCTCGATCACGCCCTTGCGCGCCAGCGCCCGCAGATGGTCCTCGGCGGCAGTGGGCGAGCGGAAGCCAAAGGCAGTGACGATCTCCGCCCGGGTCGGCGGCACACCCTGCTCGTCGCGGTGACGACGCAGGAAGTCCAGGATTTCGGCCTGACGGGGGGTGAGGTCCATGGCGATTGGAGGTTAACTGTATATCTATACAGTGCTCCTGCCCGTGCCGACTGTCAATGCCGGCGCGGCACCCGCAAGCGAGGCTTCAGGCGCGCGCCAGCTGACGCTCCGCCGCCGGTCTGGCACGGGTCCGCAGCAGCCGCGCCAGCTCGGATTCGGTGTTGAGCGGTTCGGCGCGACCGGCGATCAGGTCCTGCACGAACTGGCTGGCGCGCAGGCCCAGAGCGGCGATGCCGTCGGAGCCCCGGAAGCTGAGCATGTCCTGCGCCGGGTAGTGTTCGGACAGGCACAACCAGCGGTCATCACCGCTGCGCGGGTCGTGGACGCGGAACCACTGCTCGGCGCGCAGCAGTGGCTTCAGTACCGAAGCCAGGTCCGGGTGCTCCGGGCCGGCGGTTGCCAGAATGGCTTCCGGCAGGGGCGCTGGCGTGCTGCTGGAGACATGCGGCGGAACCAGGGCTGCCAGCAGGGAATCGACTTCCTGCACTGTCGGCTGACTGCGCAGGTAGGCGAGCAGGCTGGGTTCGGTGGCGGCCTGTTCGTAGGCCTGCTCCAGGCCGCTGATCAGTTGCGCGACGCGGTCTTCGCGCAGGCCGGCTTCCAGCAGGGCGGCGCCGATGCGGTCCACCAGGCGGGCCCGTGCCTCGCTGCCGACGCCCAGGCCGAAGCTGGCGGTGAATTCTTCCAGCAGCGCACCGGCCTCGCGGTCCTGCGGCGAGCCGGCGCCGTGCCGCAGCCGGGCTGCCGCGATCAGGGGCAGGAAGCCGCCGGATACCAGGGGCGCGGCCGTTGCCGGCAGCTCGCTGCCCAGGGTCTGGGCTTCCACCTCGCGGCTGACCAGGCAGCGGATCTGCAACAGCAGATTTTCGCGGCGAGCCTGTTGCTCGTGACGCTGCTGTTCGAAGAACTGCGCCACGTCCTCGGCGGCCAGCGGTTCGCAATAGGGCAGCAGGTCGCGGGCGAAGGCGCCGCTGATGGCGATCTGCGTCAGCAGCTCGCGCAGGTCGGCGCGCAAGGGCGCCAGCATCAGCCCCTTGGGGGCAGCCAGCGCGAAGCGCTCGGCCAGGGTGTTGATCGAGCGCCGCAGCTGGTGGCCGGGATTGCTGAAGAAGCTGGGGTCGGCGACCGCCGCCTTGAGCAGGGGAAAGCGCAGGCTCTCCAGGTCTGGCAGCAGGGCGGCCGGCAGCTGCGGCTCGGCCAGCAGCGAGTCCAGCCACTGGCCGGCGGCCGCCAGCGCGGTCAGGGCCGGGCCGCCGTCTTCAGCCTGGGCCAGCAGGCAGCGCGCCAATTCGGTATCGCCTTCGTCCTGGCGGCGGGCCGCCATTTCCCGCAGGCATTGCAGGCTGGGCTCGGCGACCAGCAGGGGCGGCGCCAGGGTGGTGCCGGCGACCAGGGGTTCGCCCAGGCCGTGACGGTCCAGCAGCTGCTGCGCCGCCTCCAGCACCGCCGGCCATAGCGGCAGGGCATGGCTTTCCACCAGCCGGTAGGCGAGCAGGCGCTGCGCTGGCTCCAGGTCCAGGTCGCGGAAGGCGGTGGCAAAGCACTGGCCCGGCGCCGAGGGTTCGAAAGCCTGGGCCAGCGCCGGCAGGCCCAGGCTGCGCGCGGCCCAGGTCAGGCGACCACGCAGGCGTCGGCCGGCGTCACCGGCGAGCCGCTCGGCCTGCTGGCTCAGGTGGGCGAGGGCGATGGTTTCCTCCAGCTCGTCGGTCGGCAGCACGCTCAGGCGCTCGAGGTCGATCAAGCGCGCTACCGGCCGAGGTGCCAGCGGGTCGAGTCGGTGCACGAAGGCCTGCGCGATGCGCCGCTGCAGGCCGGCGCGGCTCATCTTCAGGGCATCGCCGAGGTCGATGGCGGCGCGGGTTTCGGCGACGTTGCGGGCTTCGGCGCAGAGCGACTGCAGGGCGCCGTCGAGACGCTCGACGAAATCCGCTGCCAGCAGATTGGCCTCGCTGGCGGCCAGCTCGCGCAGGGCGATGTGCAGCGGATGGCTGGCCGAGGCCGCCGGCATCGGCGTGGGGTCGCCGGGCTCGGCCAGGAGCGGCGGCGGCAGGGCAGTCAGCGGAGCGGTCATGATCGGCACGCTACGCGGCCGAGGTGAGGATTTCTTGACCACTGGACACGAGGGCGACGACTGCCGACAAACGGCGACGGGCGGGCTGCAAAATCATCGTCAGCGAACCCAATCAACATGGGCTCGGATGAAAATTTGCCATTGCCGCCGAGGTTCGCTGTCCTTAATATGACACCGTTATCATATGCATAGCAAAGTATTTTAAAGATCTGCCGAATGTCGGCTGCGCTGGGAAGGGCGCATTTATGACCACGAAGTTTTTCTTTGCCTCCGTTCGGCGGGCACTGCTGCCTGCTTTCTGCGTGCCGCTCTTGGTGTGCGTCCAGGCCTACGCTGTTGATGCTCCCTATTCGCCGCTCGACCGCGAGTATCGAGTCAATTCAAGACCGAATCCTGGTTCCAGCGCTGGAGAGTCCAATGGTGCGCCGGCGGTTGCCAGAGATCCGATCGGAAATTTCGTTGTGACCTGGCACCGCTACCGGTCGGGCGTCACGAATATCTACGGGCGCCGCTACAGCGCTGCGGGTGCGCCGCAAAGCCTGGAATTCCGGATCGACTCCGGCGCGGAGTCCGCGAGCTACTATTCTGGCGTCGGGATGGATGGAGTAGGCAATTTCACAGTTGTCTGGAGCGGTGCTCCCGGTGACGGATACGGCAATCGTATTCTCGCTCGCCAGTTTGATTTCCTTGGCGTGCCCAAGGGGCCGTTTTCGGTGCTGGAGTTGGATCACACCGGCGGGTCATCCAGTCCGCAGATCGCCATGCGCGAGTCCGGGGACTTCGTGGTGGTCTGGGAGAAAGTCGATCCGACTTCTCGATACCATGTCTACGGACAGCGCTTCAACGCGGCTGGACAGGCGCAAGCTCCGGTCTTCGAGATCAATTTCTCCAGCGAGCGAACCCCGCTGCGGCCGATTGTGGCGATCAACGAGAGTGGTGCCTTCGTGGTCGTGTGGGCGGGAACCTCTCTGGTCGAGGCCGATTCGCGCGATGTCTACGCCCAGCGCTACGACGCTGACGGGCAGCCGGTCGGCGACGTCATCCAGTTGGCCACGATCAGCGCCGACGTTCAGGAAGCTCCTGACGTCGCCCTGCAGGCGGACGGCCAGTTCTTGGTGACTTGGACGACCTGGGCGCGGGAGCCTGGCGTCCCCGATATCGTCTTCCAGCGGTTCGCGGCTGATGGCAGCAAGCTGGGGGCGGAGACGCAGGTCAACCATTCCGACTGGGGCAACCAGCGGGACTCCAGTGTTTCCATGGATGCCGATGGGCGATTTGTGATTTCTTGGTCGAGCAATGGAGAACCCAAGGGCATCTTCGCCCGCTGGTACGACGCGTCCGGGAGCCCGGAGACCGATGAGACGCTGGTTTCAACCTCCGGCTTCGGAGGCGAGCCTGCAGGCACTTCGGTCGATGCCGACGGTGATCTGGTTTTCGCGTGGACGGACGTAAAGCAGGAAGGTTCAGAGATCTATCAGAACATCGTTGGTCGCCGGTACTCCGGTCCTGAGGACGTCGATCTTGTCGCGGTGTTAACTGCCGTAGCGGACAAGGTCAGTCCCAACGCCGACATCGCGTTGGAGCTGTCGGTGTTGAATGGTCACGACGCCGACCTCAATGCCGCAGTGGGCGCTTCGACGGGAGTTTCGGTGAAGCTCAGTTTTCCGTCGGAGGCCCCATTGCAGTCGATCACCGGAGAGAACTGGACTTGCGGGGCTACTGCCAGTACCTCTGTGACCTGCAACTTGGCGGCCGTCCTCGATGCCGACGAGGTAGCGCCGAAGCTTCAGGCGATCTTGAAGGCACCTGCTTCCGACAAGAAAATTACGCCGCGGATAGCCCTGATCGGTGCCAACCAGTTCGATTCCAACGCGTCGAATCAACTGGATCAGGTCACGGTCAACGTAGTGAGCGGGGATACCGTTCCCGAAGCGTTCGCGTTCGCCTCACAAATGGCGGTGGCGCGGGACGTGGCCGTCATTTCGAATGCAGTTACGATCACGGGGATTGATACACCTTCGCCCATCAAAGTCGATAACGGCCATTACAGCATCAATGGCGGTGGATGGACCAAGGTTTCGGGGACTGTTCCATCAGGCGCGTCTGTGCGTTTGCGACATCAATCGTCCGGAACAGCATCGACTTCCGTAACCACGACCTTGTCGGTCGGTGGGGTGACGGGCGCATTCACTTCAACGACTGCGTCGGATGATGCTGACATCACTCCTGATGTTTTTGCCTTCGCGGATCGTCAAAACGTTCAGCCTTCCACCACCGTCGTGTGGCCTGCCTTTACGGTCACCGGGATCAATGCGGGTGCCCTAGTCGAGATTGGCGAAGGAGGCTCCTATCGCGTCAATCAAGGCGATTGGGGCAAGCAGGCATCGACTGTCCATGCCGGAGATCAGGTTCAGGTCCGCCAAGTTGCAGCGTCTACCAAGGCGACTAGTCGAACCGGAACCCTACGCATCGGCACCGCATCGGCGACTTTCACCTCGGTAACGATTCCGGCCGACGCCACTCCAGAGCCATTTGATTTCACCGACCAGTCCAACGCCACGCGCATGGCAGTGATTACGTCAAACACAATTACCATCAGTGGCATCAACACTGCTGCGCCAATCTCTGTGAGCGGTGCTGACGCGAGTTACTCCATCAATGGGGCGGCGTTTACCACCTCGCCGGGCAACGTAAACAATGGGGCGCAAGTGAGATTGCGAATGACCTCGTCGTCGCTGCCGATGACGAAGACCACCGTGTCGGTTTCGATTGGCGGCGTCAATGACAGTTGGGCAGTTACCACTGGCTCTTTGAACTGAGCGTATTTGCGGTGATTCGGAGCGGAGCCCCGCGTAGCGGGGCTTTTTTCTGGAGCGCCGCACCTAGATTTCGGGCATTTGGGGGTGCGGGGGTGGTGAGCCATAGGACAGGGTCGGGGCTAAATATCCGCTCATCCGCATAAGCGGATAAAATGCCGCTCCGCTCGCTTCACAGGCCGTAGCCATGGCTGACGATATCCGCTCCACCACCCCGCTCCTGCGTCCCGATTGCACGGCCGAGCTGCGCGCCCTGCTGGCCCAGCGCCTGCTGGTGATCGACGGCGCCATGGGCACCATGATCCAGGGCTACAAGCTGGAGGAAGAGCACTATCGCGGCGAGCGCTTCGCGGCCTGGCACAAGGACCTGAAGGGCAACAACGACCTGCTGGTGCTGACCCAGCCGGCGATCATCCAGGAAATCCATGGCAAGTACCTGGAGGCCGGCGCCGACTTCGTCGAGACCAATACCTTCAATGCCCAGACCATCTCCCTGCACGACTACGGCATGGAGCCGCTGGCCTACGAGCTGAACTACGAAGCCGCGCGACTGGCGCGCGCCGCCTGCGACGAGTGGAGCGCGAAGACGCCGGATCGGCCGCGCTATGTCTGCGGTGCGCTGGGGCCCACCAGCCGCACCTGCTCGATCTCGCCGGACGTCAACGATCCGGGTGCGCGCAACGTCACCTACAGCGCCCTAGTCACCGCCTATCTCGAACAGGCCAATGGCCTGGTCGATGGCGGCGCCGACGTGCTGCTGATCGAGACCATCTTCGACACGCTCAACGCCAAGGCCGCGATCTTCGCCTGCCTGACGTTGTTCGAGGAGCGCGGCCGCGAGTGGCCGATCATCGTCAGCGGCACGATTACTGATGCCTCTGGTCGCACTCTTTCCGGCCAGGTCACCGAGGCATTCTGGAACTCGGTGGCGCATGCCAAGCCGCTGGCGGTTGGCTTGAACTGCGCGCTGGGCGGCAAGGACATGCGCCCCTACATCGCCGAGCTGTCCCGCGTCGCCGACTGCTATATCTCCTGCTACCCCAACGCCGGCCTGCCGAATGCCTTCGGCGAGTACGACGAGAAGCCGGAAGATACGGCCGCGATCATCCGCGAGTTTGCCGAGAGCGGGCTGGTGAACATCGTCGGCGGTTGCTGCGGCACCACGCCGCCGCACATCGGCGCCATTGCCCGCGCGGTAGCGCCGGTAAAGCCGCGCGCGCAGTCAGCGCCGAAGCGCGCGCTGCGGCTGGCCGGACTCGAACCCTTCACGATCGGCATTGATGGTGAGCCGCGCACGCTGTTCGTCAACGTCGGCGAGCGCACCAATGTCACTGGCTCGGCCAAGTTCCGCGATCTGATCAAGGCCGGCGACTACACGACGGCCGTGGCCATCGCCCGCCAGCAGGTCGAGGCCGGCGCGCAGGTGATCGACGTCAACATGGACGAGGGCATGCTCGATGGCCTGTTCGCCATGCGCCGCTTCCTGAACCTGCTCGCCAGCGAGCCGGACATCTCGCGCGTGCCGATCATGATCGACTCCTCCAAGTGGGAGATCATCGAGGCCGGCCTGCAGTGTGTGCAGGGCAAGCCCATCGTCAACTCCATCTCGATGAAGGAGGGCGAGGAAAAGTTCATCAAGGAGGCCCGCCTCTGCCGCAAGTACGGCGCCGCCGCCGTGGTGATGGCGTTTGATGAAGAAGGCCAGGCCGATACGCTGGAGCGCCGCAAGGTGATCTGCGCGCGCGCCTACAAGATCCTCACCGAGCAGGTCGGCTTTCCGCCCGAAGACATCATCTTCGACCCCAACATTTTTGCGGTCGCCACCGGCATCGAGGCGCACAACCTCTACGGCCTCGACTTCATCGAGTCGGTGAAGTGGATCAAGGCCAACCTGCCGCAGGCCAAGATCAGCGGCGGAGTCTCCAACGTGAGCTTCAGCTTCCGTGGCAACAACCACGTCCGCGAGTCCATCCACTCGGTGTTCCTGTACCACGCGATCCGCGAGGGCATGGACATGGGCATCGTCAACGCCGGTGCGCTGATGGTCTATGACCAGCTTGATCCCGAACTGCGCGAGCGCATCGAAGACGTGATCCTGTTCCGCCGCGCCGATGCCACCGAGCGCCTGATCGAGATCGCCGGCCGCTTCAGCGGCCAGAAGCAGGAGGCGCGCGTCGAGGATCTGAGCTGGCGCGAGACCACGCCCGGCGCGCGCATCACCTACGCCCTGGTGAAGGGCATCGACCAGTACGTCGAGGTCGATACCGAGGAGCTGCGCGCCGAAATCTTCGCGCGTGGCGGCCGGCCCATCGAAGTCATCGAAGGCCCGCTGATGGAGGGCATGAACGTGGTCGGCGATCTGTTCGGCGCCGGCAAGATGTTCCTGCCGCAGGTGGTGAAGTCGGCGCGGGTGATGAAGAAGGCGGTCGCCTACCTCATCCCCTACATCGAGGCCGAGAAGAAGCCTGGTGACGTCGTGCAGAGCAAGGGCAAGATCCTGATGGCGACGGTGAAGGGCGATGTCCACGACATCGGCAAGAACATCGTCGGCGTCGTGCTCCAGTGCAACAACAACGACGTCATCGACCTCGGCGTGATGGTGCCGCCGCAGAAGATCCTCGACACCGCGAAGGCCGAGAAGGTCGACATCATTGGTCTGTCCGGCCTGATCACGCCCTCGCTCGACGAGATGGTGCACCTGGCCAAGGAGATGCAGCGGCAGGGCTTCACGATTCCGCTGCTGATCGGTGGTGCGACCACTTCGCGCGCGCACACCTCGGTGAAGATCGACCCGGCCTACGAAGGCCCGGTGGTGTGGGTGAAGGACGCCTCGCGCTCGGTGCCGGTGGCTGCCGCCCTGCTCTCGGACGAGCAGCGCCCGAAGCTGATGGCCGAGACCAAGGCCGAGTACGACCAGATCCGCGAGCGTCACGCCAACAAGCATCAGAACGAAAAATTCGTGACGCTGGAGAAGGCCCGCGCCAATCGCACGCCCATCGAGTGGAAGAACTACCACCCGTTCCGGCCGCGCATGCTGGTGCAGCAGACCCGCGATGTCTGTGAAGGCCCGGCCTGTGACCACCAGCACCACGAGCAGGCCACGCAGTACGTGAAAGTCTTCAAGGACTACCCGCTGGCCGAGCTGCGCGAGTACATCGACTGGCAGCCCTTCTTCATCGCCTGGGAGATGAAGGGCAAGTTCCCGGAAATCCTCAACAACCCGGCCACCAGCGAGCCTGCGCGCAAGCTCTGGGCCGATGCCCAGGCCATGCTCGACCAGCTCATCGCCGAGAAGTGGATCAGCGCCAATGGCGTGTTCGGGCTGTTCCCGGCCAACGCCGTCGACCACGACGACATCGCCGTCTACACCGACGAGACCCGCACGGTGGAGAAGCTGCGCCTGCTCAATCTGCGCCAGCAGGGCGAGCACCGCGCCGGAGTGCCCAACCGCTGCCTGGCCGACTACGTGGCACCAAAAGATAGCGGCCTGCACGACTACGTCGGTGCCTTCGCGGTCACCGCCGGCCTCGGCTGCAAGGACAAGGTCGAGGCCTTCAAGCGGGCCAATGACGATTACTCGGCGATCATGCTGGAAGCGCTCGCCGACCGCCTGGCCGAGGCCTTCGCCGAGCGCCTGCACCAACGCGTGCGCAAGGAGTTCTGGGGTCATGCCGGCGACGAGCACCTGAGCCACGAGGACCTGATCGCCGAGCGGTACGCCGGCATCCGCCCCGCGCCCGGCTACGCCGCCTGCCCCGAGCACACCGAGAAGGCGACCATCTGGCAGCTGCTCGATGCCGAACACACGGCCGGCATCGCGCTGACCGAGAGCATGGCGATGTGGCCCGGCGCCTCGGTGAGCGGCTGGTACTACGCGCATCCGGAGTCGCAGTACTTCGTGCTTGGCCGCATCAACAAGGAGCAGGTCGCGAGCTACGCCCAGCGCAAGGGCTGGACATTGCCGCAGGCGGAGAAGTGGCTGGCGCCGAATTTGGGTTACGAACCCGAAGACTGAGGTCTTCGGGCGGCGACCCGGCCGCACCCCTCGCCTTGCCGGGCAAGTCAGGGCAGTCTGTGCACATGGATCAGGACAAATTCAGCCGCACCCAACCCATTCCCCTGCCGGGGCGCCGGCTGCCGCGCCCGGTGCCGCCCAGGCCGCTGTACCTGCTGGCGGGCGCCATCGTGCTGGTCGGCGTGCTGGTTTCCTGGTGGTGGTCGCGTGCGCACAGCGCCCCGCCCCGGCATCCGGAGACAGCGGTCTTCGAGGCGCCGCTGGAGCCGCGCCTGGACATGGTCGATGGTTTCCGCAGCGGTGACGGCCAGGATGCGGTGCGGACGCCGCTGGAAGCGGCCGGCCTCAGTGTCGAGCGGCGGGTGCTGCGGCGGCCGCCGAGTGAGCGCTACCCGCCGCGCGAGCTGACCAGCCTGGTGGTCGGCGGCTACCGCCATCTCGGCGTCGACGGCCAGCTGACCCTGGAGTTCTTCAACGACCGCCTGATGGAAATCGACTTCCGGCCCGACGACGCGGCGGTCTATGCCCGCCGCTTGCACGAGGCCATGCCCGACCTCAAGCGCGACCGGGTCGGCCACGCCGAACTGGTCGACGGCGACCGTCGCATCTGGAGCAATGTCGATCTCGCCAGGAGCCGCGTCGGCGGCAGCCTGCGCACCGACGGCCTGGTGATCTGGCAGGACCTGCGGCTGATCCGCCAGCGCGATGACTGGGACGAACGCTTCGGCAGCATTCCGGCACCGGCCGAGCGCTAGGGCATCTGACTCTTCAGGGAGGCCGCGGAGGGGCGCTGCTACGCGGCGCGTTCGCCGGAGCTGGCTGTATCTGGCGGCCCTACTTGGCCGCCTTGGCCGGCTTCACGAAGCGCAGGGTCATGCGGTCGGATTCGCCGATGGCGAGGTACTTGTCGCGATCCTGCTCGCCCAAGGCCAGCCGCGGCGGAAGGGTCCAGACGCCCTTCGGATGGTCCTTCGTGTCCCTGGGGTTGGCGTTGATCTCGGACGCCGACAGGAACAGGAAGCCGGCGGCCTCGGCCAGCCGGGCGACCTCGGCTTCGGTGACGTAGCCGCTGTCCTTCATCTGTTCCAGGCTGGTGCCGGGCCGGGCGCGGTGCTCGACCACGCCGAGCACACCGCCCGGCTTCAGCGCCCGGTAGGCGGCGGCGAATACCCGGTCGGCATAGCCGCCCTCCAGCCAGTTGTGGACATTGCGGAAGGTCAGCACGCGGTCGGCGCTGTTGTCGGGCGCGAGCTGCCAATGTTCGCTGGGACCGAGCGCGGTGAGCTGGGCGCGGTCGTAGCGGGCCGGATCGGCGCGCAGCTTGCCGAGCAGGCTGTCGTTGAGCTTCAGCTGGTAGCCGGGCGTGCTGTCGGCCAGCGGGAAGATCGCGGCGATGTAGTTGCCGCGCGCGCGCAGGTAGGGCGCCAGGATCTCGGTGTACCAGCCGGCGCCGGGCCAGATCTCGACCACGCTCATGTTCGGCTCGACGCCGAAGAACTCCAGGGTTTCCAGCGGGTGCCGGTAGCGGTCGCGCTCGCGGAACTTGGCGTCGCGCTGCGGCGATTCCACCGCCTCGCGCAGGGCCTTGGGCGCTTCCTTGATGGCGACCGGCGCTTCCAGCGCGAGGCCGGGCAGGGGCAGCAGCAGGGAACCGAGGGTCAGCGTTAGCGCGGCCAGGTAGGGCGACAGCGTCGGATTCATGAGAGCACTCGCGAGGTGGTGGGTCGGCTTACAGACCGGCGCCCGCGCCCGCGGTTCAGTGGTGGTGACCACCGGGGCCGTGCGTGTGCCCGTGCAGCACTTCCTCGACGCTGGCCTCGCGCACCGATACCACCTCCACCTCGAAGTGCAGGGTGGCGCCGGCCAGGGCATGGTTGCCGTCCAGGGTCACCGTGCTCTCGTCGACGGCGATCACCGTGACCATCACCGGGCCCATGTTGCTCTCGGCCTGGAACTGCATGCCGACCTGCGGCTCCGGCATGCCCTCGAACATGTTGCGCGGCATCTGCTGCACCAGGGCATCGACGCGGACGCCGTAACCCTGTTCGGGAGCGATGCTGACCTTGAAGGCATCGCCGGGCGCGCGGCCTTCCATGGCGCTCTCCAGGCCCGGCACGATGTTGCCGGCGCCGTGCAGGTACTCCAGCGGTTCGTTGCCGCGCGAGCTGTCGAGCACCGCCCCTTCGTCGTCGGTGAGGGTGTAGTGGAAGCTGACGGCGCAGCGGGCGGCGATGTTCATGAAACGCTCCGGGGAGGGCGCGAAAAAGGGCGCGCAGTGTACCCCTCCCGGCGATTCCGGGCGGGGGGCCTAACCCGTCTGCGCCAGTAGCCAGCCACGCCACTGCGGCCAGAGGCTGTCGCGGAACTTGGCGCGGAAGCCGTCGAAGTGGCCGATGCGCTCGGCACCGATTCCGGCCGGCGTGACGGTGATGCGCTCGCCCTGCGCCTGCTGGAAATAGCGCAGCAGCGCCTCGCCGGTGCGCGGCGGGGCGTAGTCGTCATCACTGATGGTCACCACCCGCAGCGGCCCGCGATAGCGAGCGAAGTCGGCCCACTGGCGGCTGCGGGCGAGTCGGCCGAGGTATTCGGGATCGCGAATCCAGCCGCCCCATTGCCGCGCAACGCCAGCCGGCAGGTCATCGCCACCCAGCAGCTTTCCCGGGAAACGGCCGAGCAAGGCGGCGAAGCCCGGCAGCATGACGTGGCCGAGCATCCACATGCGCCGGCGCCAATGTGGCTTGTCCCACAGCGCCCAGTGGCCGCTCTGGCTGGCGATCAGCAGGGCGCCGGCGAAGCGCGAACTGTCCATGAAGCCGAACAGCTGACCGCCAACGCTGTGGCCTAACCAGAACAGCGGCGCGCCAGGTGCGCGTTCGGTCAGTGCGGCAACTGCTGCTGGCAGGTCCTGGTCGATCCAGTCGCTGATCTGCGCGCGGTAGCCGCGCAGGCGCTGCGGCGCCGAGCCGCCGAAGCCCCGGTAGTCGAGCGTCAGCACCGCCAGGCCATGGGCGGCGAGGTCGCTGGCGAAGGCGGCGTAGAAGCGGCGCGGTACGCCCATGGCGCCAGCGATCAGCACCGCGCCCCGGGTCGGGCCGGCCGGTGCGAAAAAGTCGGCAGCCAGGCCGTGACCATCGCGCGCCTGCAAGGTCAGGGCTTCGGCGACGGGGTTGGTGGCGGCGGACATGGCGGTGGGCTCCCTCGGCATACTACGTGGTATGTACCATGCCGGATGCGGGTAGGACAATGACCTCGCGAGTCATCCGGCCGGCAGCTACTGCCCGCCCGGCCGCTGCAAGCCGCGTGCGGACGGGTGTATCCTTCGCGCCGCAAATTCCCTTGCCCTGCCAGCGTCCCCGGCGATGACCGCCCGCATAGCCCGCGTCGAGCGCAACACGCGCGAGACCCAGATCAAGCTCGAGATCAATCTCGACGGCAGTGGCGCGGCGCATTTCGTCACCGGCGTCCCGTTCTTCGACCACATGCTCGACCAGGTCGCCCGCCACGGGTTGATCGACCTCGACATCGTCGCCAGGGGCGATCTGCAGATTGACGCCCACCACACCGTGGAAGACGTCGGCATCACCCTCGGCCAGGCCTTCGACCAGGCCATCGGCGACAAGAAGGGCATCCGCCGTTACGCCCACGCCTATGTGCCGCTCGACGAGGCGCTGTCGCGGGTGGTGATCGACCTGTCCGGACGTCCGGGCCTGGAGTGGTTCGTCGACTTCCCGCGTTCGCATGTCGGCGAGTTCGACGTCGACCTGCTGCACGAATTCTTTCAGGGCTTCGTCAACCACGCCAAGGTGACGCTGCACGTCGACAGCCTGCGCGGCAAGAACGCGCACCACGTCGCCGAGACCATCTTCAAGGCCTTCGGCCGCGCCCTGCGCGCGGCCAGCGAGATCGATCCGCGCCAGATCGACGTCACGCCCTCGACCAAAGGCGTTCTCTAAGAATTCTTCGCTTCGTCTCCTGCATTTCATGCGCAGCATTGGCGTCATCGATTACGGCATGGGCAACCTGCACTCCCTGGCGAAGGCCCTGGAGCGGGTCGCCCCGGGGCATCGCGTGGTGGTCAGCTACGACGCCGAAGAACTGCTGGACTGTGATCGCCTGGTGCTGCCGGGTGTCGGCGGCGTGCGCGAGTGCATGAAGGAGCTCAACCGGCTGGAACTGGCGCAGCTGGTGGTCGAGGCCTCGAAAAAAGTGCCGATGCTGGGCATCTGCCTGGGCATGCAGGTGATGCTGGAGTATTCCGAGGAGAACGGCGGCGTGCCGGCCCTGGGCCTGTTCCCCGGTTCGGTACTGCGCTTCCCTGAACCCTCACAAGACGCCGCCGAGCGCCTGAAGGTCCCGCACATGGGCTGGAACCGGGTCAGGCAGGCCCAGGCCCACCCGATCTGGGCCGGGGTTCCCGACGAGAGCTGGTTCTACTTCGTGCACAGCTACTACGCGCAGCCCAAGAACCAGGCGCATGTGCTCGGCACCGCCGAATACACCCATGTGTTCGCGGCCGCCATCGCCCGCGAGAATCTGGTCGCCTTCCAGTTCCATCCGGAGAAGTCGCAAGCCCTGGGCCTGACCCTGCTCGCCAACTTCGTCAACTGGAATCCATAAACGCCCGCTGTTGCCTTGCAACGATGGTGCTACGCTTCGGCTCAAGCAGTTTCTCGATCCACGCGCTCATCCACCCGCTACGGCGCTCTGCGCCACGCTCCCAGCGTCATGCTCCTTATCCCAGCGATTGACCTCAAGAATGGCCAGTGCGTCCGCCTGCGCCAGGGTGATTTCAACGACGTCACGGTGTTTTCCGACGACCCGGCCGAAATGGCGCGGCGCTGGGTGGGTGACGGCGCCGAGCGCATCCATGTCGTCGACCTCGATGGCGCCCTCAAGGGCGCGCCGGTCAACCTCAAGGCGGTGGAAAAGATCGTCCAGGCCGCTGGCAAGGTGCCGGTGCAGGTCGGCGGCGGTATCCGGGACGAGGAGACGGTGCAGCGCTACCTCAACATCGGCGTCAGCTACGTGATCCTGGGCACCCGTGCCATCACCGCGCCGCATGTGCTGCACGACCTCTGCATCGAGTATCCGCGCCACGTCATCGTCGGCCTCGACGCCAAGGGCGACCACGTCGCCGTCGATGGCTGGAGCAAGCTCAGCCACCACACCGTGATCGAGATCGCCCAGCAGTGCGAGCACGACGGCGTCGAAGCGATCATCTCCACCGACATCGGCCGCGACGGCATGCTCGACGGCTTCAATGCCGAATCGACCGTGGCCCTGGCCCGCGCCATCAAGACGCCGGTGATCGCCAGCGGCGGCATTGGCTCGCTCGACGACATCCGCAAACTCAAGGAACTCGAAAGCGATGGCGTGATCGGCGCGGTGATCGGGCGTGCGCTCTACGAAGGCAGGTTCAAGCTCGCCGACGCCGTCAAGATCGCCCAGGGCTGACCGCAATGCTGGCGAAACGCATCATCCCCTGCCTGGACATTGATCGCGGCCGGGTGGTCAAGGGCGTGAAGTTCGAAGACGTGCAGGACGCCGGCGATCCGGTCGAGGTCGCCCGCCGCTACGATGCCCAGGGCGCCGACGAACTGGTGTTCCTAGACATCACCGCCAGCTCCGATGATCGTCCCACCCTGTTCGCGACCGTTGAGGCGGTCGCGCGCGAGATCTACATCCCGCTTACGGTCGGCGGCGGCGTGCGCAGCTGCGCCGACGTCAAATGCCTGCTGGCGGCGGGCGCCGACAAGGTCAGCATCAACACCGCCGCAGTGCAGAACCCGGATTTCGTGCGCGAGGCCGGCGACCGCTACGGCGTGCAGTGCATCGTCGTCGCCATCGACGCCAAGCGCGTCAACAAGAAGAAGGAAGCGCCGCGCTGGGAAGTCTTCACCCACGGCGGCCGCAAGGCCACCGGCCTCGATGTGGTCGACTGGGCGGCGAAGATGGTCGAGTACGGCGCCGGCGAACTGCTGGTCACCAGCATGGACCGCGACGGCACCAAGGAGGGCTACGACGTTGAACTGCTCGCCGCCATCAACCGCCGGGTCAATGTGCCGGTGATCGCCTCCGGTGGCGTCGGCAGCCTGGAGCATCTCTACCAGGGTCTGGCCGAAGGTCATGCCGACGCGGCGCTGGCGGCCAGCATCTTCCATCACGGCACCTACACGGTAGGAGAGGCCAAGAACTACCTGGCCCAACGGGGTGTGCGCGTGCGGCAGTAGTCCACGCCGCTGGAAGCGAGCCCGCCTGATGCGGGCTTTTTCGTGTCCGGTCTTGGCTCAAACCACGACAGTCGCGGTGGTGGCCGCGACATGGCCGCTGCCGTTGGCGGGCCTCCGGCCGCCCAGCTTTGACGCGCCGCTGACGCAATCGCAGGCTAAACTGCGCGAATGTCTTCACCCGCCGTCACTGTCCTTGAGGCCCTGGAAGCGCAGCTCTACGCCCGCAAGGGTGCCGATGCCGGCAGTTCCTACACCGCCAGCCTGTATGCCAAGGGCGTCGATGGCATCGCCAAGAAGATTGGTGAGGAAGCGGCGGAAACCATCATCGCGGCGAAGAACCCGGACGACCCGGCCCTGGTCGGTGAAATGGCGGACCTCTGGTTCCACACCCTGGTGTTGCTGGCCCATCGCGGGCTCTCGCACCGGGCGGTGCTGGACGAGCTGGCACGCCGCATGGGCACTTCCGGCCACGCCGAGAAGGCTGCCCGCAACAAGTAGTCCTACCTAGGAGATTTCGATGGGCTCATTTTCCCTGTGGCACTGGCTGATCGTGCTGGTGGTGGTGGTGCTGGTGTTCGGCACCAAGAAGCTGCGCGGCGCCGGCGGCGACCTTGGTTCGGCGGTGAAGAACTTCAAGGACGCGATGCGCGAAGGCGAGGCCGAGGCGGCCAAGAAGCCGGAGGCGGTGTCCGGCCAGTCGCAGACTGCCCAGAGCGAAACCAAGAAAGACCAGGTCTGAGCTGGCTTAGCCTGGCGCCCCGGCCATGTTCGATATCGGTTTCGGCGAACTGTTCCTCTGCTTCGTGATCGCCCTGATCGTGCTGGGGCCGGAGCGGCTGCCCAAGGTCGCGCGCAGCGTCGGCCGCTGGACCGGGCAGGCCAAGATGTACATGCGCAACCTGTCCAGCGAGCTGGAGCGGGAAACCCAGGCCGCGGACCTCAAGAAGAAGCTCGACGAGGCCAACCGCATGGCGCGCGAGCAGTTCGCGCTGCTGGAGTCGCAGGCACGCTCCACCGCCGCGGACGTGAAGGACGCGACCACGCCGCCCCTCGAAGGCCCGAAGAGCTAGTGCCGATCATCGATCCCAACGCGCCGGGCGCCGAGCAGCCGCTGCTCGCCCACCTGCTGGAACTCCGTACCCGCTTCCTGCATGCGCTGTATGGCGTGCTGATGCTGTTGCTGCCGATGATCTTCTTCGCGCGCCAGATTTACGCCTTCTTCTCGGCGCCGTTGACCAAGCTGCTGCCGCCGGGCGCGACCATGATCGCCACCGAGGTGGCTTCGCCCTTCCTGATCCCGTTCAAGCTGGTCGCGATCCTGTCCATCGTGCTGTCCATGCCCTGGATCCTGTACCAAATCTGGGGCTTCGTCGCCCCCGGCCTGTACAAGCACGAGCGCAAGCTGATCGCGCCGCTGCTGGCGTCCTCGACCCTGCTGTTCTACGCGGGCGTCGCCTTCGCCTACTACGTCACCCTGCCGGCGGTGTTCCATTTCATGATCGGCGTCGCGCCCGAGGGCGTGCAGGTGGCGACCGACATCGGCAAGTACCTGGACTTCATTCTCACCATCTTCATCGCCTTCGGTGTCGCCTTCGAGACCCCGGTGGCGGTGGTGCTGCTGGTCTGGACCGGCTTCGTCACCGTCGCCCAGCTCAAGGAGGCGCGCGGCTACGTGCTGGTCGGCATCTTCGTGGTGGCGGCGATCATCACCCCGCCGGACGTCGCCAGCCAGATCCTGGTGGCGGTGCCGTCCTACCTGCTGTTCGAGCTGGGCATATTGTGGGCGGGTTGGATCGGCAAGCAGCGTGCCCGCGAGCCGGACTTGACGGACAGTTGACGCCGGGCTGACGTAGCATTCCTCAATGCGCGTACTCGTCATTGAAGACCATCCCGATCTCGCGGCCAATGTCGGCGACTATCTCGGCGCCCAGGGCCATGCGGTCGACTTCGCCGCCGACGGCCCCACCGGCTATGCCCGCGCCCTGGCCGGCGGCGCCGATGTGATCGTGCTCGACCGCCTGCTGCCCGGCCTCGACGGCGCCACGCTCTGCCGCCGCCTGCGCGCCCAGGGCCTCACCACCCCGGTGCTGATGCTGACCGCGCTCGATGCCGTCAGCGACCGCGTCGATGGCCTCAGTGCCGGCGCTGACGACTACCTGGTCAAGCCGTTCGCGCTGTCGGAACTGTCGGCGCGGCTGGCGGCCCTGCACCGGCGCGCCAGCGGCCAGGTCTCCGAGCGGCCGCTGCGGGTCGCCGATCTGGAATGCGATCCCGGCACCGCCGAGGTCCGCCGCGCCGGCCGCAGCCTGAGCCTGACCCGCGCCGAGCGCCGGCTGCTGGAACTGCTGCTGCGCCGTTCGCCCCGGCTGGTGACCCGCGCCGAGCTGGAGCGCGCGCTCTGGGGCGACGACGCCCCGGACGGCGACGTGCTGCGCGCCCACCTGCACAATCTCCGCGCCGCGGTCGACAAGCCCTTCCCGGTCAAGTTGATCCACACCGTCCACGGCGAGGGTTACCGCCTTGCCGTCCTCGACAGCTAGCACCTCCGGCATCGGCGGGCACCGGCTGCGGCGGCGGCTGGCCTCGACCCTGCTCGCGCTGTCGCTGGGCAGCGTGCTGCTGCTGGGCCTGGGCTTTCTCGCGGTCGAGCGCTATCTCGAACACACCATGCTGGCCGATCTGCTGGAGCGCGAGATGCGCTATCTGGTGAACGCCGACGTGGTGCCGGGCCCCGGCGAGCTGCAGGGCGAGACCCTGCGCTACTACCGGCCCGCGCGCGGCGGCCCGCCGCCGCCGGCGGCGATCTGGCGCCTGGCGCCGGGCAGCCATCGCGAGGTCGTGGTCGAGCCGCACCGCTACTTCGTGCTGGTGCGCCAGCTGGCGGGCGACGACACCGCCTATCTCAGCTACAGCGACGAATCCCTGCAGCTGCGCGAGCAACTGCTGATGGCGACCCTGCTGCTGGGCGTGCTGCTCACCGCCGGTCTCGGCTGGTGGGCGGCGGGCCGCCTGGCGCGGCAGACCCTGGCGCCTCTCGACGGCCTGGTCGCCGACCTGCACGGGCTCGATCCGGAGCAGCGCGGCGCCCGGCTGCCGGCGCCGGCGCCGGACAGCGAACTGGCGGTGATCACTCAGGCGCTCAACAGCCACATGCAGCGCATCGACCAGTTGGTCGAGCGCGAGCGCGCCTTCGCCGCCAGCGCCAGCCACGAGCTGCGCACGCCGCTGGCGGTGATCCAGGGCGCCGCCGAAGTGCTGGAGCAGGCCACGCCGGGGGCGCCGGTGGGGCGCATCCTGCGCGCCGCACGCAGCGCCCAGCAGGATCTCGACGCCCTGCTCTGGCTGTCGCGCACCCACGCCGCCCCGGCCGCCGAGGCCCTGGCCCTGCACGAATGCCTGCCGGCGCTGTGCGCGGCGCAACTCGATGTCACCGCCGTCGACTGGCAGCTGCAAGCCTGTACCGTGGTGGCGCCGCCGGGCGCGGTGGCGGTGATCGTCAGCAATCTGCTGCGCAATTCCCTACGCGCTGCGGCCCAGGCCGGCCGCAGCGGGCCGGGCGTGGTGCGGGTGTGGCTGGATGCCCAGGGCCTGGTGGTCGATGACGACGGCCCTGGCATACCGGCCGAGGAGCTGCCCCAGGTGTTCGCGCCCCGCAGCCGGGGCCGCGACGGCGGCACCGGCATGGGCCTCTACATCGCCGCCACCCTGGCGGCGCGCCTGCACTGGCAGCTGAGCCTGGAGAACCGGCCCGAGGGCGGTGCCCGCGCGCGCCTGCGATTCTAAAAGGCCTTTTCCGCCGGCCTCGCCGGGAGGCGGCTACACTCCTCGCAGCAACCGGAGACAGCGCATGAAACTGAGCCGCCTGCACGACCGCCTGCTGGGCGACTGGTCTGGTGAGAAGAGCCTGTGGTTCGATCCCAAGGCAGCGCCGCACACGGTCTCGCCCTGCACGCTGAGCATCGCCAGCGAGGCCATGGGCAAGTTCCTTAGCCTGCGCTACCGCTGGAGTTTCGAGGGCGCGGCGCAGGCCGGCCTGCTGCTGGTCGGCAACGACAACCCGGACGCCGAGGTCAGCGCCAGCTGGGTCGATTCCTTCCACTCCGGTGCCGCGATCATGCACTGCCACGGCAGCGCCAGCGCCGAAGGCTTCTCGGTGCTCGGCCACTACGCCGCGCCGCCCGGCCCCGACTGGGGCTGGAGCCTGAGCCTGCGGCTGGATGAAGCCGACCGGCTGGAACTGCTGATGCACAACATCGAGCCCGGGGGGCAGCCGGAGTTGGCGGTACGGATTCACTGGCAGCGCTGAGCGGCTCAGCCGGTAGCCGGTTGCGACAGTCGCAGCGCGAGTCGCCCCAGGGCCTCGCGTAGCGCCAGCGGCCGCAGCACCTCGAAGTCGAACGGCAGACGCGCCAGCTCGCGCGCGTACCAGTCAAGGTCGTCGGCATGGCCGTGCAGATGCACCGCCTCGCCGGTCCATTCCAGCAGGCCAAAGGAAGAGAACAGCTCCTTCTGGGCGGTCGCGAGATCGGTGTGCAGCCTCAGCTCGATGGCATGCGCTCGCGGCATCTTGGCGATCGAGTCCTTGAGGAAATCCAGCACGTCGAAGCGCTCCGGGCGGGCGAAGAACTGCGGCACCGGCTGCACCGAGCGCACCCGGTCCAGGCGGAAGGAGCGCAGCTCCCGGCGCAGATGGCAGTGGCCGGCCACGTACCAGCGGCCGGCCCGGTAGACCAGGCCGTAGGGGTCGAAGTCGCGGGCACTGTCCTCGCCCGGCGCTGCCCGGTAGCGCAGGTGCACCCGCTGCCGGCGCTGGGCGGCGGCGCTGAGCGTCACCAGCACGCCGTTGTCGAAGCTCGCGGCCGGACGGCTCAGGTCCAGGGTCACGGTCTCGCCCAGCGCCGCGATGCGCTTGCGCAGCGCCTCGGGCATGACCCGCTCGAGTTTGGCCTGGGCGCTGGCTGCGGCTGGCGCGGCCTCGGCCAGACCCAGGCTGCGCGCCGCGATCAGTCCCACCGACAGTGCCAGCGCCTCGTCGTCGCTGAACATCAGCGGCGGCAGCTTGTAGCCGGGGATCAGCCGGTAGCCGCCGTCGCGGCCCTGGTCGGCGACCAGGGGTATGCCCAGCTCCTCCAGTTTGGCGATGTAGCGGCGCACGGTGCGGCGGTCCACGCCCAGGCGCTCGGCCAGCTCGGCGCCGCTCAGGCGGCCGCGCGCTTGCAGCAATTCCAGGGCGCTGAGCACCCGCAGGGTCGGTCGTGACATGGCGCCTAGGGTATTCCGAAATAGGGCCGTTTTCGCCCTAGTTCGAGCGCAGGCTGCATCCCGTACCCACCGCACAGGAGGTGCCCCGTGTTCCGAGTGAACCCCACCTATTCGAAGGAGACGATGATGAACGAACTGTTCCTGGCCATGGCCGAAGAACGCCGCCTGAAGGCGGAGCGCGAGGCGCGGACCACGGGCGGGCGCCGGGTTCCGCCGCAGCCGGTGCTGCTGTCGCCGACCTGGGGCCAGCGGCTGTTCCAGGTGCTCGGCTACGTGCCGAAGCTGCGCATCTAGCACCGTAGCGTGCGCACCGCGCACGCAGGACGACCTTGTTTCAATGATCGTGCGCGGTGCGCACGCTACGGTCTTGCCGCCCTGATGCGATCGCCTCACTGAGCCGCGCCGGTACCAGCCGCGCGGCCAGCGCCCACAGCAGCAGGGCACAGCCGGCGCCGGAGAGCAGGGTCGAGAGCGCGAACAGCGCGCCATAGCCGAGTGCGTCGCCGACCAGGCCGCCGACCCGGCCGGCGAGGCCAGTGGCGATCACGATGCCGCAGGCCTGCAGGCTGTAGTCGGTGCCGGCGTGCGCGGGATCGCTGGCGTCCATCATCAGGGTGAACAGCGCCACCGTCGCCATGCCGCCGAGGATGTGTTCGAGCGCGACAGCGGCTTTCAGCATCGTGGCGTCGCCGAGGCCGGCGGCGTGCAGGGCGTACAGGGCCACGGCGGCAGTTTGCGCGAGGCCGCAGGCGAGCAGGGCGCGTCGGCGGCCGAGGCGGTCCGCCGCCAGCCCGCCCAGCAGGGCGCCGAGCAGGCCGCCGCCGGAGCCGGCGATGCCGGACCAGAGCCCGATCTCGGTCTTGCTCCAGCCGGCATCGACCAGATAGGGCTTCACCATCGACGACGCCATGCTGTCGCCGAACTTGTAGGCGATCAGCCAGATCAGCAGCGCGCCCATGCCGGGCACGCGCAGCCGGGACCAGACACCGGCGAGCGGATTGGCGCGCGGCGCGCGGTGCTCGGGTGGCGGCAGCAGCTGCCGTTCGGGAAAGCGCCAGATCGGCCACAGCGTCAGCGCCAGGAAAGCCGCCATGGCGAGGAAGGCGGCGCTCCAGCCCAGGTGATCGAGCACGATCATCAGCAGGCCGCCGCCCAGCACCATCCCCAGCCGATAGCCGCCGACCTGCACGGCATTGCCGAGGCCGCGTTCGCTGGCGCCCAGCAGGTTCACGGCCAGGGCATCGGTGGGCACGTCCTGGGTGGCCGCGAACAGCGCGCTCAGCACGATGGCGATCTTGAGCCAGAACAGTGATCCGTCAGCCATCGCCAGCACCACGGCGGTGAGGATGGTGGCCAGCTGCAGCGGAATGATCCAGTGCTTGCGCAGGCCGTGGGCATCGACCCAGGGTGCCCAGATCCACTTCAGCGCCCAGGGCAGGAACAGCAGGCCGGAGAGGCCGATGCGCGCCAGCGAGACGCCGTCCTCGCGCAGCAGCACCGGCAGCGCCTGGGTGAAGAAGCCGTAGGGCAGGCCCTGGCTGAAATACAGCGACAGCAGCAGGCCCCAGCGGTAGGACGGGCGCATCAGGCCCGGGTTCAGCCGGCCGGCCGGGGCCGGGCGGCGCGCAGGCGCCGCTCTTTCAGCCCCAGCTTCGGGGCCTCGTTCTCGACCAGGCTGCGGCGCATCTCGGCGAAGCGCTGCTGCTCGGCGGCGTCCAGCACCGGGTAGCGCAGGTTCATCGCCTCCAGCGCCTGCACCACGATCTCGGCCACCGTCAGCCGCATATAGCTCTTGGAGTCGGCCGGGATGGCATACCAGGGCGCGTACGGGCGGCTGGTGGCCTTGAGCGCGTCCTCGTAGGCGGCCATGTAGGCCCGCCAGTGTTCCCGCTCACCGACGTCGCCGCCGTTGAATTTCCAGTTCTTCTCCGGCTCGTCGAGGCGGGCCAGGAAGCGGTCGCGCTGCTCGTCCTTGCTGACGTTGAGCCAGAACTTGAGGATGACGGTGCCGTTGCGGGCCAGGTGTTTCTCGTGGTCGCGGATCGACTCGTAGCGCTGCTGCCAGAGCTTCTCGATGTCGTCCGGCTGCTTCGGCAGGCGCTGGCCGCGCAGGTACTCCGGATGCACGCGCACGGTCAGCACTTCCTCGTAGTAGCTGCGGTTGAACACGCCGATGCGGCCGCGCTCCGGCAGCGCCAGGCCGGTGCGCCAGAGAAAGTCGTGGTCCAGCTCGTTCATGCTCGGCTGCTTGAAGCTGCTCACCTGGCAGCCGGCCGGGTTGACGCCGCTGAGCACGGCGCGGATGGTGGAATCCTTGCCGGCGGCGTCCATGGCCTGAAAGATCAGCAGCAGGGATCGGTGATCGTGGGCGTAGAGGATCTGCTGCAGCTGGTCGATGCGCGCCACCATCTTGGCCAGCCGCGCTTTGTTCCATTGCTTGTCGTGGCTGTCGCGCGGCGGCGTGGTCGCGGCCTTGGCGATCTTGAAGCCCTCGTCGTAGGGCACCCGCCAGCGGCTCTCGGGGGCGGTGTAGTCGCTCATCAGATCTCCGGGATGACGTACAGCAGCACCGCGAAGTAGTGCAGGCCGGAGCCTAGCAGGGTGAACAGGTGCCAGATCGCGTGGTGGTAGGGCAGCCGGGTCTGCAGGTAGAAGCCCACCCCGGCGGTATAGGCAAAGCCGCCGGCGATCAGCAGCCACAGGCCCTGGCGCGGCAGGCCCTCGGCCAGCGCCGACATCAGCGGCAGCGCACCCCAGCCCAGGGCCAGGTAGACCCACAGGGCGATGCGCTCGTGCAGGTCTGGCGACAGCATCCGGAAGGCGATGGCGGTCAGCGCCAGGGTCCAGGTGGCGCCGAACAGCCAGAGGCCGATCGGGCCGTCCAGCACGATCAGGCAGAACGGCGTGTAGGTGCCGGCGATCAGCACGTAGACGAAGGACTGGTCGATGGCGCGCAGCACGTGCTTGGCATTGGGCAGCAGTGACAGCGGCACGCTGTGATAGATCGCCGAGGCCAGGTAGGTGAGCAGCATCGCCACCCCGAAGGCGCTGCAGGCGACGACGTGGATGTACTCGCCGTACATGGCGGCGCGCGCGGCCAGCACGGTCAGCCCGGCGATCGCCGCCAGGGCGCCGACGCCGTGGGTCACGGTATGGGCGATCTCCTCGGCCACCGAGTAGGCGGGCGGAGCGCTGCGGCGGCGGGACTGCGGCAGGGAGGCCATGCCACCACGCTAACGGAATGGCCGGACGCTGACCATCCCTTCAGGCGGCGCCGGACGGCAGCACGTAGAACAGGATGGCGAAGTAGTGCAGCACGCTGCCGGCGAGCACGAACAGGTGCCAGATCGCGTGGTGGTAGGGCAGCCGTTCCCAGACGTAGAAGATCACCCCCAGGCTGTAGGCCAGGCCGCCTGCCAGCAGCAGCCACAGCCCGCCCGCCGGCAGAGTCGCCAGCAGCGGCTTGACCGCCACCAGGGCACACCAGCCCATGCCCAGGTAGATCGCCAGCGACAGCTTCTCGAAGCGGCCGGTGGTGAAGATCTTGAACACGATGCCGACCGCCGCCAGGCCCCAGACTAGGGCGAACAGGCTCCAGCCCCAGGCGCCACGCAGGGTCACCAGGGTGAACGGCGTGTAGCTGCCGGCGATCAGGATGTAGATGCAGCAGTGGTCGATGATGCGCAGCACCTGCTTGCTGCGCGGCAGCGGAATGCTGTGGAACAGGGTGGAGGCGGCGTACATCAGCACCAGGGCGGCGCCGAACACGCTGGCGGCCACCACGTGGATGGCGCTGCCGTACAGCGCCGCCTTGGCGACCAGGATGGTCAGCCCGGCGATGGCGGCGAAGGCGCCGACGCCGTGGGTCACCGCGTGGGCGACTTCCTCGCCCAGGCTGTAGATGTTGCCGGGCAGGGTGAGGCGGGCGCGGGTCGTCGGCTGCGGTGGCGGCGAGCTTGCCACCTCAGGCCGGCTCGACCCGCAGGCTGGTGCCCTCGACGCCGGTCACCCGCACCCGGGCGCCGGCGGGCAGCTCGGGGCCGTGCACCTGCCAGACGCCGTCCTCGACCCGGGCCTTGCCGACGCCTTCGGCAATCGGCTCCACCAGCACGAACACCTGGCCGACATAGCCGCGACCGCGCTGGTTCAGGCCGGTATCGGGCGCATCCTTGCTCATCGGCTTGAAGCGGAACCAGAGCCCGACCGCGACGAACGACAGCACCGCCCAGATCACCACCTCGGTCTGCCAGTGCAGGTTTGGCATCAGCCAGGCGGCCAGGCCGGTGGTGAAGGCCGCCAGGCCCATCCACAGGCAGAAGGTGCCGGGCAGCAGGATCTCCGCCACCAGCAGACCGAAGCCCAGCACCCACCAATGCCAGAACACGAGGCCGTCCATGACCTAGCCCTTGATCGGAGCGAGCTTGCCGGCGTTCTTGGCCAGCTCGGCGACGCCACCGATGGCGCCGATCACACCCATCGCATCGAGCGGCAGGTAGACGGTCTTCTGGTTCGGTGACAGCGCCATTTCCTTCAGCGCCTCGACGTACTTCTGGGCGATGAAGTAGTTGAGCGCCTGGACATCGCCCTTGGCCACCGCCTCGCTCACCATGATGGTGGCGCGGGCCTCGGCCTGGGCCTCGCGCTCACGGGCGTCGGCGTCGCGGTAGGCGGCCTCCTTGCGGCCCTCGGCGTCGAGGATGGCCTGCTGCTGCTCGCCCTCGGCGCGCAGGATCTGCGACAGCTTCTCGCCCTCGGCCTTGAGGATGGCGGCCTGGCGGAAGCCCTCGGCTTCCAGGATGTTGGCGCGCTTGTCGCGCTCGGCCTTCATCTGTCGCGCCATCGACTCGACCAGATCGGCCGGCGGCCGGATGTCCTTGACCTCGATGCGGGTCACCTTGATGCCCCAGGGCGAGGTGGCCTGATCGACCACCGCCAGCAACTTGAGGTTGATGTGATCGCGCTGGCTGAGCAGCTCGTCGAGGTCCATCGAGCCCATCACCGTGCGCAGGTTGGTCTGGGTCAGGTTGAGGATCGCGTACTCCAGCTGCTGCACCTCGTAGGCCGCCTTGGGCGCGTTGAGCACCTGGTAGAACACCACGCCGTCGACGCCGACCATGGCGTTGTCCTTGGTGATGACCTCCTGCGAGGGCACGTCCAGCACCTGTTCCATCATCGACAGCCGGCGGCCGATGCGGTCGACATAAGGCACCAGCCAGTGCAGGCCCGGCCCGAAGGTGGCGCGGAACTTACCGAAGCGTTCGATGGTGTATTCCATGCCCTGCGGCACGGTGACCACGCCCTTGTAGAGCGTGACCGCGGCGAAGACCAGGAAGGCGATAGCGAAGACGGACATGGCAGGGCTCTCTCGGGAATCGTTCGGAGGGTGTCTGAGGTTCTCATCCTAGCGTGTCAACCGTGGGACGGCTGCCGGACTTACCTGTCCATGCCGCCGCGCGCCGCCCTATCCTCCGCCCATGTCCCCGCACTCGCCGAGCCGATGCAGCCGCCTGCTGCCCTGACCGAGCCGCAGCTAGTGCTGCGGGCGACCACGCTCGACGGCTTCCTGGCCGCCGTCGAGCGGCGCGCCCTGCGCATCGCCCAGCTCGGCACCGGCGGCGATTTCGACGAGGCGCTCGACTGCGTGCAGGAGGCCATGATCCAGCTCGCCCGCCACTACGCCGACCGCGATCCGGGCGAATGGCCGCCGCTGTTCCACCGCATCCTCGACAACCGCCTGCGCAAGTGGCGCTACAAGCAACTGCTGCGCGGCCGCTGGCTGGGCCGGCGGCTGGTCGCCGAAGCAGACGAAGAAGAACCGCTGGCGCAGCTGCCGGCGCCCGAGCAGGACGGCCCCGATGCACGGCTGCTGCAAGCTCAGGTCCGCCAGCGCGTGCAGCGGGCCCTGCAGGGCCTGCCGCCGCGCCAGCGCCAGGCCTTTCTGCTGCGGCACTGGCAGGGCCTGTCGACCGCCGAGACCGCGCAGGCCATGGCCTGTACCGAAGGCAGCGTAAAGACGCATTTGTCACGGGCGGTGGCCGCCCTCAACGCCCTGCTCGCGCAGGAAGGACTGCAAGCATGAAAGCGCCCGAAGACCACGATGTGATCGAGCCGGCCATCGAACCGCTGATCCAGGCCCTGGATCAGTGGGAAGCCGAGCTGGACCCGGTGCAGCGCGCCCGCCTGACCGCCGCGCGCCGCCGCGCCCTTGCCCGCCGCGCCGAACCGGCGCGCGGCTTCGGCTGGCTGGCGCCGGCGCTGACCGCCAGCGTGCTGCTGGCGCTGGGTCTGAGCTTCTGGCCAGGGGGCGGCCTGCCGCCGGCGCCGGTGCCGGCGGTGGATACCCTCGCCGTCGGTGAGCCGGCTGCCGCCGACGAGACCCTGATGGACGAGGATCTCGAATACCTGCTGTGGCTGGCCAGCGATGACGCCGCCTGAGCCCGCCATGCGCCGCCAGCCCGCCCTGTTGCCGCTGCTGGTCCTAGCCCTGCTGCTGGGCGCCGGCAGCGCCCACGCCCAGAGCTGGGCCGAGTTGAGTCCGGAGCAGCAGCAGACGCTGAGCAAGTTCCAGGACCGCTGGGACAGCCTGCCGCCGCTGCGCAAGGAGCAGCTGCTGCATGGCGCGGCCCGTTACAACGAACTGACTCCGGAACAGCAGCAGGCGCTGCGCGAACGGCGCCAGCGCTGGCAGGACATGAGCCTGGAGGAGCGCCAGCGCCTGCAGCAGTTCCGCCAACAGTTCCGCGAGCTGCCGCCCGAGCAGCGCGCCGAGATCCGCGAGCGCTTCAAGGCGCTGCGCCAGCTGCCGCCGGAGCAGCGCAAGGCGATCCGCGAGTGTGCGCGCGGCAAGTCGCCCGAGCAGGCGGCGGCCTGCCTGCCGCCGAAGAACTAGTTCACCACCTGCAATTGTTTCCCCTCTCCCACAAGGGAAGAGGGAAGCAAAACTGCCTCAGGCCGCCTGCGCCGCGAGCGCGCGAATTCGCTCCACCATCGCGAAAAAGCCGTTGCGGCGATTGACCGTGATGTTGCTCTCCAGCCCCAGGCGCTTGAACTGGCCGGCGATGTCCAGCGCCAGGATTTCGGACGCGGTCTTGCCATTGACCATGGTCAGCAGTAGCGCGATCAAGCCCTTGACCAGGCTGGAATCGGAATCGCCGTTGAAGCGCATCGCGCCGTCGTCCTGCAGGCCACCGACCAGCCAGACCTGGGACATGCAGCCACGCACCTTGCTGGCCTCGCAGTGCTCGCCCGCCGCCAGCGGCGGCAGCTTGCGGCCGAGGTCGATGAGGTAGGCGTAGCGTTCCTCCCATTCCCCCAGCAGTTCAAAGGTTTCCGCGAGTTCTTCGATGTCCATGCGCTGCTCTGTAGGAGGGGCCTCGGCCCCGACCGATTCGCGGGCAAGCCCGCTCCTACCAAGGCCCTAGCTGAAGCCGGCGCACTATACTCGCGTCCCGAAAAACACCGCCCCAGCCATGTCCCGACTTTCCGGCCGCAGTCCCAGCCAGCTTCGCCCCGTCCGCATCGAGCGTCGTTTCACCAAGCATGCGGAAGGCTCGGTCCTGGTCTGCTTCGGCGACACCCAGGTGCTGTGCACCGCCAGCGTCGAAGAGCGCGGCCCGGCCTGGAAGAAGGACGGCGGCTGGGTCACCGCCGAGTACGGCATGCTGCCGCGCGCCACCCACACCCGCAGCAAGCGCGAGGCCGCCAGCGGCAAGCAGAGCGGCCGCACCCAGGAAATCCAGCGCCTGATCGGCCGCAGCCTGCGCGCCTGTGTCGACCTGGACGCCCTTGGCCCGCTCACCATCACCATCGACTGCGACGTGCTGCAGGCCGACGGCGGTACCCGCACCGCCGCCATCACCGGCGGCTATGTCGCCCTGGTGGACGCCGTGCGCGCCATGCAGGCCAAGAAGCAGATCAAGAAAGACCCCATCCACGGCCAGATCGCGGCGGTCAGCGTCGGCATCTGCAAGGGCACGCCGGTGCTGGATCTCGACTATGTCGAGGACAGCGCCTGCGAGTGCGACATGAACGTGGTGATGAACGAGGCCGGCCAGTTCATCGAAGTGCAGGGCACCGCCGAAGGCCACGCCTTCCGCCGCGAGGAACTCGACCAGCTGCTCGACCTCGCCACCCTCGGCATCCGCCAGCTGATGCAGGCCCAGCGCGAGGCGCTGGCGATCTAGTCGTATCGAGTTCCCTCCCCCGCCAGCGGGGGAGGGTCAGAGTGGGGGCCTTACCGCTAGCGCCGTTCCTCCAGCAGCCGCGTCAGCAACTCGATCTGCTCCTGCTGCTTGCGCAGCAGCGCCGACAGCTGCTCGTTGCGCAGGGCATCGAGCTTGTCGTGCAGCGCCATGATCTCGATCTCCGCCTTCAGGTTTACCTCGTAGTCGTGCGCGGCCATGCGTCGGTCCTTCGCCGACTGCCGGTTCTGGCTCATCAGGATCACCGGTGCCTGCACCGCTGCCAGCATCGACAGCATCAGGTTGAGGAAGATGTAGGGAAAGGGATCGAAGGCGGTCGCGCCCAGGATCTCGGTGTTGAGCAGGGTCCAGCCCAGCAGTACGCCGCCGAAGATCATGATGAAGGTCCAGGAGCCGCCGAAGCTCGCCACCCGGTCGGCCAGTCGTTCGCCGAAGCTCGATTGCTCGTCGAGCATCTGGTTGGGATCGGTGTTGAGCGGCAGCCGGCGCGCCGCATGGCTCAGCGCCTTGCGCTCGCTCTTGCTCAGCAGCTCGGCGCCGCGACCAAACCAGCGGGCGGCGGATTGCAGGTAGTCCGTGGGCGGGACTTGGCTCATGGGGATTCCTCGCAGGGATGGGTTGATGGTGAATTATCAGGAAACCTGCTCCCTTGGGTGGGAGCGGGCGCGAGCAATGCGGGGATCCGCCGCGCAACTTGGTGCTCCGCGCGGGTCGCCCTAAATCCCCGTCTGAATCGGCTGCGCCAGGATCCACAAACCCGCCGCCGTGAACAGCACCATCAGTGCCAGCATCGGCAGCTGGCTGAGCGTGGCGGCGCGCGCCGAGCCGAAGGTCCGCAGCGCGACGAGATGCGCGACCACCACGCTGGCGACATGGCCGGCGACGATCAGCGCGACCTGGGTGTGCCAGACCCAGGCCATGTCCGGGATGATCGTGGTCTGGAACCAGTGCGCGGTGCCGAACCAGTTGGCGCCACGGCCGAAGGGGTCGGAGATCAGCGCCAGGATCTTCACGCCCTGGCTGAGGATCAGCGTCCAGTAGTGACTGAGGTGGTAGACCAGCGCGATCGGCAGTAGCGGGTAGGCGTAGCGCAGTGCCAGTTCCTTCAGCGAGTGCCGGCTGCCGGCGGCCCAGCGCGACAGCTGCACGAACAGCAGGTACACCACGAGATACAGCAGCGGCGACAGCAGCAGCGCGCACTTCTGCCAGAGCAGGAACCAGGGCTGTAGCACCGGCACGGCGGCGAGCACGTTGTCGCCGACCCAGGGCTTGAGCAGCTGGTAGAAATCGCCCCAGAACAGGCGCTTCCAGGGCAGGGTCTCGTGGATGCCGTCGAAGGCGGTCGAAGACAGCATGAACAGCACGAACAGCAGCTCGCCCCAGCCCGCGGCACGCGTCTGTAGCAGGCCGGCGAAGGGAGCGCGCAGGACGATGCGCACGGTCGGGTGCGCCGCGCCGGCGTCCTGTGTTTCCCGCAGTTCCACCGGCGCCATCAGCGCCACCAGGCGGAACCAGATCGAGAAGAACTCGCAGCGCGCGAACCAGTCGCGTCGCCCGATCAGTCCGGCACCCAGCAGGTTGAGCGCGGTGTAGCCCAGCAGCAGCCAGGCCAGCCGCAGCGGCGTGCCGTGCCCGAACAGCTCGACGCCGATGAAGAGCAGATACAGCAGCAGCGCCGGCCAGATGCCGAGGCGCGTCGGATAGCGCAGGAACCCGCGCTGGTAGCGCGGCCAGAGCCGCCCCAGGGTGTCCGCCAGCAGGCGCCAGGGGTTGATCAGCGCATACCAGTTGCCGATCAGGGCCGTCAGCCAGCCGAAGCCGAGCAGGAAGACGATCCAGAACAGCGTCATGTTGAAGTTGGCATAGGGATTGGTGTTGCCCCAGAAGCCGGTGGCGATGCACAGGCCCAGCGACACGAGGCTGGCAAGGCGCAGCAGGGCCAGCAGCGGGCGGCCGACCAGCAGGCGGGCGAGGGGATGGTCGCCGAGCTCGCGCTGCCAGGGCGTGCTGGTCCTGGCCGGCGCGGTCAGGAAGTAGGCGGCGGCGAGGAAGGACAGCAGCAGCGCCGCGGTCGCACCCCAGGCATAGAGCCAGAACGGTACCGGCAGGCTGTAGAGCTGGCCGAAGGAGTGCGCCGACGCCGCCGGCGACTGGCACGCCAGCAGCAGCGGCAGCACCGCGCGCGGGAGGCCCGGCGGGGCGATCCGCGACTCACCGCAGGGCATACGCGATCCTGGTCATGCGGCGGTCTCGGGTGAGGGGCCGTGAAGGCTGCGGGCGCGTTTTTACCATAGGCACTGCGACGGCTTGCGCCTACCATGCCGCCGTTACCGGCCGATTACGACGACAAGGCCGGACCTTGCGATACGGAGATTCCCATGCGGCACCCCCTTAGCACCGCCTTGGCCCTGGCGTTCGCCAGCCTGTTGCTGTCCGCCTGCGGCAATTCACGGGCGCCGGCCGACGGCGCCGTGCCGGTGACACCGGACCCGGGCGTGGACCCCGGCGCCAAGCGCAGCCGCTATGACTTCGCCAACCGCTGTGTCGCCCTGGTGTCGAAGGACAGCGGCAAGTACGTTGCGGCGTCCGGCACCGGCTTCGCGGCCTCTGCCAGCAAGGTCGGCGATGCCGAGCCGTTCTATATGAAGCCGGCTGCGCTGGGCGACTACCTGCTGTATGCCCGCAACGGCAGCCTGGTCAACGGCGCGGCGACGGTCAACACGGTGGCGCTGGCCAGTGCCACCGACACCGCCATCTTCAAGCTGCTGGCCGATGGCGATAGCACGGTGTATCCGGCGGCACCCGCCTATGACGTCGCCCCCGACGCGGCGACGCTCACGGCCTATCGCAACTTCGTTGATCCCAACACCCTCGCCGACTTCTTCACCCTGGCCTCCGCCAGCGGCAGCCGGCTGACCGCGGCCGGCACCGGCGCGCTGACGGTCGCCGCCGCCAGCGAGGCCGCCAGCCAGCGCTTCCACCTGGAAGCGGTCACCGGCTGCACCCCGTTCCCGGAAGCGCACGACAACACCGAGGGCGAGACCTTCAAGGGCACCACCAGCGACGGCCGCGTGCTCGGCATGGCCGACGTGCACGTGCACACCAGCGCCAGCACCTTCCTCGGCGGCGCCTCGCACGGCTCGGTGTTCCACAAGTTCGGCGTCACCCACGCGCTCGACAACTGCCAGGCCACGCACGGCCCGCAGGGCATCAAGGACTTCATCGGCATTGCCTTCCAGAACGATACCGACGGTCACGCCACCGACGGCTGGCCGACCTTCAGTGAATGGCCCTCGCGCGATGCCCTGACCCACCGCGCGATCTACTGGAAGTGGATCGAGCGGGCCTGGAAGAGCGGCCTGCGCATCATGTCCAACGAGGTGGTGGAGAACGGCACGCTGTGCGAGCTACAGCGCACCGCTTCCGGCACGCCGGCGCTGGACTGCAACGAGATGAACAGCGCGCGCCGGCAGATCGGCACCATGTACGCGCTGCAGGACTACATCGACGGCCAGTACGGCGGGCGTGGCAAGGGCTTTCTGCAGATTGTGCTGACGCCGGCCGAAGCGCGCGCCAAGATCGCCGACGGCAAGCTGGCGGTGGTGCTGGGCATCGAGGTGTCCAACCTGTTCGACTGCCAGATCCGCTACAACCCGCTGCGCAGCCAGGAGCCGTTCGAGGAGACCGGCAGCGGCGCCACCGAGAACAGCTACGGCTGCGCGATGACCGAGACCGGGGCGCCCAACGAGATCAAGACCCAGCTCGACGAAATGGTCGGGCTTGGCGTGCGCGAACTGATCACCATTCACGAGTTCGACAACGCCTTTGGCGGCAACGGCATCTTCGACGGCCTGTTCCTCAACCTTGGCAATCGGGAGAATTCCGGCGGCATTCCCTTCGGCAGCCCAGCCGGCCCGTTCACGCCTACCGGCGAAAACCCGACCGGCGAGTTCTGGACCACGTACAACTGCCCGGAGGAGAACCTCACGCCCGGCTTCACCGGCTATCTCTGGGGTGATTCCGGTGGTTCGATCATGCAGAACTTCGGCCCGCCGGCGCCGCTGTGTCCCTTCGTCGGCCAGGGCGGCCGCCCCGGCGGCACGCTCGCCTGCTACCCGGCGCAGAACCAGTGCAATGCGCGCTGGCTGACCCCGATTGGGCTCTACGCCTACCAGCTGATCATGCAGAGCGGCATCCTCTTCAACATCGACCACCTGACCATGGAGATGAAGACGCAGGCGCTGGAGTTGGCCGAAGCGCAGGACCCGGTCTATCCCTTCGTGTCCACCCACGGAACCTTCGGCGGCACCAGCGTCGACCAGGCGCAGCGCATGCTGAGGAACGGCGGCTTTCTCTATCCGAGTGTCGGGAGCATCCGCGGCTTCCGCAACGATCTGGCCGAGACCCGCGCGATCTCCGAGCAGGCCGGCAACACCTACCTGTTTGGCTTCGGCTTCGGCACCGACACCGACGGTCTCTCCGGCCAGGAGGGCCCGCGCGGTGATGTCGCCGACGGCAAGGAAGTGAAGTACCCGTTCACGCTGTTCACCGGCGAGCCCTTCAGCAGCCTGCCGGACTTCGCCGGCAAGACCGGCGTGGTGTTCAAGCAGCCGGAGGAACGTGACGCCAGCGGTGCCGGTCGCACCTGGAGCCAGGATCTCGACGGCAATGCCCACTACGGAATGATGAGCGACTTCGTGCAGGAAATGCGCCTGGAAGGCACGCCGCAGGACATGCGCGACCTGTTCAACTCCGCCGAGGCCTATCTGCAGACCTGGGAGCGCACCGAGGCCGCCAAGGCGGCGATCCTCCGCAAGGGCATCGTCACGCCGCCAGGGGTGCTGCGCGCCGCGCCGGGGTCGGGCGAGACCACCGGCAAGTAGGGGCGCTGCCACCGCGTTGGGTGGGGGCGGCGTGGAGTGCTTGCGTCGGGTGAACGGAAAATGCATTC
>JAUYNO010000088.1 GCA_030696045.1 Stagnimonas sp. | reverse complement strand
CGCCGCGACAACGGCGACTGGTTCCGCGCCAAGCTGCTGTCGCGCGGCGGCAGCGCCGACGCCATGCAGCTGTTCCGCGAGTTCCGCGGCCGCGATGCCGATATCCAGCCGCTGCTGGAACGGCGCGGCCTGGCGGCGCCGAAGAAGAAGTAGCTCTTGGATTTCCCCTCCCCCCTCGTGGGGGAGGGGTAGGGGAGAGGGGGCGCAGCGTCAGCTGCGTTGCTGTTGCGCGGATCGATTTCATTGACTGGCTCCACGCGCCTTTGGCGCGCCCCCTCTCCCCGCGTCTGGCTTTGGGCGGGACTGACATTGGGTCAGTCCCGCTTAGGCCAGACGCCCTCTCCCACGAGGGGAGAGGGGAATGGCCGTGCGCCTTCTAATTGTGGTCTCGTGGGTGCTTGAAACTTGGCGCCCATCCGCACAGGCTGCGCTCACCCCATTTCCCTCGCCCTGTCCCCCATGCCCTCCGCATCCGCCTACCGCGACAAAGTCATCGTCATCACCGGCGCCTCCAGCGGCATCGGTGAGGAGGCCGCGAAGCAGCTGGCGGCGCGCGGTGCGACGGTCTGCCTGGTGGCAAGGCGTGCCGACGAGCTGGCCCGCGTCCAGGCCGATATCCAGGCGGCCGGTGGCGCGGCGCGCAGCTATCCCGCCAATCTCGCCGAAGCCGCCGAGATCGACGCCCTGGTCGCGCGGCTGAGCGCCGACTGGCCCAAGCTCGACGTGCTGGTCAACAACGCCGGCCGCTCGATCCGGCGGCCGCTGCTGGAGAGCATCGACCGCCCGCACGACTTCGAACGCACCATGCAGCTCAACTACCTGGCGCCGGTGCGCTTGACTCTGGGCCTGCTGCCACGGCTGCTGGCGGGCGGCGGCGGGCAGGTGATCAATGTCTCCAGCGTCGCTGCGCTGATGACCACGCCGCGCTTCGCCGCCTACCTCGCCAGCAAGTCGGCGCTGGATGCCTTTTCGCGTTCGCTACGCATCGAGCTGGCCGATAAAGGGCTGCACGTCACCGCCATCAATTTCCCGCTGGTGAAGACCGCGATGACGGCGCCGACGGCGGTCTACAAGTACCTGCCGCAGATGGAGGTCGCCGAGGCCGCCGGCTGGATCACCGAGGCCGTGGCCAGTCGCCGCGCCCGCCACGCGCCGGCACTGGCACTGGGCTTCTGGTGGGCGACCGCGCTGCTGCCCGGGCCGTCCCTGCGCCTGCTGGCGCGCTTCTACCGGCGCCGGCTGGAGAAGCTCAAGCACAAGCTGGACCAGGAAGCCCCGGGCGCCTCATGAGCACGCCCGGCAAGGTCATCGCCAAACCGAAAGCCAAGCCCAAGCCCAAGGCCGACCCCAAGGCCGTGGCCGTCATCGCGGCGGCCGGCGTCGCCGCGCAGCCTGCCCGGGTGGTCGGCCTGGCCCTGGGCAGCGGCTCGGCGCGCGGCTGGGCGCATATCGGCGTGATCCTGGAACTCGAGGAGATGGGCATACGGCCGCAGGTGGTGGCCGGCACTTCGGTGGGCGCGCTGGTTGGCGCGGTCTATGTCAGCGGCCAGATCCAGGAATTCGCCGAGTGGGTCGGCAAGCTCACCGTGCGCGACGTGGTGGGCCTGATGGACTTCACGCTCTCGGGCGGGGTGATGAAGGGCGAAAAACTCTTTGGCTTCTTTCACGAGCACCATCTCAATCCCGACATCGAAAGCCTCGATCAGCGCTTTGTCAGCGTCGCCACCGACATGCGCAGCGGCCGCGAGATCTGGATCGACAAGGGCCCGGTGCTCACCGCCGCGCGCGCCTCCTGCGCGCTGCCCGGCGTGTTCTCGCCGGTGATGTACCGGGACCGCTGGATGCTCGACGGCGGCCTGGTCAATCCGGTGCCGGTATCGGCCTGCCGGGCGCTGGGTGCGGAGGTGGTGATCGCGGTCAATCTCAACGCCCAGCTGGTCGGCGCCCACCTGTCGCTGGCCGGCCGCGAGGAGGCGCAGCGCGAGGCCAGCGACAAGAACGAGGCGCCGGAGCGCAGCTTCTGGAGCAAGGTCATGGCGCGCTTCGAGGGCGATGGCCGCAACCCCAGCTTCTTCGATGTCATCGCCTCCAGCGTCAACATCATGCAGGACCGCATCACCCGCAGCCGCATGGCCGGCGACCCGCCGGAGGTGACGCTGATCCCGCACCTGGAGGACTTCGCCCTGATGGACTTCCACCGCGCCGGCGAGGCCATCAACGAGGGCCGGCGCCTGGTGCGCGTCCACGAGGCCGAGCTTCGCGCCTGGGTCGGCCTTTGAACCCGCCGCCGCGCCGCGAGCCCTCGCTGGACCAGGGCGGCTTGCCGCCCGCGCCGCCGCCGCCTCCCTCCACGCCCCCGGCAGTCGCCATGCCCCGAAGAAAGAAATCCCGTCGCCGCTGCTGGCTCTGGCTGCCGCTGCTGGCCCTGCTGCTGGTGTTCCCGCTGCCGGTGCTGCTGCTCAAGTGGCTGCCACCGCCGACCACGGCCTTCATGCTGCAAAGCCCGGTAAAGCCAGTGCAGTACCAGTGGGTGCCGATGAGCCGGATCGCGAAAGTGGCCGGGCAGGCGGTGATCGCCGCCGAGGACCAGAAATTCCCCCTCCATTCCGGCTTCGATCTCGAGGCGATGGAAAAAGCGCTGGCGCACAACAAGAAATCCAAGCGCACCCGGGGCGCCTCCACCATCAGCCAGCAGACCGCCAAGAACCTGTTCCTGTGGTCGGGTGGTGGTTACTTCCGCAAGGGCATCGAGGCGGTCTACACCGTGCTGCTGGAGCAGATCTGGGGCAAGGACCGGATTCTTGAGGTCTATCTCAACATCGCCGAGTTCGGGCCCGGCATCTACGGCGTCGAAGCGGCGGCGCAGAGCTTCTTCCACAAGCCGGCGGCGCGACTGACCGCGGCCGAGGCAGCACGACTGGCGGCGGTGCTGCCCAGCCCCCGGCGCTGGAGCGCCAGCAAGCCCGGCCGCTACGTGCAGAAGCGCGCCGGCTGGGTGCTGGGACAGATGGGCTATGGCCGCCGCGCCGTGCCGGTGGAAGAGCCGGAGCCGCCACCGGGGCTGGAACCGGACGGCGACCAGACGGGCGAGCCCGCCGCGCCGGAACCCCTAGCGCCCGAACCCACAACGGTCGAGCCCGATGCGCCCGCGCCCCAGCCGCTGCCGGTCGACCCGCCGCCGGTCGATGAGACCCTGCCGCCGCCAGCCACCGAGCCGGCGATGCCAGAGGGCTAGTTTCCGGTCACCGCCGGCAGCGGCTGCTCTGGACTTTCGGAGCCGGCCGGCGTTTCCGGCGCAATCGGCACTGGCGGTGCCATTGGCGGCAGGTCCTGCGCCAGCGGAATCTGCGTCTCGATGCGCGGCGCGCAGTTGCAGACCTCGCTGCCCTTGTCGAACACCACCCGCCAGACCCCCGGCGCTTCCTGCCGCCAGATCGAGTTGAAGCGGCCGATCAGCTTGCCGGCGGGGTCGAACACCGGGCCGCTGGTCAGGGCCAGGTTGCCGGTATCCAGCACCTGCACCACCGAAGGGCCCCAGGAGAACGGCGCCTGCGGTTCGCTGAAATACGGCTTCCAGCTCTCGGCGATGCGGGCCTTGCCGCGGATGGCGCGATCCCCGTCAAAGAAGATCGCGTCCTCGGCGATGAAGCGGCTGAAGGCGGCATGGTCGCGCGCGGCCATGGTGCGGGCGAAGGCGAGTTCGGTGTCGCGCACCTGGTCGGGGTAGAAATAGGACTCCGACTTGGGCGCGGCCGCACAGCCGCTGAGCAGGGCGGCGCAGAGGCCGGCGAGGACGAGGAGACGGTTCATGACCTGGGCCTGGAAAAGGTTAGCGTGGCTTGAGCACACCGTCGTCGAGCATCTGCTGGAAGTTCTCCACCAGGGTGGTCTCCAGCGGCCGGAACTCCATGCTCAGGTCCTTGCGGGTGTAGCTGTTGTCGAACTTCAGCGGCCAGCCGACATTGGTGCTGATGAATTTGCGGGTGATGCCCTGGGTCGGCGCGATCAGCCAGACGATGGGCTTGGGCGCGACCATCATCGGCCAGCGGTAGCCGCCGCCGAAGCGCGCTTTCAGTATCTGCACGATCTCCCACATGGTCGCCGAGCGCGCCACCGCGATGTGGCGCCCGCTGGCGCCCGGGGTGTAGCCGGCCTTGATGTGAGCGAGCGCGACGTCACGGACATCGACCACGCCGAATTCCATCTTCGGCACGCCGGTCATCATGGTGCCGTCGGCCAGTTCCTTGAGGGTGGCGAGGCTGGCGGAGTCGCTGGCGGTGCTCAGCGAGGGGCCGAGCACCAGGCCGGGGTTGATGGTCAGCAGGTCCCAGCGCGACTGCGGCTTGGCGATCTCCCAGGCGGCGCGTTCGGCGGCGACCTTGGAATAGTTGTAGGGCTGGTGCGCGACCGAGCTGGTGGTGTTCCACTGCGCCTCGGTGAAGGCTTTGAGCCCGGCGGTCTTCATGTCGACGGCATCGCCGTAGATCGACACCACGCTGGCGGTGAGCACGATGCGCTTGACGCTGGCGATGCGGTTGGCGGCCTCCAGCACGTTGCGGGTGCCGTTCACGGCCGGGTCGACCAGGTCCTTCTGGGCGTCCTTCAGGCCCTTGATGACGAAGGGCGAGGCGGTGTGGAACACCAGTTCGCAGCCCTGCATGGCAGCGTCGAAGGCGCCCTCGCGCAGCAGGTCGGCCTTGAACAGCGTCAGCTTGCCCTTGGCGCCCTGCGCCGCCTTGAGCAGATGGCCGACCTTCGCCCGGTTGTCGGGATCGCGCACGGTGGCGTGCACATCGACGCCGTCCTCCAGCAGGTATTTCACCAGCCAGGAGGCGATGTAGCCGTTGCCGCCGGTGACCAGCACCGGTTTGCTCTTGTCGATCTGCATGGGGTCCCCTAAGGTCTACCGCATTGGCGGCTATTCGTTGCCCTATCTTGCCGGAGTTTGGCGCGTTCCGTGCCTGTCCGCAGCCCATCGCGCCCATGAGCGCGCGGCGTTCATTACTTGGGGAGTGAGGTATGAAGATTCAGCAGCTGGTGGTGCGGTGTGTCGCGATCCTGATGCTCACGGCGGGTTGTGGCGGACTGGCCCAGGCCTCGACGGCCAAGATCGATCCGGGTCTGCTCTCGGCGGTGCAGCAGGCCGGGCGTTCGGACTTCCTGATCTGGTTCGGCGAGCAGGCGGACCTGTCCGCCGCCGCCGCCGAGAAGACCCGCGCCGACAAGGGCCGGGTGGTGATGGCCGCGCTCAAGGCGGCGGCCCGGCGCAGCCAGGCCGGCGCGCTGTCGAAACTGCGCGAGCGCGGACTCGAACATCGCGCGTTCTGGATCGCCAACGCCATCACCGTCAGCGGTGGCAGCCTCGCCGATCTGCAGGCGCTGTCGCTGCTGCCGGAAGTCACCCAGCTCTACCGCATCGAGACCCGGCTGCCGGAAATGCTGCCGCCCACCATCGCCCGCCATCGCGAACTGCCGCTGGGCGCCGCGCCCAAGGCGGCGAAGTCACCGGAGCTGTTCAACCTCGCCAAGGCGCTGGGCGACCACGCCGAGGCCGGCGTGCAGCTGATCAATGCGCCGCAGGTCTGGGCCCTGGGTTTCCGGGGCCAGGGCGTGGTGGTCGGCGACCACGACGTCGGCGTGATGTGGGATCACCCGGCGCTCAAGAACAACTATCGCGGCTGGGACGGCACTACCGCCAGCCATGCCTACAACTGGCGCAATGCCTTCGGCGCCGCCGACCTGTTCTGCACCGATCCGGTCGTGCCCTGCGACTCCAACGGCCACGGCACCCACACCACCGGCACCATGGTCGGCTACGACGGAGGCGAGAATCAGGTCGGTGTCGCGCCGGAAGCGAAGTGGATGGCCTGCCGCTCCCTGCTCGACCCGGTGCTCGGCGTCGGCACCGTGCCGACCTACATGGACTGCATGGAGTGGCAGCTGGCGCCGTACCCGAACGGAGAACCGGACGCCGCCGATCCGGCCATGGCGCCGGACGTCATCAGCAATTCCTGGGGCTGTCTGGAAGCCTGCGTGCCGCCGCTGCTGCAGGCCACCAACGATGCCATCTACGCCGCCGGCCAGGTGCAGGTGGTGTCGGCCGGCAATGACGGCAACGACGGTGTCTGCTCGACCGTCGCCTTCCCGCTGGCGGTCTACGAGTCCTCGTTCTCGGTCGGCGCCAGCGATGTCAGCGACGAGATGGCCGGCTTTTCCAGCCTCGGCCCGGTGCTGACCGACGGCTCGATGCGACTGAAGCCGAACGTCACCGCGCCCGGCGTCGATACCCGATCGTCCTGGAATGACGGCGACTACAACAGCATCAGCGGCACCAGCATGGCCGGCCCGCACGTCGCCGGCATGGTGGCCCTGATCATGTCCGCCGAGCCGCGCCTGATTGGCCGCGTCGCCGATATCCGGACCCTGATCGAGCGCACCGCCAACCCCAATGTCGCCACCAGCAACACGGCCGCCACCTGCGGTGGCACCGATGCCGCGACCATCCCCAACAACATCTTCGGTTATGGCCGCATCGACGCCCTGGCGGCGGTGCTGGCGCGGCCGCAGTTGCAGCTGCTGGCCACGGCGCCGGCCAGCGCCGCGGTCGGTGCGGTATATCCGCTGGTGCTGACCGTGACCCAGCCTGCGGCCGGCAAGATCGACGTGAGCACGGCGCTGCTGAAGCTGACGTTGCCGGCCGGGCTGAGTCTGGAATCCGCGTCCGAGGCGCCGGCGGAGACGACGCCAGCCGGCGTGGTTTCTTTCAGCCATCCGACGCTGGCGCCGGGCGAGAGCTGGACGGTGACGCTGCTACTCAAGGGCGCGCAGGCAGGCACGGTTGAGGTTGCCAGTGCCGCCGAGGCGGATCAGGTCAGTCCGGTGACGGCGCCGCTGGCGCGGACCCAGCTTGGCGGCGGCGGTTCGTCCGGCGACTCGTCCTCGGGTGGCGGTGGTGCGCTGGGGCTGGGGCTGCTGCCCTTGCTGCTGCTGATGGCGCGGCGACGCAGGCGCTAGCAGGCGAGCAGCTCGGCCGAGTGCGCACCCCTCGTAGGGCGCATTTCATGCGCCGGGGTGTTCGGCGAGATCGCAAGTTGTGCCGGCGCATGGAATGCGCCCTACGGGGCTAGCCCGGTGGGGCCAGCTCAGGGGCGGGCGCGACTGGCGCGGCCGCTTCCACCGGGGCCGGTGGCGGCATGAGCCGCACGCGCAGCTCGCCCGCCGCCACCCGCAGCGCCGCCGCGCATTCCGTACAGGCAGTCTCCGCCGCCAGCCGCTCCAACTGCTGCGGCCCGCTGGCCGCCGGCTCGACTGCGTCCAGCAACCGCCGCGCAATGCGCTCATAGGCTGGCCGCAACATCAGCTGCAACTGGGTGGCCAGGCCACCCAGACTGTCCAGGCTCTGCCGGTCCAGACCACGCACTTCCTCCAGTGCCAGCAGGCGGTTGGTCGCCGCCAGTTCGCGCTCGGCATCCTGTAGCGCGGGCGACTCGGCGCTGGCCTGGTCGGTCAGCGCGGTAGTCCAGCTCGCATAGGCCGGCGCCCGTGCATAGAGCGCATAAGCCTGGTCCCAGAGCGTGGCGTAGCGTGACTGCCCGCGCAGCGCGGCGAGGCGCACGCAGGCATCCAGCGCCTTGGCGCTGTCGCGGAAATGCGCGACCCAGTAGGCATCGCCCGGCGTCGGCAGCAGCGCCGCCTGCTGGGCGTAGTGCAGCAGACGCCCGGCCCAGGGCGGCGAGCTGCTGTCGGCACTGGCGCGGCGGATCGACAGCAGCAGTTCGCCGCGAGCCAGCAGCTGGCGCTCGTACTGGGTCTGCTTGCGCGCCAGCTGGCCGGAGCCGATCAGGGCGCGGTATCCACTCCAGCTGCCCTCGTCGGCCTCGCAGGACAGCGCGGTGCCGATGAAGTCCTTCACCGAGCGGTAGTCGCTGACGTCGAGCTCGAAGCGCACATAGGCGGCGGCCGGTGTCCAGGGTGCGCCGCCGAGTTCGCACAGCCCGGTCGGCGACCGGCCGGCTTCGCAGCGGCGCAGGTCGGGCGAGGGCGCCTGCAGGGCGGTGGCGTCGGTGGAATTGAGCAGCACCACGAACTGGCGGCCGTCGAGCGCCGACAGGCCCTGGTCGGCGCGCAGGCCGAGCAGGGTCTTTTCCTCCCAGGGCTTGTTGCTGGTCTTGATCTCCTCGCTCAGCAACTCGCCCAGCCGGGTGCTGAGCGCGCTCACCGCCGCGCCGCCCGGTGCGAAGTTGAGGCCGATCTTCAGGATCGGTTCGGAGGTGGCGAGCTGCAGCAGGTGGGTCACCCAGCGCGCCTTGTCGCCCGGCACCCCGCGTACCACGATCTGCAGGTGCGGCGACTTCGACAGCGACTCGGGGTCGACCAGCAGGCCCTCGCTGAGCAGGGCGTTGTCGACCACCGAGGACACGGTCTTGCCGGCCTGCACGTCGTACAGCAGCACCGGGATTTCCGGATCGGCATCGGCGGCGAAGCTGGCCACGGTGCCCTTACCGAAGCGGGCCGAGATCAGCAACATCGCCGGCCGCTCGGTCTCCTTGCCGAAATCCAGCGCGCGGCCATTGGCGTCGAGGTTGGAGCTGACGAAGACGCGCAGGTAGCCGTCCTCGAAGCGCGCCGCGTCGGCATCCACGGCATCGGCGGCGACGGGTGTGGCGACCGGCTTCACGAAGCGGCCGCGGTCGTGGACGCAGGCGCCGAGCAGCAGCGAGGCGGAAAGGCTGAGTGTGAGAGCGAGCGGGCGCATGGCGGCAGCTGAGGCGGGGCGATTCACGATACGTCCTAGACCGCAGGCTCACAACGTCGGTTCGATGTCCTCGTAGGCATCCCAGACAAAACGCGGCGTGCACAGCGCCAGGAACAGCAGATCGCCGGGGCCGGGATTGGTGATGCGCTGGCGCTGCATCGGCGCGATCAGCACCACGTCGCCCGGCACCACCCGCTGCGGCGGCTCCTCGCCGACCTCGACCAGGCCCTCGCCTTCGAGAATGAGATAGCGCTCGCTGATGCCGCGCAGCCGGTGCCAGCGGGTGCGCACGCCGGGCGCGACCCGGGCGCGGGCGATGGACAGCGCCGGGTCGTCGGGATCGTTGCTGAGTTCGAGAATGCGGCAGCGCTCCTCGGTCAGGTACTCGTCGCTTTCGGAGACCCTTCGCACCGTCGTCATGCGCGGGCCTCCAGCGCGGCGATGCGCAGCAGCAGGTTGGGATCGGGCGAACCGGCCAGCCACTGCCCCTGCTCCGAAGGCTTGCAGACGCCCGGATAGTCGCCCTCGCGACCGCCGAGGTCGCGGATGATCTGGAAGTGCAGGTGCGGTGGCCAGCCGAGGTTTTCCTGTTCCTCCCCGAGCCAGCCGAGTAGCTCGCCGGCGCTGAGCGGCTGACCCGGGCGCAGGCGCTCGAGCGTCGGACGCGCCAGGTGGCCGTAGAGCGTGTGAAAGCGCTCGCCCTCGTATACGTGTTCGAGGATGACCGTCGGCCCGTAATCACCGAACACCGCGTTGTCGCGCAGGCTGTGGACCCGGCCCGCAAGCACGCAGTGCACGGCGGTGCCGGCGGCGAGCCAGAGGTCGATGCCCAGATGCAGGCTGCGCGGCTCCTCGCCGCCGCCATCGAAGTGCCGGCTCATGCGGTAGAGGCCGCGATCCTCGCCATAGCCACCCGCCGCGTAGTCGGCGCCGCTGGCGCCGAGTTGCGCGCGTACCCAGGCGCTGAAGCTCGGCGTGTCACCCGGATCGAAGCCGGTGAGCTGCGGGTTGCGCTCGCTCAGGTCCAGCGCCAGCACCGGCCGGCTGTTGAGGTCGAAGGGCAAGGGACTGGCGACCGGCAGGCGGCGCAGCAGCGGGATCAGCGTGGACATGCGGCGAGGCGGGTGGTCGGCACGCGCCCACCTTACGCCGGCTGATCGGGCAGGGTGAAATGGAACACCGTGCCGGGCGCGGCCGGCTCGGCCCAGATGCGGCCGCCGTGCAGGTCGACGATCTTCTTGCAGATAGTCAGCCCGATGCCGTTGCCGGGATATTCGTCGCGGGTATGCAGACGCTGGAACAGGCCGAAGATGCGTTCGGCCCCGGCCGGGTCGATGCCGATGCCGTGGTCGCGCACCGACAGCTGCCAGGCGGCGTCCAGCTGCCGCGCGCTGACGTCCACCCGGGGCGGCTCGGCGGTGCGGAACTTCAGGGCATTGCCCAGCAGGTTCTGGAACAGCTGGGTGAGCTGTGCCGGGTCGGCGCGCAGGCTGGGCAGGCGCTCGCTGTGGACGCTGGCGCCGCTGTCGCTGATGGCGGCATGCAGGTTGGCCTTGGCGGCCGCCAGCAGCGCGTTGAGGTCGACCTCGCTGGCGGCTCGCGGCTCGCGGCTGACCCGGGAGTAGCTGAGCAGGTCCTCGATCAGACTCTTCATCCGCCGCACGCCGGTGGTGATGAAGCCGATGTACTCGTCGGCTTCCGGCCCCAGTTGCTGCTGGTAGCGGCGGGCCAGCAGCTCGGCGAAGCCGGAAACGGTGCGCAGCGGCTCCTGCAGATCGTGGGAGGCGACGTAGGCGAACTGCTCCAGCTCGCGGTTGGAGCGGGCCAGCTCCTCGGCGCGCGCCAGCAGCTCGGCGTCGGCGCGACGGCGTTCGGTGATGTCCTCGGCGGCGCCGACGGCACCGACGATGACGCCATCCCGCTCCAGCGCCGCCGTGCTGAACATGATGTAGACCCGGGTGCCGTCAGGACGCGCCAGCGGCACCTCGTAGTGCAGGATCGGCCCCTCGCCGCGGATCATCGCGGCGTAGCGCAGGTTCAGCGCTGGCAGGGAGTCGGGATGGATCAGGGCGCCGAAATGCCGGCCGAGCAGGGCCTCGCGCGCATAGCCGCTGATTTCGCAGGTGCGGCGGTTGACCAGGGTGAAGCGGCCCTGGGTATCGAGCGCGTAGATGGCGTTGGTGGCGTTCTCCATCACCAGGTCGCTGAAGGCATGGGCATCGAGCAACTCGCGCTCGGCGTCGCGCCGCGCCGCCACCATGGTGTTGAAGGCGCTGCTCAGCTCGCCCAGCTCGTCGGCGGAGCGGCGCGGGATGCGGTAGTCCAGATCGCCACCGGCGAAACGCTCGGCGCCCTCGCGCAGGCCGGCGATGCTGGCGCGCAGATCCAGCGCGATGCGCCAGCAGGCCCAGAGGCCGAAGGTCAGTATCAGGCCGGAGATCACCAGCACGCTGGTCAGCAGCAGCGCCTGGGTTTCCCGCGCGCCCTCGCCGAGCACGCTGGAGAAGCGCTGCTCCAGCGGCGTCACCAGGGAGTTGATGCGCTGGATGCGTTCGGCGAACTGCTGCCGGCGGGCTGGGTCCAGGCTGCCGGACTCGATCAGCGCGTGCAGCTGCTGGCCGCAGTCGAGCAGCTCCAGCACATAGCGCTCGGCCTGGCGCCAGACCTCGACCGCGTCGGCGAAGAAGGCCAGCTGCTGGAAGTGGCGGAACAGAAAGATCATGTCCGGCACGTCGGCGGCGGCGATGCCACCGGCGACGAAGCCGCGCTCGACCACGGCGGGATCAGGGACCGGCTGCTCCATCTCCAGCCGCGCGGCACGGTCGCCGAGCGGAATCGCGATGGCCTCCTGAAAGGCGCGGTAGTCGCGCGGCTCGCCGCTGCGCAGGTAGCGGGTGAGGGCATAAGTGGCATCCTTCTGGCCGTTCGACCATAGGCCCTCGCCGCCGACATAGGCGCGCACGCCGGACTGCACGCTGAAGCTGAGCAGGGCCAGCCCCATCACCGAACCGAGCACGCCCAGGAACACCGCCACCATCGCCGCCAGCTTGGCGTTGATCGAGAACTGGCCCAGCCAGGTGGGATTTGCGGGTTTCAAGGTGCGAGCGGGGCCGGTGGACGCGCGCAGCTTAGGCCTTTGCCGGCTCGCCCGGTCGCCGCCGGCCACTCGTTGCCGCCAAAAGGCGGCGGGCAGCGGAGTTGGCGGCAGCGAGCGGCCTCGACCACTGCCGGCGCCGGGCCCGCTCAGCCCCGCAGCGGATGCAGCGAGTACAGCCGGTAGGCGCCGAAGTGCTTGGCCAGTTCCAGTTCGCCGACGTATTCGCAGACGTAGTGATCGGGCGCCTCGATGGCGAGCTGGGCGGCCAGCGCCTCGGTGGCATAGATGCCGCCCGGCGGCGTCACCGGCTCGACCCGCGCGGTGAGCGACAGCTGGCTGCCGTAGTAGGTGCGGCTGCGACTGATCGGATCGCTGCTCTCGAACACCGGTGCGTAGTGGCCGGCGATGCGCAGCTGCAGCGCGCCCAGGCCGCTGTCCTGCTTCAGCTGGTGCAAGCTCATGTAGTACTGGATCTCGGCCATCACCCGCGCGGTGGTGCTGGCGTCGGTGGTGACCACGTGCAGGGCATCGCCCCAGGTCTGGCGCAGCAGGATCGCCTCGCCCTGGCGCTCCAGGATCTGCGCGATGGCGCGCATGATGGTGTTCCAGAAGCGCGGCAGGTCCGGGTCCTCGATGCGCTGGAAGCCGGCGAAGTCGGCGAAGATCAGGCCGACCATGCGCCGCCCCGCGGGCGGTGGCGCGGCCGGCTCGGCGGCGCCGATCTGGGCCAGTGCCTGCGCGGCGCGCCGGCGCGGATCGTCGAGCGCCGACAGCTCCCGGGGTGGCATGCCGGGCCCCATCTCGATGATGCGATAGCTGCCGCCGAAGCGGCCGGCGCTGAGCAGGGACAGGCCGAGCATGCGCTCGGTGACATGGCGTGCGGCCCAGGCCAGTTCCTCGGGCAGGAAGCCGCGCCCGGAGAACACCTCCACCGCCGACGCCAGGCAGCGTTCCAGGCGCTCGCCCCAGGCCGCGCCCAGGCGCTGTCGGCAGGCTTCCAGCAGGCGCTCGGGCCGGTACGGGGTGGCGACATGCAAGCGGTGCCCTGCGGCCTGCAGGCGTTCGCAGAGTCGCAGGTCATAGGGATCGCAGAGGCCGGCGAACAGCGTCGCGTGCGCCGGCAGCGCCGGTAGCTCGAAGTCATTGCTCTCCAGTGCCTGGCCGGGATCGGCGGCGCCGATCCGGCGCAGCAGGATCAGCGGCGGCACGTGCAGGGTGCTGAGCAGGCTCGGGTCCACGCCCAGTTCCTGGCACAGGCGGCGCAGCTGGCGCAGGGTGCCGCTGCGCCGTTGCAGATCGCCCGGCAGCAGCAGGTTGGCCTCGCGCAGACTGGCCTGGCAGCGGTCGATGTCCATCAGCATCAGGGTCGCCTCGGCGCGGGTGACGGCGCGGAAGTAGCGCTCCACCGGCTCGCTGGTCGGGTGCTCCGCCGCCAGCGCGCTGAGGGCGCGCTCGGCCATGCGCCGACCCTGCCGGTGCTCGTGCGCCAGCATGAACAGGGTGGCGGCGTTGACCGCCGCGTAGGCGCCACCGAAGCGCTGCCAGGCCTGCAGGTAGGCTTCCGCCGCGTCGAGATAGGGGCGGCGTCCGCCGCCGCGACTGCGCAGCGCCGCGTCCTTGCGCAGGCGGCCGAGCAGGGTGATCCAGCGCAGATCGCGCGACTCCTCCGGCGGCGCCAGGTCCTGGAACTGCCGCAGCGCGAGATCGGTGCTGCCGACATTGGCGAGGGTGATCACCCGCAGGTAGTGCAGGTCGGGATGACTGAGGCCGCGCCGCATGGCGCGGTAGACGATGTCGTTGGCCAGCAGATCGTTGCCGGCCTTGAGCGCCTCCTCGGCGACCCCCAGCGTGCGCAGCACCTCGGCCGGCGCCTCGTCGCGGCGGTCGACGCTGGCCTGGCCACCCGGATCGATCAGCAGCAGCGACTCCGGTTGCTCGTGCGCCATCTGCCGCTGCAGCCGGAAGTTCTCCGGCAAGCGCCGCGGCTCGCGCCGCCACTGCACGGTTTCCGCGGTGCCGCCCGCCCGCGCCGCCTCGCCCTGCCGCAGTACCGCCACCAGCACCTCGCTGCGCTGCGCCAGCAGCGCCGCCTGCCGGCGATAGCGCTCCTCGCGGAAGGCCGGATTCTCCAGCGCCAGCAGGTCGCGATCAGGATCGTGCAGCAGGATCACCTCGTCGCATTCGGCCATGGCGCGCTCGACATCACCCAGCAGCGCATCGCGGTCACGCTTGCTCAGGGTGTAGCCCTCGGTCTCGTAGCGCCGGATCCAGTCGCCGGCCAGGTGTTCAGTCGGCACCGCGCAGATGCCGATGCGGCGACAGCTCACGCCGGCGGCGATGAGGCCCGCGCTCAGCTCGCGCATCAGCAACAGATCGGCGCCCGGCGCCAGCCCGGCGCAGAGTGCGACCGCGCGATGGCCGGCGCGCCGCTGCAGTGTCGGCAGCAGTTGCTCGCGCAAGGTCTTGCGGGTGCTGACCTCCTCGTCGCGGCTCAGCAGCAGATGGCCGACGGCGCCGATCAGCAAGCCGCCGTCCGGCGTCGCCAGACGCAGCGCGCGCGCTGCGGCCTGCAGGCTCGGATCTAGTGCGACGGCTTCGGTCATGGGTGTCGGCTTCCGGGGCGATGGCATCGGGTAGCGCCAGTGCAACCGGCTGCCACCGCGGCGTCAAGCATGACGCCGCGAATCTTGCCGTGCGTATCAAATTCCCTCGCACTTGCTGCGCTTGCATGTTGCTACGCGGAGACGCGGCAGTTACCTTTCGATTGCGCAACTCGCGCTTGAGGGAGATCCCACATGGCAGTGACGAAGAAAGCGGCGGCGAAGAAGCCCGCTGCGAAGAAGGCAGCAGCGAAGAAACCGGCGGCCAAGAAGGCTGTCGTGAAGAAGGCTGTCGCCAAGAAGCCGGCAGCCAAGAAGGCCGTCGCGAAGAAGGCTGTCGCCAAGAAGCCGGCAGCCAAGAAAGCCGTCGCCAAGAAGACGCTGAAGGCCAAGGCTTCGGCCGCCGTCAGCGGTCTGGCGAAGAAGGTCAAGGCTGCGGTCAAGGCCAAGAAGTAATTCGGCGCAAGCCTGGTTGCTGGAGCCGCGCCGCAGGGCGCGGCTTTTTTTTGTCCCGCACCCGGCGCGGCGGCGGCAGGCGATCCGCCATCCGGCCCGCTAAGATTCGCGTCCATTCAAGTAAACGCCGGTTCCGTTCCATGCGCCTGTCCCGCTTCCCGCTCGCCACCACCAAGGAAATGCCTGCCGATGCGCAGGTGATCTCGCACCAGCTGATGCAGCGCGCGGGCTATATCCGCAAGCTCGGCGCCGGGCTCTACACCTGGATGCCGATCGGCCTGAAGGTGCTGCAGAAAATCGAGGCCATCGTGCGCGAGGAGATGAACCGCGCCGGCGCGCTGGAAACCCTGATGCCGGCGATCCACCCGGCCGAGCTGTGGCAGGAGTCCGGCCGCTGGGAAATCATGGGCGCCGAGATGCTGCGTCTGAAGGACCGCCACGGTGCCGACTTCTGCTACGGCCCGACGCACGAGGAAGTGATCGTCCACACCGCGCGCCAGGACATCCGCAGCTACAAGCAGCTGCCGATCAACTACTACCAGATCCAGACCAAGTTTCGCGACGAGCGCCGGCCGCGATTCGGCGTGATGCGCGCGCGCGAATTCATCATGAAGGACGCCTACAGCTTCCACATGACGCAGGAGGACCTGGCCCGCGAGTACGAGAACATGCGCGCCGCGTACATCCGCATCTTCACGCGGCTGGGCGTGGATTTTCGCGCGGTGCAGGCGGATAGCGGCAATATCGGCGGTAGCGCGTCCGAGGAATTCCATGTGCTCGCCGGTGCCGGTGAGGACCTGCTCGCGGTCGCCGAGGGCGGCAGCTACGCCGCCAACGTCGAGGCCGCGATCACCAAGCCGCTGCCGCCGCCGGCGGCGCCGGGTGCGGCGCTGACCAAGGTCAGCACGCCGGGTCAGAAGACCTGCGAGCAGGTCTCGAAATTCCTCAACGTGCCGCTCAGCGGCAAGGTGAAGCTGCTGGTGGTGAAGGGCGTCGAGGGTGGCCTGGTTGCCATCGCGCTGCGCGGTGACCACCAGCTCAACGAGATCAAGGCCGGCAAGCATCCCAAGCTCGCCAGCCCGCTGACCATGGCCGACCCGGCCGAGGTGCAGCGCGTGTTCGGCGCCGAGGTCGGCTATCTCGGCCCGGTCGGCTGCCCGGTGCCGGTGATCGCCGATCACGCCGCCGCCGCTATCGCCGACTTCGTCTGCGGCGCCAACGACAACGACCATCACTACACCGGCGCCAACTGGGGCCGCGACGCCAGCTACGTCGAGCAGGCCGATCTGCGCAATATCGTCGAGGGCGATGCCTCGCCGGACGGTGTGGGCACCATCAAGTTCTATCGCGGCATCGAGGGCGGTCACATCTTCCAGCTTGGCCGCAAGTACACCCAGGCGATGGGCTTCACGGTGCTCGATGAGACCGGCGCGGCGGTGACGCCCTACATGGGCTGCTACGGCGTCGGGGTATCGCGACTCGCTGCCGCCGTGATCGAACAGAAGCACGACGCCGCCGGCATCGTCTGGCCGGACGCGATTGCTCCGTTCCGCCTGCTGATCTGCCCCATCGGCAGCGACAAGTCGCCGGCGGTGAAGGAAGCCGCCGAGAAGCTCTACGCCGAGCTGCTCGCCGCCGGTGTCGAAGTCGCGCTCGACGACCGTGGCCAGCGCCCGGGCTCGATGTTCGCGGACGCCGAGTTGATCGGCATTCCGCATCGCCTCGTCATCGGCGACAAGGGGCTCGCTACTCAGCAGTTCGAGTACAAGCAGCGCAGCGCGGCGGCGGCCGAGATGATTCCGGCGACGGTCGAGGCGGTGCTGGCGAAGCTGGCCGCCTAGACGCCAATGGACGTTCGACCTGCGATGTCGGCTGATGCGGCCGATATCGCGCGGCTCGCGAACGAACTGGGCTACGCCGCGAGCACGGCGGAAATTGCCTCACGACTGCAGATCCTGCTTCCGTCGCCTACCCAGTTCGTTGCCGTTGCGGAGAGTGGTGGGGCACTGGTCGGCTGGGTGGCTGCCGAGCAAAGGCTGCTGCTCGAATCCGGCGAGCGCGCCGAACTGGTCGGCCTCGTGGTCGGAGCCGCAGCGAGACGAAGTGGCGCCGGCAGCGCCCTGGTCGCGGCGGCCGAGGGCTGGGCAAGCAGCCGCAAGCTCACCATGATCTGCGTGCGCTCCAACGTCAGTCGTCCCGAGTCGCATCCGTTTTACGAACGGCTTGGCTACGTTCGCCGCAAGACGCAACACGTCTATCTCAAGCCGCTGAGCTGTTGATGCCTCGGCCCACCGCAGTCAGGTAGGGCCGATGGCGTTCGGGGGCAGGTTAGGAGCAGCCGGCTGCCCCGGTTGTGAGCGGCCGTGCTGCCGCCGGATTTGGATGCCCGCCTCGGGTCGCGAGCCTTGGCCGTCGCTTGCTCTCAGTGGCGGCGGGGCGCTCAGGGCAGTGGCGGTCGCTGCCAGAAATCCGCATTGCGGATTCCGAGCGCCGTCGGATCAAAGCTCGGATCCTTGCCGGCCTTCTTCTGCGCCTCGTAATCCTTCAGCGCCAGCAGCGCCGGTTTCTGCAGGATGAGGATGGCGACGATGTTGAGCCAGGCCATCAGGCCCACGCCGAGGTCGCCCAGGGCCCAGGCGGTGTCGGCGCTGCGCAGGGTGCCGTAGCTCACCGCCGCCAGGATGCCGAGGCGCAACAGTTGCACCAGCCAGGGCCGGTGCACCTTGCGGTTGATATAGGCCAGGTTGGTCTCGGCCATGTAGTAGTAGGCGACGATGGTGGTGAAGGCGAAGAAGAAGATCGCCAGCGCCACGAAGCCGGCGCCATAGCCGGGCAGGGAGGACTCCACCGCCGCCTGCGCGAAGCCCGGGCCGGGCGCGATGCCGGGCAGGGCCGAGACGATGCTGGCGCCGGCCGGATCGATGACGTTGTACATGCCGGTCGACAGGATCATGAAGGCCGTTGCCGAGCAGACCAGCAGGGTGTCGACGTAGATCGAGAAGGCCTGCACATAGCCCTGCTTGGCCGGGTGCGAGACCTCCGCCGCCGCCGCCGGATGCGGGCCGGTGCCCTGGCCGGCCTCGTTGGAATAGATGCCGCGCTTCACTCCCCATTCCACCGCCAGCCCCAGCACGGCGCCGAAGGCCGCCTCGGCGCCAAAGGCGCTGCGGAAGATCAGCGCCACCACCTCCGGCACCTTGCTGGCGTTCATGAACATGATCACCAGCGCGACCAGGATGTAGGCCGCCGCCATGAACGGCACCACCAGCTCCGCGAAGCTGGCGATGCGGCGCACGCCGCCGTAGATGATGAAGCCGAGCAGCAGGGCGATGATGGCCGCCGACGCGCCCGGTGCCAGGCCCCAGGCGGTGTGCATGCTGGCGGCGATGCCATTGGCCTGCACGCCCGGCAGCAGCAGGCCGGTGGCGAGCACGGTGACGACCGCGAACAGCCAGGCGTACCACTTCTGGCCCATGGCCTTCTCGATGTAATAGGCCGGACCGCCGCGATACAGGCCCTGCTCGTCCTTTTCCTTGTAGATCTGCGCCAGCGTGCATTCGATGTAGGAGGTCGAGGCGCCGAGGAAGGCGGTCATCCACATCCAGAACACCGCGCCCGGCCCGCCATAGGCGATGGCGGTCGCCACGCCGGCGATGTTGCCGATGCCGACCCGGCCCGACAGCGACATGGCCAAGGCCTGGAACGAGGACACGCCCGCCGCCGAGCCCTGGCCCTGGACCATCAGTCGCAGCATCTCGGGCAGGCCGCGCAGCTGCATGAAGCGGGTGCGGATCGAGAAATACAGGCCGGCGCCCAGGCAGAGCGCGATCAGCGCCTTGCTCCAGATCAGGTTGTTCAGGGCGTTGACGAGGGTATCCACGGGGACAGACTCCGGAGCGGGTGGGGTCGAAAGGACCGAGCCTAGGCGGCTCCCGGAGTGGTAAGCAAGAACCGGACGCGGGAAAGCCTCCGTGAACGGATTCCTGGGTTGGCTGGGTCGAATTTACGACCAATCGCCCCAGTGCCGTTGTGCGAGAATTCGGTTGGCTTGGAGTTCGACCTGTGTCGTTGGCGGGGTTGGCGCACGGAGCACCTAAGACGCTTGAAATCGTGCCAGGAGAGAAAGCCATAAACAGTCCATACGCGCCCCTGCGGTTTCAGGCGTCGCTGGACGGCGTTCGCGCCATTGCCCTGCTGATGATGCTGGTTGTGCACTGCGCCCTGTTCAAACCCAGCGGCCCTTGGACTGCGGTTGCCACTCAGCTGGTCAACACGCTGTGGTTCTGCATGGATATTTTCTTCGCGCTCTCGGGTTATCTGATCACGCGCATCCTGCTGGGGTCGGACGGCTCGTCGCGGCAGTACCAGAACTTCTTTGCCCGCCGCGCCTTGCGCATCGTGCCGGCTTATGTCCTCACCCTGCTGTTCATCTTCTTCGTGGTGCCGAATTTCGTCACCCCGCAGCAGGCGATTCAACCGGGGGAACGCCCCTTTTTTGTGCTCTACCTGCAGAACTGGCTGTTCGCCAATGAGCTGCGGACGTTCCGCGGGGTCGATCACCTCTGGTCGGTCGCGGTGGAAGAGCAGTTCTACCTGGCCTGGGCCTTGGTCATGATGTGGTCGCCACGCAGGTTGTTCCCCGTCATCTGCGCAGCGTTTGTCGCTACTGCGGTGGCTCTGAAGCTGGGCGCCTTGGTTGCCGATATCCCTGGCATCTATATCTACTGGGGCACACCTACCCGCATGGACGCATTCGCGCTCGGATCCTGGGTTGGTTGGCGTCGGTCTAACCGGCTTCCGGGCCTTGGTCCGGGCGCGTCCTATGCCGTGATGATGTCCGCCTTGGCAGTGATCGCCCTGCAGAAATTTTTCTGGGCCACCTGGCTGACGGTCAACACCGCCGTGGTGACCACAACCATTGCGGGAGCCGTGTTCGGCGCAGCCTGGATTGACCGGCTTACGCAGGACAGCGAGCTGGGAATCCGTCATCGCTGGCTGGAAGTTAGTGGCCTGCAGTGGCTGGCCACCCGCTCCTATGCGATTTATCTGATTCACTACCCGCTGTTTCCTCTGGTTGCTTATGCGATGGCGCTGGCCTTGCCCGACTTGCATGAGGGCGGCAATCTGCATCGTTTGGTGAATGGCTTGGTGGCGGTGGCGATTGCGCTGGTCCTGTCGGAATGGATCCACCGGTGGATCGAAAAGCCGGCGCTGTCGCTGAAGCGCTATTTTCAGGACGAGCGAGCGCCGGCCAGGGCCTCGCCCGAAGCGGCATGAGCTCCCGGCAGCCCGGGCGGCAGACAGATACGGCCCGTATTCTTGACTGGGTGGAAGGATGAAAGAGGTACTGATTTCAGGACGTGGTCGCCGCTGGTCCGCCTATCTGCGCGACCTGTATGTCTTTCGTGGCCTGTTCGGCTTCCTGGCGATGCGCGAAGTGCAGCTGCAATTCGTCAACATGGGCCTGGGATTCGGCTGGCTGTTGCTCAGGCCTTTGCTGCAGGCGTCAGTACTGGCGGTGATCTTTGGCCACGTCGCCAAGGTGAACACCGGCAGTACTCCCTACCTGCTGTTCGTGCTGTCGGGATTCGTGGCCTGGAGCTATTTTTCCGGAGTCACCACCCGAGCCGGAAACAGCCTGCTGCAGTATTCCGGGCTGATCAGCAAGGCCTACTTCCCTCGACTCTACCTGCCGCTGATGCCGGTACTCACCGGGCTGCTGGAACTCGCTGTGACGTTATTGACCTTCATCCTGATCGCCGGGCTCGGATACGGGCGCTGGCCGGGCGTCAGCTTGCTCTGGCTGCCGGTCAGCATCGCGACTTTGGTGGTGTTCACGACCGCAGTCGGGATCTGGCTCTCGGCGCTGACCGTCGACTACCGCGACGTTCGCCTGGCTTCGGGCTATGTGCTGCAGGCGCTGATGTTCCTCACGCCGGTCATCTGGCCGATGTCGCTGCTGAACGAGCGGCTGGGGGAGCGCGCGCTGGCACTGGGGCCATGGCTGGCCTGCTATCCCATGTATGGTGTCCTTGAAGGCATGCGCTACGCCCTGCTAGGACTCGGTTCCCCCCCCTTGATGTATGCCGCCATCGGCCTGCTGGCGAGCCTGTTCCTGTTGTTGACCGGGCTTCGCTATTTTCGCAACCGCGACCACATGCTTGCTGACGAAATCTGACCGTGGGTTCCTTCGCCATTGATGTGCATCAGCTCTCCAAGCGCTATCGCTTGAGCGGGAGTGCCGAGCGGCCGGAAACGCTGCTCAAGGCCTTGACGACCCGACTGGCCCGCCTGCGCGCGCCGCCGGAGCCGGAGACCGAGTTCTGGGCGCTGCGCGACCTCGAGTTTCGGCTGCGTCCGGGCGAGGTGCTGGGAATCATCGGCCACAACGGTGCCGGCAAGAGCACGCTGCTGAAAATCCTGTCCCGCGTCACCGAGCCGACCTCGGGCTATGCCCGGGTCAGGGGGCGGATGGCCGCCCTGCTCGAGGTCGGGACCGGGTTCCACCCCGAGCTGTCCGGACGGGACAACGTATTCATGAACGCCGCCATCCTGGGCCTGTCGCGTGCGGACACCCGGCGCCGGTTCGACGAGATCGTCGCCTTCGCCGGCGTCGAGCAATTCATCGATACGCCGATCAAACACTATTCCTCGGGCATGAAGGTAAGGCTCGGTTTCGCCGTGGCGGCGCATCTGGATCCCGAGATTTTCATCATCGATGAAGCGCTGGCGGTGGGCGACGCCGCCTTCCAGAAGAAATGCATGGACCGGATCGAGCAAGTGGGCCAGGGCGGACACACGATTCTGTTTGTTTCGCACCACCTGCAGAGCGTGGCGCGCCTGTGCCGCCGCGCCCTGGTCCTGAAAAAGGGGCGGCTGGACTTCGACGGCGGCGCCACCGACGCGATTCGGCATTACACGGCGACCATGGAGTCGAGCGGCACGCATCGTTGCTGGAGTGGCCTGGACTCGGCTCCGGGAGATGACCGGGTGCGGCTGGAGGAGGTGAGCCTGCTCGCCGACGGCCAACCCTGCACCGCCATGGTGGACATCCGTGCCCGCCTGACGGTCAGGTTCCGCTACGCGGTCTTGACCGACAGTCCGCCCGTCATGACGAGCGTGCATGTCTTCGTGCCGGACGGCGACTGGGTGTTCACCGCCATTGATACCGAGCCTGGCAGCGCCGAGCGCCCGCGCGCCAAGGGCGTTTACGAGGTGACGGCCGAACTGCCGCTCGAATTGCTGAATGAGGGCAGCTATGTGATCGGCGTGGCCGCCGCCAGCATGGCGCCGCACCGTGAACACTTCTTCCTGCGCAATGCGCTCTCGATCGCGCTGTTCGATCCGATGGAGGGCGACACCCCGCGCCTGCGGTTTGCCGGTGAGCTTCGGGGGCCGGTGCGGCCCCGTCTGCAATGGCACACCCGGTGTGAACCCGCCGTCGTTCACGATGTACCGTAACCCCCAACTTCGAAAGCACCCGCCATGAAACTCGCACTCGTCGTCACCACCATCCAGGCGCCCAACGTCATCGTCCGCGAACTATCGGCGGCCAGCCGCGCGCAGGGCGCCGATTTCGTCGTCATCGGCGACCGCAAGACCCCGCAGCCCTGGGTGGTCGAACACGGTCGATACTGGTCGCTGGAGGACCAGGCCGCCGGGTTTCAGGCGCTGGCGACCGCGCTGCCCGTCAACCACTACACGCGCAAGAACATCGGCTATCTCGCGGCCCTGCGGCAGGGTGCAGACTGGATCGTGGAGACTGACGACGACAACGCGCCGCTCGGGAATTTTTTTGACTGTCCGCCCGCGAGCGTCGATGCCCGCACCCTGAGCTCCACCCCGCGCTGGGTCAACGCCTACCACTACTTCGCGCCCACCGCACCGATCTGGCCGCGCGGCCTGCCGCTGGAGCATTTGCAGGCGCAGGCGGCGCTGCCTGAGCCGTCCGGCCGGCGTCAGGTGGCACCCGCCATCGTGCAGGGGCTCGCCAATGACAACCCCGACGTCGACGCGGTGTTCCGCCTCACCCGCTCCTTGCCGGTGGACTTTGGTGCGGACTCGGCGCCGCTGTGGCTGGCGCCGGGGCAGTGGTGCCCGTTCAACAGCCAGAACACCTGGACTGCCAGGGCTTGGGCGCCGTTGCTCTACTTGCCCTCGCACTGCTCCTTCCGCATGACCGACATCTGGCGCAGCTTCGTCGCACAGCGCTGCCTGTGGGAGGCGGGCGAGGGCGTGCTGTTCATCGCGCCCTCGGTGCGGCAGGATCGCAACGAGCACAACCTGCTCAAGGACTTCGCCGACGAAGTACCCGGCTATCTGCAGAACCAGCGCATTTCCGAAGTGCTCGAACGGACCGCGCTCACCGGCGTCGTTGCCCAGGATCTGCGGCTCTGTTACGCCGCCCTGCACCAGGGCGGCATTTTTCCTGCCGAGGAGCTGGTGCTGGTCGATTTGTGGCTGAAGGCGCTCGAGGACCTGGGGTGATGGCGACAGCAACTCCGCTCATCTCCGTCATCGTTCCCAGCTACAACCAGGGCAAGTACATCGGCGCGACCCTGGAGTCCATCTTTTCCCAGCGCTATCGCCCGATCGAGGTGCTGGTCATGGATGGCGGCTCCACCGACAGCACGGTCGATGTCCTCAAGCAGTTCGCGAGTAGCCATCCCGAACTGGTCTGGCTGTCCGAGCGGGATGGCGGCCCAGCCGATGCCGTGAACAAGGGCTTGGCCCGGGCCCGGGGCGAATTCTGCGCCATCCAGAGCTCCGACGACCTGTATCTGCCGGATGCCATCGAGCGTGGCGTGCGGGCGCTGATGGCGCACCCGGAGGTCCTGGTCGCCTACGGTGACTCCCAGGCCATCGACGCGCAGGGGCAGGTGACCTGGCATAGCCGCTGGGCGCCGTACTCCCTGGAGAATTTCCTGCTGCGCAAGACCTCGATCCCGCAGGGTTCGGCGTTCTTTCGCCTGGACGCGGCACGGGCCGTGGGCGGTTGGGACAAGAGACTCTACGTCTGCGATACCGATTTCTGGCTGCGCCTGGCTTTTCGCGGGCCGCTGCTGAAGATCGACGGTGAACTGTCGGCCTTGCGCGTGCATCCCGAACAACGGGACAAGAACAACCGACGGATTTTCGAGGACTACTGGCGCATGCTTTATCGCTGCAAGCCGCTGCGTCGGGCGCCGCTGCGCATGCAGCGGGCGGCGATAGCAGGTGCCGCCTCGCTGATTCAGCGGCACGACGCCTATCAGTCGCCCTGGATCAGCGCCGGTCTGCTCTGGCTGACTCGGCTGGTGCACCCGCAGGGGCGCTCGCTGGTCCGCAGGCGCCCTGCTGCGCCCGGCGCCAAGCATCGGGACTGACCGCAGCCATGAGCCTGACACTTTCAATCATCGTGCCCAGCTTCAACCAGGCCGCCTACCTCCCGGCGACGCTGGACAGCATCTTCCAGCAGCAGCCGGCGCCGACGCAGGTGATCGTCGCCGACGGCGGATCCAAAGACGGCTCGGTGGAGGTATTGCGCCGCTATGCCGAGCGCTATCCGGCCCTGGAGTGGTTGTCCGAGCGGGATAGTGGCCCGGCGGAAGCGATCAATCGTGGTCTGGCCCGTGCTCGGGGAGACCTCATCGGGATCCAGAGCTCCGACGACCTCTACCTGCCCGGCGCTTTTGCGACGGTGCTCGATTATTTCCAGCGGCATCCGGCTATCGGCCTGGCATGGGGGGATGCGCAATCCATCACCGCTGATGGCGTGTTGATCTGGACTGGTCGGCTGCCTGCGTTCAGCTGGCAGTCTGCTTTCGCCCGGCGTCTGTGCATTCCGCAGTCCTCCACCTTTTTTCGGCGCGATCTGCTGGCCGAGGGCGAAGGCTGGGACGCCCGCTACTACAGCTGCGATCTGGAGTTCTGGATGCGCCTGCTGTTCCGGACCGAGGCCGCCAAGCTGCCGCATGTACTGTCGCAATGGCGCATGCATCCGCAGCAGCGCACCCAGGCCGGTAAGGGCATTCTCGACGGTTATATCCGCATGATCGAGGACTCACCCGATCTGGCGCGCGCCAGTTCCCGGCTGCGTCGTTACGCCGCCGGCAGCGTGCATCTGATGGCGCTGGACTACCCGGAGCAGGCAGAGCCGGATGCCTGGAGCCAGCAGAAGCACGCGCTGAAAGCGCTGCTGCTGTTTCCAGAGTCCTTGCGCTACAACAATCCGGCGCACTTCACGCCGGCGTTGCCGTGGTTGCGGCGGCCACTGGCCTTGCTCAAGCGCTTGGTTTTTTGAACCCTGCTCAGGCGGTCGGCTTGGCCCACGGCGGCCTGCGGCCGAGCAGTCGTTCAAGCTCCGCAGTATCCGCCGCGAAATAGTTTTGCAGCGCGGCGACTCGGCCGGCATCCAGCGTGGCGTGCTCCGCTGGGCGGGTCAGCACGGTCCGCTTGACCCAGGGATTCAGCCGGCGGTAGGCGCGGCGAAGCCCTTCCCTGCCCACCGGCAGCCTGCTGGCCATGGCCCGCGCCAGCCGCAGTAACCCGTCGTAGCCACGGATCAGGCCGGCACTCCTGAGATCGCGGGATTCGTTGAGGACGTAGGGCTTGAAGTCCTTGAAGAACCCGTCGTCAATGCCACAGAAGCCGCACAGTGCGCGCAGCACCTGCTCGGGGTTTTCACGCAGCTCGTCGAACCAGACCAGATGGACCCTGTCCCGGCCGAACACGTTGAAATAGTGGGCCAGACAGGCGCTATAGGTGCTGTGAACCAAGCCCCAGGGGCGTTCGGAGGCCTGGGGGTCGGCGGCCATGCGCAGCTGTTCGTCGACGAAGTCGGCGAGGCTCATCTCCGGGGGGAAATCGCGCTTGAATCGTCCCATCTGATAGAACGATTTGAGGCGTGCGATCGGCTCGCGCAACACCACGCAGATCCGCGCCCGTGGCAGCGCCGTGTGTATGCCTTCGGCGCTGCCCGGGGAGTGCAGATACACCACGCTGCCGTCCATGCAGACCCGCTCTCCGGGAGCGTCGAACAGGGCCTGGTAGCTCTGGAACGAGTCCCCGCGCGCAGCGCGGACCTTGGAGAAGAACGGCGCGTCGGCGGGCAGGAAGAATCCCGGCTCCTTGCTGCGGCAGGGGCAGATCTGCGGATGCGACGCCAGGTAGTCGAACAGTGAGGTCGTACCCGCCTTCGGCACACCGGCGATGATCAGGAATTCCTGCTGCCATTGCTGATCGAGGCCTGATGCAGGCCTAAGCTTGGTCATTGTCGCCTCGGGGTCGGGGCCGCAGCCGGATCGCCCTGATCCTTGCCACGAACACTCAAAAGAGGGGCTGCAGTCCGTTGTCGCCACGCCGCATCGCGATGGTATTCTGACCGAATGAATATTCATATTCCCGGACGACTCCAGCCACTTGCCCAGACGACCGGTACCGCGACGACGGTGCGGCCCCACCGGCCGGGGGTGCTGGCATGATCCGGGAACTGTTGGATCGGCTGGTCTGCCCGTATTGCGGCGGCGGATTGCGGCTGAGCCACGAGGTATCGGGTACGGCGGAGCGTCTGCGCTATGGCCTGCTGGAATGCCGCTGTTTCACCTTTCCGGTGGTCGACGGCATTCCCTTGTTGAGCCTGGCCAAGGCCTACGGCGGCGCTGAAGAGCGGCTGCAACCCTATGTGCCGCTGCAGGTGGCTGCAATCAAGTTTCTCAAGGCCAATGATCTCGACGGTCTGAGAGGCTGGATTGCCAGGCATCTTCCGCTTGCAGCGGACCTGATGGCGGACGGCCCGATGTCGTTCATCGACTGCAGCATGCGCATGGCCGAGGAATTGGAGTCAGCCAGCACCGACTACCTAGCGGAATGCGGTCGCTATGAGGTTCTGGGTCACCCGGGTCTGCCGCTTGCCCTGGCCCGGGCCGGCAAGACCCGGCGGCTGCGTACCCATTTGCGTCAGTCGGCCGCCTATGTCCGGGCACGGCTGGGGCTACGCAAGCTCAGCCGCCGCCTTAGTCCGGAAGCATTCCGGCAGGAGCAACTCAACAGCTATTACGTGGCGCGCTACTTCATGCCGCGCAGGAACTCGATGGCACTCCAGTGCCGGCGCCTGCCTGCGGCGCGCCGGCTGCTGTCGCTGTGCTGTGGACATGGAGTGTTCGAACATATCCAGCGCACGCTGGGGCATTCCGGTGCCGATGTCGTCAGTGTCGACGGCCAGTTTCTCAACTTGCTGATCACTCGCCGCTACGCTGCGCCCGACGGCAACTACATCTGCCACGACATCCAGTTTCCGTTGCCGTTCGCCGACGGCGCCTTCGACGGCGTGTTTTCGTCCACCTGCCTGCCCGAGATTCCCAGCCAGAAGAGCTTCGTGCGGGAGGCCTTGCGGGTCACCGATGCGCGTGGCTGGACCTGCTTCGACTCCATCTGGGGCCTCAGTCACGGCCTGCAGCGGGTCAATGGCCTGCGCTACTACCGCTTCTGCCAGAACTTGTTCGCCGAGGTTGGCGGCTATCTGGAGTTGTTCGGTGAAGTGGCCGGCGGCAGGACCGTGCTTGCCGATGTTCCCGATCAGCCCGAACGCTATGCCCGAGCTGCCGGCTGGCGGCCGGCCGCTGAGCTGCGGCCCCTGCTCGGTGAGCAGCTCGATAGCACGCTGCATGTCCTGGTGCTGCCCGCCGGGTCTGTCAGCACCGAGTCGGCTATGGCCGAGGACGACGATTGGCCGCGCTGCGCGCAGTTGGCGATCAGTCCGGCCTATTCGCTGCACCGTGCCGGGAGTGACTGGGAGCTGCAGCGGCTGCCGGTGTTCTCGGGCAGCGGCATCAATGTCGCGAGTCGCGACTTCATCGGCATGCCCGACCATGTGCGGCTGACGGCCTCGGATCTGCGTGACAACCGGCGGCGGCGGGAATTGTTCAGTCAGGGAGTTCTGGCCCTGCTGCCCGAGGACTTCGGCACCAGCAGCCCGCTGGTCGCGGACCTGCTGAACGCTTGAAGGCGATGGCCGGCTGGTACAGGTGCGGCCGGAGCCCAGGCTCCAGTGGGGCGCCTGGGCCATGAGCGTAGCGCCGATCATGCAGATCGCGGTCTGTTCCGACGCCAACTACCTGCGGCACGCCCTGGTCATGCTGCGCTCGCTGCTGGCCTGGCATCGGTCGGAGGAGCTCTGCGTGCACCTCGTCGTCAGCCCTGATGTCGGCGACGAAGCTCTCGAACCCATCGACAGGGATTTGCGGCCGCTGGGCCTGGACGTCCGCGTGCTGCGGATTCCAGTCGAGACCAATGCCAGCCTGCCGGCCCATCGCCTGTTCGGCCGAGGCGCCTGGTACCGCCTGCTGCTGCCGAGCATGCTGCCGGACATCGAGTGCGCGCTCTATCTCGACTGCGACCTCATCGTCTGCGCCTCCCTGCGCGCCGTCTGGGACCTTGAGCTGGGGCGCGCGCTGGTCGCCGCCGCTGACAATCCCCTGCACCCGCATCTGGATCGGCGCTGGTTGCGCCAGCTCGGCCCGGTTCCGGCGCGGGACTACTTCAATTCCGGCGTGATGCTGCTCGATCTGGCCGGCCTGCGGCGCGAACACTGGCAGGAGCGCTTCCTGCGCTGTGTGCGGCAGGCCGAGGTGCCCATGCCCTATGCCGATCAGGATGTCCTGAACGCACTCTTGCACGAGCGGCGCGCTAGGCTGCCGCGACGCTACAACCTCCAATCGTCCTATTTCGAGCTGCTGCCGTTTGAGCTGGGCCTGTCGTCCGCCGAACTGCGGGAGTTGATCCAGTCGCCTGCAGTGGTGCATTTCACCGCGACCAACAAGCCCTGGAAGCCCGACAGCACCCACCCCGGACGCGAGCTGTACCGCCACCACGCCGAGCAGCGCCCCGGCCCGCCGCCGGCGCTGGATCTCTCCAACCTGGGCCTGCTGCGATGGCAATACCACCGGCGCGGCAGCCAAAAGCTGTTGCTGCGGCTACGCCGTCGACTGGCGGCCGGCCTCCACAGGCGTTACGCTGCCCTGGCTGCGGCTTGGGAGGGTATCTCCGGGCGTGGTGGATGAGACAGAGCTGACCGGTCTTCCATGGTCCCCGCGAGGGACCCCGACACAAGGATGTGTTGGCAAGGCCCGGCCGGCTGGACGGACAGGGTCCGGACGGACTCCAACACAAGGATGTGTTGACGATGGGCGCGCTACATCAACTAAACAGTCGCAGCAGCGAGTTCGACAGCATTCGCGGCATCGCCGCCTTCGGTGTGGTCTGGTACCACATCCGCAAGACCGAACTGTTCTGGTACTGGACCTCGATGGACCTGTTTTTCGTCCTGTCGAGCTTTCTGATCGGGCGTCTGATCCTGCGCAACATCAACGGCTGGTCTGATGTGTCGGCGTTTTATCTGCGCCGCGCCGTCCGCTTGTGGCCGGGTTACCTGATCACCGTCGTCGGCATCTATGCGATCCAGCAGCTGTTCGTGGCGACCGGGCACGGACCACAACATTCGTCCGACGCCTTGTTCCGCTTCCTGACGTTTTCGCAGTACACCGAACTCTATTACTCCCCCCGGGAGCTCTGGGACTACCCCAAATTCGCGATCCACCTGTGGACGCTCGGGGTCGAGGAGCAGTTCTACATCCTGTTTCCGGTCGCCTTCCTGCTGTTGCGCCATGCGGGTCTCTGGGTGACCAGCGGGCTGTTCGTTCTGGGCATCCTGTCCGGCGTGCTGGCCAGGATGCAGGGACTCGATTTTCACCTGCTGGCTCACCACGTCGACGCCTTCTTCCTCGGCTCCGGCCTGGCTCTGGGCTTCGCCTTTGTCCGGCGGCACGAGCGCTGGTTCAGGATGATTTTCCCGGCGCTGGGACTGCTTGGTTTCGGCCTGGCGCTGCCCTACCTGATCGACGGCTACCAAAGCTATCCGGGGAATGTGAAGGAGCTCAACCCCCTCACTCCGCTCTACTTCAGCCTGCTGTGGACGTCGATGATCGGCTGGGTAGCCCTCAACAGCGGCAGTCCCGGGCTGGGCTGGCTGCGCCACCCGCTGCCGGTTTACCTCGGCAGGATCAGCTATTCGCTGTACCTGGTCCACCTGCCCATCCTCGCCCTGGGCAGCTACTTCCTCCGCGACGCGCTGGTCCATTTCTTCGGGCTGCACATTGCGCGCGAACTTTGTGCGGTTGCCAGCCTCCCGGCGGTGTTCCTGGTTGCGCATGGCCTGTATCGCTGGATCGACAAGCCGCTGCAGGAAGCCGGCGCGGTGGCAGCGTTGCCGCAGCAGCCGGATCGTCGGCCTGAGTCGGGCACGCGCGAACCGGGCTCCGCCCCGACGCGGGTCCCGAGCTCTGCCTTGGGTTAGGGGTGTCGCGAAGCGGAGCTTGAGGTTCCAGCACGGCGCCGGGCTATGATCGGTAAACCTTCGCGATCTGTACTTGATCCATATTTCAGCGGAACCTTTGGTCTTGACGTCCCCCACCGCGCTGCGGGCTGCGCACCTCACCGTATTCAGATTCGTCGCCGCGCTGATCGTCGTGATCTTCCATTACGGGCGGGTGGCGACCGGCCAGAATGGCTTCCTGGCGGCCGGCCCGCAGATGGTGACGTTCTTCTTCGTGCTGTCGGGCTTTGTGATGGTGCTGGCCTATGGCGGAGCCGGGACCGTTCCGGCGCGCGGCTACTGGCGGGCGCGGGCGGTTCGCATCCTGCCGGCCTACTATCTGGCGCTGCTGGCGGCGGTCTTCATCGCGCGCTGGCAGCATCGCCAGGTGGGGTGGCCGCCGTTTGGTCTGAGCCTGGGGCTGCTGCAGGCCTGGTGGCCCGAGTACGTGACCAGGATCAACCCTCCGGGCTGGTCGCTGTCGGTCGAGGCCCTCTTTTACCTGCTGTTTCCTGCCCTGCTGCTGTACTCCAATCGCCGCAAGCCAGGCGATTGGATCGGTCCGGCCCTGGGTTTCTGGTTGCTGAGCCAGTCCCTGCTGTTGATGGTCCTGCTGACGGGTGAGGATCCGCGGCCCGGTGGCTGGGCGGGCAATCTCGTGCTCTACAACCCGCTGGCACACTTGTGCAGTTTCGTGCTCGGCATGGCCGCCGGCCTGAAGTATCGGACGCTGGGAACGGATGCGCTCGGTCGCCCTGGGCAGGCCTTGCTGATCCTGGTCAGCCTGGTCATGGTCTGCTGCGTCGGTTCCGAAAGCCTGTTCCATGGGCACGACCGGACCATGCCGATCTACGCGGCCAGCTTCTGGGCGCCCCTGTTCGCGTTGTGGATTCTGCTGATGGCCCAGGT
>JAUYNO010000070.1 GCA_030696045.1 Stagnimonas sp. | reverse complement strand
ATCAGCTCGGCGATGGCGCCGTGCAGCTCGGCCGGCGCCCAGCGCGCGCCCTTGTTCTTGGCGGTGCCGGTCTTCCAGCCACGGCCGATGGAAATCTTGCCGCCCTCGACCTCGAACACCTTGCCGCTCACGCCCTGCGACAGCTCGCTGCACAGATAGACCACCAGCGGCGCGACATTGCCGGGGTGGTAGTGGTCGAAGCTGCCGTCTTCCGGCGCCTTCATCATGGCGCCGAAGGGGCCCTCGGTCATGCCGGTGCGGGCGGCGGGCGCCAGCGCATTGGCGGTGACGCCGTAGCGGCCGAGTTCCGCCGCCTGCACCAGGGTCAGCGAGGCGATGCCGCCCTTGGCCGCCGAGTAGTTGCTCTGGCCGATATTGCCCTGCAGGCCGGCGCCGGAACTGGTGTTGACGATGCGGCCCAGCGGCTTGCCGCCGGCCTTCACCTGATCGCGCCAGCGCTGCACCAGCTTGCTGGCGATGCAGAAATGGCCCTTGAGATGGACCCGGATCACCGTGTCCCATTCCTCCTCGCTCATCGAGGCGAACATGCGGTCGCGCACCACGCCGGCATTGTTGACGACACCGTGCACCTCGCCGAAGGCGGCGAGCGTCGCCGCGATGATCGCATCGGCACCGGCCATGCTGGTGATGTCGCCGAGAGCGGCGACGGCCTTGCCGCCGGCAGCCTGAATTTCTTTCACCACGGCTTCGGCGGCTTCCAGGCGGATGTCGTTGACGGCGACGTTGGCGCCCTCGGCGGCCAGCGCCAGGGCGTACTCGCGCCCCAGGCCGGAGCCGGAACCGGTGACGATGATGGTGCGGTTGGTGCAGATACCCATTCTCAAATTCTCCAAGGTTCAGTCCCCTCCCCTTGGTGGGGAGGGCTAGGGAGGGGGGCTCCCGAATCAGAGCGCGAACTCCGCTGCTAGCAGCCCCCCTCCCCTACCCCTCCCCGCAAGGGGGAGGGGGAAAGTTAAAAACCACCTACAAGCGTTCGATGATCGTCACGTTCGCCACACCACCACCCTCGCACATGGTCTGCAGGCCGTAGCGGCCGCCGGTGCGCTCCAGCTCGTGCAGCAGGGTGGTCATCAGCTTGACGCCGGTGGCGCCGAGCGGATGCGCCAGGGCGATGCCGCCGCCGTTGACGTTGGTCTTGGCGTGCGGATAGCCGGTTTCCTTGAACCAGGCCAGCACCACCGGGGCGAAGGCCTCGTTGATCTCGACCAGGTCGATGTCTTCCAGCTTCATGCCCGACTTCTTCATCGCGTAATGCGTGGCCGGGATCGGCGCGGTGAGCATGAAGATCGGGTCGTCGGCGTAGACGCTCATGTGCTGGATGCGCGCGCGCGGCTTCAGGTTGTACTTCTTCAGCGCACGCTCGGACACCACCAGCATCGCCGCTGCGGCATCGCCGGTCTGGCTGGAGACGCCGGCGGTGATGCTGCCGCCGGGCGCCAGCACCTCCAGCTTCTGCATCTGCTCCAGCGAGGTCTCGCGGGTGGTCTCGTCGTGCTCCAGGCCGTTGATCGGCACGATCTCCTTCTTGAAGCGGCCTTCGGCGATGGCGCGGCGGGCGCGCACATGGCTTTCCAGCGAGAAGCGCTCCATTTCCTCGCGCGAGATGTTCCACTTGTCGGCGATCATCTGCGCGCCGTGGAACTGGCTGACCGGCTCGGTGCCGAAGCGCGCGGTCCAGCCCTTGGAGCCGGAGAAGGGATCGGAGAAGCCCAGCGGCTTGGCGGCGATCATCGCCGAGGAGATCGGGATCTGGGTCATGGTCTGCACGCCGCCGGCGACCACCACGTCCATCGTACCGCTCATCACCGCCTGCGCCGCGAAGTGCACCGCCTGCTGCGAGCTGCCGCACTGGCGGTCGATGGTCACGCCCGGCACGTGCAGCGGCAGGCCGGCGGACAGCCAGCAGGTGCGCGCGATGTTGCCGGCCAGCGGGCCGATGGCATCGAGGCAGCCGAAGATCACGTCGTCGTAGTCGGCGGCGGGCACGCCGTTGCGCTCCACCAGCGCCCTCAGCACATGGGCGCCGAGGTCGGCACCGTGGATCTGGGACAGGCTGCCCTTGCGCTTGCCGGTGGGCGTGCGCAGGGCGTCAACAATGAATGCTTCGGCCATGGGGGTTCTCGGTGTGATTAGTGGGATGCGAAAGTGGCGTCGGGGCCCAGCAGCGCGCCGTCGGCAAAGAGTGCGTGGGCGACACGGGCCTTGTGGAAGATGGCGTCGCCCCAGGCTGAATCCAGCGCCCAGGCGCGCTTCATGAACATCTGCAGGTCGGCTTCCCAGGTGTAGCCCATGGCGCCGTGCACCTGGATGCTCTTGCGCGCCGCGAGCCGCGCCGCCTCGCCGGCCGCGAGCCGTGCCTGCGAGACGTGCACCGAAGCCAGCGGATGGTTGGTCGCCAGTGAATGCGCGGCGCGCTGCACCACCGGCCGCGCGAACTCGATCTTCACGGTGACATCGGCCAGATGGTGCTTGACCGCCTGGAAGCTGCCGATGGGCTTGCCGAACTGCTTGCGCTGCGCGGCGTAGTCGGTGCCGAGGTCGAGCATGCGCTGGGCCAGACCGAGCAGCTGCGCCGCGATGGCGACCCCGGCGCGGTCCAGCAGGCCCAGCCACAGCGGCTGGCCCTGCCTGGCATCGCAGACGCGGGTGAATTCGCTCGGCGTCCAGCTCAGCTTGTAGAGGCGGCGCGAGGCATCGATGCTGGGCTGGTGCTCCAGCTGCACCTGGGCCGGCTTCAGCGCGTGCACTTCATCGTCGTGGCCAAGCAGCAGCAGGTCGGCGTTGGCGGCGTCGGCGACGAAGGGATTCACCCCGTTGCCGACCGCGATGCGCGCATTGCCGGCGGCGACCTTGGGCAGCCAGTGCTCCGCCAGCTCGCGGCCGGCGGGCAGGCCACGACCCTGGCTCGCCAGGGTCGCCAGACCACTGAGCAGGTGCACCGCGAGATAGGCGGTGGCTGCCAGCGAATCCGGGATCGCGTAATAGCCCAGCTCCTGCTGGATCAGCACCCAGTCGAGGTCGCCCAGGCCCATGCCGCCGTAGGCCTCGGGCACCGACAGCGCGGTGAGGCCCTGATCGGCGAGCTTGGCGCGCAGCTCGGCGCTGCGGCCGGTCTGGGTTTCCCAGATCTCGCGCAGCATCTCGGGCGCGGCTTCCACCATCAGGAACTTGTGGATCGCATCACGCAGGGCGAGCTGGTCTTCGGTAAACGTGAAATCCACGCTCAAGCCCTCGGCAGGCCGAGCACGCGCTCGGCGATTATGTTGCGCTGGATCTCGTTGCTGCCGGCATAGATCGGCCCGGCCTGCGCGAACAGGAAGCCATCCAGCCAGGGCGCGCTCTCGGCGGCCTCGCTGGCTTCCGGCATCAGCTCGCCGTGGCTGCCGAGGATGCGCATCGCGGTCTCGTGCATCAGCAGGTCCAGCTCGGACCAGAAGATCTTGTTGGTGCTGGCCTCGGGGCCGATGCTGCCGCCGCGCACCAGGCGGCTGGCGGTCTGGTAGGTCGAGAGCGCATAGGCCTCGGCGTCCATCCAGCTCTTCAGCACCGCGTCGCGGATCGAGGGATCGCGGTCGGCATGGGCGCGGTGGCGCTGGTAGAGCGCGACCAGGTTCTGCGCGGTCTTCTGGAAGCGCGCCGGCGAGCGCAGCATCAGGCCGCGCTCGAAGCCGGCGGTCGCCATCGCCACGTTCCAGCCCTGGCCTTCCGCGCCGAGCCTGTTGGCGGCCGGCACCTTCACGTTGTCGAAGAAAATCTCGGCAAAGCCCGGCAGGCCGTTGAGCTGTTTGATCGGGCGGATGGTGATGCCGGGCAGGTTCAGCGGCAGCAGGATGAAAGTCAGGCCGTGGTGGCGCTGCGAGTCCGGGTCGGTGCGGAACAGGCCGAAGCACCAGTCGGCAAAGACCGCGCGCGTCGACCAGGTCTTCTGGCCGTTGATGACGTAGTGGTCGCCGTCGAGCACCGCCTTGGTGCGGATCGCCGCCATGTCGGAACCGGCGCCCGGCTCGGACCAGCCCTGCGCCCAGGTATCGATGCCGGCCGCCATGCGCGGCAGGAAGCGCGCCTTCTGCTCGTCGGTGCCGTACTCCATCAGGGTCGGGGCCAGCAGGAAGACGCCGTTCTGGTTGACGCGCAGCGGTGCGCCGGCGCGCCAGTACTCTTCCTCGAAAATCAGCCACTCGATCCGGTCGCAGCTGCGACCGCCGAGTTCCTTCGGCCAGGTCACCGCGCTCCAGCGACCCTCGTTGAGCTTGGCTTCCCAGGCGCGGTGCTGCTCGAAGCCTTCCTGGGTATCGAAGCTGGTCAGTGCGGCCTTGGGCACGTTCGCCGTCATCCACTCGCGGACTTCGGCTCTAAATTTCTTCTGCCGCTCGGTGTATTCGAGTCTCATGGCTTGGCCTTGAAATCGGCTTCGCGCTTCTCGACGAAGGCGCGGCGGGTCTCGGCGGAGTCCTTGCTCGCATAGGCCTGCAAGGTAAACCCCTGCTCCCAGCGGTACTTGGTTTCGAGGTTGCCGTCCTCGATGCCGTTCAGCGATTCCTTCGCCAGCCGGATCATCACCGTGCTCTTGGCGGCGATCTTGGCGGCAATCGCGAGCGCCGCCGCGCGCAGCTCGGCCTTGGGCACCACCGTCTCGATGGCACCGAGGCGGTAGGCCTCGGCGGCGGTGATGGAGTCGCCGGTGAAGTACATCATCCGCACCTTCTGCACCGGGAAAAGGCGCTGCAGGTGGGCGCCACCGCCCATGGCGCCGCGATCCACCTCCGGTACACCGAAGGTCGCGCAATCGCTGGCGACGACGATGTCGGCCGCACCCGCCAGACCAATGCCGCCGCCGAGCACGAAGCCGTGCACGGCCACGATCACCGGCAGCGGGTTGCGATGTACCGCCTCGAAGCTGCGGTAGTTGCCGGCGTTGACCGAGATGATCTTCTCGGGGTGCTGGTCCAGTTCCTTGATGTCGACACCGGCGCAGAAGCCGCGACCTTCGGCCCGCAGCACGATCACGCGCGCGTCGGGATGGCTGCCGAGCCGGATGATCTCGTCAGCCAAGCCATGCCAGCCGGCATCGTTGAGGGCATTGACGGGCGGGCGGTTGATGACCAGCTCGGCGATGCCGTCGCTGATCGTGGTCTGGAATTGTTCGCTCATGTACATTCTCTTTGTCCTCCCTCCCCTTGCGGGAGGGAGTTAGAGGGAGGGGGGACTGTGCCGGGCGAAGCGCCCCCCGCCCCTAGCCCCGCCCCACCAAGAGGAGGGGAACTCAAAACGGCCAGTCGCGCCTCGGCCTCGCGGACGATGCCGGCGATCAGCTCGGCGACGCTGGGCAGGCTGCCGATATTGGCGGCGACCTGGCCCGAGGGCAGAACGCCCTCGTCCGGCCGGCCTTCCACCATGGCGCGCTGGATCAGCACCGGGGCGTTGGCGGCCATCATGGTCTGGATCGCGCCATCGCCTTCGCGTAGCGCCGCGAAGAAGGTCTTCGCCATGTGCGCCAGGGTCATGCCGGTGTGCGCGCGCCAGGCCCAGGCGCTGGACAGCGCCACGAACAGGCGCCGCAGCAGGCCGCCGGTTTCGAGCTTGAGCAGGAAGGGGTTGTCGATCATGCGCTGTGGCATGCCATCGACGGCGGTGGAGGCGCGGATCTGCGAAGCCTCCTTCACGGCGACGTACTTCTGCAGCGTGGCCTGCGGCACCGGCGAATCCGAGGTCATCAGGAAGCGTGTGCCCATCGCAATGCCGGCGGCGCCATAGGCCAGAGCACCGGCGAGACCACGGCCGTTGTAAAAGCCGCCAGCCGCGACCACCGGCACCTTCACCGCGTCGAGCACCTGCGGCAGCAGCAGGGTCGTCGGCACCGAGCCGGTGTGACCACCGCCCTCGCCCCCCTGCACCGTGATGATGTCGGCGCCGAGTTCGACCGCCTTCTGCGCGTGCTTGAGCGCACCGACGGTGGGCATGCAGAGCACGCCGGCGTCCTTGAAGCGCTTGATGATCGCCGCGCTGGGGCCGCGACCGTAGCTGACCGCCCGCACGCGGTCGCTGTTCTTCAGCACCAGCTCGATGACCTCGGCGGCATTCGGCTGGAACATATGAAAATTGACGCCGAACTTGGCCTCGGTCGCGGCGCGCACCGCCGCGATCTCCTTCGCCAGCAGCTCGGTGGACATGGTGGCGGCGGCGAGAAAACCGAAGCCGCCGGCCTTGCTGGTGGCGATCACCAGCTTCGAGTCCGCCACCCAGCCCATCGCGGTCTGGACGATGGGGTAGCGGCAGCCGAGCAGTTCGGTCAGGGGTGTGTTCAGGCTCATGTCTTCAACCGTTCTTCTTGTTCGCCGCCGCCATGGCCTTGGCATCCAGGCCGCCGAGGTTGTTGCCGGTCAGCAGGCTGTTGTGGGCATGCGCGAAGTGGTGCCAGCCGAAAGCCGCGTCCATGGCGGTGCGCTTGCCGCGCAGGTCTTCGACGTGGTTGATCGACTGCTTGGCCAGTGCCAGCGCCATGCGCGGCTGCGCACCGAGCTTGCGGGCGACCGACATCGTCTCGGTCTCCAGCGCCTCGCGCGCGACGACGCGGTTGACCATGCCCATCTGCTGGGCACGGTCGGCACGCATCTTCTCGCCCAGGAACAGGAATTCCTTGGCGATGCGAGGGTGCAGCTCGAAAGCGTGGGCGAAGTACTCGACGCCGGGGATGCCCATCTGCAGCACCGGGTCCTGGAAGTAGGCGTCGTCGCTGGCGATGATGAGATCGCAGACCCAGGCCAGCATCAGGCCGCCGGCAATGCAGGCACCCTGCACCATGGCGATGGTCGGCTTCGGGATATCGCGCCAGCGGCGGCACATGCCCAAATAGACCTCCTGCTCGCGCACCAGCTGCTGCTCGGCGCCGGGCTTGCCGACATGGTCGTACCAGAGGTGCTGGCGCTCGAAGCTCTCGTGGGCGTCGCGCTCGGGCGTGCCGATGTCGTGACCGGCGGAGAAATTCTTGCCGGCGCCGCGCAGCACGATCACTTTCACCGCGTCGTCGTCGACCGCGCGCCGGAAGGCCGCATCCAGCGCATAGGTCATCTTCGAGTTCTGCGCGTTGTGGTAGCGCGGGCGGTTCATGGTCAGCGTGGCAATGCCCTCGCTCACCGCGTACAGCACCACCTCGCTGTTGTCGTCGACCGCGCTCATCTGCGTCATCGCCTCAGGCCTTCACGATCACGGACGAGCCATGACCAAAGAGTCCTTGGTTGGCGGTAATGCCCACCTTCGCGTTGCTGATCTGGCGCTCGCCGGCCTGGCCGCGCAGCTGCCAGGTGAGTTCGCAGACCTGGGCCAGGGCCTGCGCCGGCACCGCTTCGCCGAAGCAGGCCAGACCGCCGGAAGTGTTGACCGGAATGCGGCCGCCGATGCGGGTGTCGCCGGCCCGCAGCAGCTTGGCCGCATCGCCGCGCTCGCAGAGTTGCAGGTCCTCGATCCAGTCCAGCTCCAGCGCGGTCGACAGGTCGTAGACCTCGGCCAGACTGACGTCCTTCGGGCCAATGCCGGCTTCTTCATAGGCCTTGCGCGGCAGCGCGGCGCGGAAGGACTGCGCCGGCACCGCGACGGCGGAATCGGTGGCGATGTCGGGCATCTCGACCAGGGCCGAGGCGAAGGTCGGCGTCACGGTCGAGATCGCGGCGATGCGCGGTGCCTTGGCCTTGCCGATCTTCTTCGCGTACTCGAGGCTGGAGACGATGATCGCCGCTGCGCCGTCCGACACCGCGCAGATGTCCATCAGCCGCAGCGGGTCGGCGACAACGGCGGAGGCCGCGACCTCCTCGGCGCTGAACTTCTTGCGGTAGCGGGCGTTGGGATTGGTGAAGCCGTGTTCGGCGTTCTTCACCTTCACCAGCGCGAAATCGGCGGGCGTGTCGCCGTACATCTGGATGCGACGCTGGGCGTACAGGGCGAAGTAGGTCGGGTTGGTGATGCCGATGCGGAAGCGCACCCAGTCCGGATCGTCCGGACGGTCGCCGGGCTGCGGCTTGAGGAAGCCCTTGGGCGTGGTGTCGGAACCGATCACCAGCGCAACCTCACATTCGCCCGAAAGAATCTTCGAGCGCGCGGCGGCCAGCGCTTGCGAACCGGAAGCACAGGCCGCATACGAGGTGTTCACCTGCGCGCCCTGCCAGCCCAGCGCCTGGGCGAAGGTCGCGCCCGCGACCTGGCCGGGGTAGCCGTTGCGGATGGTGGCGGCGCCGGAGACGAACTGCACCTCGCGCCAGTGCACGCCGGCATCGGCCAGCGCCGCGCGCGCGGCGACCACGCCGTACTCCACGAAATGCTTGCCCCACTTGCCCCAGGGGTGCATGCCGACGCCGAGGATGGCGATGTCTTTTGATCCGCTCATTTCGTCGGCTTCCACTTCCAGACCAGCTTGCCGTCTGACAGGGGCTCCAGCACCAGCTCCATCGCCATGCCCGCCTTCAGGCTCTCGACGCCGGTGCCGGCCACGACCTGGCCGAGCACGATCATCTTCTCCTGCTCCAGTTCCACTGCGGCGATGGCGAAGGGCTGGAAGCGGTCCTTCTCGACCTGCGGGTAGGGCTCGGGTGGCTGGTAGGCGGCATTGGTGAAGGACCAGAGCCTGCCGCGGCGCGACAGCGGCGCCTCTTCAAACACCTCGCCATTGCAGTCCGGATTACGGCAGAAGCCGGCCGCCAGCTTGGGAAAGTAATAGGTGCCGCAGCTCGTGCAGCGCGAGCCCAGTAGCTGCGGCGCCTTGTCGTCGAGCGTGAACCAGCCCGGCAGGAAGGGTTCAGACATTACGCAGCCGCCTTCACAGCCGGCGGATCGCCCTTCAGCACCATGCCGCGCAGATTGTGCGGATCGAGCTTGCGGATGATGGCGAGCTGCTCGGCGGTCGGCAGCGGCGTCTCGCTTAGGTTCTCGGCCTTCAGCAGCGGGAAGCCGGTCGCGGCCTGCACCTGCTCGAAGCTCACGCCCGGATGCAGGGACTTGACGCGGATCGCATGCTCCGGCCCGCCGAAATCGAGCACGCAGAGGTCGGTGACGATCAGACGCAGATCGACGTAGTCCTGCTTCATGCCGGGCAGCCAGCGCTCCGGCTTGTAGCCGACGCCGGAGACCATATCGACCTCGCCCGCAACGAACACGCGCGGGCCGTGGTTGGGCACGAACAGCGAGTTGATGTGGCAGATGCTGTTGCCGGGCAGGCCGCGCACGCCGAGCACCGCCGACTTCGGCTTGGCGTAGTCGGGGCCGACGGCAGAGAGATTGGTCTGGCCCCAGCGGTCGATCTGGGTGGGCCCGATCATGGCGTGGCGCTTGCCGCCCCAGACGCACTCGAACACCCGCTCGAAGGACATGTAGCCCTCGTACTTGGGCCGGTAATCGCCGCGCGGGCCCAGTGGCACCGGCTCGCTGACCAGATAGCTTTCGCTGTCGGTCATCAGCAGCTCGGGCGAGTGGGTCAGCTTCGCCAGGCTCGCGCCCAGGCGCGGGATGGTGGTGATGCCGGAGGCGAGCAGCTCGCCGTTGTCGCGCCAGGCTTCGCTGGCGGCGACGATCATCAGTTCGGCGAGGGTGGCGGATAGTTGTTCGCTCATGAGCAAAAGTCCCCCCCGCCCCTAACCCCTCCCCACGAGGGGGAGGGGAACACAGACAGAGCCGCGCGGATTAAAGCCCCTCCCCCTTGCGGGGAGGGGTTGGGGAGGGGGGCGCTCGCAACAGCAGTGATCGCTTTCATATCTTCAAAACACCGGCAGCTTGAGCTTGGCGAGCTTCTCGGCGCCGCCAATCTGGGTCTGGTACGCGGCTTCGCCGACGTTCACGAATTCCTCGACGTACTTGGCCCAGCCGCCTTCTTCGGTGGCGGAGGCGTTGTAGCGTTTCAGGTGCTCCATGTCCCAGCCGTAGTGCGGGCCGAGATAGGTCGGGTGCGCACCGCCCGGCGCGTGCACCACGCTGTGCACGAGGTAGCGCTCGAAGGGATTGAGCTTGGCGGTGTCGGCGTCCAGCTCGAACTTCTCGTGCACGACTTCGCTGCTGACGATGACGTGATCGGCGGCGCGGGCATAGAGCGCATCGAAGAAGACATCGTGGCCGCGCAGCAGGGTGTTTCCGAGACGGTCGGCTTCGTTGACGTGGATCAGGGCGGCGTCGAGTTTCAGTGCCGGCATCGCCACGTAGACCTCGCCGTCGGCATAGGGCGAGGCGATGGTCTTCAGCTGCGGATTCTTCGCCAGCACGTCGGTGGCGAGACCGACGCGGGTCGGCAGGAAGGACATGCGCATGCCGGCGGCACGCAGGCCCCACTCGAACATGCCCTCGTCGTATTCCTCGACGGCAATCGCGCCCGACTCGCGCGCCTTGCGGTAGTAGGGCTCCAGCGGAATCGCGTCCATCGTCACGAAGGCGAATACCAGCTTCTTCACCTTGCCGGCGGCGCAGAGCATGCCGACATCGGGACCGCCGTAGGAGACGACTGTGATGTCTTTCAGCGGCGAGCGCAGGATCTCGCGCACCAGCGCCATCGGCTTGCGGCGCGGACCCCAGCCGCCGATGCCGACCGTCATGCCGTCGCGCAGCTGGGCAACGGCCTCGGCCGCCGACTTCTGTTTGTTGAGTGCCATGGGTTCTTCTTGTTAGCGGAAGCCGACCGAGAAATCGTGGCCCCAGATGGAGACTTGTTTCGTGTAAGTCGTCTCCCAGACGCCCGGCTCGACGCTGATGCCACCCCAGCCATATTCGAGTGGGAACAGGCTCGGGGTCAGCATGTAGAACGAGGTCATCTTGTCGTTCTCGTGCTGGCCCAGCGTCGCCATGAGTTTGGCGCCGGCCTTCTCGCGCCGCAGCTCGCCACGATCCACCTCGTCCTTCTCGGTCACCTCGACCATGATGTGGACGCAACCCGACGGCGAGGGCATCTCGGCCAGCGCCAGGCTGTGGTGACGGCCGGCACCGGCGTGCAGGAAGTAGATGCGGATCACCGGCGCATCCGGCCCCGGCTGGAAGTTGAAGACATCGGAGAGGCCGAAGCCGAGCACCTCGGTGAAGAACTTCAGCGAGGCATCGAAGTTAAGCGAGGGCAGCACGGTGTGGCCCATGCCCTGGGCGCCGGTCTTGAAGCCGGCGACGCCGATCGGCGACACGAACGGCGATTCGCCGCCGGTGTAACCGTAGCTCAGCTCGTGACGATTGCCAGAGGGATCGGTGAACGTCACCAGCTCCTTCACGCAGCGCGCGGCAATGACGTCTGCCGAGCCCGGCGCGGTCTTCACACCGGCCTTCTCGATGGCGGCGACGGCGGCGGCGAAGTCGCTGGCATCGGCGCATTCCCAGCCGGAGGCCTGGTAGCGGTTCTCGCTACCTTTCACGACCGCGAGGCGGAAGCGGCGCTCGTCGAGCTTCAGGTAGAGGCCGCCATCGGGCGCCGCTGCGGTCGCGGCACCGAGCACCTGCTCGCCGTAGGACTTCCAGCTGGCGACGTCGGTGGACTCGGCGACCACATAGGACAGCGCCTGGATCAACGGCTTTGCTGGGGGCTTGGTCGTGCTCATGGCTGGCTCTGGAAATAGGGGAATTGAACGAGTGGAATTATCGAGAGCCCACCACCGGTAGAGCTTCATCCGTTCTGATGAGTCGTTTTCGCGACACGGAGGCGGCGGATCGTCTTATTGGACGAAGGCCGCGCAAAGTGTCGCCCAAATAATGCCGGCCTCAGCAAGATCAGGCTTTGCGCCCTCCGCATGTCGTCCACCCCGTCAACCGCAACGCCCGTCGGCGGCACCCTGCCCATCGAGGCCCCGCTGGCCGTCACGCCCGGCAGTGCCACCTGGGACGCGCAGTGCGACGTGCTCGTCGTCGGCTATGGCGCGGCGGGCGCGGCCGCGGCCATCGTCGCCCGCGAGGGTGGTTGCAAGGTCACCATCGCCGAGCGCTTCGAAGGTGGTGGCGCCAGCGCCAAGAGCGGTGGCGTGGTCTATGCCGGTGGCGGCACCCGGCAGCAGAAGGCGGCCGGCTACGAGGACACGCCCGAGCAGATGTTCCGCTACCTGCGGCTGGAAAGCGGCGGCTCAGTCAGCGACGACACACTGCGGCGCTTCTGCAATGACAGCGTCGCGCTGATCGAGTGGCTGGAGTCGGTAGGCTGTAATTTCGATTCGAGCGCGCCGCCGCCGAAGACGTCGTACCCGAAGGACGGCATCTACCTCTACTACTCCGGCAACGAGGGCGTGCCCGAGTACGCCGCCGAATCGAGGCCGGCGCCGCGTGGCCATCGCACCCGCGGCAGCTGGTTGTCGGGCAAGGCGATGTACGAGTTCCTGAAGGCGCGCGTGCAGGCACTCGGGGTGCAGACCCTGACCCAGGGCGCCGTGCGCCGCCTGATCACCGATGCCCGTAGCGGCGCGGTGCTGGGTGCCGAGGTCTGGCAGCTGGAACCCGGTTCGCCGGCGGCGCTGCAGCACCAGAAGCTGATGCGCCGCGCCGAGAACGTCCACAACATCGCGCCCGGCTGGGCCGACCAGCTGCGCGCGAAGGCGCTGGCGCTGGAACAGAGCGCGGCCAGGCCGCTGCGCGTCCGTGCGACGCGCGGCGTGGTGCTGAGCACTGGCGGCTTCATTTTCAACCGCGAACTGGTGCAGGAACAGGCGCCCAAGTACGTGCAGACCATGCGCCTCGGCGCCACCGGCTGCGATGGCAGCGGCCTGCGACTGGGCCAGTCGGTGGGTGGCGTCGCGGCGCGGCTGGACAAGGTTTCGGCCTGGCGCTTCATCAATCCGCCGGTGGCCTGGCCCAAGGCCATCGTCGTCAACCGGCAGGGCCAGCGCTTCTGCAACGAGCAGGTCTACGGCGCCAAACTGGGCGTGGAGATGTGCGAGGACCACGGCGGCAAGGCCTGGATCATCCTCGACCAGCGCCAGCGCTGGGCGGCGATCAAGGAAGCGCTGTTCGGCGGCCTCTGGTTCTTTCAGAGTGTGCCGGCCTTGTTCCTGATGCTGGGCGCGCCGCGCGCGAAGACGCCGGAGCAGCTGGCGGAGAAGATGGGCATGCCGCCGGCCGCGCTGCGGGCCACCACCGACCAGTACAACGCGGGTGTGGCCAGCCAGCGCGACGCGCTCGGCAAGAGCGAGAACATGCTGGAGCCGCTAGACCAGGGCCCGTACTACGCGCTCGACATCTCGGCGGACAACAAGCGCTTCCCCTGCCCTGCGATCACGCTCGGCGGCCTGCGTGTCGACGAGACCACCGGCGGCGTGCTGAACGCCGAGGGCGCGGCGATTCCGGGCCTGTACGCCGCCGGCCGCGCCGCGGTTGGCATCGCGTCCAACCGCTACGTCAGCGGCCTGTCGCTGGCCGATTGCCTGTGGTCCGGCCGTCGTGCCGGAGCCCAGGCGGCTGCCAACGTCGGCTAAACACACACCAACAACAGAACCAAACGAGGAGAGCAACATGGGACGCGTACAGAACAAGGTGGCGATCATCACCGGTGCGGCGAGCGGCGTCGGCAAGGCCGACGCGGAGCTGCTGGCGCGCGAAGGCGCCCACGTGGTGCTGACCGACCTCAACGAGAAGGACGGCGAGAAGACCGCCGAGGCCATCCGCGCCAAGGGCGGCTCGGCGCTGTTCCTCAAGCACGACATCGCGGATGAAGAGAGCTGGAAATCGGTGATCGCCGAGACCGAAGCCAAGTTCGGCGGTCTCGACATCCTGATCAACAACGCCGCGATCCTGATCTACGGCAACATCGAGAACACCGATCTCGCCACCTGGCAGAAGATCCAGAAGGTCAACTCCGATGGCTATTTCCTGGGCTGCCATTACGGCTACAAGGCCATGCTCAAGCGCGGCGGCGGCTCGATCGTGAACATGTCCTCGATGGCCGCCATCGGCGGCGTCGGCAGCTTCTGCGCCTACTCGGCTTCGAAGGGCGCGGTAGCAGCGATGACCCGCAGCATCGCTGCCCATTCGCGCATGAACCTGCACAAGGTGCGCTGCAACTCGATCCACCCGGACGGCATCATGACCCCGATGGTCACCGGCCTGCACCAGACCATGCCCAAGGGCGTGCAGAGCGCGATCCGGGTGATGGACCAGAAGCAGATGATGGCGCGCTTCGCCAAGCCGGAAGACATCGCCAACCTGGTGCTGTTCCTGGCTTCGGACGAGTCCAGCTTCATCAGTGGCTCGGAGTACCGCATTGATAACGGCTATCTGATGTGGGCGGATTGATGCCCATGCTTTCTTGTCCCCCTCCCCCTGGCGGGGAGGGGTTAGGGGAGGGGAGCTGTCGCATTGGAGTACGCGCTTCTCCGTCGAGCGCCCCCCTCCCTAGCCCTCCCCGCAAGGGGGAGGGGACACAGCCGCCATTGCACAGGCACTCGCCATGAACCTAACTCTCCCCCTCGCCTTCGCCGACTCGGTCCGCAAGTTCTCCGACCGCCCCGCCCTGATCGGCGAGGACGGCCGCACGCTGACGTATGCGCAGCTCGATGCCCAGCGCCTGGTCGCCGCGCGGGCCCTGATTGCGCTGGGCGTGCAGGCCAAGGATCGCGTCGCGCTGTGGGCGCAGAACACGCCGGAATGGGTGATCGCGGCGCTGGCGGTGCAGAGCATCGGGGCGGTGCTGGTGCCGGTGAATACCCGCATGCGTGGGCAGGAAGTCGGCTATGTGCTGGAGCGCAGCCGCTCCAAGCTGCTGTTCACCTGCGGCCGCTTTCTCGACCAGTACTTCCCGGCCCTGCTGGAAGGCCACAAGCCGGCCTGCCTGGAACAGCTGATCGTGCTGCGCGACGCCCACGAGGGCGATACCACCTGGGCGCAGTTCCTGCTCAAGGCCGAGGGCATTCCGGACAGCGCCGTGCATGAGCGCGCGGCCGCGATCCAGCCCGCCGACCTGATGGACATCATGTTCACCAGCGGCACCACCGGCCAGCCCAAGGGCGTGATGAGCGCGCACGGGCAGAACCTGCGGGTCAGCCACGAGTGGGGCAAGCGCGTCGAGCTGGTGCCGGAAGACCGCTACCTGGTGGTCAATCCCTTCTTCCACGCCTTCGGCTACAAGGCCGGCTGGCTGACGGCGCTGCTCTATGGCTGCGCGATCCTGCCGCACGCGGTGTTCGACGCCGCTGCGGTGATGAAGCGCATCGAGAAGGACCGCATCTCGGTGCTGCCCGGCCCGCCGACCCTGTTCATCAGCCTGCTCAATTCGCCGGAGCGCGCGAGCACCGATCTGTCCTCGCTGCGCGCGACCATGACCGGCGCGGCGACGGTCGCGCCCTCGCTGATCGAGCAGATGCGCGCCGAGCTGCACTTCAAGGTGCTGCTGACCGGCTATGGCCTGACCGAGGCCAGCGGCATGGTCTCGTTCTGCCACTCCACCGACGACGCCGAGACCGTCGCCCGCACCTGCGGCAAGCCGATCCCGGACACCGAGATCAAGTGCATCGATGAGGATGGCCAGCGCGTGCCGCATGGCGTCGCCGGCGAACTGCTGGTGCGCGGCTACAACGTCATGCAGGGCTATCTCGACAACCCCAAGGCGACCGCCGAGGCCATAGATGCCGAGGGCTGGCTGCACACCGGCGACATCGCGGTGATCGACGAGCGCGGCTACATCCGCATCACCGACCGCCTGAAGGACATGTACATCACCGGCGGCTTCAACTGCTATCCGGCCGAGATCGAGCGGATGATGTCGGCGCACCCGGCCATCGCCCAGGTGGCGGTGATCGGCATCCCGGACGAGCGCCAGGGCGAGGTCGGCAAGGCCTACATCACCCTGCGCCCGGGGCAGAGCCTGGACGAGAAGACGCTGATCGCCTGGTGCCGCGAGCAGATGGCCAACTACAAGGTGCCGCGCCACGTCGCCATCGTCGAGGCGCTGCCGCTCAATGCCTCGGGCAAGGTGATGAAGTTCCAGCTGCCGCGCTGAGCGCAGCGGCCATGACGCGATCGACCCTGCCGGGCAGGGCACTAGGGCGTGTTCACAAATAAATGATCGCTGCGGCCGAAGGCTCGTGCCCGCACCCACCTCGCTGCGCTCGGGCACCGTGCCACGGGCACGCCCTAGACCGGATCCTCGGCGACCACCACGGCGTTGCGGCCGGCGTGCTTGGCCTGGTACAGCGCCCGGTCCGCACGCAGGAACAGCTGCTCCAAGGTTTCGGAGCCGACGGCCGCCGTGCAGGCCAGTCCGATGCTGACCGTGATGCCGGTGGTCGGCGACGCCTCGGGGGAGCCCGCCGCCGCGATCCGCCGGCACAGGCGCTGGGCCAACTGATGCGCCGAATACCGGGGAGTGTCGTAGAACAGCAGGCCAAATTCCTCACCGCCCAGCCGGCCGGCCAGGTCGAACGGGCGACGAGTCTGATCCTGAAGCAGTCGGGCCAGACCGCGCAGCGCGTGATCGCCCTGCAGATGGCCGTGTCGGTCGTTGTAGCGCTTGAAGTGATCCACATCGAGCAGCAGCAGGGCCGCGGGCGCCTGTTGCCGGCGTGCCTGCAGCAGCACCTGGTCTCCGACTTCGAAGAAGTGCCGGTGATGGTAGAGCCCGGTGAGCGGATCCCGGCGGTTCAGCTCCAGCAGAAGATCCAGTTGCCGGTGGTACGAGCGCTCGATGCGGCCCTGCCGCATTCGGGCAAGCGTGCAAACCAGCCCCACCAGCATCAGCGCGGACAGTTCGGCCGGCGCAACGCCGGCGAGCGTCGCCCCGGCCAGCAGGTATGCGGCGCCGCCACACAGGCTCAGCAACCCGACTTCCACCGCGCCCAGGCCTGCCAGCAGCCCGGCCGACAGCAGATAGATCAACAGGCATTCGTAAGGCCAGGTCGATCCCGGTGGAGCCGGGCTCCGCACCGCGATGGCCAGGAAGCCGACAACGGCGAAGTGCAGCGGCACCGGCAGCTTGCTCAGAACCCAGGGGCTGCGCCACAGGGCAACAGCGGCGGCGAGCCCCAGCAACAGCGTCAGGGACGGCGCTGCCGACAACAGCGGGCCTGGAGACGAACGGGAACCCAGCAGGAAAAGCAGCAAACACAGCGCGAGCACGGCGCCGGACAATCGCCCTTCGGTTCCCGGCCCGACGGAACGCATCCCGGAACTTTCGGCATTGGGCGACGGCGCCCGGTCGCGATGAGGGTGCGCTCTGAAGTCGGCTTCGCTCACATGCACGTTGCCTGCCCCTGTTCCGTGCTCCGTCGTTCCACCCTCCCCAGCGCAACCCGGTCCCCGGGCCGCAGATGCCGGCCCCGCAACCAGCGCCTGTTGTGTCGGAGGCCCGGGTCCTCCGACCGCCTTTCAGGGTCTGTGTCAGGGCCGGGTGGGTACACGGAAAGTATGGAATTTCCGAACTAAATGTGTCAAGTAAATCCGCACGACAGCGGGTACGGGGGTTTCTAAGGTATGGGATCCCTCGTACCAGAGAATCCGTCCATGCAGCGTTTTGCCGAGCGGCTCCGGGCGGCCCGCCAGGCTGTTGGCATGACGCAGGAGCAACTGGGCTTCGCGCTGGGTGTCACCAAGTCTTCGGTTTCAGCCTGGGAAACCGGGCGTGAGACCCCCAGCTTCGGCCTGCTGCCGGCCCTGCGCCGCAGCCTGCGATGCTCGCTCGACGAGCTGATCTGCGGTCCTGCAGTCGCCGACGGCAACGGCGTCCGCGAGGACGCGGCGGTCTACCGCAGCGACCACGGGGCCCGCGACCTTCGCGAGCAAAGCCTGTTGCGCCGCTACCGCAGCCTGCCGGCGCGGCGGCGCGCGGCCCTGCTGGAATTGATTGCAGCGGGCGAAGACAGCGGCAAGAGCTAGGGTGTGTTGACCTTCATTTCGTCGCTGCGGCCGAAGGCTGTTTTGGCGCAGCGCAAGGAAGGCAGAGGGAGGCAATAGTGGTTCTATTGCCCCTTCTGGCTGACGCCGCGATGCGCCAAAACAGTCCGGCCCCGAAGG
>JAUYNO010000065.1 GCA_030696045.1 Stagnimonas sp. | reverse complement strand
TTTTGGGGCATTGCTACGTCAGCCAGAGAGGGAAATAGAACCACTATTCCCCTCTCTGCCTTCCGTGCACTGCCCCAAAACAGCCTTCCGCCGCAGCGAGCCCTGTAGTGTTAACAGGCCCTAGACCAGCCCCAGGCGATTGGCGGCCAACACCGCTTCGGCGCGGCTGGCAACGGCCAGTTTGCGGTAGACGCCCTTGATATGGCTGTGGGCGGTGTGCGGGCTGATCTCCATCGCCTTGGCTGCCTGCGGCACCGAGTAGCCCTTGGACACCAGCTGCAGCACCTCGCGCTCGCGCTCGGTCAGGCCGTCGTTGGCGGCGGCGGGTGCCACGGCCACGGGCGCCATGAAATGCGATAGCAGCCGCCGCGCCACGCCGGGTGACAGCGGCGGCTGACCCGCCAGCATGTCCAGCAGCATCTGGCTCAGGTGTTCGCGCGATTGGTCCTTGAGCACATAGCCGCGCGCGCCGAGCCGGAGCGCGGTGAACAGGTGCTCGTCGTCGTCGAAGATGGTGGTGATCACGCAGGCGGTGGCCGGATGCCGCCGATGCAGGGCCTCCAGCACATGGAGGCCGGAAGCGTCCGGCAGGCCGAGGTCGAGCAGCACCAGCTCGGTGTCGGCGTCCGCCAGCGCCAGCGCCGCCGCCGCCGTGTGGGCCAGCCGGACCTGGGCGCCGGGAAAGGCCGCCAGCGCCGCCGCCTGCAGCCATTCGCAGCTTGAGGGCTGATCTTCAACGATCAGGATTTGCTTGGGGGTCAGTTCCATCTGCCCTTAAGGCTAGCGCATTGCCGGTACCGGACGCCCGCGTCGGCTTGCCGCCGACCCCGGCCTCGGGCAAGGCTGCACGCTTCGGAAACTCAAGGAGTCGGCCTTGGCCTACCTGCTGACGCTGGTTTCGCTGCTGCTGCTCGGCGGCTGGCTCTGGCTCCGCCGCGCCGCCCGGCCACCGCCACCGCAGGTGCCGGCCATGCCGGCCGAGACTGCGGTGGCTGAGGAGCGCGAGCGCATCTACAGGGATCTGCACGACGACGTCGGGGCCAAGCTGCTGCAGCTGGTGCACGGGGCCGAGAATCCGCGCCAGGCCGAACTGGCCCGCTCGGTGCTGCAGGACCTGCGCGACGTGGTCTCGCGCTCCCGGCGGCCGCCGGCGCCCCTGCTGCAATTGCTGGGCGAGATCGAGGCCGAGACCCGCCAGCGGCTGGCGGTGGCCGGTGGTGAATTGGTCTGGGAACAGGAGTCCGAGTTGCCCGACGTCGCGCTCGACCAGTCCCAGACCCTGCACCTGCTGCGCATCAGCCGGGAGGCGGTCAGCAATGCCTTGAGCCACGGCGCGGCGCACTGGCTGCGGGTGCGCAGCTTCCGGGCCGGGCCGGAGCTGATGCTAGAGATCACCGACGACGGCCGGTTCCAGCCGGAGCAGATAGGCGAGGGGCGCGGCACCAGCAGCATGCGCGAGCGCGCGGCCGGCTTGCAGGGTGACATCCGCTGGGATGCGGGCACCCTGGGCGGCACCAAGGTGATCCTGCGGGCACGGGTGTTCGGGGCCGGGCGGCTCACCTGATCCGGTGATGGGCGCGGGCGCCGCGCACGCATAGGGTGGCGCGATCCCGAACTGCAAGGAGTTCAACCATGCGCCTGTTCCGAAAGTTGCTGCTGATCGCCCTGCTCGCCCCGGTGGGCGCGCTACACGCGCAGGAGGCTGCGGTAGACGCCACGGTCAGCGTGGACGCCGCCGCCCCGGCAGCGGCCGCGCCCATGGAGCCCTTGCCCGATCTCGATCCCGCGCAGTGGTTCGACGGCAAGTTTGGCGGCACCTTCGGGGCCAAGACCGTGACCGCCCTGCCCAAGACCCGGCGCGTCGCCGTGGCCGGCTTCAAGGTCGTGTTCGTCAATCACAACGAGGCGCACGCGATGGTGCGGGCCAGCTATCTCCCCGGTCGTGACACCACCGGGGCCAAGGCCGCGATGATCGTCGACCTCGAGGGGGTGGACGCCGGCACCATGCAGGCGATCACCGATGCCGCCTACGCGCGATTCCTGGAACAGCTCAAGACCGCCGGTCGCGAGGTGATTCCGACCTCGGAGATGGCCAGCTTCTTCGCCGAAGTGAAGTCACAGCCGGCGCCGATGGAGGGCAGCTTCGGCAACGCCAAGGGCCTGGTCTTCACGCCCACCGGCATGCCGCTGTGGTTCGGTGCGCTTGATGCATCCTGGGGCAAGGGTGGTGGCTTCGGTGGCGGCAACGACGTGCCCTTCGCCAAGCTCTCGGTGGCGCTGGGTGCGCCGATCACCATTGCGCCCCTGATCGTGGTCGACTTCGCGCAGATGCAGTCCAGCGGCAACCGCAGCGGCCTGATCGCGCGCCGCGCCGAGGCGGGGACCACGCTGTCGATGAGCGTGCCGACCTTCAGCACCCGGCTCATACGCGCCGAGGAAGTGCGCGGCTGGGGTGTGTCGAAGGGCGATGACGGTGGCCTGGCGATGACCGGCCGGCTGGATACCGACATCGAGTTCGCCACCCTGGTCGAGGTGCCCAAGTCAGCCAGCGATGGACTGACCAATGCCATCCGCTTCATCGGCGGGCTAGGCCCGAGCAACAAGAGCGTCCGCAAGGCGGTCACCACCAACGTCGCCTACCAGGCTGCGGCGGAGGCTGTGCTGACCCAGGCCACGGGCACCTTCGCGAAGCTGTTTGCCCAACATCCCGCTCCCTGACCCCGGCGACGATCCCGCCGTCGCCGGCGCGAGATGCCGGCGTCAGCCTCAGCGCTGAAAGTCGTAGATCGAGCCCAGCCCCAGCAGCTGGGTCAGCCGGTCCAGCGCGGTGCGGCATTCGTCGAGCAGGGCGGGGTCGGCGAGGTCGGCCAGCACCAGGCGGTCGCGGTAGTGCCGGCGCACCCAGCTTTCGAGCGCGTCGGCACGCTCCGGCGTGATCCAGCTGCCGGGGTTGACCGCCGTGCGCTCGGCATCGGTCAGCACCACCCGCAGCCGCAGGCAGGCCGGGCCGCCACCGTTGTGCATGGACTGGCGCAGGTCGAACACCTGCGCGGCTTCGATGGGGCAGGTCTCGTCGGCGACCAGGCGCTGGATGCAGGCCCAGACTTTGCCGTTCTCTTGGCACTCCTGCGCCACGATCAGCGTGTGACCCTTCGTGCCGGGCAGGCAGAGCAGCTGCGAGTTGAACAGGTAGCTCGATACGGCGTCGGCGACGCTGACGTCCTTGGTCGCCACTTCGACGAACTCGGCCTCCGGCAGTCGCGCGCGGGTCCAGTCGCGCAGGGCGCGGCTGTCGACGAAGGCTTCCTCGTGGAAGAACAGCAGCTCGCGGTTGCCGACCGCGATCACGTCGTTGTGGAACACCCCCTGGTCGATGACCTCGGGGCGCTGCTGCTGGTGGTGCACCCGCTCGCCGTCCAGTCCGTGCAGGCGGGCGATGGCTTCGCAGGCGGCGCGGGTCTGACGCGCCGGGTATTTCTGCGGCTTCGGTTCCGCCTCGCTGCCGGCGCCGTAGACGAACAGTTCCAGCCCGGCGTCGCCGTAGCCGGCACAGAGCCGGGTGTGATTGGCGGCACCCTCGTCGCCCATCGCCGGGGTCGCCGGCAGCGGCGCGTGATGGACGAAGTGCTGGCCGGCGGGGAAGGTCGCGGCCAGCGCGCGCGCCGTGGTCGCCGGTTCCAGCGAGCGGTGCAGATGGCTGGCGAGATTGGCGGGCGTGAAGTGGACCTTGCCGTCGCCGCAGTCGGCGCTGGGCGAGACGGTCGCTGCATTGGCGGTCCACATGCTGCTGGCACTGCTGACGGCAGCGAGCAGGCCGGGTGCTTCGCGCGCGACCTTGGCGAGGATGTCGGCGTCCTTGCCGCTGAAGCCGAGCGCCTTCAGTGTCGGGATGTGTGGCCGCTCCTGCGGCGGCAGCACGCCCTGGGCCATGCCCAGCTCGGCGAGCGCGCGCATCTTGCGCAGGCCCTGCAGCGCCGCCTCGCGCGGATTGCTGGGCTGGTCGGCGTTCTTTGCCGAGGCGACGTTGCCGTGCGCGAGGCCGGCGTAGTTGTGGGTCGGGCCGACGAGGCCGTCGAAGTTGGATTCGATGGCAGCGGGGTAGATGGCAGTGGTCATGGCGCCATTATTGCCGCAGCCGAACACCGAAAGAGTTCCCCCTCTCCCCTGGTGGGAGAGCGTTTGGCTAAGCCGAACTGACACCGAGTCAGTTCGGCCCTCGGGCCAAACGCTCTCCCACCAGGGGAGAGGGGACGGAAAGCTCAGCTCAGGCTGCGAGAACCTCCACCGCCAGCCCGTTTAGCGCGGCATTGCCCGATACCGCATCCAGCTCGCGCTCGTCGGTGAGGTCGTTGACGCTGACGCCGGCATGCGCCTGCGCCACCCCCAGGCGCACGCCCTCGCGGGCATGGCCCCAGCCGTGCGGCAGGCTGACCACGCCCGGCATCATCTCGACGCTGGACTGCACCTCCACCGTGATCTCGCCGACCCGCGAACGCACCCGCACCGGCGCGCCGTCGGCTAGGCCGCGCGCGGCGAGGTCGGCGGGGTGCATCAGCAGCTGGTGGCGCGGCTTGCCCTTCACCAGGCGCTCGGAGTTGTGCATCCAGGAATTGTTGCTGCGCACGTGGCGGCGGCCGATCAGGCGCAGGCCGGCGGCCGTCTCCGGCAGCGCCGCGAGGCGCTCGATGTCGGCAAGCACCAGGGGCACCGCGCAGCGGATGCGCTGACCCTCGCTCCGCAGGCGGCCGGGCAGGCTGGGTTGCAGCGGACCGAGATCAATGCCGTGCGGGTGTTCCTTGAGCGTCTTCAGCGACAGCGGCGGCATGCTGCTGTCGGGTGAGCGCCGTGCCGCGCCGTAGGGGCCGGACTGCAGGCCGAAATCCACCACCTGGTCCGGACGCGGCCCGTTCTGTGGCTTGTTGCCCAGCTTGGTGGCCAGGCGCTGGCCGACCTCGCTCAGGATTTCCCAATCGTGGCGCGCGTCGGCCGGCTTCTCGAACAGCGGCTGGTTGTAGCGCGCGCTGTTGCGCACCGCGAAGTGATGGAAGATCAGATCGTAGTGGTCGTGTTCCAGCGCGCTGGTTGGCGGCAGGATCACGTCGGCGTGGCGGGTGGTCTCGTTCAGGTAGATGTCGAGCGAGACCATGAACTCCAGCTGGGCGAAGGCGCGGTCGAGCTGGGCACCGTTGGGCGTCGAGAGGATCGGATTGCCGGCCATGGTCACCATGGCGCGGATCTGGCCCTCGCCGGGGGTGAGGATTTCCTCGGCCAGCACCGCCACCGGCAGCTCGCCGCCGAATTCCGGCAGGCCGCTGACCCGGCTCTGCCACTTGCCGAAGTGGCCGGGCCGCGAGGCCGGCGAGTCGATCAGGTCCAGCGCCGGGCTGGTGAACATCGCGCCACCGGCTCTATCGAAATTGCCGGTGACCAGGTTCAACAACTGGATCGCCCACTGGCAGACGCTGCCGAAGGCCTGCACCGAGACGCCCATGCGGCCGTAGCAGACGGCGGCCTCGGCCGCCGCGAACTCGCGCGCCAGCCGGCGGATGTCCTCTGCGGCGATACCGGTCTGCGGCGCGGCGCGCTCCGGCGTGAACGGCGCCACGGCGGCGCGCACTTCGTCGAGGCCGTCGAGCCATTCGGCGAGCCGGCCGGGTTTTTCCAGCCGTTCGGCGAAGATTACCTGCAGCATCGCCAGCAGCAGCCAGGCGTCGCCGCCGGGTCGGATGAAGTGGTGCTCGTCGGCGACTTCGGCGGTCTCGCTGCGGCGCGGGTCGATCACCACCATGCGGCCGCCGCGCGCATGCAGGGCTTTCACCCGATTGCGGAAGTCCGGCACCGTCATCAGGCTGCCGTTGCTGGCCATCGGGTTGGCACCGAGCACGAAGAAATACTGGGTGCGGTCGAGGTCGGGGATCGCCAGCAGCAGCTGGTGGCCGTACAGCCAGTAGCTCATCAGCTGCGAGGGCAGCTGGTCCACCGAGGTTGCGGAGTAGCGGTTGCGCGTCTGCAGCTGGCGCAGCAGGGCCGGCGCGTGGGTGAGGTGTCCGTAGTTGTGGACGCTGGGATTGCCCAGATAAGCGCCGACCGCATTGCCGCCATGGGCCTTGATGATGCCGGCGAGCCGCTCGGCGACCAACTCGAAGGCGGCGTCCCAGTCCATTTCCTGCCAGCCGCTTTCGGTGCGGCGCAGCGGCTTGCGCAGCCGATCCGGGTCTTCGTAGAGGTCGCGCAGCGCGACCGCCTTGGGGCAGATGTGGCCGCGCGACAGCGGGTCGGCCTCGTCGCCCCGGATCGACAGGATCTTCCGACCCTGCACCTTGAATTCGAGACCGCAGATGGCCTCGCAGAGATTGCAGGCGCCGTAGTGCGTGCGCACTTCGGGCTCGCTGGCTGGCCTGGGCTCGCTCATGTCGTCCTCCACGGCCGTGCTCTGGACGGCGCTGGTACCGACAGGCTAGCTCAAGCGGCGAGGCCGCGACGGAAGCCCTCGATGACCGGCGCGATCTGCTCGGCCTTGAAGTCCAGGTGGGTGACCAGCCGACTGCGCTCGCCGATCAGGGCCTGCACGCCCTGCTGCTTCAGGCTGGCGGCCAGCGCCGCGACCCGGGACGGCGGAATCCGCACGAAGACCATGTTGGTCTGCACCGGCTCCACCTCCAGCCCCAGGGCGCGCAGGCCCTCGCCGAGCTGGCGGGCGTTCTCGTGGTCCTCGGCCAGACGGCCGACGTGATGCTCCAGGGCATACAGGCCGGCGGCGGCGAGCACGCCGACCTGGCGCAGGCCGCCCCCCAGCGCCTTGCGCCAACGGCGGGCCTGCGCGATCAGCGGCTTGCTGCCCAGCAGCAGGGTGCCGGCCGGGGCGCCGAGACCCTTGGAGAGGCAGAGCGAGACCGTGTCGAAGCCGCTGGCGATCTCACGCTCGCCGCAGCCGCGCGCGGTCATCGCGTTCAACAGGCGTGCGCCGTCGAGATGGGTCGCCAGGCCGTGCGCGCGGGCGAAGACCAGCGCCTCGGCGACATAGCTCGCCGGCAGCACCTTGCCGTGGATGGTGTTTTCCAGCGTCAGCAGCCGGGTGCGGCAGAAGTGCGCGTCGTCCGGCTTGATGGCGGCGGCGAGGTCGGTGAGGGCGAGCGTGCCGTCCGGCTGGTTGTTGAGCGGCTGCGGCTGGATGCTGCCCAGCACTGCCGCGCCACCCTGCTCGTAGCGGTAGCTGTGCGCCTCCTGGCCGACCAGGTACTCGTCACCGCGCTGGCAATGCGTCATCAGCGCCGCGAGATTGCTCTGGGTGCCACTGACGAAGAACAGCGCGGCCTCGAAGCCGAAGCGCTCCGCCGCCAGCTCCTGCAGGCGCTGCGCGGTCGGGTCCTGGCCGAGCACGTCGTCGCCGACCTCGGCGGCGGCCATCGCCGCCCGCATGCCCGGGCCGGGGCGGGTGACGGTGTCGCTGCGCAGGTCTATGAGTTCGCTCAAGGGAGTGCTCGCGAAGTCCCTCCCCCGCGCGCGCGGGAGGGTTGGGTGGGGGCGTTCACAGTTTCAGTCCAGGCGACAAGGCGCTTGGCTTGCTGAGCCGATGCGCCTCGGTGCTCGACACCGGATAGCTGCAATAGTCGGCCGCGTAATAGGCGCTGGCGCGGTGGTTGCCGCTGGCGCCGATACCGCCGAAGGGATAGCTGCCGCTGGCGCCGGTGGTGGGCTTGTTGCGGTTGACGATGCCGGCGCGGCTCTTGCGGAAGAAGCGCTGCCACTCGGCGTCGTCATTGCTGAGCAGGCCGGCCGAGAGCCCGTAGCGGGTCGCGTTGGCGCGGGCGATGGCCTCGTCCAGGGTGGCGTAGCGGATCACCTTCAGCAGCGGGCCGAAGTCTTCCTCGTCGATCACTTCGCCGAGGATGGCGGTGATGTCCACCAGGCCCGGCGAGACGAAGGCCTCGCCCAGCGGTAGCTTCCGCATGGGCAGCAGAGCAGTGCCACCCAGCGCGATCAGCTTATCGTGCGCCGCCAGCAGGCCGTCGGCCGCCTTCGCCGAGATCAGCGGCCCCATGAAGGGCGCCGGCTCGTCCTCGGCACGGCCGACCACCAGCTGGCGGCCGACCTCGGCCAGTCTGGCGAGCAGCAGATCGCCCTGTTCGCCCTGCGGCACCAGCAGCCGCCGCGCGCAGGTGCAGCGCTGGCCGCTGGTGATCCAGGCCGATTGCACGATCTCGTGCACGGCCGCGTCGAGGTCGATGTCGCTGCCGACGATCAGCGGATTGTTGCCGCCCATTTCCAGCGCCAGGATCACGCCCGGCCGGGCCGCGAACTGCTGGTTGAGGATCGCACCCGTGCGCGAGCTGCCGGTGAAATAGAGGCCGTCCAGCTCCGGGTGCTGCGCCACCGCCTCGCCGGTGGCGCGCTCGCCCTGCACCAGGTTGAGCACGCCCGGCGGCAGGCCGGCCTGCTCCCAGAGCTTCACGGTTTCCTGCGCCACCAGCGGGGTCAGCTCGCTGGGCTTGAACACCACCGCATTGCCGGCCAGCAGCGCCGGCACGATGTGGCCGTTGGGCAGGTGGCCGGGGAAGTTGTAGGGGCCATAGACTGCGACCACGCCATGCGGCTTGTGGCGCAGGATGTGGCGACCAAAATCCTGCGGCTGCTCGCGGGTGCCGGTGCGTTCGTTGTACGCGGCAATCGACAGCGCGATCTTGCCGGCCATGGCCGCGACTTCGGTCTTGGCCTCCCATACCGGCTTGCCGACTTCGCGGGCAATGGTGCGGGCCATCAGCTCGGTATTGGCCTTCAGCAGCTCGGCGAATTTCTGGGCGATGGCGGCGCGCTGCTCGAAGCTCCGTTCGCTCCAGTCCTCGAAGGCCGCGCGCGCGGCGCGGAAGGCGAGGTCGACGTCGTGGGCATCGGCGCTGTTGCCGCTCCACAGGGTTTCGCCGGTGGAGGGATTGAGGCTGCTGAACGCGGCCCCGTGGCCGGGCAGCCAGTGGCCGTTGAGGTAGTGGACGGGAGTGCTCATGGGGTTCGCTCGGTCTCGGAGGATTGCAATGCGATTCAGGCTTACAAGGGCGTGACCCGAACCTGTTCACCGTCCCTCAGCTGCAGCACGGCCGCCAGCGGCGCCGGCAACGCCACCTTGCCGCCCTCGACATACAGCTCCGCGTAGGCGCAGCGATAGCCGTGCAGTGCCGTATTCGACACCAGGCAGGCAACTCCACCGCTGGCTGGCTCGGCAATCGCCGCCTCGAACAAGCGTGCGCGCTTGATCGAGCGGATCTCGGTGCGCGGCACTTCCACCGAGGGGCCGCCGTCGAAGATGTCGATGTAGCCCTGGTAGCGGAAGCCTTCCTGCTCCAGCAGGTGCAGGGCCGGGGCGGTCTGGTTGTGGACCTTGCCCATCACGTTCTGCGCGGTCTTCGGCAGCAGCACGGCGTAGATAGGGTGGGGCGGCATCAGCTCGGCGATGAAGGCCTTGTTGCCCATGCCGACGATGTGTTCGGCGCGGTCGTAGTCCACCGAGAAGAAGTGTCGGCCCAGGCCCTCCCAGAACGGCGAGTGGCCCTGCTCATTGCTGACGCCGCGCATCTCGGCGATCACCTTGTCGGCGAAGCGCTGCGGGAACCCGGCCATGAACAGGAAGCGGCACTTGCTCAGCAGCTTGCCGGCGCCGGCGCCGCGAAAGCCGGGCTTCATGTACAGCGAGCAGAGCACGCTGGTGCCGGTCAGGTCGTTGCTCAGGTACAGCGTTGGCACCTGGTTGTAGATGCCCAGCTCGCGCGAGGCATGGACGGTGAGTCCGACGCGGTAGTTGTAGAAGGGTTCGTCGAGTCCGCAGGCGGCCTCGATGGCGCAGCAGGCGCCGACTTCGCCGCTGTCGCTGTCCTCCATCACGAACATGTAGCGCTCGTGCCCGGCCTGCTGGACCTCGCGGTCGAAAGAGGCGATCGAGAGCTCTATCTTCTCGCGCAGATAGCCCTCGTCCGGCGGCAGCGAGGTGAAGCCGGCACCGGCGGTCTCGGCCATGTGCAGCAGGGCCGGCAGGTCGGTGGGGGCGATGGGACGGATGAATTTCATGAGGGCGGCAGTGTGCGCTGGTAATGGGCGGCGTGATCGACGTGCTGACCTGGCGCGCCGGCTTCGAGCCGGGTCCGCAGGCCTCCGGGCAGCGGCGCCTTCTGGAACAGCCGGGGATCGACGTGGACGTAGACGGTTTCCGTGCGCGCCGACAGCGGCTCGTGGCCGGCGATGCGGAATTCGCTGAGCAGGGTGAACGAGGTGGTGCCGAGCTTGAACAGGCTGACCGAGATATCCAGCACCTGGTCATAGCGCGCCGGGCCGAACCATTCGGTGGTCTGCTTCACCAGCTGCACCTCCGGCACCGGCTCCGGCCCGCCCTCCCAGTAGCCGAGTGTGCGCAGGAACTCGCCAAAGGCGAGATCGACGTACTCGCCGTAGCGGGCGTTGAACACCACTTTCTGCGCATCGCATTCGGGATAGCGCACGCGCAGCAGATAGCGGAAGGGGCGGGCGCTCACGGCGGCCACATCCGCGCCAGCGGCGAGTCGGGGGCGAGGTGGGCGGCGAGCTCGGCGTAGGGAATGCGGATATTGGGCAGGCCCATCGAATAGGGCGCGATCTCGTAGGCGCCGTAGGTGAAGCGCAGCCCCAGCGGATCGATGGCGAAATTGTCGGTGGGCGGCAGCCGGTCCTCGAAGAAGCCGCTGGCTTTCAGCGAGGCCTGCGGCGGTACGTTCAGGGACTCGCGCAGCTGCTTTTCCAGCAGCGTCCGCAAGGTCTCGGGCGGCAGGCTGACCAGGTCGGTCAGCGCCAGGGTCCGGCCGGTCTTGCGGTCGATGTTGAGGTAGGCGAGGTTGGGCGTGCCGTGGGCGCCGCCGGTATCGGCATAGCTCTCGTGGCTGAGGCTGAGCAGGTAGCGGTCGTTGTAGGCGAGCTTGACCTCGGCCTGGTAACTGCAGCGCGCGGTTTCCTTGCCGGCGGCCTCGGCCAGTGCCAGGCAGTCGATCATCACCCGCTTCAGACAGGCCTCGGCGCTATCGGGTGGCTGCTTCAGCGCGGGCTTGCGGGGGCAGAGGCCGCCGATCCATTGCTGGATGCGGCGATCAATGCCGGCCTCGCCGGTTTCCAGCAGGGTGATGCTGGCGCGCAGCTCGTCGCCTTCCTGCGGCTGGCGGCGAACGCGGCGATCCTTAAGGGTCAGTTGCTGGACCGGCAGGCTGGCGCCAGCGGGGATTTCGCTGGCGGGCTCCGCCGGCGGCTGGCGGCCGCAGGCGATCAGCAGCAGGCACAGTCCGCCGGTGGCCGTGAGCCGGCTCAGGCCCACGTCAGCTCCCCGTGGGCCAACCGTAACAGCAACAGCGCGCTGAGCTTGGCGCGCTCGGCCAGCGAGTCCAGGCGCATCCACTCGCGGTCGGAATGGATGTCGCCGCCGACCACGCCCATGTTGTCGAGATTGGGTAGGCCGTAGGCAGCCAGGTTGTTGCCGTCGCAGCAGCCGCCGGTGGGCTTGAACTGCAGGCCCAGGCCCAGCTGGCGGCCGCAGTCGCCGACATGGTCCATCAGCCGCTGCATCTGCGCGCTGACCAGCTTGGGCGGGCGGGTGAAGCCACCGGCCAGTTCGCAGCGCAGGCCCTCGCGGTCGTTCAGACGGGTCATGAGCCGATCAAGCTGATCCTGCATCCAGCACTCGTCCTCGGGCTCGGCGGTGCGGACATTGAACTTGAACACGGCGGTATCGGGTACGACGTTGAGCGCGCCGCCGCCGTGGACATAGCCGGGGTTGATGGTCAGCTCGCCGCGCTGGCCGTTGAGGGCGTTGAGATCGCGGATGAAGTCGGCGGCGGCGACGAGGGCATTGCGGCCGGCGGCGAAGTCACGGCCGGCGTGGGCGGCGCGGCCGTGCACGATCACATCGAAATTGCCGCTGCCCTTGCGGGCGCTGGCGAGATTGCCGTCCGGGTAGGCGGGCTCGTAGATGAGGCCGAACTGGTGCTTCTGCGCCGCTTCCTTCAATAGCGGCACCGAGGAGCGCGAGCCGATCTCCTCGTCCGGGTTCAGCAACACGGTCCAGCCGATGCGCTCGCGCAGCGGGCTGCGCTCCAGCGCCGACAGGGCCAGGAACAGGGCGACCAGCCCGCCCTTGAGGTCGGCCACACCCGGGCCGTTGAGGGTCTGGTCGTCGAGCAGGCGCGCGGTCTGGAAGGCCGAATCGACCGGGAACACGGTGTCGAGATGGCCGCAGCAGAACACTTGCAAGGGCGCGTCCGGCCGCTGGCTCAGTCGCAGCGCCGGCCCCAGCGGGCGCTGCACCCGCTGGCCCCGATCATTGGTGGACTCGTAGGGGGCGACCTCCAGCCATTCCGTCCGCGCACCCAGCGGGGCGTACAGGGCGGCGAAGGCCTCGGCAGTGGCGCGGACGCCGGCGGCATTGAAGCTGCCGGAGTTGATGTTGGAAAGCCGGATCAGGCTCTCCCGCGCGGCCGCCTGCTGCTGGTCGATGGTGGCGAGGGCGTCGGCGTGCTGATTCATTGCCGGATTTTACTGGAACGCTTGTTGCGAGCCTGCGGCTAGACTAACCCTGCCTTCTCTCTTCGCACCCGCCCATGAAACGCTGGTTCACCGCGCTGCTTGCGCTCGTGCTTGCCGTCCCGGCCCTCGCCGCCGACCAGGCCCTGTGGGAAAAATCCACGCTCAACCAGATCATGAAGCGCGGCGAGCTGCGGGTGGGCCTGGAAGCCGGTTACATGCCCTTCGAGATGCGCGACCGCAACGGCAACATCATCGGCTTCGATGTCGACCTCGCCAAGAAGATGGCGAGCGTGCTGAAGGTGAAGGTGACCCTGGTCAACACCCAGTGGGACGGCATCATCCCGGCCCTGCTCACCGACAAGTTCGACATCATCATGGGCGGCATGACCATCACCCCCGAGCGTAATGCCCAGGTGAACTTCACCCAGCCCTACCTCACGGTCGGCCAGTCGGCGCTGCTCAACACCCGGCACCAGGGCAAGATCACCGACGCGCGCCAGCTGGACGATCCGAAGATCACCATCGCCACCAAGCTCGGCACCTCCGGCGACATCACCGCGACGCGGATGATGCCGCGGGCGAAGATCAAGCGCTTCGAGTCCGAATCGGATGCGGCGCTGGAGGTGAAGAACGGCCGCGCCGATGCCTTCGTCTACGACTTCCCCTTCCTCGCCATCTACGCCGCCCAGCATCCGGAGGGCGTCGGCCTGCTGCCGGAGCCCTTCACCAAGGAGGCCCTGGGCTGGGCGATCCGCAAGGGTGACCCCGACTTCGAGAACTGGCTCAACAACTTCCTGCTCGCGATCCGCAACGACGGCACCTACGACGTGCTCTACCGGCGCTGGTTCGAGGGCACGGCCTGGCTCAAGAACGTCCAATGAGGGCGCCGAGTGCCCTCTGGCGGTTGCTCAGCACTGCCCTGATCCTGCTGATCGGTGCCGGCCTCTACTGGGCGACCCTCAAGGTCAATTACCAGTGGCGCTGGGAGCGGGTGCCGGAGTACCTGCTGATCACCGGTGGCGAGGAGGTGCCCGCGCCCTTCGACGGCACGGTCACCGTCAGCGGCAAGCAGATCAGCATCGTGCCGCTGCTGGGCGGCGAGCCGCAGGCGATTGCGGACATCGACGTGGTGCAGGTAAGCGACGGCGAGATCGTGTTCGCCGGCAATACTGTCGGCAAGAAGTCCGGCTTCTCCGCCGGGCCGCTGCTGATCGGGCTGTGGGTCACCTTGCAGATCTCGGCGCTGTCGCTGGTGTTCGCGCTGATTCTCGGGCTGATCGCCGGCCTTGGCCGGGTCGCCCACAACCCGGCGGCGCGCGACCTCGCGGCGGTCTATGTCGAGCTGATCCGTGGCACGCCGCTGCTGGTGCAGATGTTCATCGTCTACTTCTTCCTCGGCACCGTATTCAACATCTCCGGCTTCGTCGCCGGCGTCACCGCGCTGTCGGTATTCACCGGCGCCTATGTCGCCGAGATCATCCGTGCCGGAATCGAGTCGGTGCCCAAGGGACAGATGGAGGCGGCGCGCTCGCTGGGCATGAGCCACTGGCAGGGCATGCGCCACATCGTGCTGCCGCAGGCGCTGAAACGATCCTTGCCGCCGCTGGCCGGGCAGAGCATCAACCTGATCAAGGATTCCTCCCTGGTTTCGATCATGGCGCTCACCGATCTGACCAAGGCCGGCCGCGAGGTGGTGAGCAGCACCTTCAGCCCCTTCGAGGTCTGGTTCACCGTCGCGCTCATGTATCTGCTGCTGACCGGCGCCCTGTCGATCTACGTGCGCAAGCTCGAAAAGAAGATGGCCCATGACTGAGACCCTGATCGAAGCCCGCCAGGTCGAGAAGCGCTACCCCAACGGCACGCTGGCGCTGAAGGCCGTTTCGCTCAGCATCCATCGCGGCGAGGTGGTCTGCATCGTCGGCCCCAGCGGCTCCGGCAAGTCGACGCTGCTGCGCACGCTCAATGCGCTGGAGTCGATCACCGGCGGCGAGGTGCTGGTCGATGGCATCTCGGCGCACGCCCGCAAGACCGATCTCAACGAGCTGCGCACCCACGTCGGCATGGTGTTCCAGCAGTTCAACCTGTTTCCCCACATGACCGCGCTGGAGAACGTCATGCTCGGCCCGGTGCAGGTACTGAAGCTGGCGCCCGAGCTGGCGCGCGCGCGCGCCGAGCAGCTGCTGGCCAAGGTCGGCCTCGCCGACAAGGCTGGCAGCCGGCCGTCGCAGCTCTCTGGCGGCCAGCAGCAGCGCGTCGCCATCGCCCGTGCCCTGGCCATGCAGCCGCGCGCCATGCTGTTCGACGAGCCTACCTCGGCGCTCGACCCCGAAAAGGTCGGCGAGGTGCTGGACGTGATGAAGGCCCTGGCGCAGGAAGGCATGACCATGGTGGTGGTCACCCACGAGATGGGCTTTGCCCGCGCGGTGGCCGACCGCGTGGTGTTCATGGATGCTGGCGAGATCGCCTACCAGGACGCGCCGGAGGCCTTCTTTGCCGCCGCCACCAGTGAGCGTCTGCGCGGCTTCCTGGGCCAGGTGCTCAAGCACTGACAAGGGGAGGCTTGTCGGCAAGCTCGCAACACTTGTCATCTGGCTGGCCTTACCATGTCGGCTGTCGCGCCCGTAGCTCAGCTGGATAGAGCACGCTCCTCCTAAGAGCGGGGTCGCAGGTTCGACTCCTGCCGGGCGCACCAGACCCCTGACGACCAGCTCAGGGCCGGAGCCGTCGCCCGACTTGTGAAAGTGCTTCGGGTTTGCGCGCGATTTGCTTGTTTTGATTAAATTTCCCGGTTAGCATCGGGGCGAATTCAGTGACGTCGCGACGGCGACGAAAAGGGAGTGCCATGCGCAAGCTGGGATTGGGGAATGTGGTTCTGGCCGCCACCTGCGCGGCGCTGGTCGCGGCCTGCGGCGGCGGCAACACCGTCGGTTCGGGCGGCTCTTCTTCCGGCGGCACCAGCTCCGGTGGCACCAGCAGCGGTGGCACTACCGTGACGGTTGCCACCCTGACCCTGTTGGCCAGCACGCCGCAGCTTTCCTCCAGCGCGTCCGCAGTCAGCGACGGCGTGATCCTGACCGTGATCCTCAAGGATTCCAGCAACAACGTGGTGCCGGGTGCGACGGTAGCGTTCGCGACCCCCGATTCCGCCGAGATCAATGTCGTCAATCCGGCGATTTCCGACGCCAATGGCCGCGTCGCCGCCACCCTGACCACGGGCGGAGACCCGCAGAACCGCACCATCACGATCACCGCGAGCACCGGCACCGGTTCCAGCCTGGTTTCGGCTTCGGTGCCAGTGCAGGTGGTGGGCACCACGCTCGATATCTCGGGGCCGGAGAACACCCAGTTCAATGTCGAGACCGAGTACACCGTGCTGCTTACCGACTCGGCGGGCGATGCCGTCGTCGGCACCTTGGTCGCCGTCAGCACCAATGCCGGCAATACCGCCACCCTGGTCTCCAACCGCACCGATTCCTCCGGGCAGGCCTTGATCAAACTGAAGGCGACCCAGGCCGAGACGACGCTCACCGTCACCGCCCTGGGCATGTCCACCGACAAGGAGATCTCGGTTTCCACCGACAGCTTTCAGATCACGGCGCCGGCCACCGATACGGAAGTCAATATCGGTGCCGCTCGCAGCATTAGCACGCGCTGGTTCCAGGGCAGCACTCCGGTGCCGGACGGCACAGTAGTGAATTTCTCCGCGACTCGCGGCGTGCTCACGGCGGGAACCGCGACCACCGCTGGTGGTATCGCCTCCGTGTCCATCAGCTCGGCACAAGCCGGATTGTCCTCCGTGGTTGCCAGCAGCGAGGCGTTGACCAAACCCTCGGCCACGATCCAGCTGGAATTCGTGGCTATTACGCCCTCGCAGATCGAGGTGCAGGCCAATCCGGCGGTGATCGCTACCAATCAGAGCAGCGAGATTTCGGCCATCGTGCGCGACGTCAACGACAACCTGGTCAAGAACGCCACAGTCGAGTTCTCGCTGTCCGACTCCAGCAGCGGCACCCTGTCCTCAGCGACGGCGGTCACCAACAGCCAGGGGCTAGCGAAAGTCACCTATAGCTCTAGCTCGGCGTCGAGCGGCACCCAGGCGGTCGTCGTGACCGGCAAGGTCCGCAGCACCACGATAGACAACGACGCTCAGCTGACCGTGGGCGGGGAGGCGGTTGGTATCACCATCGGCACGGGCGCGGAAATCGAGGACAAGGACACCTCGACCTACCGGCTGCCCTTCACCGTTCTGATCACGGACTCTTCCGGCAATCCGGTCCCGAATGCGCCGTTCCGGCTGAGTGTGCTGTCACTCAGTTTCCTGAAAGGCAAGAGAGGCGAAACGGACGGTGAAAGCAATATCACCGTTGAATGCCCGAATGAAGACGTTGACAGGAATGGTCTCCTGACCGGGTCGGAGGACCTCAACACCAATGGTCAGATCGATCCTGGTTCGGTGTCGTCCGTGCCGGCCACGACCAAGATTAATGATGATGGCGCCGGCCAGTTCTTCCTGACCTATCCGAAGGATTTCGGTGAATTCGTGCGAGTGCGTATTGTTGGCGTCGCCTCGGTCGCCGGCACCGACACGACCGAGACGCGGGAATTCGTGCTGCCGATAGCTATAGAAGATGCCGGCAGCTTGAACCAGAACAGCCCCTATGGCGCGAATGCGCTGTGCAACGTGTTCGATCCACAGTAGCCACCGGATAGCTGTATCGGCCACTACCGGACAGTTGGGTCGCGAAGCCCGCCGATAGTGCCTGTCGGCGGGTTTTTTATTGGGTCTCGCCAGAGAGGGCCAGTCGGCGCAGCCATAGCATCTGGATCAGGGACAGCAACAAGGCGGCGACGCCTGCCGCGAAGCCCCGCTGGACTGTCCGTTGCTCCTGCAGAATCTCGGCTTGCAACTCCACCTGCAACTGGCTCCGCAAGTTTTGCAACTCGGGACTGCCCAGGGAACTCCGGGTGAGGTTGCGGCTTTGCAGGTCCATGGCCAAATTCAATTCCACCGAAGCAGCGATGTCCTTCTCGCTGTACTCCGGCAGCCGCCACCAGGCATCGGCGTAGTACAGGCTGAGGCCGAGGCCGGCGAGGAAGAGGGCGGCCGGGAAGCCGGCCAGGCGGGGTTTGGACATGGTTTTTTTGGGGGACGGCGGAACAGTGGGGGGCGGGGCCTGCGCTAGACTGACACGCATCGGCCACCGGCCCAATCCCATCGAGCAATCCCATGCGCATTGGCACTCCCAAAGAGATCAAGAACCACGAATACCGGGTCGGACTGACCCCGGCCGGCGTCCGCGAGCTGAAGGCCCACGGCCATGAGGTGATGATCCAGAAGGGCGCCGGCCTGGGCATCGGCCTGGCGGATGCGGCCTATGTCGCTGCCGGTGCCGAGATTGTCGCCACGGCGGAAGAGGTCTTCGCCCGCGCCGATATGGTCATCAAGGTCAAGGAGCCGCAGGCGGTCGAGTGCAAGATGCTGCGACCGGGCCAGGTGCTGTTCACCTACCTGCACCTGGCGCCGGACCCGGAGCAAACCAAGGGCCTGGTGGATTCGGGCTGCGTCGCCATCGCCTACGAGACGGTCACCGACGGCCGCGGCGGTCTGCCGCTGCTGGCGCCGATGAGCGAGGTCGCAGGGCGCATGTCGATCCAGGCCGGTGCCCATGCCATGGAAAAGGCCCAGGGCGGCAACGGCGTGCTGATGGGTGGGGTGCCCGGCGTGGTGCCGGCCGACGTGGTGGTGATCGGCGGCGGCGTGGTCGGCTACAACGCCGCGCGGGTCGCGGTGGGCATGGGGGCCAAGGTCACCATCCTGGACCGCTCGCTGCCGCGCCTGGGCTGGCTCGACACCGTGTTCGAAGGCCGCCTCAAGACGCTGTATTCCACTGCCGACGCGCTGGAGAGCTGCCTGCAGGACGCCGACCTGGTGATCGGCGCGGTGCTGGTGCCGGGCGCGGCCGCGCCCAAGCTGGTGACCCGGGCCATGCTCAAGCTGATGACGCCGGGCACGGTGATGTGCGACGTCGCCATCGACCAGGGCGGCTGCTTCGAGACCTCGCGCGCCACCACCCACCAGAACCCGACCTATGTCGAGGACGGCATCGTCCACTACTGCGTCGCCAACATGCCGGGCGGTGTCGCCCGCACCAGCACCTTCGCACTCACCAATGCGACGCTGCCCTACGCGATTTCGCTTGCCAACAAGGGCTACCGGCAGGCGCTGATCGACGACGCCAACCTGCGCGAGGGCCTGAACGTGCACCAGGGCAAGGTCACCTACAAGGCGGTCGCGGAAGTGCTCGGCTATTCCTGGCTGCCGGCGCTGGATGCTTTGAAAGCCTAAGGGCCCAAGCGGGTCCGGCGTTCCGCCGCGCGCCGCAGCTGGGCCCGCTCCAGGCGGGCGACGGCGGCGGACAGGCGTTCGGCCGAGCCCGAGGACAGGCGGGCGAAGCGCAGGCCCATGCGCATGCGGTCGAGCCGGGGTGTGCGCGAGCGCACCTCGACCTCGGCGTCGATGTCGAGGTCGCCAATACGCAGGCGGCAGCTGAGCAGATCGCCCTCGCGGATGCGGGTCGAACTGGGCACCAGCGCGCCGGCGCCGTGGCGCGACAGATCGACCAGGGTGCCCATGAAGCTCAGTTCCGGGTTGTCGAAGCGCACCGGCAGGGTCGGCACCTCGCGCGGAATCCCCAGCCGGTAGGCGGCGCGCCGCTGCAGGTAGCGGGCGCGGGTCGGCCAGCGCAGCAGCAGCGCCGGCTCGCCGTCGAACTCGGCCTGGCCTTCCAGGTCGGCGACGAAGTCGAGGGCGCCACCGTCGATACGGGTCGATAGCGACAGCCGCGCCGGTGGCGGATCCAGCAGTGCTGGCTGCGGCCGGTCGATCAGCAGTTTCTGGTCGATCAGGTCGACATGCAGTAGCAGGGAATTGCGTGCCGAGCCGCCCGGAACACCCACCGCGAGCAGCGGCCGCAGTTCACCCGCGCGCAGCAGCAGGGGCGCCAGCTCGGCCGCGCCTTCCAGCCAGCGCGGCACCGGCAGCGCAGGCGCGACCGGACGCATGGCCGAGGCGGTGGCGGCCGTGGCGGTGCCGTCGCTCATGCCTGGGCCAGATGCCGGCCGAGCCCCGGGGCGCGCAGCAGGGCGCGTCCCTGGCTCTGCCCGCTGTAGGTGGATGCCTCGTCGTCGATGCCGGCCTGGCGCGCGATCCAGCGCAGTCGGGCCTGGCGCTCGTCGAGCAGGGCGCCGTTGTGGAGGTTGACCTTGCGCAGGACGTCGGCGGTGTCGCGCAGGGTCTGCCAGCGCGCGCTGGCCTGATCGCCCAGGCTGGGTATCACCCGTCCGGGCGCGCCGCCGGTGGCGAGGCCGAGCTGCCGGCTGAGTTGTTCAAGCTGCTCGGCGGCGGCCTGCTTGCGCTGGACCAGTTCGGTCAGGGCATTGAGATCGGCGGCCAGGAGGGCGCGGGTCTCGGCTTCCAGGATGTCCTGCAGGTCCCGCGCGCAGGCGATCTGCGCATCGAGCAGCTGGGGCACGGCGGGCGGTGTCGCTGCATCGGTCGGGAGGGTCATTGGGAATGTGAGCGCTAGGTTCCCAGCTGCCACTCGAAGTGGCCCAGCCGGTCGGCGATGGCAGCGGGGTCGAGTTGGTAGCGACCCTCCGCCAGCGCCAGCTTGATCGCGGCCACGCGCCCCTGGTCGACCACCGGGATCTTGCTCAGCGTCTTGTCGAGCTGCTGCAGGTTCACGGCGTCGCCGGTGAGGCGGACGGTGTCGGTAGCGGCCGAGGCCGCCACCGGTGCGGAAGGCGACGCGCCGGTCGCGGTCCGCGACGTCGCCCGATACAAATCGGCCACTGTGGAAGTGGCGGGACCGTCGACGCGTTGGCTCATGGCTGGGCTCCAGATTCAGGACTGCTGAGGCCGCTATCGGCGGTGTTTTTGAGAACTTGAGGGTCGGCGACAGAAAAATGTCGCGCCAGCGGCAGGCGCCGTGCGTGATTTTTGACGCGACCGGCGGTCAGGGCGGGGCTCACGGCGCCACCTCCACCCGGTTTCCGGCGCGGGCGATGCCTTCCACCACCCGCCGGGAATCGCGGTTGCGGACCTTGATCCGGCTGCCGGCGCTGGCGTCGGCCAGGGCTTCGCCGGGCGCGCGCACTTCCAGTCCGGCGGCGAGACCGACCAGGGTGACGCTGTCGCCCCGGCGGATGGCCAGCGGCGCGGTCAATTGGCTGGAACTCAGCACGGTTCCGGCCGCCAGGTTATGGCGTGCCAGCAGGCCGATCACGGCCTGTGGATCGCCCAGCGGGCTGCCGGGCAGGCGCGCCAGATCGCGGCTTTCGACTTGCAGGGCGCTGGCATCCAGGGCCTCGCCACGTTGCAGCGCGCGGCTCAGTACCAGGACCTGGCCGGGGCGCTGCACGCCCAGGGTAATGAAGCGGGTCCAGCCTGGCGTGGCGGTGCAGCGCAGGCGCAGCTGCGCCTGGCCATCGCGCAGGGCGCCCGGTGCTTCCGCTGCGACGGCGCCGGCGCAGGCCGGCAAGGGCTCGGCCGGGGCGCTGATGACGGCATCCGGCCAGCGGGCCAGCAGGGCTGCGCGGGCTGCGTCCAGGCCATCGCCGGCCAGCAGCGGCGCGGCATGGACGAGAGCGCAGAGGGCAAGCAGCAGGCGCATGAGGGCAGGGCGGGACGGGTGGACTTGAGAGCCCACTTGCACCCGGCGTGCCAGCCCGGGTGCCAGGAATGCGACGGCGGGCTGGTCCGGAACTTGGAGCAGGTCGGGCCACCCGGCGAATCGCGCCTGCAGCTCAAGTCCCCAGGAGTTCTGATGAATCCCGCCCTCTGGATCGCCAAGACCGGCCTCGACGCGCAGCAGACGCGCATGGCGGTGGTCTCCAACAACCTCGCCAACGTCAACACCACCGGCTTCAAGAAGGGCCGCGCCGCCTTCGAGGACCTGCTCTACCAGACCCGCACCGCGCCCGGTTCGGCGGTGACCCAGGACAGCGTCGCGCCCACCGGCATGACCCTGGGCACCGGCGTGCGGGTGGTGGCGACCGAAAAGAACTTCAGCCAGGGCAACCTGCAACAGACCGGCAACAGCCTCGACCTCGCCATCAACGGCCGGGGCTTCTTCCAGATCCAGCTGCCGGACGGCAGCGTCGGCTACACCCGCGACGGCTCGTTCCGGCTCAGCCCCGACGGCGAGCTGGTGACCAGCGGCGGCTATCGCCTGCAGCCGGCGATCAGCGTCCCGGAAGGCGCGCAGAGCCTCAGCGTCGGCGCCGACGGCACGGTCAGCGCGACGCTCGCCGGCCAGGCCGCGCCGCAGCAGCTGGGGCAGATCCAGACCGCCGACTTCCTCAACCCCGCCGGCCTGCTGGCGCGGGGCGAGAACCTCTACGTCGAGACCGCCGCCAGCGGCGCGCCGCAAACCGGCACCGCCGGCAGCAATGGCTTCGGCGCGCTCAACCAGGGCTCGCTGGAGGCCAGCAACGTCAACGTGGTGGAAGAGCTGGTCAACATGATCGAGACCCAGCGCGCCTACGAGATGAACTCGAAGGCGATCTCGACCACCGACCAGATGCTGCAGTTCATCACCAACAAGCTGTGAGCCCAGGCCGGAGCGCGTCGTGAAATCACCCTTGGTCTTCTTTGGCATCAACGCCGGCGGCTGCCTGCTGCTGGTGCTGATGGCCCTGTTCCTGGTCGGCTGCGCCGCCGGGCCGATCCCGCAAGGCGAGATGCCGCCGCCGCGGACCGTGCTCGCGCCGCCGGCCGAGGCCGAGCGCAGCCAGGGCTCGCTGTACGCCAGCCGCCAGGGCATGAGCCTGTTCGAGGACCCGAAGGCGCGCGGCGTCGGTGACCTGCTGACCGTGCTGCTGGTGGAGAGCACCCAGGCCAGCAAGAGCGCCACCACCTCCACCAGCAAGGAGGCCGGGGTCGAACTCGGCGACATCCGCGCCTTCGGCCAGCCGCTCAACTTCGACAGCGCGATCTCCGGCAAGAACACCTTTGGCGGCGCCGGGGCCAGCGCCCAGAGCAACAAGCTCTCCGGCAGCCTCACCGTCACCGTGGTCGAGCGCCTGCCCAATGGCGTACTGCGGGTGCGCGGCGACAAGCGCCTGCGCCTGAACCAGGGCGAGGAAGTGATGCAGCTGGAAGGTCTGGTCCGTGGCAGCGACATCAGCCCCAACAACACCATCGGCTCCGACCGCATCGCCGAGGCACGCATCAGCTACCAGGGCAAGGGCGCGCTCGCCGACGCCAATGCCCAGGGTTGGCTGCAGCGCTTCTTCAATTCGCCCTGGATGCCGTTCTAAGGAGTTCCGACATGGTCGTCATCCCCGAGTACATTCCCCGTCGCCAGCGCCGCCGTCAGCAGTTCCTGACGGTCGGCCGGCTGTCGCTGCTGGTGCTGCTGCTGATGCTGGTCGGGGTCGAATCGGCGCGCGCCGAACGGATCAAGGACCTCGCCAGCGTCCAGGGCGTGCGCGGCAATGCCCTGGTCGGCTATGGCCTGGTGGTGGGTCTGGACGGCACCGGCGACCAGACTTCGCAGGCGCCGTTCACCGTGCAGAGCCTCAAGGCCATGCTGCAGCAGCTCGGCGTCACCGTGCCGGCCGGCGTCAATCCGCAGCTGAAGAATGTCGCCGCGGTGGCGGTCCATGCCGAGCTGCCCGCCTTCGCCAAGCCGGGCCAGACCATCGACGTCACCGTGTCCTCGATCGCCAACGCCGGTTCGCTGCGCGGCGGCGCCCTGCTGATGACGCCGCTGAAAGGCCCGGACGGCGAGGTCTACGCCCTGGCCCAGGGCAACCTGGTGGTCGGTGGCCTGGGCGTCAACGGCAAGGACGGCTCGCGTATCTCCATCAACATTCCCAGCGCCGGCCGCATCCCGAACGGCGCCAGCATCGAGCGTGCCTCGCCCACCGAGTGGAGCGCGGCGCCGGAAGTGCGGCTCAACCTGAACCGCGCCGACTTCACCACCGCCGCGCGCCTGGCCGAGGCGGTGGATCGCTTCCTCGGCGCCGGCACCGCGCAGGCGCTGGACTCGGTCACCGTGGCGGTGCGCGCGCCGCAGGACGAGGCGCAACGCACCAGCTATGTCGCGGCCCTGGAAAATCTCGAAGTGCGGCCGGGCGAGGCGCCGGCCCGGGTCATCATCAATTCCCGCACCGGCACCGTGGTCATCAGTTCGGCGGTGCGGGTGATGCCGGCGGCGGTCGCGCACGGCTCACTCTCGGTCACCATCACCGAGCGCACCGCCGTCAGTCAGCCCGGGGCCTTCTCCAGCGGACAGACCGTCGCCACCCCGGTGTCGAACATCGACGTCAGCCTGGGCAGCGGTCACATGTTCAAGTTCGAGGCCGGCGTCTCGCTCGACGAGATCGTGCGCGCGGTCAACCAGGTCGGCGCCGCACCGGGCGATCTGGTGGCCATCCTCGAAGCCCTGCGCGAGGCCGGTGCGCTGCGTGCCGAGTTGCTCATCATCTGATGAAGACCGAGTCCAGCGCCGTCACCGATTTCGCCGGGCTCAATGCGCTCAAGGCGAAGGCGGCGGGCGGCGCCCGCGACGAGGAAACCCTGCGGGCGGTAGCGCGTCAGTTCGAGGCGCTGCTGATGCAGCAGGTACTGAAATCGGCGCGCGCCGCCAGCCTCGGCGATGACCTCGCCGGCGGCCCCGGGGCCGACACCTACAAGGACATGTTCGACCAGCAGATGGCGCAGCAGCTGAGCGCCGGTCGCGGCCTGGGCATCGCCGACGTGCTCGTGCGGCAGCTGAGTGGCATGACGGCACCCGCGGCGGCTGGCAGTGCCGCGACTACCGGGCCTGCGGTGGCCGCCGCTCCGGCTGCGGTGCCGCTGCGCGCGGCGGTGAACGCCGCGCCGCTGCCGGCCGATCCCGAGCAGTTCGTGCGTGCGGTCTGGCCCCAGGCCGAGGCCGCTGCCCGCGAGCTGGGCCTGCCGACCGAGGTGGTGGTGGGTCACGCCGCGCTGGAAAGCGGCTGGGGCCGACACCGACCGGCCGGCGACAGCAACAATCTGTTCGGCATCAAGGCCGATGCCGGCTGGCGTGGCGCCAGGGCGAGCAGCGAGACCTCGGAAGTGCGCGACGGGGTCGAACGCCGCGAGCAGGCCGAGTTCCGCCGCTACGGCAGCACCGCCGACAGTTTCAGCGACTACGTGCAGTTCCTGCGCGGCAATCCGCGCTACGCCCAGGCCCTGGCGCACGGCGGCGATGCCGCGCGCTTCGCCCAGGGCCTGCAGCAGGCCGGTTACGCCACCGATCCGCGCTACGCCAGCAAGCTGCTGGGCGCGGTCGAGCGCGTGCGCGCGGCCCGGATTCTTTGAGTTTTCGCCGCTCGACGGCTTGACCATGCCACTCGTCGCTACCACCGCCACCTGCCTCAAGAAAGTCCGGCGACGGGCGCTAAAGGGCATGAAGCGGTGGAACGGCAGACCGGCCACCGAAGCCTGAAAGCCTTACACCCAAGCAGTTCCTTTGTACCGGCGGATCCGCTGCCGGCCTCGATCAGCAGTAATCCCCTCAAGGAGTCGTACCATGCAAGTCATCAACACCAACGTCGCCTCGCTGAACGCGCAGCGCAATCTCAACAGCTCGGCCTCCTCCCTCAACACCTCCCTGCAGCGCCTGTCGTCCGGCATGCGCATCAACAGCGCCAAGGACGATGCCGCCGGCCTCGCCATCTCCGAGCGCATGAGCTCGCAGATCCGTGGCCTCGACCAGGCATCCCGCAATGCCAACGACGGCATCTCGCTGGCGCAGACCGCCGAAGGTGCGCTGGTCGAAGTGACCAACAACCTGCAGCGCATCCGCGAGCTGGCGGTGCAGAGCCGCAACGCCACCAACAGCCAGACCGACCGCGACGCGCTGAACACCGAAGCCGGTCAGCTGATGGCGGAGATCAACCGCGTCGCCGGCCAGACCAACTTCAACGGCGTCAAGCTGCTCGATGGTTCCTTCACCAACCAGTCGTTCCAGGTCGGCGCCAACGCCGGCGAGACGGTCGACATCGCCAGCATCGTCAATGCCAACGCCAGCAACCTCGGCACCTACGACCGCGCTGAAGTGACCGGCGTGGCCGCGACCACCTTCACCGCGATCGCCGACGGCGGCGTGACCGTCAACGGCACCAGCGTCGGTGCCATCGCCCTGGCGACCTCCGCCAGCGAGCGGGCCGGTGGCTTCCGCGATGCGGTCAACTCGGTGTCCGACACCACCGGCGTCTATGCCATCAACGAGACGGCGACCACGACCACCCTGGTATCCAGCAGCGGCAACATCGTGCTGGCCGGCGCCTCGGCGACGGCGGCCCTGGTGGGTATCGCCGCCGGCACCACGACCTCGGTCAGTGCCACCGGCTTCGCCTCGCTGGACCTGTCCAGCGTCGGTGGCGCTGACACCGCGATGCAGTCGATGGATGCCGCGCTGTCGGCGGTCAACACCGCCCGCGCCAGCCTCGGTGCCTACCAGAACCGCTTCAGCTCGGTGGTCGCCAGCCTGGCAACCCAGAGCGAGAACCTGTCGGCGGCCCGCAGCCGCATCCAGGATGCCGACTTCGCGAAGGAAACCGCCGCCCTGACCCGCGGCCAGATCCTGCAGCAGGCGGGCACGGCGATGCTCTCCCAGGCCAACTCGGCGCCGCAGAACGTGCTGTCCCTGCTGCGCGGTTGAGGTAAGACGATGCGGCGCCGGAGGCAACTCCGGCGCCGCATTCGGGACAGGAGGAGGTACGCCATGTCCAGCACTGCGATACCCATTTTTCAAGCGGCGACACCGGGCCTGGTCCCGGTTTTGCCCGTGGCGCGGCCGAGCCGGCCGCTGCCGCCAGCGAGCAATGACGAACTCGCGCCGGCGACCCCGACCCCGGCGGCGGTCGCCGAGAGCCCGGATCTGCCGCAGGCCGTGGCCCAGCTGAACCGTTATGTCGCCCGTTCGCGCACCGACCTGCAGTTCCGGATCGATGACGAGGCTGGACGGGTGGTGGTCAGCATCGTTGATGCCGACAGCGGTCAGGTACTGCGACAGATGCCCTCGGAAGAGGCCTTGCGTATCGCCCGCTATCTCGAGGGCGACGGATCCGGCCTGCTCGACAAGCAGGCCTAAGGAGAATTTTTCATGGCCAGCATCACTTCCGCCGGTGTCGGTTCCGGTCTCGACGTCGCCAGCCTGGTCAGCCAGCTGGTGGCGGCCGAGCGACAGGCGCCGGCGGCGCGGCTGAGCACCGCGCAGAGCAAGGCGCAGTCCCAGTTGTCCGCGTTCGGCACTTTCCGCTCAGCGCTGGCCAGCCTGCAGGATGCCGCCAAGGCCTTGCGCGATGGTGGCACCGACGCGCTCAAGGCGACGGCGTCCGAGGCCGGGTACGTCAGTCTCGCCACCGGCAGCGGCGCGGCGGCCGGCAGCTATAGCCTGGAGGTGGTGCAACTGGCCAAGGCCCACAAGCTGGCGAGCGGCACCTATGCCTCGTCGGCCACCGTGGTGGGCGAGGGCACGCTCAGCATCTCGGTCGGCGGCGACAGCTTTGATGTCGTGCTCGACAGCAGCAATTCCACGCTCGCCGGCATTCGCGACGCCATCAACGGCGCCAGCGGCAACACCGGGGTGCGCGCCTCCCTGCTCAACACCAGCACCGGCACCCGGCTGACCCTGACCTCGACCACCACCGGCGCCGACGGCGCGCTGACGGTGCAGCACGGCGTCGGCGAGACCGCGCTCGACGGCCTGGTCTACGACCCGCTGGGCAGCAGTACCCTGAGCGAGCTGGACCCGGCGCAGAACGCCAAGATCCGGCTCGATACCTACGACTTCGAAAGCAGCAACAACGTTTTCGACGAGGCCATCGAGGGCCTCACCATCACCGCCACCAAGGCCGAGCCGGGCAAGGAGCTGAGCCTGGAGGTCAACCGCGACAGCGCCGCCGCGAAGTCGGCGGTGGAAAGCTTCGTCGGCCGCTACAACGCGCTCAACGCCACCATCGCCACCCTGGCGCGCTACAACGCCACCACCAAGGACACGGGTCCGCTGCTGGGCGATTCCACCCTGCGCGGCCTGTCGCAGCAGGTGCGGGCGGTGCTCAGCAGCGGCATCGAGTCCGGCACCTACACCCAGCTGTCGCAGCTGGGTGTCAGCTTCGGCACCGATGGAGCGCTCAAGATCGACACCAGCAAGCTGACGGCGGCTATCGAGAGCGATGCCGCGGCGGTCACCAAGCTGCTGGGTGCGGACGGGCTCGGCGGCAAGATCTACGAATTGGCGACGCCTTATCTGGCCAGCGACGGCCGTATCCAATCGCGCCAGGACGCGGCGCAGGGTCGGCTCAAGGAGCTGTCCAAGCAGCAGGTGGCGCTGGAGCAGCGCCTGACCCGGATGCAGGCGCGCTACCAGGCGCAGTTCGGCTCGCTCGACACCCTGATTTCGCAGCTCAAGACCACCAGCAGCTATCTCACCCAGCAGCTGGAAAACCTGCCGGGCTACTAGGGTGTGTTGAACATCAATTCGACGCGTCGGCCGAAGGCTGTTTTTGCGCAGCCCAAGGAAAGCAGAGAGGGGAAAAGTGGTTCTATTGCCCTCACTGGCTGACGCCGCGATGCGCCAAAACAGTCCGGCCCCGAAGGGTTGCGGCCAAAACCGCGTCATGCCGCGTTGCCGGCCTAGCCAAGGCCTCAGCCTTGGCGTCGTTCGGCGCCTTGCCTGACGCGGTTTTGACTCGCAACGCAGCGATGAAATGAAGGTCAACACACCCTAGGCTCTGGGGCTGTACGAGGGGCCGGCCTGATGCCGGCCTTTTTTGTTGCGCACCGGCTGGAAAATTCCTGCTCAAGTTCGTCGCGTCCGAGCCGATGCAGGGGGTGAGACGAAATTCCTTGGAGTCGAACATGGCCAGCCCCTTCAACAGCATGCTCCGGCAGTATCAGCAGGCCAGCGCCTCGGCGGTGTTCACCGCCAGTCCGCACAAGCTGATCGAGATGTGCCTGGCTGGGGCGCTGGAGCGCGTCGCCATCGCCAAGGGCGCCATCCAGCGCGGCGAGCTGGCCGAAAAGGCCCGCCGCATCAGCGCCGCCATTGCCATCGTCGAGCATCTGCGGCTGTCGCTGGATCGCGGCGCCGGCGGCGAGCTGGCGGCCAATCTCGATCGCCTCTACGACTACATCGTGCGCCGCCTGGCCCAGGCCAATGCCGGTAACGACGCCGAAGCGCTGGACGAGGTGCGCGAACTGCTCGGCCAGGTCAAGGAAGGCTGGGATTCACTCGCCTCGAACGAGGTGAAGGCGGTTACCACCACGGCGCTCGGCGCCGCAGCCTGAGTTAGGCGACTGCCATGAGCCACAGTGCGCCGGTAGCACCGGCACTGCTGACGGTGATCGAGACCGCGCCGGCGGCAGTGCAGGCCTTGCCCCTGCGCTGGCGCCCCGGAGCGGTGTTCAGCGCCGTGGATGCCGCCGATGCGCAACGGGTGCTGGCGGCAGTGGCGGCGCTCGACGAGCGGCCGCCGGTGGCCTGCGAGGACGGCGGCCTGGAGGCCGAGGTCGCGCGCCTGCACCAGAAGATGCAGTTGCTGATGGAAATGGTGGGGGGGCTGCTGCGTGCCCAGCAGCCGGTGCCACCGGCGCTGCCGGTGCGCCTGGTCGCGGGCGGCCTGCGCTGGAGCGACCGCCAGAAGCCGGTCGGCGAGCGCGGCCTGGTCGAGCTCTGGCTGCATTCGGCCTGCCCGGAGCCGCTCTGCCTGCCGGTGCAACTGCTGATGATCCAACCCGAACCGGGCGGGGTGCGTATCGACGCCGCCTTCGAGGAGCTGCCGGAGACGCTCGCGGCAGCGCTGGAGAAGCATGTCTTCCTGCGTCACCGGCGCGAACTGGCGGAAGCGCGGCAGCTGCGGCGCTGAGAGCGGGCGGACGGCGCCGTTACACTGAGGGCATGCGCAGCAGCCCGATCCGCCTGATCCTCGCCGACGAACTGGCCCTGGTCCGCGCCGGCCTGCGCCGGCTGCTGGAAGACCTGGCCAGCCCCAAGCTCGAAGTGCTCGCCGAAACCGGTGACGGTCAGGAGTTGCTGGAACTGGTGTCGCGGCTGCGGCCGGACCTGGTGATCACCGATATCGCCCTGCAGAAGCTGAGCGGCCTGGAGGCCCTGCAGCAGATCCGCCGTCACTATCCGGAAGTGGCGGTGCTCTTCCTCAGCGCCCGCAGCGAGCCGACGCAGGTGCGGCAGGCCATGCAGCAGGGCGCCTGCGGCTATCTGGCCAAGGACGCCGAGCCGGATGAACTGGGGCTGGCGCTGCGCGCGCACGCCAAGGGCCAGCACTACCTCAGCCCCAAGGTTTCCGGCGCCGCTTTCGAGCGGGGCCCCCGTCGTGGCGAGGAATCCGGCGTGCTCACCGCCCGCCAGCGGCAGGTGCTGCGGCTGATGGCGCGTGGCAAGACCACCAAGGAAATCGCGGCGCTGATGGGGGTTTCGGTGAAGACGGTCGAAACCCACAGGGCGCGGATGGCGCAATCGCTGGGGTTGTACGGTGTCAATGCCCTGCTGCGCTATGCGATCCGCCTGGGTTTCGAGCAGGGCGATGTCAATTGATGCGACTAAGCGTCCGTCAGTAAAGGGGTTTTTTTCTTGCTGCGCTGCGTCAGGCGAAAGTTTGACGGCTGTCAGGAAATCCCTGACATGCAGTCAGGAACGTTCCTATGTCTGGGCCAAGCCCGGCGGCCAATGATGGCTCCATAGCGACGCACTAGCGCCGCCCCTCTGGGAGGAGTCCTGAGCATGAAACCGAATCTCAAGCTGCACGTCAGCCAGCAGATGAGCCTGTCGCCGCAGCTGGTGCAGTCGATCCGACTGCTGCAGCTGTCCGCCCAGGAGCTTGAGCAGGAGGTGGCCACCGCCCTGGAATCCAATCCACTGCTGGACAACGAGCCGGAGCCGCAGGCCGCGGAGCAGGTGGCGCTGCTGGCCGGCGAGGCTGCCCTGGTCGGCGAGCACGTGGCCCAGATCGCCGAGACGCCGCTGGAAGCGGTGGCGGCGCCGGCCGATGACAGCCGCTACGAGGTCGACATCGACGACAGCTTCGCGGTATCCGAAGCCTGGAGCGCGGCCGGTGGTGAGGGTGACGACGAGGACCACCCGCTGCGTCAGGCAGTGGCGCCCAGCGCCGGCCTGCGCGCCCGCCTAGAGGCGGAGCTGGCGGCCGAGATCCACGATCCCGAGCAGGCCCGGGCGGTGGTGGCGATCCTCGAACAGGTGGATGACGCCGGCTATCTGCGCGCCAGCGGCGAGACCCTCGCGGCGACGACCGGTCTAGCGCTGTCGGTGCTGCGCAAGGCGCTGGCCCATATCCGTCGGCTGGCTCCCACCGGTTTCGCGGCGCGCGATCTGCGCGAGTGCCTGCTGCTGCAGTTGGCCGAGGTCCGGGTCGGAACGCCCGGTCGCAATCTCGCCGAGCGGCTGGTGATGGATCACCTGCCCGAACTTGCCAGCCGCGACCGCGAGGCGCTGCGCCTGCGCCTGGGTGCGAGCCCCGAGCAGTTCGCTGCGGCGCGTGAGTTGATCCGCGGTCTCGACCCCAAGCCCGGTCTGGAACCCGAGCAGGAAGGCAGCCGGTACGTCACTCCGGATCTGCTCATCAGCGGCAGTCCGGGCGCCTGGAAGGTGGAGCTGAATCCGGCGACCCTGCCGCGCGTGCGCCTGAACCGGCTCTACGAGCAGGTGCTGGCCAACGGCGGTGGCCGTGGCCTGAAGGACAAGCTCAATGAAGCCCGCTGGCTGGTGCGCGGGCTGGAAATGCGCCACGAAACCCTGCTGAAAACCGCGCGGGTGATTTTCGAGCGCCAGAGCGAGTTCCTGCGGCGCGGCGAAATCGCCATGAAACCCCTGACCCTGCGCGAGGTGGCGCAGGCCATCGAGATGCACGAATCGACGGTGTCGCGGGTCACCACCGCCAAGTTCGTGCTGACTCCCTGGGGTCTGTTCGAGCTCAAGCACTTCTTCAGCGTTTCGCTCGCGGGCGGGCAGGCCGAGTCTTCCGGCGTCGCGGTCCGCGCGATGATTCGTCAGTTGGTTGATACCGAAAATCCGGCCATGCCGCTCTGCGACGGCGCGATTAGTGCAATCTTGGCGCGGCAGGGCGTGCAGGTTGCCCGGCGTACGGTGGCCAAGTATCGCGAAGCGATGAAGATTGCCGCCGCGCCGGACCGCAAGCAGCCCGCCGTTCGGGACGGCCGGTCAACGATAGCCAGATAGTGGATATTGCTAGCCCCGGGAGGATTTCCGAGCGACATACTGGTCCTGGAGGGACCGATGACGACGCTAAAGACCTTGCTGGTCGACGATAACGAAGCCTTCCTGGTGCTGGCGGGACATCTGCTGCAAGGCAATCCGAGAATTCTGGTGGTGGGGCGCGGGTTCAACGGCTACGACGCCGTGCGCCTGGCCGAGACCCTGAAGCCGGACCTGATCCTGATGGACCTGTCGATGCCCGGCATGGGTGGCCTGCAGGCCACCCGGCTGATCAAGGCCCAGGACGAACCGCCGCTGATCCTGATCACCTCGCATCACGACGATGCCGAGCATCGCGAGCATTCCGCCCGCGCAGGGGCCGACGGCTTCCTGTCCAAGCAGGATTTCGACAAGACCCTGGATGCGGTGCTGGACGCCCTGGGCAGGACCGATGCCCGGGAGCCGCTCAATGGCTGAAGCCCGGGTGCTGGTCCTCGACGCCGATACCGAGCGCGCCGAAACCCTGCGGACGCTGTTGCAGTTCATCGACTATGCGCCGGTGATGATGGAGCGCTGCGGTGGCGTCGCCAGCTCCGGCGCCAAGCCGGCCGACTGGGTCGCGGTCATCATCGGCAAGCTGCTCGATCCGGGCGCGCTGCGCGGCTTCGTCGACTGGCTCAAGCGCGATCATCTGCACCCGCCCTTGCTGCTGCTGCCGGAACTGCACGCCCAGGGCGCGGCGGGGCTGGACCTGCACGAGTCGGCCTGCGTCGCCATCGACTACCCGGTCAAATACGCCCAGCTGCATGAATTGCTGAAGCGCGCCGGCCTCACCCGCATGGAGCGCGAGGAGGAAGAGACCGTCGCCACCCGTGGGCCGACCGGCCACTCGCCGCCCATCCGCCGGGTGCGGCGAATGATCGAGCAGGTCGCCGCCTTCGACACCACGGTACTGATCACCGGCGAGTCCGGCACCGGCAAGGAGGTGGTGGCGCGCGCCATCCACGCCCAGTCGGCGCGCAAGAGCAAGCCCTTTGTCGCCATCAACTGCGGCGCGATTCCCGCCGAGCTGCTGGAGAGCGAGCTGTTCGGTCACGAGAAGGGGGCCTTCACCGGTGCCATCACCGCGCGCAAGGGCCGCTTCGAGCTGGCGGACGGCGGCACCCTGTTCCTCGACGAAATCGGCGACATGAGTCTGTCGATGCAGGTGAAGATCCTGCGCGCCCTGCAGGAGCGCAGCTTCGAGCGGGTGGGCGGTACCCGCAGTCAGCGCTGCGATGTGCGGGTGATCGCCGCCACCCACCGCAACCTGGAAGAGGGCATCGTCAAGGGCAGCTTCCGCGAGGATCTGTACTACCGCCTCAACGTCTTTCCGATCGAGACGCCGCCGCTGCGCGAGCGCCTGGAGGACCTGCCGATGCTGCTGGACGACCTGGTCGGCCAGCTGGAGCGGGCCGGCCGTGGCAGCGTGCGGCTGTCGCCGGAAGCCGTGCACGTGCTGCGCAGCTACCACTGGCCCGGCAATGTCCGCGAACTGTCGAACCTGGTCGAACGGCTGGCGGTGCTGCACCCGGGCGCCATCGTCCGGCCGCAGGATCTGCCGGCGCGCTACCGCGCCAGCCAGCCCGAGTTGCCGGCTGCGCCGGTGATCGAAGCCCCGGATCCGGTCGAGACCACTGGAGAAGTCGCGGCGGACAACCTCGCCGAGCCGCTGTTGCTGCGCGAAATGCGGCTCAGCAGCCTGATGCCGGTCAACCGCAGCGAGCCGATGCTGCCGCCGGCTGGCGTCGATCTGAAGGATCACATCGAGCACATCGAATCGAGCCTGATCAAGCAGGCGCTGGCGCAGTCGGGCGGGGTGGTGGCGCACGCCGCCAAGCTGCTCAATACCCGGCGCACCACCCTGGTCGAGAAGCTGCGCAAGTACGGTCTGCAGCGCGAGGATGCCGAGGCCAGCGCCAACGAGCTTTGAATCACCGCGCGGCAAATTAAGAAGGGAGCCCTAGGGCTCCCTTTTTTTGTAACGCTGCGCCGACTACAGCCCGAGATCGCCCATCTGGCCGCTGCCGCCATCGAGCCACTGCTGGTAGCGCGGATCGACGCCCCGGATGTCGGGGCCGACGGCCGGCTCGAAGGTTTCACGGCCGCCGCGCAAGCCGCTGCCGCCCAGCAAGCCGCCGGTGGAGCCGCCGCTGGTGCTGCCACCCGAGGACGAGCCGCTGCCGGAGGTCGAACCGCCGCTGGAAGAGCCGGACGAACCGCTGCCCGAAGAGCTGCCGCTGGTGGAGCCGCCGCTCGACGACCCCGACGAGGAGCCGCTGCCAGAGCTGCCACTGGAAGAGCCGCTGCCCGAGGAACCGCTACCGGACGAACCGCTGCCGGAACTCGAACCGGAGCCTGAGCCGCTACCGGAGCCACTGCCGTCCGGGCTGTCATCACTGCTGTCGCTGGCCACCTCGGCGGTGATCACCGCCGCCGCGCCGACGCCGGCCACGACGCCGACCGCCGTCAGCGTGGTGCCCAGGCCGCCGACGGCCTCCGCTTGGCGCAGTCGCATCGCCATGCCATTGAGGCTGCTGCCGTTGAGATAGGCCTGCAGGCCGGAGCTGCCAAAGCGCAGCAGCAGGGTCGGCGGACCCCGGTTGTAGGCGGCGGCCTGGGAATCCTGGTCCAGGCGCAGGCCGTAATGGAAGCTGTTGGCGCCGCGGTCCTGGCTGGCGCCGAAGTTCCAGATCAGGTAGCTGCCGACCTGCGGGTCGGTCTCCCGGGTTTGTGCCGGGAATGAAGCGGCAACCGCCAGCAAGCCACCGGTGGCGGCCTTGATTAGTGTTTTCATCTCTCCTCCTGTTCGTCCTTGAATGACACGTCCCCGCGTTCTTCCTTGCCCCCTGCGCGCACGCGGCAAGGGATGAAGCTCTATGGCAACGACAACTCGCCGGTATAGACACCCCGGCCATCACCATCCTGGCCCAGGCTCTGCCAGGCCACCGTCGCCCGGGCGCTGCCCGAGCGCGCGACACTGGGAAACAGGGAGGCAAAGGCCGGATTGCTGAAGCGGCCCAGCGAGCGCAGGCCGCCGTCGGCCGCAATCACCGCCAGGCTGGTCTGGTCCTGGGCCTGTGCGGCCAGCAGATAGCCGCCGTCGGTGCCGGCGCTCAGCGAACAGCGCTCCAGCAGGCCCTGCGCCGGGGAGGTGACCACCGCCGCCGGCGCCAGCGGCGCCTGCGGCCCGGAGTAGCGCTGCAGCGAGATGCCGAGCGGCAGGTTGCCGTAGGTGAAGGCCTCCCAGGCGATGGCGAAGGCGCCGTCCGGGTGCACCGCCACCGAGGCCAGGTCGGCGGCGATATCGGCGCTGACAGTGTTGACGTTATAGGCATCGCTCAAGGCGACGCCGTCGGCGTCGAAGTGGCGGGCGCGGATCTGGGTGCCATTGACCCAGACCAGCACCAGCCGGCCCTCGGCGTCGAGGCCCACCCGTGGCGCCCGCGGCGAGCCATCGTCGGCGTTGTCGGTGGCCGTGATCACGCCGCTGCGTGAGCTGCCGTCCGGGCGGTAGGTGCGGAACTGGATGAAGCGGGTCTCGAGATCGTTGCGGCCGAGCTGGGTGGCCAGTTCGTTGAGTTCGCGGTTGCTCCAGGCGACCACGGCGTCGCCCCGCTCGTTGAGGGCGACCTGGGGCTCGGACTGCGAGTCGAGGTCGGAGCCGTCCGGCCCGATCTGGAATTCACCGGCCTGCGGTGTGCCGTCGGCGGCGTAGCGCTGGCCGAAGATGTTGCCGCCGGGGCTGGTCTGCAGCGAGCTGCGCCAGGCCACCAGATAGTTGCCGGCCGCGTCCATGCCGACCGCCGGAAAACTCTGCCGCCCGGTGGTGTAGCTGTTGGCGCGGAATTCGGCGCCGACCGGCTGGCCCGCCTGCACGCGACGACCGTAGATGCCAAGGTGACTGCCGTCCTGTCCCAGGCTCTCCCACACCACCACCGCGCGATCACGGCCGTTGCCGGCCACGACCGGGCGCTGCTGGTCGGAGGCGGTGTAGTTGTTCAGGCGCTGATCGGACTTGCTGCCGGGGGCGACGCTCTGGCTGCCGCCGTTGCCACCACCGCAGGCAGCCAGCAGCAGGGCAAGACTGACGGCGGCGATGTGCTGGCGGCTCATCGGCTGTGCTCCATGAAGAAGCGCCACATCTCGCGGTTGGCGCGGATGTTCTGGGTGGTCAGGCCGGTGCGGGGCACGAAGTCCAGTGAGCCCGGCCAATTGTGGCCGCCCTCGACCACGGTGTAGAGCTCGGCGCCGCGGTTGGGCGGGCAGTCGGTGTAGCGATCAACATAGACGCTGGTGCCGTCCTCGACGGTGGTCGGGATATTGGTGCGCACCGTGGTGCCCGGGCATTGGTTGGCGTCGGCCCACCACTTGGCCGCATCCGGCGGGGTCAGGGCGCCGACGCCGGTGAGGTCGCGCTGCAGTGAAATCAGGCCGACCTCGTAGGGCACCTGGTCGTCGGCGGTGCCGTTGAAGAACATCATCGGCGTCGGCACCGAGGGCGCGCAGACCCGCTCCAGCGACTTGCGCATGGTGGCGGCGATCACCGCGCCGGCGGCGATCTTTTCCGGGTGCTCGCAGACGAAGCGCACGGTCATGTTGCCGCCCTGGGAGTAGCCGGTCATGTAGATCCGCTTGGGGTCGATCGGGTAGCGCGCCACCAGGCTGTCGATCAGGGCGTTGAGATAGCCGACGTCGTCGGTCGGGTTGGTCTCGTTGGGCGCATGCGACCAGGTCAGGTCGTTGGCTTCCGGCAGGATCACGAAGGCGCCGTGGTCGCGGGCGAACTCGCCGACCTCGGTCAGGTTGGCCATGGTCGCCGCCGGTCCCAGGTTGTAGTGCAACACCAGCACCGCCGGTACCTTGCCCTGCGGATTGGCCGGCGCCAGGAAGCCAACCGAGCGGGTGATGCCGCCGAACTCGAAGGCCTCGTAATAGGCCCGGGTATGCTCCCAGGGCAGGAACGACACCGCCTGGGCCGGTATCGCGGCCACCAGCGCGATCAGCGCCAGCAGCGAGCCGGCAGTCCTTTGCAGGGCACTCGCGAACCGCATCGATACTCTCCTCGCACAACACTTTTATTGGCTGTCACGGCGCCATCGTGGGCGCGGCACCGTGGCCTGGTCCAGGTCCATTTGGATGAACAGGCTGGGACGATGGTAACCGCCCCGGGGCCGGCCGACGAGCCGGCCGGGCACCGGCTGGCTTGCGGTGGCCCGGGGTTTTCCTTATTCTTCGCGCCCCTCGCCGGGTCCCCGGCAGGTTTTCCTTGCCCCACCGTCCGCGTTGCCGGGGGGCATTCCCACAAGGAGCAGGCATGCGTCACTACGAAATCGTGGTCATGGTGCACCCGGATCAGTCCGAACAGGTGCCCGCGATGATCGAGCGTTACAAGGCCTTCATCGAGGCCGACGGTGGCAAGATCCACCGCCTGGAAGATTGGGGCCGCCGTCAGCTGGCCTACCCGATCGCCAAGCTGCACAAGGCGCACTACGTTCTGATGAACGTCGAGTGCTCCGACAAGGCCCTGGCCGAGCTGGAGAACGCGTTCAAGTTCAACGACGCCGTGATCCGCAAGATGGTGATCCGCAAGGACAAGGCCGTCACCGGCCAGTCCCAGCTGTTCAAGAATCCGGAAGAAGACAAGCCGAAGCCGGAATACAAGTCCCGCGAGCGCGCCGCCGAGTCGGCCGATGCCGCTCCGGCTGAAGCCGCCACCGAGGAGGCCGTCTAATGTCCCGTTTCGTCCGCACCAAGCGCAAGTCCTGCAAGTTCTCCTCCGACAAGGGTCTGGAGATCGACTACAAGGATCTGAACCTGCTCAAGCAGTACGTCAGCGAGAACGGCAAGATCCAGCCGGCGCGCGTCACCGGCACCGTGGCCTTCTACCAGCGCCAGATCACCAACTCGATCAAGCGCGCGCGCTTCCTCGCGCTGCTGCCCTACACCGACAAGCACGAATAAGCCGGAGCGACCCACATGGAATTGATTCTGCTGGAAAAAATCAAGCACCTGGGTGACCTGGGCGACGTCGTCAAGGTCAAGCCGGGCTACGGCCGCAACTTCCTGCTGCCGCAGGGCAAGGCGCTGCAGGCCACCGACAGCAACAAGAAGGTGTTCGAAGATCGCAAGGCCGAGCTGGTGAAGAAGGCCAACGATTCGGTCGGCGCCGCCAAGACCCGTGCCGCCAAGATCGAGGGCGCGGTGGTCAGCGTCCGCGTGCTGGCTTCGGAAGAAGGCAAGCTCTACGGCTCGGTCGGCCCGGCGGAAATCGCCCGTGCCGCCCAGGGCCAGAAGCTGGATCTCGAGAAGAGCGAGATCAACCTGATCGCCGGCCCGATCCGCACCACCGGCGAAGTGAAGGTGCTCGCGCGCCTGCACTCCGAGGTCGAGGTCGAGTTCACCGTCCGGGTGGACGCCGAGCGCGCCTGATCGGCATAGCGGCAACAGCAACGGCCCGCCTTCTTGCGGGCCGTTTTTGTTTGCCGCGCCCTGACCACTTATCCACAGCTTTTGAGGCCCGCCATGCACGGACCTGTGCGTAACGCCGGCCGGCTGCATCGCAGTAGAGTGTGCCGATGAACGAGTTCGATACCGACCCCCGCGACCATCGCGGCGACAAGCTGCGCCGCCTGCCCACGGCGGCGCGGGTGCCACCGCATGCGCTGGAAGCCGAGATGTCGGTGCTGGGCGGCCTGATGCTCGACAACCGCCGGCTCGACGACATCATGGATCTGGTGCGCGAGCAGGACTTCTACATCGAGCCGCACCGCCTGATCTACCGGGCGATCCGGACCCTGGCCGGCCAGGGGCGGCCGTTCGACTGGGTGACGGTGTCGGAGGCGCTGCGCGACGATGTCGAGGACGACCGCAAGGCCAATCCCCAGGGCTATGACAGCCTGGAGCGGGTGGGCGGGCAGGGCTTTGTCGCCCAGCTCACCATCGACGTGCCCGGCGCTGCCAACGTCCGCGCCTATGCCGAGATCGTGCAGGAGCGCAGCATCCAGCGCGAGCTGATCGCCACCGGCCTCGATACCGTCACCCTCGGCCAGAATCCGGACGGCCGCAAGGCCGGCGAGCTGATCGACGAGGCCGAGCAGAAGGTGTTCGCGATCCGCAACCGCGCCGCCAAGAGCCGCACCGCGTACCACACCATGGCTCCGCTGATGGAGACCATCGAGAAGAAGCTGCTGTTCGCCCGCGACAACCCGGGCGGCGCCGCCGGTCTGCCCACCGGCTTCACCCGCTTCGACCAGATGACCAACGGCCTGCACAAGGGCGATCTCATCATCGTGGCCGGCCGTCCCTCCATGGGCAAGACCAGCTTCGCGATGAACATCGCCGAGTTCGCGGCGCTGGAGCGCGGCACGCCGGTGGCGGTGTTCAGCATGGAAATGTCGGCCGAGCAGCTGGCCCTGCGCGTGCTCTCCAGCTTCGGCCGCATCGACCAGCAGCACCTGCGTACCGGCGAGATGGACGACATGGAGTGGGCCAAGCTGGCCTCCGCCAGCGGCATGATCCGCGAGGCGCCGCTCTACATCGACGAGACCGGCGCGCTGTCGCCGCTGGAGCTGCGCTCGCGCGCCCGCCGCATCGCCGCCAAGAACGGCCTGGGCCTGATCGTGGTGGACTACATCCAGCTGATGCAGATCCCGGGCTCGGAATCGCGCACCAACGAGATTTCCGAGATCTCGCGCAGCCTGAAGGCGCTGGCGAAGGAACTCGAAGTGCCGGTGATCGCGCTATCCCAGCTCAACCGTGGTGTCGAGAACCGCGACAACAAGCGACCGCGCATGGCCGACCTGCGCGAGTCCGGCGGTATCGAGCAGGACGCCGACGTGATCGTGTTCATCTACCGCGACGAGGTCTACAACAAGGACACGCCGGACAAGGGCCAGGCCGAGATCATCATCGGCAAGCAGCGTAACGGCCCGACCGGCACCTGCAAGACCGCCTTCCTGGGCCAGTTCACCCGCTTCGACAACCTCGAATCGCTGGCGCCCTCGGGCTACGAAGACTACCAATGAGCCCGCGCGCGGCATGACTCCCCGCGTCACTGCCACCGTCGATCTGGCGGCGATCCGCCACAACCTGAAAGTGGTGCGCAAGACCGCGCCACGCTCGAAGGTGATGGCGGCAGTCAAGGCCGATGCCTACGGTCACGGCGCGGTGGAAGTGGCCCGGGCGCTGGAGGCGGGGCAGGTCGACGCGCTCGCCGTGGCCTGCATGGAAGAGGCGCTGCAGCTGCGCGAAGCGCATCTGCTGACCACGCCCATCGCCCTGCTGGAAGGCGTGATCTCCATCGAGGAAGCGGCGCTGGCGGTCTACGAGCGCCTGCAGGTGGTGGTGCACGACCACTGGCAGATCGCCCTGCTGGAACAGCTGCCGGCCTCGGCCGAGGTGCAGGTCTGGTTCAAGCTCGATTCCGGCATGCATCGCCTGGGCTTTCCGCTGTCCGACGTGCCGCGTCTGGTCGATACCCTGAAGCGGCGACCCGGCTGGAAACTGCAGGGCTGGATCACCCACCTGGCCTGCGCCGACGAGCTGGACTCGGACGCCACCCCGCGCCAGATCGGCGCCTACGAGACCGCCCTGCTGGGCGTGAGCGGGCCGCGTTCCATCGCCAATTCCGCCGGCCTGCTGGCCTGGCCGGAGGCTCGGGTCGACTGGGTGCGGCCGGGCCTGATGCTCTACGGCGCCAGCCCGCTGAGCGGCAAGACCGGCCTCGACCTCGGCTTGGTCCCGGCGCTGCGGCTGGAAAGCCGCCTGATCGCGATCCGTGAGTACGCCGCCGGCGAGCCCATCGGCTACGGCCAGGCCTGGCGCACGCCCGAGCGGATGCCGATTGGCGTGGTCGCGGTCGGCTACGCCGACGGCGTGCACCGCTGCCTGCCCAGCGGCACGCCGGTGATGGTCGCCGGCACCCGGGTGCCGCTGGTGGGCCGGGTGTCGATGGACATGATCACCGTCGACCTGCGCGGCGCCCCGGCGGCCCGGGTGGGCGACTCGGTGCTGCTCTGGGGGCCGGGGCTGCCGGCCGAGGAAGTCGCCGGCTATGCCGGCACCATCGCCTACGAGCTGTTCTGCGGGCTGACGCAGCGGGTGCGCTTCCGCTATCGCGGCTGAGAGCCCTGAGCGGAGCCGGGTCGGCTTCCCGACGCCGGGCTTGCAGCGGCGGCGTCGGTTCTCCGCCACCTCGCCGGAATGCCTTGTCCTGACGGACTTTTGCGGCGTGGCACATGGCTTGCTCCAGGGCGGTCGGTCCCCCGCCGTCCGAGTCCGCCATGTCCGCTGCCGCTCCCGCTGTCGAAGCCCCCGCCGCCGCCCCCAAGAAGAAGAAGGCGGGCGCCGCGCTCAAGCTGATCCTGGCCCTGGTGGTCACGGCGGCGCTGGCCGGTGGTGGCGCCTTCTTCGCCGCCCGCAAGCTGGCTCCGGCCGCGCCCGCCGCGGAAGGTGAGGCCGCCGCCGAGGCCCACGGTGCTGAAGCCAGCACCGACGAGCATGGCGCCAGCAAGCCCGCCCTGGGTGGCGATTACTTCTCGCTCGACCCGTCCTTCGTCGTCAATCTCAACGACGAGGACAGCTCCCGCTTCCTGCAGATCCAGGCCGAGGCGATGGCGGTGAAGCCGGCCGCGCTCGATGCCGTGCGCGCCAACCTGCCGGTGATCCGCAACCGCCTGGTGCTGCTGTTCTCCTCGCAGAAGTACCACGACCTGCTGCCGCGCGCGGGCAAGGAAAAGCTGCAGCAGCAGGCGCTGGAGGAGATCAACAAGGTGCTGGACGAGCGCAAGAAACCGCGCATCGACGGCGTGGTCTTCACCAGCTTCGTGATGCAGTAGGGCGGGGCGCCTCGTGCAAGACATCCTCTCGCAAGACGAAATCGACGCCCTGCTGCACGGCGTCGACAGCGGCAAGGTCGATATCGCGCCGCCGTCGCCGCCCGGCGTGGCCCAGTCCTTCGACTTCACCTCCCAGGACCGCATCGTCCGCGGTCGGCTGCCGACCCTGGAGATGATCAACGAGCGCTTCGCCAGGCTCTTTCGCATCAGTCTGTTCAACATGCTCAGGCGCACGCCGGAGCTGTCGGTGGTCGGCATCGAGATGATGAAGTTCTCCGACTACATCCACGGCCTCTATGTGCCGACCAGCCTGAATCTGATCCGGGTCAAGCCGCTGCGCGGCACCGCCCTGGTGATCTTCGAGCCGCGCCTGGTGTTCACCGTGGTGGAGAATTTCTTCGGTGGCAATGGCCGCTTCCGCACCAAGATCGAAGGGCGCGAATTCACCCCCACCGAACTGCGCGTGGTGCAGCTGATGCTGCGCCAGGGCTTCGCCGATCTCACCGAGGCCTGGAGCGCGGTGTTGCCGCTGGAGTTCGAGTTCATGAGCCACGAGATGAACCCGCACTTCGCCAACATCGTCAGCCCTTCGGAGGTGGTGGTGGTGTCGCGCTTCCACATCGAGCTGGAAGGCGGCGCCGGCGACATCCACATCACCTTCCCGTACTCGATGATCGAGCCGATCCGCGAGCAGCTCGACGCCGGCGTGCAGTCCGACCGCATGGAGAAGGACGAGCGCTGGATGGCGACCCTGCGCGAGCAGATCCGCGATGCCGAGGTCACCGCCACCTGCGAGCTGGCGCGCACCCAGATCAATCTCGGTCAGCTGCTCAAGCTCAAGAGCGGCGACGTTATCCCCTTCAACATGCCGCGCAGTGTCCGGCTCTGTGTCGAGGACGTGCCGCTGTTCAACGCCTCCTACGGCGTTTCCGGCGGCAACAACGCCGTCCGCATCATCGATGCCGTGCGCCGCGAGGTGCGCAGCCCCACCAGCAAACCGCAGGGAGTCTTGTCATGACCGCCGCCCAGGAACAGGAATACGCGCCGCCGAGCTTCGACGGCAATGCCGTCGCGCCGGCGCAGAACAACGACGTCAATCTCGATGTGCTGCTCGACGTGCCGGTGACGCTGTCGATGGAAGTGGGCCGTGCCCGGGTGCCGATCCGCAATCTGCTGCAGCTCAACCAGGGCTCGGTGGTCGAGCTGGAGCGCGTCGCCGGTGAGCCGCTGGATGTCTACGCCAACGGCACCCTGATCGCCCACGGCGAGGTAGTGGTTATCAACGAGAAATTCGGTATCCGGCTGATCGACGTGGTCAGCCCGGCCGAACGCATCCGCAAGCTGAAGTGAGGCCCGCCATGACCAGCAATGCCACGATTCCCGAAGCACTGAGCCCGATGGAAGCGATCCCGCTGCCGGAGCGCGTCGAACTGCTAGAGCCGAACTGGGCCGAGCTGCCCTCGGCGCAGGCCCTGGTGTCGGCCGCCCCGGTCGCCGCGACCACCACGACCGGCACGATGCAACTGGCCGGCAAGCCGCTGGGCACCAGCCTGGCGCCGGCGGCCAGCCCCTGGACCGTGTTCGGCTCCCTGCTCCTGGTGGTGGGTCTGATCCTGCTGCTGGCGCGCGGCCTGCGCGGCTTGCAGGGCGCCCGCAAGGGCGGCGCCCAGGCGCTGCAGCTGCGTGGCAGCTTGCAAGTGGGCAGCCGCGAGCGGGTGGTCTGGATGCAGGCGGGCGAGACCCACCTGCTGCTTGGCGTCGCCGCCGGCCGGGTCAACAACCTGCATGTCTTCGAGGTGCCGCCCGACTTCGACCAGATCGATCACAAGATTCCGAGCAGCAGCGATTTCGCCGCCCGACTGAAGCAGGTGCTGGATCGTGCCCGCCAGCGCGCCGCCAGCAAGCCGGTGCCAGTGCCAGTGGAGGCACCGGCACCGGCAGTCGCCGCCAAGGCGCCGGCACCCGCCGTGGCGCCGATGATGTCCTCACCCGTCATTGGCCGCGCGCCGGTAACGGCGCCGCGCGCGGGCCAGTTCCGCAGCGCGGCCTGAACGCATGAACAAGCCGGTACTCATCGCGCTGCTGCTGCTGGCGGCGCCGGCGGCGCAGGCTGCCGGCATCCCGGCGCTGACCCTGGAAACCGCCGCCAACGGCAGCCAGAGCTGGTCGCTGTCGCTGCAGGTGCTGGCGCTGATGACGGCAGTGACCCTGCTGCCGGCGCTGCTGCTGACCATGACCAGCTTCACCCGCATCGTCATCGTGCTCGGCCTGCTGCGTCAGGCCCTGGGTACCGGCCAGACGCCGTCGAACCAGATCCTGGTCGGGCTGGCGCTGTTCCTCAGCCTGTTCGTGATGTCGCCGGTGCTGGGCAAGATCCACGGCGATGCGGTGCAGCCCTATCTCGACGGCAAGCTGGAATTCCAGCCGGCGCTCGCCAATGCCGAAAAGCCGCTGCGTGCCTTCATGCTGGCGCAGACCCGCGAGGTGGATCTGCTCACCTTCACCCGCCTGTCCGGCCGCGACGAACCCTATGTCGAAGCCGCCGACGTGCCGTTCACGGTGCTCGCCGCCAGTTTCCTGACCAGCGAGCTGACCACGGCCTTCCAGATCGGCTTCCTGATCTTCGTGCCCTTCGTGGTGATCGACCTGGTCGTCTCCAGCGTGCTGATGAGCCTGGGCATGATGATGCTGTCGCCGATGCTGATCAGTCTGCCGTTCAAGCTGATGCTGTTCGTGATGGTTGACGGCTGGTCGCTGACCATGTCGATGCTGGCAGCCTCGTTCAAGGTCGCGGCGCTGTGACCCCGGAGACGGTACTGACCCTGGCGCGCGAAGCGCTGCTGCTGACCCTGATGCTGGCGGCGCCGCTGCTGATCGCGAGTCTGGCGGTGGGCGTGCTGATCGGCCTGTTCCAGGCAGCGACGCAGATCAACGAGATGACGCTGTCGTTCATACCCAAGCTGCTGGCCCTGACGGCGGTGGTGGTGGTGGCCGGGCCCTGGATGCTGCAGACGCTGACGGAGTACACGCGGCGCCTGTTCGAGAGTATTCCGAGCTTGATCGGGTAGGGCGATGAGGCGCGCTCCTTTTTTTCTTCCCTCCCCCTTGTGGGGAGGGGTAGGGGAGGGGGAGGCTTTTGACGTTGCCGCTGCTTGGGCGGCGCGCAGCGCAGTGCAGTGGACGTCCCTTCCCTTGGTAGGCGCCGAGAAGCGCAGGAGACGGGGGGGATGGAAGTCGCCGACTGTCCGAACCGCCTATAGGGCGGTGAGTTCGGCGACGTCCCCCCGGCTCCGAGCATCGCAGGGTACCCCGAAGGGGCGCCGGACTCAGGGTGTGCTTTCTCTTGCCTACTTCTCTTTGCACAAGCAAAGAGAAGTAGGTCCCGCGGAAGGCGACCCAGACTCCAATCCGGGAAGGGCAAAGCCGAGCGCGCAAGCGCGATCAACCAAACGGCCTGCAGCAAAGTCCCCCCCGCCCCTAACCCCTCCCCACAAGGGGGAGGGGGACTGTGCTCGCAGGGCGCGAGTGCGCATCCCATGCACCTGACCGACACCCAACTCCTAACCTGGCTCGGTGCCTGGTTCTGGCCCTTCATCCGCATCGGCGCGGCGCTCATGGCGGCGCCGGTGTTCGGCAATCGCGCCCTGCCCATGCGCCTGCGCCTGGCCCTGGCCCTGGTGCTCACTGTCAGCATCGCCCCGGCGCTGCCGCCGATGCCGCCGTTGCAGCTGTTTGGCGGCGACGCTCTGCTGACCCTGGGCCAGCAGCTGCTGATCGGCATCGCCATCGGCGTCTTGCTGCAGCTGCTGTTCGAGGCGGTGCTGTTGGGTGGCGAGCTGATCTCGCTGGCCATGGGCCTGTCGTTCGCGCAGATGGCCGACCCGCTGCGCGGCACTTCCTCGCCGGTGCTCAGCTCCTTCCTCAACCTGATGGCGGTGTTGACTTTCCTGGCCCTGGGCGGCCACCTGGCCCTGCTCGACTGGCTGGTCACCAGCTTCCGTGCCCTGCCGGTCGGGCCGACCGGGCTGGGCGCCGAGGCCTGGCGTGGTCTGGCCGACGAGGGCAGCCGCCTGTTCGCGGGCGGGCTGATGATGGCCCTGCCGGCGCTCTGCGCCCTGCTGCTGGTCAATCTCGGCTTCGGTGTGATGAGCCGCGCCGCGCCCTCGCTGAACCTGATGGGCGTCGGCTTTCCGATCTCGCTGACCGCCGGCCTGGTGGTGCTGGCGCTGAGCCTGGGCGGCATCCAGCAGCTGTTCGAGCGGATGCTGACCGAGACCGCTACCCAGGCGAGCACGCTGCTTGCAGGCTAAGGCGGCATGACCGACTCCGCCCAAGACCGCACCGAACGCGCCACCCCCAAACGGCGCGCCGACGCCCGCAAGAAAGGCCAGCTGCCGCGCTCCCGCGAGTTGAGCGCGGCCGCCGTGGTGCTGGCGGGTGCTGGCGGCGTGCTGGCCTGGGGTGGCTCCGCCGCCGCCAAGGCCGGCGCGCTGCTGCGCGACAGTTTTGCCTCGGTTGGCCCGGCGCTGGACGATCCCAGCCAGCTGCCGCGCCTGGCCGGGGCGGTGGTGGCCCAGGGCTTCGCGCCGGTGCTGCCCATCCTGGCTGTTACCACGGTGGCGGCCCTGGCGGCGCCGCTGCTGATCGGCGGCTGGAATTTCGCCCCGGGCGCGGCGGCGCCGGATCTGGCGCGAGTGAATCCGCTCAGCGGCCTCAAGCGGGTGTTCTCCAGCAACAGCCTCGCCGAGCTGTTCAAGGCCCTGCTCAAGTTCCTGCTGATCGCCGGGATCGCCGCCGGCGTCATCTGGGGTGATCGCGAGCACCTGCTGGCGCTGTCCACCCTGCCGACGACGGCGGCGATCGCCGCCGGGCTGCGGCTGGCGCTCGACGCCCTGCTCTGGATGGGCGGGGGGCTCTTGCTGATCGCCGCCATCGACGTGCCCTGGCAGCTCTACCAGTACGCCAAGCAGCTGCGCATGAGCAAGCAGGACGTGCGCGAGGAATACAAGCAGAGCGAGGGCAAGCCCGAGGTCAAGGCGCGGATCCGCCGGCTGCAACAGGAAATGGCCAATGCCCGGATGATGGAAAAGGTGCCGACCGCCGACGTGGTGGTGACCAATCCCACCCACTACGCGGTGGCCCTGGCCTATAGCGCCGGCAAGGACCGCGCGCCCCGGGTGGTGGCCAAGGGTGCCGACGAGATCGCCCGCCGCATCCGCGAGCTGGCGGCCGAGAACAAGGTGCCGCTGGTGGAGGCGCCGCCGCTGGCGCGCGCGCTCTACCGGGGTTGCGCGCTGGAGGACGAGATCCCCGCTGGTCTCTACCAGGCGGTCGCCCAAGTGCTCAGCTACGTCTACCAGCTGCGCGAACTGCAGCGTGGGCGGCGGCGCGGAACCGCGCCAGCGCCGCCCCGGATCGACGACAGTCTGCCGAATGGGCAGCCGGACTGACGCGTTCGTCGGCTCGCCGCTCAAGATTGCCTGCTGAAGGCCGCTAATCCGCTCAGGACCGGTCTATCTTTGACCGGGAGCTTATGGAGGAGCCATGACCCTTGCCCGAACCCTGCGGTCGGCGCTGCGAAATGCGCTGTCTGCGGGTGCGCGCCTGCTTGGGGCCCGGCAGACGCATTGGGCGGACGTGCTCAATGGCCTCAATCCCCAGATGTTCGTCGGCCTGACCGACGCCGAGGGCCGCATGCTGGAGGCCAACGAGCCCGCGTTGCGGGCAGTCCAGGCCCGGCGCGACGAGGTTGTCGGCCTGCCGCTCTGGCAGGTGCCGCTGTTCCGGCACTCGCTGCCCATGCAGCAGCAGGTGCACAAGGCCTATCAGCGGGCGCTGGCCGGCGAGGCGGTACGCGAGGACGTGGAGGTCCAGCTGGCCGACGGCAGCCTGCGGATCATGGACATGAGCATCCAGGTCGAGCGCGACCCGCGTGGCCGGGTACGGCACCTGATCCCGTCCGCGTTTGATGTCACCGAAAGCCGGCGAGCGCGTGATCTGCTGAGCGAGCACCTCGGCGTGCACCGGTTCCATCTCAACAACACCCCGCTGGTGGTCATCGAGTGGGATGGCGGTCTGCGGGCCCGCAACTGGCCGGACAAGGCCGAAGCCCTGTTCGGCTGGCCGCGGGCGGAGGCACTGGGGCGGACCGTGGCGGAACTGGGGCTGATTCCGGCCGGCGAGGTCGAGCCTTGCAAGTACTGGCTGGAGCCGGCCGCCGATGCCCGGTCGCCGCCGCCATCGACCGTGCTCAGCCGGGCGCTGCGCCGCGATGGCAGCGAGCTGATGATCGAGGTCTGCTGCTCGGTGCAGCGCGATGCCGACGGCGGGCTGCGCTCGCTGTTCTGTTTTATCCAGGATGTCAGCGCCCGCGAGCAGGCCTTGCGCCAGCTGCGCGACAGCGAGACCCGCTTTCGCGGCGTGTTCAGCCAGGCCTCGGTGGGCCTGGCCCTGCTCGATGCGGCAGGCCACTGGATCAAGGTCAACCCGCCCCTGTGCGCGATCACCGGCTACAGCGAGACCGAGCTGCTGGCCACCGATTTCCAGGCCATCACCCACCCGGACGACCTCCGCAAGGACGTCGAACAGGCCCGGCAGGTCATGGCCGGCGAGCTCAGCGGCTATCAGATGGAGAAGCGCTATATCCGCAAGGACGGCACCATCATCTGGGTGCTGCTTCACGTCGGCCGTATCGACGCCACCCCGAGCATGCCGGCCCATTTCGTCTCGGTGGTCGAGGACATCAGCGCCCGCAAGGCGGCGGACGAGCGCATGCAGGCACTGCGCAGCTCGCTGGAGCGGCAGGTGGCCGAGCGCACCCAGCAGCTGAGCACGGCGATCACCACCGCCGAGCAGCGCAATGTCGAGCTGGTGCAGGTGGCCGAGACCACCGGCCTGCTGGCCGGCGCGCGCGATGTCGAGGAGGCCATGCGCATTGTCGGCCGTTCCTGCCGGACGCTGTTCCCGATGGCCGATGCCGCGCTCTACCTGCGCACCGATTCGCCGGACAGCCTGAGCCTGCAGGACTGCTGGGGCAGCCAGACGGCGCGCCCGGGCGCGATGCTGCTGGCGAGTTCCTGCTGGGGGCTGCGGCGCGGCAAGGAGCACCGCGTTACCAGTAGCGACGACCCGCTGCGCTGCGCCCATCACGGCCCGGCCATCGACGGCCGCGCCCACACCTGCCTGCCGTTGATGGCCCTGGGCGACCGCCTGGGCCTGCTCAGCCTGTCCTGGGCGCCGGTCAGCGGCTGGGCGCCGGACCCGGTGCTGCTGCGCAGCCTGGCGGAGCAGATCGGCCTGGCCATCGGCAATGTCCGGCTGCGCGAGGAGCTGCGCCGTCAGGCCCAGCACGATCCGCTCACCGGCCTGTTCAACCGCCGCCAGCTGGACGAACACCTGGCCCAGCGCAGCGCCGAGAAGCTGCGCACCGGGCGCGGCTATTCGCTGCTGCTGCTCGACCTGGACTACTTCAAGACCATCAACGACCGTTTCGGCCACGAGGCCGGCGACCGGGTGCTGCAGGAAGCCGCCGCCCTGTTCCGGCGCGCCGCCCGGGCCGAGGAGTCGGTGTTCCGTCTGGGCGGCGAGGAGTTCGTGATGGTGCTCGCCACCGATGACGCCGGCGAGGCGATGCGCGCCGCCGAACGGATCCGCGCCGAGATGCAGGCACTGCGGGTATCGCGGCGTGGGCAGATCCTGCCGGCGGTGACGGTGTCGATAGGGGTCGCCTGCTTCCCCACCGACGCCAGCGATCCCCAGGGCCTGCTGCACGCCGCCGACGAGGCGCTGTACACCGCCAAGCGCGATGGCCGCAATCGCTGCCAGCGCCACGACCAGATGCAGGCGCCGGTGCTGGCGACGGGCAGCGACCGGTGAACGCGCCCGACCAGCCGGCGGCCGCTGCCAGCTTGCTGCAGGAGCGCAACCGCACCCTGATTCTCAGCAACCTCATCGTTGGCCTGCTGTGCTCGATCTATCCGCTGGCGCTGCGCGAGCTGCCAGGGGTGATGTTCTTCGAGCCCGCCCTGTTTGTCGCCACCGGTGGCGGCCTGCTGCTGATGGCGGCGCTGCGGCTGGCCGGCTGGATGCCCTACCTGGCGGCGGCCCGGTTGTCGCTAAGTCTGGTGTCGCTGATGATGCTGGCGCGGCTGGTAACGATCTTCCTCGGTCCGCTGTTTGATGATCCGGCACAAAGCATCTTCATGCCGGTGTTTTCCTACTACGTGCTGATGTATCTGGCCCTGGTGGTGATGCTGCCGTACCCGACCTCGGCGCGGGCGGGGATCGCCAGTTGGCTGCTGATGGCGGGGCTGACCACCGGGCTCAGCATGCCGATGTGGGACGCCAATCCACCGCGCCCCATGATGAACGCGCTGCTGGTCTATGTCTGGCTCGGCCATGGCACCCTGGTGCTGCTGATCTTCAGCATCGCCCGCATGCAGAGCCGGCTGGTGGATGCCCAGGCCGCCGCCGCCGAGTCGGAGCGCGAGGCGCGCCTTACCGCCCAACGGGCCGAAACCCAGTGGGCGCGGCAGAAGCAGATCCTGCATTTCCACATCCAGAACACGCCGCTGGCGGTGATCGAATGGTCCGCCGACATGCGGCTGCGCGGCTGGTCCCGGCGCGCCGAGGAGATCTTCGGCTGGCGGGCCGAGGAAGTGCTCGGCAAGGCGCCGTTCGACTGGCGCTTTGTCCATGAGGATGATCTGGCCCCGGTGCGCGCGGCCTATGCCCGGATCGCCGGCGAGCGCGAGCGCCTGGTGGTGAGCCAGAACCGCAACTATCGCAAGGACGGTTCGGTCGCGCATTGCTACTGGTACAACTCCATCCTGCGCGACGAGCGCGGCGAGGTGCTGTCGGTGTTCTCCCTGGTCGACGACGTCAGCGACGAGCAGGTGACAGCCCAGCGCATCCAGCAGAGCGAGACCCTGCTGCGCGGCCTGTTCGAGCAGGCCGGGGTCGGCATCGCCCTGCTCGATGCCGAAGGCCATTGCCAATCGGTGAATCAGCGCCTGTGCGAGCTGACTGGCTACGACGAGGCCGAGCTACGCCGGATCGACTTCAACAGCATTACCCATCCGGAGGACCGCAGCCGGGACGAGTTGCAGGTGCAGCGTCTGCTGCGTGGCGAGATCGCCGGCTATCGCAGCGAGAAGCGCTATCGCCGCCGCGACGGCGGCGAGGTCTGGGTGGTGCTCAACGCCCGCCGCATCGAGCCCGTGCCCGGCGCGCCGGCGCATTACGTCAAGGTGATCGAGGACATCAGCGACCTCAAGGCCACCGAGGCCCGGGTGCAGGCGCTGAACAGTGGGCTGGAGAGCCGGGTCGCGCAGCGCACCGGGCAGCTGCGGGAGGCGATCGCCGACGCCGAGCGTCGCGGTCGCGACCTCGGCCGGGTGGCCGAGATGACCGGCCTGCTGGCCAGCGCCCGTGATCGCGCGGAGGCGATGAAGATCGTCGCCCACACCGGCCGCCAGCTGTTTCCGGACACCGAGGTCGGCATCTACCTGCTGGGTGATGAACCGGACCGTCTGCTGCTGAGCGAGTACTGGGGTTCGCAGACCGAGCCGGTCGCCAGTTTCGCCGCGCCCGAATGCTGGGCGGTCCGGCGCGGCAGCGAGCACCGGGTCGAGGACAGCCAGGATCACCTGCGCTGCGGTCATCACCATGGCTCCGCGGGGCGGCCACAGACCTGCCTGCCGCTGGTGGCCCTGGGTGAAACGGTGGGCGTGCTGAGCCTGGTCTGGCAGTCGCGGCCCGACGGCTGGGCGCCGGACCCGATGCTGCTCCGCAGTCTCGCCGAGCAGATCGGCCTGGCCATCGGCAATGTCCGGCTGCGCGAAGAACTGCGCCGCCAGAGTGCCAATGACGCGGTGACCGGACTCGGCAATCGCGAGCAACTGGAAGAGCAGCTGCGCCGCCGTGCCGCCGAGCAGGCCCGCAGCGGGCGTGGTTTCGCGCTGCTGCGTCTGGACCTGGAAGGCTATGGCGAACTGGCCACGCGGTACGGTACCGAGGTGGCGGAGACCCTGCTGCGCGAAGTCGCGGCCCTGCTGCGCGTTGCCGCGCGTACCGAAGAGCCGGTGTTCCGTCACGGGCCCGGCGAGTTCGCCGTGGTGCTGATGGGCGACGATCCGCTGCAGGCCCAGCGCGCGGCGCGCCGCATGCAGGCCCAGTTGCTCGGCTTGCAGTTCTCGCCGCAGGGGCAGAGCCTGCCGCCGGTCCAGTTACTGGCGGCCTTCGCCTGCTTCCCGCGCGAGGCCGACACCGTCCACCGACTGCTGGACCAGGTCGCGGAGCGGATGCCCGACGCCCAGCGCGGCCCCCGGGCCGGCAAGCCGGCGGAAGGGCGGCTGGCTCAGGATTCGAGCTGAGGAGCGATGCCGTGGCCGCAAATGGCTGCGGCGAGGGCAGCGTAGGGTGGGCTTGAGCCCACCAATCGGCCACGGTGCGGAGAAGCTGGTGGGCTGAAGCCCACCCTACGCTGCCCGGAATCACCGCCGAGCACGGCACTTGCAGCAGGGCTGGCGGAAACCCGTCATCACCGCCGCCATGCTCCTCGCCAATTATCCGTTGTTGAGCCGCGCCCTCACCGGGCTGCGCGGCATCCCGCGTGACGGCCTGGCCGCGCCGATCTTCCTGCTGGCCATCCTGGCGATGATGGTGGTGCCGCTCGCCACGCCGGTGCTGGACCTGCTGTTCACCTTCAACATCGCGCTGTCGCTGGTGATCCTGCTGGCGGTCATCTACGTGATGCGGCCGCTGGATTTCAGCGCCTTTCCAACGGTGTTGTTACTCGCAACCCTGCTGCGGCTGGCGCTCAATGTCGCCAGCTCGCGGGTGGTGCTGATGCACGGCCACGAGGGCTCGCACGCTGCCGGCAAGGTGATCGAGGCCTTCGGTCATTTCGTCATCGGCGGCAACTACGCGGTCGGCTTCATCGTCTTCATGATCCTCACCATCATCAACTTCATGGTGGTGACCAAGGGCGCGGAGCGGGTGTCGGAAGTCAGCGCCCGCTTCGTGCTGGATGCCATGCCCGGCCGGCAGATGGCGATCGACGCCGACCTCAACGCCGGCCTGCTGACCCGTGAGGACGCCCGCGCCCGCCGCGAGGAGGTGCGCGAGGAGGCCGACTTCTACGGCTCCATGGACGGCGCCAGCAAGTTCATCCGTGGCGATGCCATTGCCGGCATCCTGATCCTGTTCATCAATATCCTCGGCGGCCTGGTGATCGGCGTCGCCCAGCACGGCCTGCCGTTCGGCGAGGCACTGAAGAACTACACCCTGCTGACCATCGGCGACGGCCTGGTGGCACAGGTGCCCTCGCTGCTGATGAGCGTGGCGGTGGCCATGCTGGTGACCCGCATGAGCCGCTCCAGCGACATGGCCAAGCAGGTGTTCAACCAGGTGTTCAGCCAGCCGCGGGTGCTGGCGGTGGCGGCGGCGGTGCTGGGCCTGATCGGCGTCGTGCCCGGCATGCCCAACCTGGTATTCCTGATCCTGGCCCTGGGCTGCGGCGGCTCGGCCTGGCTGATCGCCAAGCAGCGGGCGGCGCCGAAACCGGAAGTGGCTCCGCTGGGACCGACGGCGCCGGCCGAGCTGTCCTGGGACGACGTGCATCCGGAAGACCCGCTGGGCCTGGAAGTCGGCTACCGGCTGATCCCCCTGGTCGACACCCGCCAGGGTGGCGAGCTGATGGCGCGCATCAAGGGCGTGCGCAAGAAGATCACCCAGGAGCTGGGCTTCCTGATCCAGCCCGTGCATATCCGCGACAACCTCGAACTGCTGCCGAACAGCTATCGCCTGCTGCTGGCCGGGGTGCCGGTCGGGCAGGGCATGGTCTACCCGGACCGGGAGATGGCGCTCAACCCAGGCCGTGTCTACGGCACGCTGGACGGCATCCGCACCCAGGACCCGGCCTTCGGCATGGAGGCGATCTGGATCGAGCCCGGCACCCGGGCCCATGCTCAGACCCTCGGCTACACCGTGGTCGACCCCGGCACGGTGATCGCCACCCACCTGTCCCAGGTGGTGCGCGATCACGCGCCGGAGCTGCTCGGCTTCGACGAGGCCCAGCAACTGCTCGGCACGCTCGCCAAGTCGGCACCCAAGCTGGTCGAGGACCTGGTGCCCAAGACCCTGACCCTGGCGGTGTTCACCAAGGTTCTGCAATCCCTGCTGGCCGAACAGGTGCCGCTGCGCAATCTCAAGGCGATTGCCGAAGTTCTGGCGGACGCCGGCGGCCGCAGCCAGGATCCCGTCGCGCTGGCGAGCGCGGTCCGGGTCGCGCTCGGACGCCAGATCGTGCAGGAAATCCAAGGCGCCGCCGGTGCCCCCGGCAACGCCGAATTGCCGGTGCTGACGCTGGCTCCGGCCCTGGAACGCGTGTTGCAGGACTCCCTCAGTCAAGGAGCCGCCGTGCTCGAACCCGGACTCGCGGAACGCATGCAAACCACCCTCGCCAACGCCGTCAGCCGCCAGGAAAGCGCCGGGGAGCCGTCGGTGCTGCTGGTCCCCGGGCCGCTGCGGCCGATGCTCGCCAAGTTCACCCGCCAGTCCGTGCCCGGCCTGCGCGTCCTCGCCTTCAACGAAGTGCCGGAGACCCAGAAGCTGCGTCTGGTCTCGGCCGTGAGTCCCTGAGACCAAGGTCCTACCGATGAAAATCAAGCGCTTCACGGGACGCAACATGCGCGAGGCCATGGCCAAGGTCCGCGCCGAGCTGTCGGACCAGGCCGTGATCCTCGAAAGCCGTCGGCTGGCCGACGGGGTCGAGGTGGTGGCGGCGGTCGACTACGACGAGACCCTGCCGCAGCAGTCGCTGCGCCAGGCCATGGAAGACGAGCGCGACTGGATACCGGCCGCCAGCGCCGAGCCGGAGCCGCTGCCGCGCCGTTCGAGTGCGGCGCCGGTCGCCACCGACCCGGACCTGAGCCTGCTGCGGCAGGAGATCGGCGAGGTCAAGGCGCTGATGCAGAGCCAGTTCGCCGGGCTGTCCTGGTCGCGCGAGAAAGTCCAGCAGCCGCAGCGCGCGGCCCTGTTCCGGGCCATGCTCGGACTCGGCCTGGAGCCGGCGCTGGCGCGCGAGCTGTGCGGCAGCGGCGATAGCGTCGCCGAGGTCGAACAGGCCAAGCGCGCGGTGCTGCAGGCCCTGGCGCGCAAGCTGCCGGTGTTGCCGCAGGAGCCATTGATCGACACCAGCGAGGGTCAGCAGGTGCTGGCCCTGGTCGGCCCGACCGGCGTCGGCAAGACCACCACCATTGCCAAGCTCGCGGCCCGCTACGCCAGCCGCCACGGCACCCGCGACATCGCCCTGGTATCCACCGACCACTACCGCATCGGTGCCCAGGAGCAGCTGTTCCACTACGGCCGCCTGCTCGGGGTGCCGGTGCAGACCGCCCGTGACGGCAACGAACTCCAGCAGCTGCTGGAGCGCCTGTCCGACCGCAAGCTGGTGCTGATCGATACCGCCGGCATGGGGCCGCGCGACCGCCTGCTGGCGAACCAGCTGTCGCTGCTGCGGCCCCTGGCCGGCAAGCTGCGCAGCTACCTGGTGCTGCCGGGCTCGAGTTCCGCCGGGGACTGCGACCACATCGTCGCCCAGTTCCGCGCCACGCCGCTGGCGGGCTGCATCCTGACCAAGCTGGACGAGGCCACCCGCATCGGCGCCGCCCTGTCGGCCAGCGTCCGGCACCAGCTGGCCCTGGCCTGGGTCTGCGACGGGCAGCGGGTGCCGGAGGACATCTGCGCCGCCCGCGCCGACGACCTGGTGCGCCGCGCCTGCGAGCTGGCCCGGCTGCTGCCGCAAAGTTCCGACGAAGAGTTGCTGGCCAGTGATTACGTCAGCGCCATGAATCCGCCTTCCCACCGATTTGGAGGCGCCCATGTGGCCGTCTGAGCCCCGCGATTCGCAGCTGCCGCTGGACCAGGCCGCCGGCCTGCGCCGCAACATGGCCGCCAGTGCCGGCCAGGGGGCGCCGCCGAAGGTGATCGCGGTCGCCAGCGGCAAGGGCGGCGTCGGCAAGACCACGGTCTCGGTCAACCTCGCCACCGCCATCGCCCAGACCGGCCGCAAGACCTTGCTGCTCGACGGCGACCTGGGCCTGGCCAATGTCGACGTGCTGCTGGGCCTGACTCCGGCCTGGAATCTGTCGCATGTGCTGGAAGGCCGCTGCTCGCTGGAAGACACCATTCTGGAAGGCCCGGCCGGCCTGATGGTGGTGCCGGCCGCCTCCGGCAAGAAGAACATGGCCGAACTCGGTGCCGCCGAGAACGCCGGCATCATCCGCGCCTTCTCCGAACTCAAGCGCGACATCGAGGTGCTGATCGTCGATACCGCCGCCGGCATCGCCGACTCGGTGACCACGCTGTCGGCCGCCGCCCAGGAAGTGGTGGTGGTGGTCACCAACGATCCCGCCTCGATCACCGATGCCTACGCGCTGATCAAAGTGCTGTCGCGCGACCACGGCGTGCAGCGAGTGCAGATCCTCGCCAACCAGGTCGCCAACCTGGGCGAGGCGCGCGAGATCTACGCCGGCCTGGAGCGTGTCTCCGGCCGTTTCCTCGATGTCACCCTCGGGTTCGTCGGCGCGGTCCCCTATGACGACTGGCTGAAGACGGCGGTGCGCCGGCAGAAGCCGGTGGTCGAGCTGTATCCGGGCTCGCCCTCGGCGCTGGCCTTCCAGGCCATCGCCCGCCGGGTCGAGGCCTGGGTGCCGCCCGCCGCTGCCCGCGGTCATCTCGAATTCTTCGTCGAGCGGTTGCTGCAACAGCAGCCGCAGGTGATGGCCGCGTGACTTACCGGGAGAGCCTGCCATGAGCGCCATGCCCAAATTCGCCCTGCCCGCCGTCGACGAACGTGCCCTGGTGCAGAAGCATGCCGAGCTGGTGCGGCGCATCGCTCACCATCTGGCGGCACGCCTGCCGGCCAGTGTCGAGGTCGATGACCTGATCCAGGCCGGCATGATCGGCCTGCTCGATGCCGCCCGTCACTACGACGGCGCCGCCGGGGCCAGTTTCGAAACCTATGCCGGCATCCGCATCCGCGGCGCGATGGTGGACGAACTGCGCGCCGGTGACTGGGCGCCGCGTTCGGTGCACCGCAAGGTGCGCGAAGCCACCGAAGCGATGCGCTCGCTGGAGCAGGAGCGCGGCCACGCGGTGCGCGAAGCCGACGTCGCCCACAAGCTCGGCGTGCCGCTGGAGGACTACCGCCACACCCTGGCCGACGCCGTGCAATGCCAGATGCTGTCGCTGGACGCGCCGCGCGACGGCGAGGAAGCCGAGGCCTGGCAGGTGGAGGACACCGCCAGCGCGACTCCGGCCGAGCATCTGCAGGCGCGCGAGTTCAAGAAAGCCCTGGCCGAGGCCATCGGCCGCCTGCCGGAAAAGGAGCAGCTGGTGCTGTCGCTCTACTACCGGGACGAGCTGAACCTGCGCGAGATCGGTGCGGTGCTCAACATCACCGAATCGCGGGTGTGCCAGATCCACGGCCAGGCGCTGATCCGCGCCCGCGCCCAACTGGGCGACTGGATCGCACCGCCGAAGAAGCGCAGCCCGGCGGTACGCCTCGCCAAGTCCACTCCTACCCCAAACCCCAACCTCAATACCTCGTGCACCTCGGAGACAAGCGCATGAAACAGAACCTGAAGATCCTGGTGGTTGACGACTTCTCGACCATGCGCCGCATCGTCAAGAACCTGCTCAACGAGCTGGGCTTCTCCGACATCAGCGAGGCCGACGACGGCAAGACCGCGCTGCCGATGCTGCAGAACGGCAATTTCGATTTCGTGGTGACCGACTGGAACATGCCGGGCATGCCCGGCATCGAACTGCTCAGGCACATCCGCGCCGACGAGCGTCTGAAGACCATCCCGGTGCTGATGGTCACCGCCGAGGCCCAGCGCGAGCAGATCATCGAGGCCGCCAAGGCCGGGGTCAGCGGCTACATCGTCAAACCCTTCACCGGCCAGACCCTGAAGGAAAAGCTGGAAAAGATCTTCGAGCGCTACGCGCAGGCTGCCTGAGGAGTTCCCCGTGGACGATGTCAAACCTTCGGTACTCAAGCCGGAGGCCGAGCAGGCGGCGCGTGCCGAACTGCTGGGCCGACTCAAGGACATGACCCTGGCGCTGGAACAGGGCGACGACGCCCTGTTCGCCGAGCGCCTGCAGGATCTGCTGCGGCGACGCGAGGATGGCTTCTTCACCCGCATCGCCCAGCTCACCCAGGATCTGCGCGCGGTGTTCGCGGCGATGGAGGGTGACAGCCGCTGGAACGCGCTCGCCAGCGAGCTGCCGGACGCCGGTGCCCGTCTCGATCATGTGTTGCGGCTGACCGAGCAGGCGGCGCACCGCACGCTCGATCTGGTGGACGAGAGCCAGCTGCACCTGGTCACCCTGGGCAGCTGCGGCCAGACCATCGCCAGCACCCGCGCCCGGCTGACCATGGCGGCTGGCGCCTCGCCGGCGCTGGCGCAGCTGGCGGCCGATCTCCAGGGCGCCGAGCAGGCGCTGAGTCACAGTCACGGCCAGCTGCGCGGCAAGTTTTCCGAGCTGGCGATGGCGCAGGAATACCAGGATCTCAGCGGCCAGCTGCTGAAGCGGGTGACCAATGTCATCCGCGAGGTCGAGCGCGAGCTGATGAAGTTGCTGAGTCAGCGCAGCGGCACTCAAGAGCGTCCGCCGGTTGCCGATAAGGGACTTGAAGGCCCGGTGGTCCCAGGGCTGGAAAAAGCCGGAGCGGTGAGCGGTCAGGATGACGCCGACGCACTGCTCGCGATGTTCATGTGATGCCCCCCGAGGAACTGCCCCCACCATGTCCGCCGTCCACGAAGACATCCGCAGCGAATTCCTGGCCGAGGCTGGGGAGCTGGTGGCGACGCTCGGCGAGCAGCTGGTGGAACTGGAGCGGCAGCCCAAGGACCCGGAGCTACTGAACGCGATCTTTCGCGGCTTTCACACCATCAAGGGCGGTGCCGGCTTCATCCAGCTCGGCATGCTGGCCGAACTCTGTCATCGCGCCGAGGAAGTGTTCGGCGCGCTGCGTGCTGGCAAGCGCGAGGTCGATGCCGGCCTGCTCGACGTCAGCCTGGCCGCGCTCGACTGCATGCAGGCGATGCTGGAGCAGGTTGGAGCCGGCGGTACCCCGGCCGCCGCTCCCGACAGCCTGCTGCGCGATCTCGAAGGCCTGCTCGGCGAACCCGCCAGCGCCACCATCAGCGACGATGAATTCGAGGCCCTGCTCGACCAGTTGCACGGTGCCGGCCAGGTGCCGGCCGCCGTGGTCGAGCCGCCTGCGCCGCCTCCGGCCCCGGTGGCCGAAGCGGTGGTGCCGACCCGCCGCGCCAGCGACGGCGACGGCAGCATCCGGGTCGATACCGCGCGGCTCGACAGTCTGATGAACCTGGTCGGTGAACTGGTGCTGGTCCGCAATCGCCTGAAGACCCTGCACCCGGCCGGCAGCCTGCCGCTCGACAGCGAGCGCAGCCTGCGCGAACTGGATGCGCTGACCAAGCGCCTGCAGGGCTCGGTGCTGAACCTGCGCCTGCAGCCGGCGAAGAAGCTGTTCTCGCGCTTCCCGAAGCTGGTCCGCGACATCGCCCGCAGCGTCGGCAAGGAAATTGAACTGGTACTGGAAGGCGAGGATACCGACCTCGACAAGAATCTCATCGAGGCCCTGGCCGACCCCCTGCTGCACATGGTGCGCAACAGCTGCGACCACGGCATCGAGACGCCGGAGGTCCGGCTCGCGGCCGGCAAGCCGCGCGCGGGCCGCTTGAGTCTGAGCGCGCGCCAGAACGGCGACCGGGTGCAGATCGAAGTACGCGACGACGGCGCCGGCATCGACCCCGAGCGGCTGCGCCGCAAGGCGGTGGAAAAGGGCCTGATCAGCGCCGAGGCCGCCGCCTATCTGGACTCCCAGGCGGCGCTGGAACTGATACTGCTGCCGGGCTTCTCGACCAAGGATCAGGTGTCGGACCTGTCCGGCCGCGGCGTCGGCATGGACGTGGTGAAGAGCCGCATCGTCGCCCTGCGCGGCAGCGTCGGCATCGAATCGGTGGTGGGGGTCGGCAGCTGCCTGCGCCTGAGCCTGCCGCTCACCCTCGCCATCGCGCCGGTGCTGATGACCACGCTGGGCACCCGTCTCTACGCGATCCCGCTCGACAAGGTGCGGGAAGTGGCGGCCCTGCGTCCGGCCGATGTCGAAGTCGGCGGCGAGCGTCCCTACTGGCGGCACCGTGGCGAGCGGCTGCCGATGATGGATCTGTCCTGCTGGCTGGACCCGGCCGAGGCCAGCCTGGACGGCGACCGCCACGTCGCCGTGGTGCAACTCGGCGAGCGCCGCGCGGCCCTGGTGGTACACCGCCTGCGCGGCTGCGAGGAAGTGGTGGTCAAGCCGCTGGGCGCGATGCTGCGCGGCCTGGCCGGTTTCGCCGGCGCCACCGTCACCGGCGATGGTCGTGTTGCCCTGGTCCTCGACGTCGACAGCCTGGCCCAGGCCCATGACAGCGGCCTTGCCGCCGCGGGAGAGCTGTCATGGACCTGATGTCGATCATCGGCGTTCTGCTCGCCTTCGGCGCGCTGATTGGCGGCTCGGTGCTCAAGGGCGCCGGCGTGCAGGCCCTGTGGGGGCCGGCGGCTTTCGTGATCGTAATCCTGGGCACCATCGCCGCGATCATGGTGCAGACCCCGGGGCCGGTGGTGAAGCACGCCCTGAAGATGGGCAAGTGGATATTCAAGCCGCCCGCCCACGATGGCCGGGCCCTCATCAACCGCATCGTCGAGTGGAGCGACCTGTCGCGCAAGCAGGGTCTGCTGGCGCTGGAGAGCAGCGTCGAGAACGAGAGCGATCCCTTCCTGAAAAAAGGCCTGCAGCTGCTGGTCGACGGCGCCGAGCCCGACACCATCCGCGCCATCCTGGAGGTCGAGGTCGAGACCAAGGAGCATTTCGACACCCAGGGTGCCAAGTTCTACGAGGGCATGGGCATCTACGCACCGACCCTGGGCATCATCGGCGCGGTGCTGGGCCTGATCGCAGTGATGAAGAACCTGGCCGATCCGTCCAAGCTCGGTCACGGCATCGCGGCGGCCTTCACCGCCACCATCTACGGCATCGCCTCCGCCAACCTGTTCTTCCTGCCGATGGCAGCGAAGCTGAAGGCGGCGGTATCCGGGCAGACCGCGATGCGCAATCTGGTGATCGAGGGCCTGATCTCGATTGCGCAGGGGGAGAACCCGCGCAATATCGAGGCGAAGCTCTCTGGCTATCTGCATTGAGCATGGCGATGTTGCTCATTGCGCCAAGCTCTCCCGTCGAAAACCTGTTCCCCTCTCCCCTTGTGGGAGAGGGGTTAGGGGAGAGGGGGGCCTGGCTGCGCGTAGCGCAGTGCCGTGGACTTTCCGTCCCCTTGGTAGGCGCCGAGAAGCGCAGGGCTCCGGGGGTATGGAAGTGGCCGACTGTCCGAAGCGCCTATAGGGCGCTGAGTTCGGCCACGTCCCCCGGAGACCGAGCATCGCAGGGTGAGCCGGGGGCTGTAGCGGATTGCCTTGAAGGGCAATCCGCCCCGGCGAACGCCCGGCCCACGGGCCGGGCTGGGCGCCGGACTCAGGGTGTGCTTTCTTTTGGTTCCTTTTCTTTGCACAAGCAAAGAAAAGGGACTCCCGCGGAAGGCGGCCCACACTTCAATCCGGGAAAGACCACGCCGAGCGGGTCAGCGCGACAACACCGAGCAGCAACAGCAAAGTCCCCCCTCTCCCCTAACCCCTCCCCCACGAGGGGGGAGGGGAACCGTGCGCATACCTGGGCGAGGACTTTCGGCGAGATCGCAAGCAATGCCGGCGCATGGAATGCGCCCTACCTCGCTCGGCCGCGCGCAGCCCAATGCGGCGGGCTGACCAATCGTGAGCGCCGCGCCCATGGCTAGAAAGCGCAAACACGAAGAACACCTCAACGCCGAGGCCTGGGCCATTCCCTATGGCGACCTGGTGACCTTGCTGCTGGCCCTGTTCGTGGTCATGTATGCCATGTCCTCGGTCAACGAAGGCAAGTACCGGGTGCTGTCGGAATCGCTCAACGAGGCCTTTCATGGCACGCCGCGCAGTTCGCGGCCGATCCAGATCGGCGAGCAGACCACCCATGGCATCGGCGGCGCGCCGCTGTCGCCGCCGCCGCGGCCGCGCCAGGAGCCGGCCGGCACCGGGGTGCCGAACGCGCTGAGCCGGCTCGCGGCGATTCCGGATCCGCCCGGGCTGGCCCTGCCGCTGTCGGTGGCCCGGCCGAACGACACCGCCCGCCCCGGCGAGCGCGAAGCGCTGCGCCGCATTGCCCGCGAAGTGGAGCAGGCGCTGGGCGACCTGATCCGTGACCAGGTGGTGACGGTGCAGCGCAAGCAGAATCAGCTGGAAATCGAGATCAAGACCGACATCCTGTTTGCTTCCGGCGTCGCCGCCATCGCCGAGCCGGCGCGGCCGGTGCTGGGCAAGCTGGGCGCGATCCTGAGCGCCTTCCCGAACCCGATCCGGGTCGAGGGCTATACCGACGACATGCCGATCGCCACCGCGGTGTTCCCCAGCAACTGGGAGCTGTCGGCGGCACGCGCCACCAGCGTGGTGCATGTGTTGATCGCCTCGGGGCTGGCGCCGCAGCGGCTGTCGGTGACCGGCTATGGCGAGTTCCGGCCGGTGGTCGCCAATGATTCCATCGCCAGCCGCAACCGCAATCGCCGGGTGGTGCTGGTGGTGCTGGCCGGGGATGAGGCCGGCAAGGCCGACGCCGGCGGCCCGGAGGAACGGGCAGAGGCCGCGTCCGGCGAGGCGGCGCCGGCGGTCGCGCCATGACCGTCGCCAAGCCGCCGACCCTGGTCAGCGAGCGCCTGAACAGCGAGCGGATCGCGGCCGAAATCGCCGCCGAGCCGCCGGACTTGCAGCGCTGGATGTGTTTCAGCATCGCCGGCGAGAGTTATGCGGTGAACATCCTGCAACTGCGCGAAGTGCTGCCGGACAGCCGGCCGGTGCCGGTGCCCGGCGCGCCGCCCGAGGTGCTGGGCGTGCTCAACCTGCGCGGCGAGATCATCACCCTGCTCGACCTGCGGCGCTGGCTGGGCCTGCCGGCCGGCGCCGCGGACGGGCCGGTACTGGTGCTCGAACTGGCGGGCCTGAGTCTGGGCCTGCGGGTGGATGCCGTCGGTGTCCTGCTCAAGCGCCTGCCTGTCGAATTGCTGGCAGCGCCGGCGGTCGCCAATCCGCGCCTGCGCTCGCTGGTTAGCGGTGCTACCGCGCTGGGCGACGGTCAGTTGACGCTGCTGGACTTCGTGGCCCTGCTGCCACCGACCGCTCAGGCCGCCTGAAGCGACCGTTCATCGCGGTTCAGGTCGCGCGCTCACATCTTCTCTCAAGCGGGTACAGGGCTTGCCGATAGCGGGGTTAGCGCGCGGGGTCCGTCAGGGCTTCGACGCGCGGTACCGACAGACCTGCCGCGGAGAGAAAAAATGGCCAAGCGTTCCGCTGTCGCAAAGAGCTTTCCGCCCGCGCTCGCACCCCCGCTCGACGACGTGGCCCGCATCCAGCTCGGCGCCGAACTGGGCATCGAGGAAGCCGGCAGCCTGCATCGCCAGCTGCTCGGCGCGGTCGATGAACCCCGGGTGGTGGAACTGGACGGCCACGAGGTGCGCTCGGTGCATACCGCCGCCCTGGAGCTGTTCTGCCTGTTCTGCCGCGACCGCCGCGAGGCCGGTCACGAGACCCGCTGGTCCCAGCCCTCGGAGACCCTGCGCAGCGCCGCCGCCCTGCTGGGCATGACCAGCCTGCTGGCACTGACGCGCGAGCAGCGGGTCGAGGTGGCGGCATGAGCCTGCGCATACTCGCGGTCGACGACTCCGCCTCGATGCGGCAGATGGTCGCCTTCACCCTGCAGGCGGCCGGCTTCGAGGTCGCCGAGGCCGAGGACGGCGCAGTGGCGCTCGACCTGGCCCAGAAAGAGAAATTCAAGCTGGTGCTGGCCGACGTCAACATGCCGAACATGGACGGGCTGACCCTGGTGAAGCAGCTACGCACGCTGCCCGACTACAAGTTCACGCCCTTGCTGATGCTGACCACCGAGTCGACGCCGGAGAAGAAGGCGGAAGGCAAGGCGGCGGGCGCCACCGGCTGGCTGGTCAAGCCGTTCAATCCCGAGCAGCTGATCGCGACCATCCGCAAGGTCATCGGATGAAGACCGCCACCTCGCGGCCGTCGACGGGCGATGCCCCGATGGTCAACGCCGCCCTGGCGGCGCGGAGCTATGAGTGCCAGGTGATCGCGCAGGCGCGTGCACGGCGCCCTCCGTCCGGTGTCCGGACGGGAGCATCGGCAGCCGAGCGCCGCGCATGAGCATGGATCTTTCACGGTTCCATCAGACCTTCTTCGAGGAGAGCTTCGAGGGCCTCGACAGCATGGAGGCGGCCTTGCTGCGCCTGGATCCGGCCGACGTCGACGCCGAGACCATCAACACCATTTTCCGCGCCGCGCATTCGATCAAGGGTGGCGGCGGCACCTTCGGCTTCACCGCCGTGTCGGCCTTCACCCACCTGCTGGAAACCCTGCTGGACCAGATGCGCAGCGGTCGCCGCGCGGTGGTGCCGGAACTGGTCAACCTGCTGCTGCGCTCGGTGGACGCGGTGCGCGAGCTGCTGCAGGCCGCCCGCGACGGCCGGGCCGCCAACCTGGAACTGATCGCCGGGCATCAGCTGGCGCTGGAGCAGGCCCTGGCCGGCCCGGCGACGCCGGCCGTGCCGACCGTGGTGGTCGCAGCCGGCGGCGAGCCGGCGGTAGCCGCGCCGAACCGGGGCTGGCGCATCCGTTTCGCTCCCCATCCCGGCCTGTTCCGGTCTGGCAACGACCCGCTGCGCATCCTGCGCGAGCTGTCGGGCCTGGGTCAGTTGCGCTCCGAGGTCGAGCTGCCGGCGCCGCTGAAACTGAGCGCCACCGTTGCCGAGGAAAGCCATGCCCGCTGGCAGCTGGAGCTGATCTCGGGCGCCAGCGAGGCCGAGGTGCGTGAAGCCTTTGCCTGGGTCGAGGACGACTGCGAGCTGGAGATCACGGCCCTGGCACCGGTTGCCGAGGCGCGGCCGGCACTGACCCTGATCCAGGGCGGCCGGGCCGAAGCCCCGGTGGCGGCAGCGTCGGCGCCGCGCTGGACTGGGCCCGAGCGGCGCGGCGGCAACGAGGCCACCGGCTCGATCCGGGTGCCGACCGACAAGATCGACGTGCTGATCAACCTGGTCGGCGAGCTGGTGATCACCCAGGCGATGCTGGCCCAGACCGGGGCCCAGCTCGACCCGGTCGCCAACGAGCGCCTGCTCACCGCGCTGGCCCAGCTGGACCGCAACACCCGCTCGCTGCAGGAGTCGGTGATGGGCATCCGCATGCTGCCGATGGACTTCGTGTTCAGCCGCTTCCCGCGCATGATCCACGACCTCGCCGGCAAGCTCGGCAAGCAGGTGCGGCTGGAGACCCAGGGCGCCGACACCGAGCTGGACAAGAGCGTGATCGAGAAGATCGCCGATCCGCTCACCCACCTGGTCCGCAACGCGCTGGACCACGGCATCGAAACCCCGGAGCAGCGCCGCGCCGCCGGCAAGCCGGAGGAGGGGGTCATCACCCTCGCCGCCAGCCATCGTGGCGGGAACATCATCATCGAGATCGTCGACGACGGCCGTGGCCTGGATCGCGAGCGCATCCTTGCCAAGGCGCGCAGCCAGGGCCTGGAGGCGGCGGACACGCTCAGCGATGCCGAGGTCTGGCAGCTGATCTTCGCTCCCGGCTTCTCCACCGCCGAGGTCATCACCGACGTCTCCGGCCGCGGGGTCGGGATGGACGTGGTGAAGAAGAACATCCTCGCCCTCAATGGTCAGGTCGAGCTGGCCAGCCAGCTGGGGCGGGGCATGCGCATCACGATTCGCCTGCCGCTGACGCTGGCGATCCTCGACGGCATGAGCATCGCGGTCGGCAACGAGGTCTTCATCGTGCCGCTGGCGGCGGTGGTGGAATCGCTGCAGGCGCGGCCAGACGACGTCAAGACCATCGGCCACAGCAGCCGGGTGGTGCGGGTCCGCAACGAACTGGTGCCGCTGATCGATCTGCACGAGTTGGTGCGCCTGCCCGGTGGCGCGGTCGGCGAGCACAACCTCTGCATCCTGATCGAATCCGAGGGCCGCAAGCTGGCGCTCGGAGTCGACGAGCTGCTGGGCCAGCAGCAGGTGGTGGTGAAAAGCCTGGAAAGCAATTACCGCCGCGTTCCCTACATGTCCGGCGCCACCATCCTCGGCGATGGCCGGGTGGCGCTGATCCTCGATGCCGCGGAGCTGGTGCGTCGCACCCAGCCCGCGATCGCCGCCTGAACCCCGCGAGACCCCCTGGAGCCGCGATGGATACCGCCGCAACCGAAGCCCGCAAGATCACCGCCGCCGCCGACAGCCGCTCCGACATCGCCGCCGGCCGCGAATACCTGACCTTCACCCTGGGCGCCGAGGAGTACGGCGTCGACATCCTCAAGGTGCAGGAGATCCGCGGCTACGACGCCGTTACCCGCATCCCGGACGCGCCCGACTTCATCAAGGGCGTGATCAACCTGCGCGGCACCATCGTGCCGGTGGTCGACATGCGCCTGAAGTTCAAGCTCGGCAAGGCCGAGTACAACGAGTTCACGGTGATGATCATCCTCAACATCGCCCGCCGCGTGGTCGGCATGGTGGTGGATGGCGTCTCCGACGTGCTGCAGCTGACCGCCGAGCAGATCCGTCCGGCGCCGGAATTCGGCGGCGCCGTCAACACCCGCTACATCACCGGCCTGGGCGCCCTGGACCAGCGGATGCTGATCCTGGTCGACATCGAAAAGCTGATGTCCGGCGCCGACATGGCGCTGATGGATGCGCAGGCACAGTCGCTGCAGTAAGCGGAGTCCACCATGCCCAAGCAACCGATATCCGACACCGCGCCGCCGTCAGCCATCAAGGCCGCCTCGCTGCCGCTGATCCAAGCCGTGCGCACGCGGCTTCCAGTCCATTCGCCGCCGCCGCTTCGATCCCGGTCTGCATGGCCGGGCCGCGCAACCGCAACTCTCTCTCCTTTCAATTGCTGACCAGGGCGTACCACCATGAAAAAAGCCACCGCCACGTCGTCGCGCAAGCCTGCTCCGGCCAAGAAGCGCGCCGCTCCTGCCACCAAATCCGTCGCCAAGTCCACTGCCAGGTCCAGCGCCAAATCCGCCAGCGAGGCGGTGTTGCGGCAGATGGATATGGAGGGCCAGATCGCCGCCATCAACCGCTCGCAGGCGGTGATCGAATTCGGCCTGGACGGCACGGTGCTGAAGGCCAACGACAATTTCCTCCAGACCCTGGGCTATAGCCTGGACGAGGTGCGCGGTCAGCATCACAGCCTGTTCGTCGATCCCGAGTACCGCGCCAGCGGCGAGTACCGCGCCTTCTGGGAAAAACTGGGGCGCGGCGAGTTCGATGCCGGCCAGTACCGGCGCCTGGGCAAGGGCGGTCGCGAGGTCTGGATCCAGGCCTCCTACAACCCGCTGCTGGACAAGAACGGCCGTCCCTACAAGGTGGTCAAGTACGCCACCGACATCACGGTGAACAAGCAGGCCGAGCTGGCTGCCAAGGCGCGTGAGGTGCAAAGGATCGCCGAGACCTCCCGCATCAAGCAGGGGCTGGACGTGGTGCAGACCAATGTCATGGTCGCCGACGCCGATCTCAACGTGGTCTACGTCAACGAATCCATCAAGGAGATGCTGGCGGTCGCCGAGTCCGACATCCGCAAGGATGTGCCGAGCTTCAGCGCCGCCCGCGTGGTCGGCACCAACATCGACACCTTCCACAAGAGCCCGTCCTACCAGCGCAAGCTGCTGGCCGAACTGCGCAGCACCCACAAGGCCCGGTTGGCCCTGGGTGGCCGTAGCTTCTCGCTGATCCTGTCGCCCATCAACGACGACAAGGGCGAGCGCCTGGGCTATGTGGTGGAGTGGAAGGACCTGACTCTGGAGCTGGCGGCGCAGGAGCGCGAGCAGCGGCTCGCCGCCGAGACCGCCCGCGTCAAGCAGGGCCTGGACGTGGTGGTCACCAATGTGATGATCGCCGACGCCGAGCTGAACGTGGTCTACGTCAACCACTCGATCAAGGAAATGCTGGCGACCGCCGAGTCCGACATCCGCAAGGACGTGCCGAGCTTCAGCGCCGCCCGCGTGGTCGGCACCAACATCGACACCTTCCACAAGAACCCCGCCTACCAGCGCGGCCTGCTGGCGAAGATGACCCACACCCACCAGGCCAAGCTGGTCCTGGGCGGCCGCACCTTCTCCCTGATCCTCAACCCGATCAATGGCGACAAGGGCGAGCGCCTGGGCTACGTGGTGGAGTGGAAGGACCTCACCGCCGAGCTGGCGCTGGCGGCCCGCGAGGCCGAGCGCCAGGAGGCCGAGCGCCGGATCGCCAACGAGAACCTGCGGATCAAGAACGCGCTCGACAATGTCAGCGGCAATGTGATGATCGCCAACAATGAGCGCGAGATCGTCTATATCAACGGCGCGGTCGGCGAAATGATGAACCAGGCCGAAGCCGAGCTGCGCAAGGTACTGCCGCAGTTCGACGCCCGGCGCCTGATGGGTGCCAGCATCGACGTCTTTCACAAGAACCCGGCGCACCAGACCCAGATGCTGGCCAATCTGCGCAGCACCTACCGCACCGAGATCAAGGTCGGCAGCCTCACCTTCGGCCTGATCGCCAGCCCCATCGTCAACGCCCAGGGTGAACGCCTGGGCACGGTGGTGGAGTGGAAGAACCGCACCGCCGAGGTGGCGGTGGAGCAGGAGGTCGGCGCCATCGTCGGCGCCGCCGCCAACGGCGACTTCAGCCGCCGCATCACGCTGGAAGGCAAGGATGGTTTCTTCAAGCTGCTGGCGGACAACATCAACCAGCTGCTGGAGACCAGCAATGTCGGCCTGAACGAAGTCGCGCGCGTGCTGGGCGCCCTGGCCAAGGGTGATCTGACCCAGCAGGTCGAGGGCGACTTCAAGGGCACCTTCGGCAAGCTCAAGGACGACGCCAACACCACGGTCGAGCAGCTGACCCAGATCATCACCCAGATCAAGCAGGCGACCGAGACCATCAACACCGCCGCCAAGGAGATCACCGCCGGCAACAGCGACCTGTCGGCGCGCACCGAGTCGCAGGCCGCCTCGCTGGAGGAGACTGCCTCCTCGATGGAAGAGCTGACCTCGACCGTGAAGCAGAACGCCGAGAACGCCAAGCAGGCCAACCAGCTTGCCATCGGCGCCAGCAGCATCGCGGTGCAGGGCGGCAAGGTGGTGAGCGAGGTGGTCACCACCATGAGCGCCATCAACGAGTCGAGCAAGAAGATCGTCGACATCATCAGCGTCATCGACGGCATCGCCTTCCAGACCAACATCCTGGCGCTGAACGCGGCGGTGGAAGCCGCCCGCGCTGGCGAACAGGGTCGCGGCTTCGCGGTGGTGGCGGCCGAGGTGCGCAGCCTGGCGCAGCGCAGCGCCGGCGCCGCCAAGGAGATCAAGGGCCTGATCAGCGATTCGGTCGAGAAGGTCGGCAACGGCTCCAAGCTGGTCGAGCAGGCCGGCAAGACCATGGACGAGATCGTCAGCAGCGTGAAGCGGGTGACCGACATCATGTCGGAGATCACCGCCGCCTCGCAGGAGCAGAGCCAGGGCATCGAGCAGGTCAACCAGACCATCACGCAGATGGACGAGGTCACCCAGCAGAACGCCGCCCTGGTGGAAGAAGCCACCGCCTCCGCCCGTTCGCTGGAAGAGCAGGCCGGCGGTCTGAGCCACTCGGTCAGCCAGTTCCGCCTCGGCGACGCGCAGAACGATCGCTACTCGCCGGCGCCGATGTCGGCGCCCATGCGGGCGGCGCCGGTGCGCATGGAACGTCCGGGCAGCGCCCGCGTGGCACGCCCGGTGGCTCCGGTGCGGGGCGGCAAGCCGATGGCGGTGGTGCCCAAGCGCACTGGCACCGCCGGCAAGGCCGACGACCAGTGGACCGAGTTCTGAGCCCGGTGGCCGGCCATGCTTCCGAGCACGAATGCTGTCGATGCCGGCTGCTACCTCCGGCTGCTGGCCAACTGGGGTCTGGGTCTGGCCGGCGTGCCGCTGGTCATCGCCAGCGAGGCGGACGAGGGTAGCGACGCCGATCCCGGCGTCGATCCCTTGCCCGGGGCGCGCGCCGGTTCCGGCGCAGCCTCTGGCCGGGTTGCCGGTGCCAGCACCGGGCCGGGGCTGAGATGAGCCCGGATCTGGATACACGGCAGTACGCCTACGCCGCGCGCGATTTCGAGCGCGTGCGCCGGCTGATCCACAGCCGCGCCGGCATCGCCCTGGCCGACAGCAAGCAGGACATGGTCTACAGCCGCCTGGTGCGCCGACTGCGCGCCACCGGCAGCGAGTCGTTCCAGGACTATCTGGACCGGCTGGAGCAGACCGGTGACGCCGAGGAATGGCAGGCTTTCACCAACGCCCTCACCACCAATCTCACCTCGTTCTTCCGCGAGTCGCACCATTTCGATTCGCTGGCGGAGCTGCTCCGGGCTCGCCCCCGGGGCGAGCGCAGCCTGTTGTGGTCGGCCGCCGCCTCCACCGGTGAAGAGCCGTACTCCATCGCCATGACGGCGGTGGAGGCCTACGGCAGCATGACGCCACCGGTGATCATCCTCGCCACCGATATCGACACCCAGGTGCTGGCCACCGCCGAGCGCGGCATCTATCCGCTGGAGCGGCTGGAAAAACTCAGCGCCGAACGCAAGCGCCGCTTCTTCCGGCGCGGTACCGGTGCCAACGCGGGCCACTGCCGCGTGGTGGACGAACTGCGGGCCCTGATCCGGTTCCGGCCGCTGAACCTGCTCGATGCCCAGTGGCCGATCAAGGGCCCATTCCAGGCCATCTTCTGCCGCAACGTGATGATCTATTTCGACAAGCCGACCCAGCTGGAGATCATCGGCAAGCTGGTGCCCCGGCTGGCACCCGATGGCCTGCTGTACGCCGGCCATTCCGAGAGCTTCTTCCACGCCGCCCACCTGATCCGGCCGCTCGGTCGCACCATCTACACCGCGACCGGCTCGGCGGCGCGGCCGGCGAGCGCGCGGCGCCCGCTGCCAGCGCGGCCCGAGCTGTCGGAGTCGGCGGGGTGAGCGGTGACGCCGCCACCTCGCCGGACGCCTGGGGCCACTCCGGCGCCGCCGGCGACGGCTGGGCGACGTTCACCTACCAGGACCGGCAGTTCGATCGACCGGGCATCAAGCTGCTGCCCGGTGAGTTCTTTGTCAGCGGCGAAGACATCGTGATGACCACCGTGCTCGGCTCCTGCGTCTCCGCCTGCATCCGCGATCCGCGCCTGGGCATCGGCGGCATGAATCACTTCATGCTGCCGGATGGCGAACTGAGCGGTGGCAGTTCGGCGCGCTATGGCAGCTATGCGATGGAGCTGCTGATCAACGAGCTGCTGAAAGCCGGTGCCCGCCGCTCCGGCCTGGAGGCCAAGGTGTTCGGTGGCGGCGCGGTGCTGAAGGGCTTCAACGACACCCAGGTCGGCCTGCGCAACATCGAGTTCGTGCTCGACTACCTCAAGGCCGAGCACATACCGGTGCTGGCCCAGGATCTGGGCGATACCTGCCCGCGCAAGATCTTTTTCTTCCCGGCCGATGGCCGGGTCCTGGTGCGACGCCTGAGCAGCAGCATCGCCAGCCGCGACCTCGCCGACGAATCGGCCTACCGCTCGCGGCTCGTTGCTGCCCCGGTTTCCGGCGGCGTGGAATTGTTCGACTAGACCCTGCCCATGCCCATCAAAGTCCTGATCGTCGACGACTCCGCCCTGGTGCGGCAGCTGCTGACCGAGATGATCGGCGCCGACCCCGCCTTCGAGGTGGTGGGCACCGCCGCCGATCCCTTCGTCGCGCGCGACAAGATCAAGCAGCTGAAGCCCGACGTGCTGACCCTGGATGTCGAGATGCCGCGCATGGACGGCCTGACCTTCCTGGAAAACCTGATGCGCCTGCACCCGATGCCGGTGCTGATGGTCAGCTCGCTGACCGAGCACGGCGCCGATGTCACCTTGCAGGCGCTGGAACTCGGCGCGGTGGATTTCGTCACCAAGCCCAAGCTCGACGTGCAGGCCGGCCTGCTCGCCGATGCCGAGCTGTTGCGCAGCAAGCTGAAGACGGTGGCGCGGGCCCGGCTCAGTGCCCGGCAGGCGCCGGCGGCGGCGGCGACGCTACCATCGGCACGGCGGCTCTACGGCACCACCGACAAGCTGATCGCCATCGGCTCCTCGACCGGCGGCACCGAGGCGGTCAAGGAAGTGATCCGGCGGATGCCGGCCGACGCCCCCGCCATTGTCGTCACCCAGCACATCCCGGCCGCCTTCTCGGCGCCGTTCGCGGCCCGCCTGGACCGTTGCGGCGCGATGCGCGCCTGCGAGGCCCAGGACGGTCAGCAGATCGTGCCCGGTCATGTCTATGTCGCGCCCGGCGGCCGCCACCTGCAGGTGGTGCGCAGTGGTGCCCGTTATGTCTGCAAGCTCAATGACGAGGCGCCCGAGTGCTTCCAGCGACCCTCGGTGGACGTGCTGTTCCGCAGCGTCGCCCAGCACGTGGGTCCCAACGCCGTCGCCGCCGTGCTCACCGGCATGGGCGAGGACGGCGCGCGCGGGCTGCTGGCCCTGCGCCAGGCTGGTGCCCGCACCCTGATCCAGGACGAGGCCAGCAGCGTGGTCTGGGGCATGCCGGGCGCGGCGTTCAAGCTCGGCGGCGCCGAGGCCGTGTTTCCGCTGGCGCAGATCGCCGAGCAGTTGCTGCGGCGGCTCGGCAGTCGCGGCGGCGAGTCGCGTTCAAGTAGTGGCGAGTCCGCGCCGATATCCACCGTGAACCACCTTTAGGCCCGCCATGCTAAGCCCGACCGCCAAGACCCTCGTGACGCCCCTGGTCTTCACCGCCGCGCACGCGCTGGCGCCCTTGCTGGGGCTTTCCGGTGGCCCGGCGGCCGCCCTGCTGGTGGCGATGCTGCTGGCCTGGGGCCATGCGGTCTGGAGCCTGCAGCATCGCGAGCGGGTCAAGCTGGAAGCCTTGCTGCGCGAGAAACCGCGTGACGAGGCTTGGCTGGCCGAGCAGCACCGCCTGCTGGCCGGCATCTGCGGCTCGGCGCGCGACGAGGCGCACGGCGTGCTCGGCGAGGTGGATCGGGTGCGGGTGCTGATCCGCGACGCGGTCGGCCAGCTGCAGCAGAGTTTCGAGGCGATGAACCGGCAGTCGCGCGAGCAGAGCGCCACCGTCGCCCGCATCGTCAGTCGCCAGGACGCGGTGGCGGGCGAGGGCGTCAACGTCCACGGCTTCGTGTCTCAGGCCGGGCACCTGATGTCGGGGCTGGTCGAGTCGTTGGCCCAGGTCAGCGCCCAGAGCAGTGCCAGCGTCGGCCAGATCGACACCATGGTGCAGCACCTCGACGCCATCTTTGAACTGCTCGACGACGTCAAGTCCATTGACGACCAGACCAACCTGCTCGCGCTCAACGCCACCATCGAAGCGGCGCGGGCCGGCGAGGCCGGGCGTGGTTTCGCGGTGGTGGCCGAGGAGATCCGCAATCTCTCGCAGCGCTCCAACACCTTCAACGAACAGATCCGCAAGCGGGTCGGGTCCTCGCGGGAGGCGGTCGCGGTGGTACGCGGCAGCGTCGGCGAGATGGCCAACCGCGATCTCAGCCTGAGCCGCAAGGCGCAGCAGGAGATGGCCGGCGTGCTGGGCCAGGTCGAGGCGCTGAACAGCTCGATGGAGGCCGGCATGAAGGAGCTGTCCGAATCCGGCCAGCACATCGCCACCGCCGTCGGCGAGGCGGTGCGCTGCCTGCAGTTCGAGGACATTTCCACCCAGGCCCTGAGTGCGGCCGCCAATCACATCGGCCGGGTGCAGGACATGGCGCTGGAGTCGGAGGGACTGCACCGCCTGATGGCGGAGGCGCCCAGCAAGGACGCCGAGCAGCGCCGTGCCGATGTCGACCGCTGGCACCGCCAGGCCGAAAGCCGCATCCGCGAATGGCAGACGCCGCAGCACAAGGCGGTGCTGCAGGGCTCGATGGATTCGGGCTCGGTGGATTTGTTTTAGTTCTAGAGCAACGTAGGGCGCATTCCATGCGCCGGCAGGTTCCGCGAACAGCGCCGGCGCATGGAATGCGCCCTGC
>JAUYNO010000057.1 GCA_030696045.1 Stagnimonas sp. | reverse complement strand
CGCGCACGCGGTGCGTGATGACGACGGTCGCGCCCTGGTCTGGCGAATCCATGGAAATGGTCCTTGGTGTTGTGCTTGCGGTTGGATGGCGGGGGGCAGCATGACGATTTATGCAGGGCCTCCCTCGCTAGATCAACACCCGGTTCCGCCCCTGCTCCTTGGCCTGGTACATCTTCTGGTCGGCGCGCTTGAGCAGGTCGTCGAACGACTCCGCGCCCGGGTGGTAGATGGCGATGCCGGCGCTCAGGGTCAGTTGGAATTGGGTCTTGCGGTGGCTGAAGCTAAGTCTGGCGGTTTCGGTGCGGATGCGCTCCGCCACCTGCACGGCCGCCGCCTCGTCGTCGAAGAAGCCGATCAGGACAAACTCCTCGCCGCCAAAGCGCACGCAGAAATCGCCGGCCCGGGACAGGCTGGTCATCACTTGGGCGACGCGCTTCAACACCTGGTCGCCCGAGTCGTGGCCATAGCGGTCGTTGACCTGCTTGAAGTGGTCGATGTCGATGAAGATGGCCGCCAGCAGGCGGTGCCCGTCGCGCTGCTGCTTGCTGAGAATGGAAGGCGTGATCTCGCGCAGGAAGCGCATGGTGTAGAGGTTGGTGAGGGCGTCGCGGATGGCGATGCTTTCCAGCTGGCGCAGGAAGTAGCGTGCGGCCAGCACCAGGGCAAGGACGAATCCGGCGAATGCCAGCAGCAGGATGCCGGAGGCCTGGAGCACGGTCTGGGTGACGTGGGCGCGGCTGTCGTCGAGGTAGACGCCGGTGCCCAGCACCCAGTCCCAGGGCTCGAAATACAGCACGTAGGAAACCTTGGGGTACTGCCCCTGCGCGTGCGGCTTGGGCCAGTAGTAGGAAACCCAGCCGCCACCCGCCTTGGCGGTGGCGAGGAACTCGCGGACGATGTACTTGCCCTGGATGTCGGTCCAGTTGCTGAGGTCGGCACCGACCCGCTCCGGGGTGTAGGGCTGTACCAGCAGCGTGCCGGTGCCGGCGATGATCCAGAAGTAGCCGCTGTCGCCATAAGTGGCCGACTCCAGCGCGCCCCTCGCCAGCTGCTGTGCCTGTTCGGGGCTCAGCCGGCCGGTCTCACCGAGTTGGTGGAAATGCCGCAGCACCCGCAGGCCCGCCTCCGACAGCGAGCGGGTCTGCGCCTCCTTCTCGTGCCGCAGGCTGCTGGAGAAGGACTGGTAGAAGAACAGCAGGAACACCAAGATGCCAACGCCCATCAGGACCGCCAGCGCGATCAGTCGGTTGTGGATATGCAGCCGGGTGAGCTGGGTCGAGGCGTTCGGCATGAAGGTTTTTTTGTGGCCCGAGGACGGCATCAAACCGAGGATGCCGGGGACTCTTGCGACACTTGTAACAGCAGGGTAGCGCTTTGGCGGCGGGCCGCGTAACGCCGGCCCTGGACTGTGTAGCATCGGCGGGACCCGCCCCCAAGCCATCCTCATCCATCCTCGCCATGCACTACGACGCCCTCATCCTCGGCGGCGGCCACAACGGCCTGGTCTGCGCCTGCTATCTCGCCCGTGCCGGCCTGAAGGTGCGGGTGCTGGAGCGGCGTGCGGTGCTGGGCGGTGCGGCGGTGACCGAGGAGTTCGCGCCCGGCTTCCGCAATTCCACCGCCAGCTACACGGTGAGCCTGCTCAATCCCAAGATCATCCGCGAGCTGCGGCTGGTCGAGCATGGGCTGAAGATTGTCGAGCGGCCGTACTCGAACTTCCTGCCGCTCGGGGACGAGCCCGGCCAGTGCATCCGTCTTGGTGGTGGACTGGCCGCGACCCAAGCCGAGGTGGCGCGTTTCTCGCAGCGCGATGCCGAACGGCTGTCGGACTATTACGCCTTGCTGGAGCGGGTGGCGGACGTGTTGCGCGCGATGCTGCTGACCACGCCGCCCAATGTCGGCGGTGGCATCGCCGAGCTGTTCAGCGCCTGGAAGACCGCGCGGGTGTTCAAGGACCTGCCGCTTTCCACCCAGCGCGATGTGCTGGACCTGTTCGCGCTCAGCGCCGGTGACCTGCTCGACCGCTGGTTCGAGTCGGCGCCGCTCAAGGCCTGCTTCGGCTTTGACAGCATCGTCGGCAACTTCGCCTCGCCCTATGCGCCGGGCAGCGCCTATGTGCTGCTGCACCATGTGTTCGGCGAGGTCAACGGCAAGTCCGGGGTCTGGGGTCACGCGCTCGGTGGCATGGGTGCGATCACCCAGGCGCTGGCAGCGGAGGCGCGATTGCTTGGTGTGGAGCTGTCCACCGACTGCGCGGTGTCTCGCGTGCAATCGCTGGGCAAGAAAATCCGCGTCGACCTCGAAAATGGCGAGGTATTGCAGGCCAGCAAGGTGGCCAGCAACCTGCACCCGAAATTGCTGTTCACGCAGTTGCTCGATCCGAACCAGCGCGATCCGGAGCTGACGCAGCGCTTCGCCGACCATCAGAACGAGTCGGCGACCCTGCGCATGAATGTGGCGCTATCGGAGCTGCCGGATTTCCGCTGCGCTCCCGGCACCGCGTTGCAGCCGCATCACCAGAGCGGCGTGATCTTCGCGCCCAGCCTGGCCTACATGGAGCGAGCCTATGCCGAGGCGCGCGAACAGGGCTGGGCGCGCCAGCCCATCGTCGAGATGCTGATCCCCTCGACCGTCGATCCCTCGCTGGCGCCGGCCGGGCGGCAGGTCGCCAGTCTGTTCTGCCAACACTTCCGCTATAGCCTGCCGGACGGCCGCAGCTGGGACGCGGAGCGCGAGGCGGCGGCCGACGCGGCGATCGAAGTAGTCAATCGCGTGGCCCCCAACTTCAAGGCCAGTGTGATCGCGCGACAGATCCACACGCCGCTGGATCTGGAGCGCAAGTTCGGCCTGGTCGGCGGCGACATCTTCCACGGCAAGCTGACGCTCAATCAGCTGTTCAGCGCACGGCCCCTGCTGGGCATGGGCAACTACCGGACGCCGGTCCAGGGCTTGTACCTCTGCGGCTCGGGCACGCACCCGGGCGGTGGCGTCACCGGCATTCCGGGCCACAACGCGGCGCGCGAGATGCTGCGAAGCTGAACCAGAAGTTCGGCGGAGATTCAGGCGGGCAGGGGACAGTGGCAGACACATTCGCCACCGAGAGACCGCCCATGAGATCCCACCTCAGGCCCAATGCCAACAACAAGCGTTCGCTGCGCAAGGCCGCCCAGCTCAACCAGCGCGCGCCAGTGCCGCCCAAGGACGAGCAGCGACTGGATACCGACTACGACCCCGATCCGGGTCTGGAGCAGACGCCGCTGAAGAACAGTCCGGCGCCCAAGCACCATTAGCCGTCGGTTCTCGCAAACGCTAAGGCTGTAGGGCGCATTCCATGCGCCGCCATTCTTTGCGCTGAACACCCGGCGCATGGAATGCGCCCTACGATGAGCCGCTAGAGAATCGTGGGATTCGGCGCGTCGCCGTAGACTTTTTTAGGGTCGAACAGCTTCTCGCTCTCCTCGAACTTGAGTTCGTGGACCTCGCCCTGGCCGGTCGGCACCGAGCGGTAGAAGCAGGAGCGGTAGCCGACGTGGCAGGAGGCGTCGCCGGGGATCTCGACCCGCAGCCAGACCGCGTCCTGATCGTCATCAATGCGCATCTCGACCACCTTCTGCACCAGGCCGCTGGTCGCGCCCTTGTGCCAGAGCACCTGGCGGCTGCGCGAGTAGTAATGCGCTTCGCCGGTGAGAATAGTCCTGCGCAGCGCCTCGGCATTCATGTAGCCGAGCATTAGCACCTCGCCGCTGTGGGCGGCGGTGGTGACGCAGGCGATCAGACCGTGTTCGTCGAACTTGGGCGCCAGTTCATGGCCTTCCTCGACCTGTTCGATGGTCAGCCGCTGGAAGAAACGCACGTCGTCGCTCATGAGCAACCTCGCTGCTGCTACGGGCAAGCCCGCAAAAAGGGGCGCAAGGATAGCATCGGGGGAGACGGGAGACGGGAGACGGGAGACGGGAGACGGAGACGTCAGCGGCGGGCGAGGGCGCCTTTCATCACGCCCTCGTAGGCCCGCACCTCGATTCTCCCGCCCGGCCGCTCGGCGGCGATGCGGTCGGCGAGGTGCTCGGCGATCTCTTCGACGGTGCTGTCGGTGTCCTGGCCCAGCAGGTAGCTGCGCGCCTTCGGGACTTCCAGCTCGAACCGGCCTTCCGGTGCGGTGTAGGCCAGGCGCAGGCGCTCGCCGTCGTCCTGCAGTAGGTGGCGGCCGGTAACCAGATAGATGTCGCGGAAGGTTTCGGCCCAGGATGCTTCCAGCGCAGCATCGCGGATGCCATCCACGAGGATGGCAATCCGCGAGCGATGGCCGTGGGCGATGCGCTGGCAGGCGCCGAGATGCTTCGACAGGCCGTGGGTGTAGTGGTAGCTGGCGCCGTCGATCTGCTCGTGGCGCAGGCTCAGCCGGATGCCGGCGACGTTGGCGGGGACGACGGCGGCCAGCTGCGGGGTCAGGTGTGCAATCAGCGCCTCGGTCGTGACCTCCGGTGCCTCCAGCAGGGTCAGCGCGCAGGCCGGCGCGCTGTGCTGGTAGCCGCCGGCTCGGGACATGAACAGCGTCTGCAGACGGCCGTCGGGCAGGGGGCTGGTCTGCTGCCCGGGGTAGTGCAGCGGCACGATCAGGGTGTGATCGGGGCCATCGTCGATGGCGCGCTTGAGCTGTTTCTTGACGGCGCCGAAGTCCAGCACCATCGACTGCTCGTCGAGCGCGCCCTCCAGCTCCAGATCCACGATCCAGCTCTCGCCGACCAGACCGCGCCGGGGGCAGAGGTAGCTGGCGTCGATGACGGTGAGCTGTTCGACGAAGAGGGTGGTCATGGCCGCGAAGCCGCTCGAATGCCGCGAAAGGGCGCGCATTTTACTGCCCGGGCGGTCATTCCCGCCCGCCGGGCCGGGCGGAGCCGGCACGCGGCACTGGTAAACTGCACACCCCTTCGCCCAGGCCCCAGGCCGAGCCCATGTCCGTCGTTACCCGCTTCGCCCCCTCGCCGACCGGCTTCCTGCACATCGGCGGTGCGCGCACCGCGCTGTTCTCCTACCTTTACGCCAAGCGCTTCGGGGGCAAGTTCCTGCTGCGCATCGAGGACACCGACCGCGAGCGCAGCACCCAGGAGGCGGTCGATGCAATCTTCGAGGGCATGGCCTGGCTGGGCCTGAAGAGCGATTTCGAGGAGATCTACCAGACCCAGCGCTTTGATCGCTATGCGGCGGTGATCCAGGACATGCTGGCCGCCGGCACCGCCTACCACTGCTATGCGAGCAGGGAAGAACTCGACGCCATGCGCGCCGAGCAGCAGGCGCGCAAGGAAAAGCCCCGCTACGACGGCCGCTGGCGCCCGGAGCCGGGCAAGGTCCTGCCCGAGCCGCCCGTGGGTATCAAACCCGTTGTCCGCTTCAAGAACCCACAGGACGGCGAGGTGGTGCTGGACGACCTCATCAAGGGCCGCATCGTGTTCGCCAGCGAGGAGCTTGATGACCTCATCATCGCCCGTGGCGACGGCGTGCCCACCTACAACTTCTGCGTGGTGGTGGACGACATGGACATGGGCATCACCCATGTCATCCGTGGCGATGACCACGTCAACAACACCCCGCGCCAGATCCAGATGATCCGCGCGCTCGGCGGCACGCCGCCGAAGTACGCGCACGTGTCGATGATCCTCGGCAGCGACGGAGCCAAGCTGTCCAAGCGCCACGGCGCCCTGGGCGTCATGGAGTACCGGGCGATGGGCTTCACCCCGGACGCCATCCTCAACTACCTCGTGCGCCTGGGCTGGAGCCACGGCGACCAGGAGCTGTTCACCCGCGAGGAGATGATCGAGAAGTTCGACTTCGACCACGTCAGCGCCGCGCCCGCGCGCTTTGACATGGAGAAGGCTTACTGGGTCAGCCACCAGTATCTGAAGGCGGTCGAGCCGGCGGTGATCGCGCCCGAGTTCGACTGGCACCTGCGCCGCCAGGGCGTCGATCCGGCCAACGGCCCGGCGCTGGAAGACGTGATCGTCCAGCAGCGCGAGCGCTGCCGCACCCTGCTGGAAATGGCGGAGAAGTCGAAGTTCTTCTATGCCGAGGTCGATGCCTACAACGAGAAGGACGCCGCCAAGCACTTGGCCGCCAAGGCCAAACCGGTGCTGGATGCGCTCATCGATGGTCTGACCGGCCTCGCCCACTGGCAGGCGCCGGACATCCACGGCGTGGTGCACGCCGTGGCCGAGCAACTGGGGCTGAAGCTCGGCGATGTGGCCCAGCCGATCCGGGTCGCGGTGTCCGGCGCCGCGGTGTCGCCGCCCATCGACCAAACCTTGTTTTTGCTGGGCCGTACGGCCACTTTGGCGCGGCTTGCCGCCGCCGCTGTCCACGCCGCCAAAGCCGCGCCCGCGAGCTAGAGAGATTCGGGCGCTCATCAAGAGCAAGAACAGGATTCACCCCAATGTCCATCGAAATTACCTTTCCCGACGGCGCGAAGAAGCCCTTCGACGCTGGCGTCACCGCTCTGGCGATTGCCCAGGGCATCTCGCCCGGCCTCGCCAAGAAGTGCGTGGTTGCGAAGATCAATGGCCAGCTCTGGGATTTGAGCCGGCCGATCACCGCCGACGCGAAGCTCGAACTGGTAACCCGCGATAAACCCGAGGCGCTGGAAGTCATCCGCCACGACGGCGCGCATGTGCTGGCGCAGGCGGTGCAGGAGCTGTTCCCGGGCACCCAGATCACCTTCGGCCCCTCGACCGAGACCGGCTTCTACTACGACTTCGCGCGGGCGGAATCCTTCAGCGACGCCGATCTCGAAAAGATCGAGCAGAAGATGCGCGAGATCGTGAAGCGCGATCTGCCGATCACTCGCGAGGTCTGGCCGCACGACAAGGCCATCGCCCATTTCGAGAGCACCGGCGAGAAGTTCAAGGCCGAGTGGATCCGCGAGGGCATTGCCGCCGACGCCGAGATCAGCATCTACCGCCAGGGCGATAGCTGGCTGGACATGTGCGTGGGCCCGCACATGCCCTCCACCGGCAAGCTGGGCACCGCCTTCAAGCTCACCAAGGTTTCGGGCGCCTACTGGCGCGGTGATGCCAACAACGCGCAGTTGCAGCGCATCTACGGCGTCTGCTTCGCCAGCGACGATGATCTCAAGGCCCACCTCAAGCAGGTCGAGGAAGCCGAGAAGCGCGACCACCGCAAGCTCGCCCGCCAGCTCGATCTCTTCCATCAGCAGGAAGAAGCGCCGGGCATGGTGTTCTGGCACCCCAAGGGCTGGGCGATCTGGCAGGCGGTCGAGCAGTACGTGCGCGGTGTCTACAAGAAGAGCGGCTACCGCGAGGTGCGCGGCCCGCAGATCATGGACGTCAGCCTGTGGAAGAAGTCCGGCCACTGGGACAACTACAAGGACAACATGTTCTTCACCGAGTCCGAGAAGCGGACTTATGCGGTGAAGCCCATGAACTGCCCCGGCCATGTGCAGATCTTCAACGCCGGCCTGCGCAGCTACCGCGATCTGCCGATCCGCTACGCCGAGTTCGGTGGCTGTCATCGCAACGAGCCCAGCGGTGCGCTGCACGGCATCATGCGGGTGCGCGCCTTCACCCAGGACGACGGCCACATCTTCTGCACGCCCGAGCAGGTCGAGGGCGAGGTCACCGCGTTTCATAAGCAGGCCATGCAGGTTTACACCGACTTCGGTTTCAGCAATATCGACATCAAGCTGGCCCTGCGCCCGGACAAGCGCCTGGGCACCGACGAAGTCTGGGATAAAGCCGAGAACGCCTTGCGCGCGGCGCTGCGGGCGGCGGGTGTGGAGTGGACCGAGCTGCCGGGCGAGGGCGCCTTCTACGGCCCGAAGATCGAGTACCACCTGAAGGACTCCATCGGCCGCGCCTGGCAGGTCGGCACCATGCAGTTCGACCCGATGATGCCGGAGCGGCTCGGCGCGACCTATGTCGATGAGCACAGCAACCGTGTCATGCCGATCATGCTGCACCGGGCCATCGTCGGCTCGATGGAGCGTTTCATCGGCATCCTGATCGAGCACCACGCCGGCACCATGCCGTTCTGGCTCTCGCCGGTGCAGGTGGTGGTGGCGCCCATCGTCAGCGATGCCGACGGTTATGCGACCGAAGTGCGCGATGCCCTGCGCGACGCTGGCGTGCGTGCCGAGGCCGATGTCAGCAACGAGAAGATCACCTACAAGATCCGCGAGCACTCGATGCAGAAAGTGCCGGTGATCGCCGTGGTCGGGCGCAAGGAGGCGGAGCAGAAGACCGTCACCCTGCGCCGCCTGGGCAGCGAGGCGCAGGAAACCCTGACGCTCGCAGAAGCCGTCGCCAAGCTCGCGGCTGACCGGGGTTGATGCTGCGTAGTCTCGCCGTCCTGCTGCTGGCGCTGATTTCCCTCAGCGCCCGCAGCCAGGACGCGACGCCGCCCCTGGCGCTGAAGGGCGAGTGGCGGCAGGGCAGCCTGCTGTTCGGCGCCACCACGCCCGGTGCCGAGGTGCGCTTCAACGGCCGCCTGCTGCGCCTGGGACCGCAGGGGCAGTTCGTGTTCGGTCTCGACCGCGACGAGCCGGCCGAGGCCAGTCTGGCGATCCGCCTGCCGGACCAGCCGGAATGGCTGCTGCGTTACCCGGTGGCGAAGCGCGAGTACCGGATCCAGCGGCTCAACGGCCTGCCGGACAAGCAGGTGAATCCCGAGCCGGCGATGCAGGCCCGCATTGCCGCCGAAGCCGCGCTGAACCGCGCAGCGCGTGCACGCGACAGCGATACCGCCTTCGTCTTCCAGCGATTCGTCTGGCCCGCCAAGGGCCCGATCACCGGCGTGTTCGGCAGCCAGCGCATCCTCAATGGCGAGCCCAAGCAGCCGCACTACGGCGTCGACGTCGCCGGCCCGGTCGGTGCGCCGGTGCGGGCGCCGGCCGGCGGCGTGGTCAGCCTGGCGCACCGGGACATGTTCTTCTCCGGCGGCACGCTCTACCTCGACCACGGCTACGGCGTGTCCTCGGCCTTCCTGCACCTGTCCAAAATCCTGGTGAAGGAGGGCCAGCGCGTGCGTCAGGGCGACAAGATCGCCCTGATCGGCAAGACCGGCCGCGTCACCGGCGCGCACCTGGACTGGCGAGTGAACTGGTTTGAAGCGCGGGTGGATGCGCAGGAGCTGCCCCCGTCCGGACACTAGACCGGAGCTCGTCCCGATTCGGCCGGTCATCGGCCAGACTGCGTGCATGGTCTGCTGCCGCTACTGTCCGGCTTGAGTTCGCTTACGCTTCGGCAGTACGCCCCTCGGAGCCGGGTCTTGGACCGGATAGATAGCGAGCTTTACCGGGAACTTCTGGAGTCCGCGCCCGACGCCGTGGTGCTGATCGACAGCGACGGCAAGATTTTGCTGATCAACGCCCAGACCGAGAAGCTGTTCGGCTATGTCCGCGAGGAACTGCTGGGTCAGGCCATTGAGGTCCTGGTGCCGGAGCGTTTCCGGGCTCGCCACGGCGTCCATCGCGACGGCTATTTCACCGAGCCGAAGGTGCGCGAGATGGGGGCGGGGGTGGAACTGCCGGGGCGGCGCAAGGACGGCAGCGAGTTCCCCATCGAGATCAGCCTCAGCCCGGTGCGCAGCGCCAACGGCATGTTCGCGACCGCGGCGATCCGCGACGCCAGCGGCCGGCGCAAGGCCCAGGAACAGTTCCGCGCCCTGCTGGAAACCGCGCCGGACGCGATGGTCATCATCGACGCCGAGGGGCTGATCCGGCTGGTCAATGCCCAGACCGAACGCCTGTTCGGCTACCAGCGGGCGGCGCTGATCGGCAAGCCGGTGGAGGTGCTGGTGCCCGAGCGCCTGCGGCCCCGGCATGCGGTGCACCGCAGCGGCTATTTCAACCACCCCAAGAATCGCGGCATGGGCGCCGGCCTGGAACTGGCCGGGCGGCGCAAGGACGGCAGCGAGTTTCCGATCGAGATCAGCCTCAGCCCGCTGGAAACCGAGGACGGCATCTGGGCAACGGCGGCGGTGCGCGATCTCACCGAGCGCAAGAACGCCGAGCAGCGCTTCCGGGCGCTGCTGGAGACCGCGCCGGATGCCATGGTCATCATCGACCAGAGCGGCAACATCCGCCTGGTCAATGCCCAGGCCGAGCGAATATTTGGCTGTGGCCGCGAGGACATGGTCGGTCAGCCGGTCGAGTTCCTGATTCCACATCGCCTGCATCCGCAGCACGAGCGTCATCGTCAGGCCTACTTCACCGCGCCCAAGGTGCGGGAAATGGGCGCCGGTCTGGAACTGGCCGGCCGCCGGCGCGACGGCAGCGAGTTTCCCATCGAGATCAGCCTCAGCCCGCTGGAGACCGAGCAGGGCACCTGGGTCACGGCGGCGATCCGCGACATCACCCAGGCCAAGCGCGAGCGGGACGCGGCGGTGCGGCTGGCGGCGATCGTCGAGTCGTCCAATGACTCGATCATGGGCAAGGATCTGGCGGGCCTGATCACCTCCTGGAACAAGGCCGCCGAGGCGGCCTATGGCTACCGTGCCGAAGAGGTGATCGGCAGGAACGTCACCATGCTGTTCCCGCCGGAAAAGCAGCACGAGGAAGAAGAGCTGCTGGCGCGGGTGCGGCAGGGCGAGCAGGTGCAGCATTTCGAAACCCAGCGCATGGCCAAGGACGGACGCCGGATGGACATGTCCCTGACCATCTCGCCGATCCGCGATGCGCAGGGGCATGTGGTCGGCGCGTCCACCATCGGCCGCGACATCGGCGAGCGCAAGCGTGCCGAGTCCCGCTTCCGCTCGCTGCTGGAAACCGCGCCCGACGCCATGGTGATCATCGGCGCCGATGGCCGGGTTGCCCTGGTCAACGCCCAGACCGAGCGCTTGTTCGGGTATCCACGCGCGGAGCTGATCGGACAGACGGTGGAGATGCTGATTCCCGAGCGGCTGCGGGACCGCCATCTGGGCCATCGCGACCGTTTTTTCGGCGAGCCGAAGGCGCGACCGATGGGCCTGGGGCTGGACCTCTGGGGGCGACGCCGCGACGGCAGCGAGTTCGAGATCGAAATCAGCCTCAGCCCGCTGGAAACCGAGGAGGCCCGCTATGTCACCGCCGCGATCCGCGATATCAGCCAACGCAAGACGGTGGAGCGCAAGCTGGCGCAGTACGCCAGCGATCTCGAGCGCAGCAATCGCGAGCTCAGCCAGTTCGCCTATGTCGCCTCGCACGACCTGCGCGCGCCGCTGCGCAGCGTGGTCGGCTTTGCCCAGATGCTGCTGAAGAACAATCGGCCGCAGCTGGACAGTGATGGCCAGGAGTTCCTCGGCTATATCGTCGACAGTTCGCGCCACATGCAGCAGCTGATCGACGACCTGCTGGCCTACTCCAAGGTCGGTGATGCCGCCGCCGAGCACGTCGAGGTGGACTGCGAGGACCTGCTGCGCGAGGTGCTGACGCAGCTGACCGCGACCATCCAGGAGCGCAGCGCCGAAGTCAGCCACCAGCCCCTGCCGACGGTCTCCGGCTCCCGCCACCAGCTGGGCCAGCTGCTGCAGAACCTGATTGGCAACGCCATCAAGTTCCAGCCGGGCGAGCGGCCGCGGGTGGAGCTGTCGGCCGAGCGGGAGGGAGGGCACTGGCATTTCCAGGTGCGTGACCACGGTATCGGCATCGCCCCGGAGCATCGCGAGCGCATCTTCCAGATCTTCCAGCGCCTGCATACCCACGAGGAGTACGAGGGCACCGGCATCGGGCTGGCGATCTGCGAAAAGATCGTCAGCAACCACGGTGGGCGCATCTGGGTGGAATCGAGCCCGGGCGAGGGCTCCTGCTTCCATTTCACCCTGCTGGCGCGGGACCCCACGGAAGTGGCCAGCAAGTAGCTTCCTAGAACAGCTCGGGCTGGGCTTGCGACCGTGGCTCGGGGTCGCGGAAATTGCCCAGGCCGACGCCAACCAGTCGGTAGCGGCTGCCGTCCGCCGGCGCGCGCTCGCGCAGGGCCAGGGCGAGGGCTATCAGTTCCTCGCAGGACGCCGGTGGCTGCTCGCCGGTATGGCTGCGGGTGATGAGGCGGAACTGCGCTGTTTTCAGCTTCAGCACCACCGTCCGCGCCACCCGGGGTTCGCGCGTCGCCGCCGCCCAGACCTTCTCGGCCAGGCGCCGGATGGTCGCCTCGGTTTCCGCCAGTGGCACATCGCTGGCGAAGGTGTCCTCGGCGGAGATCGACTGGGTCGGCCGGTCCGGTTGCACCGGGTGATCGTCGATGCCCCGCGCCAGCTCATGCAGGCGCTGCCCGTAGCGGCCAAAGCGCTCGCGGAGGGCGGCCTCCGGCCAGGCGCGCAATTCGCCGACGGTGCAGATGCCGAGCTCCTTGAGTCGAGTCTCCATCACCTTGCCGACCCCGGGGATGCGGCCCACCGGCAGCGGGTGCAGAAAGCTCTCGACCTGCTCCGGCAGGATCACGAACTGTCCGTCCGGCTTGCGCCAGTCGCTGGCGATCTTGGCCAGGAACTTGTTCGGCGCCACGCCGGCCGAGGCGGTGAGGTGCAGCTCCTCGCGGATCGCCGCGCGCATCGCCTGCGCGACCCGGGTGGCGGTGGGCAGGCCGGTCTTGTTGTGGCTGACGTCGACATAGGCCTCGTCCAGCGACAGCGGCTCGATCAGCTCGCTGTGGCGCGACAGGATTTCGCGCACCGCGCGCGAGGCGGCGCGGTAGCGGACGAAGTCCGGCGGCACGAACACCGCCTCCGGACAGAGCCGCTCGGCGCGCACCGCCGGCATCGCCGAACGAACGCCGAACTTGCGGGCCTCGTAGGAGGCGGCACAGACCACCGAGCGCTGGCCGCGCCAGGCCACCACCACCGGCCGGCCGCGCAGGGCCGGGTCGTCGCGCTGCTCCACGGACGCGTAGAAAGCGTCCATGTCGAGGTGGATGATCTTGCGGACCGGGGCGCCGCTGTCGGTCATCGCGGCCGGGTACTTAGGCGGGCGGCCACTTCAGTGGACGCCCGCCGATCAGGTGCAGGTGCAGGTGCGGCACGCTCATGCCGGCGGCGGCGCCGTTGTTGACCACCAGGCGGTAGGCCTCGCCGAGACCCTCCTGCGCCGCCACCTTGGTGGCGGTGAGCATCAGGTGGCCGAGCAGGGCCTGGTCTTCCGCCGTCGCGCTGCTGAGCTGGACCAGCGGCTTTCTCGGCACCAGCAGCAGGTGCATGGGCGCGCAGGGATTGATGTCGCGGAAGGCCACGCACAGCTCGTCCTCGTAGACGAAAGTCGCGGGAATCTCGCGGGCGATGATCTTCTCGAACAGGGTCTTCATGGGCGGGCACGGCGGTGGGGCAGGGCGTGCCTCTGATGATAGGCGAGGCGCTTGCTACCATGCCGTCCCTGATCCCACCCGCCGGATTCGTGAAAGCCTCTGCATCCGTACCGACCGCGTTTCAGCCCTGGCCGGTCTACCGCCGCCTGATGCGCTATGCCGCGCCGCACTGGCGTACCTTCGTGGTGGCCCTGCTGTCGATGGTGCTGTTCGCCGCCAGCGAGGTGTCGGTGGCGCGGCTGATCAAGCCGCTCACCGATGGCAGCTTCATCGACCGCGATCCCGAGATCATCCGCTGGATGCCCTGGGCGATCCTGGGCCTGTTCCTGGTGCGCGGGGTGGTCGGCTTCGTCTCCACCTATGCGATGGCCTCGGTCGGGCAGGCAGTAGTTTCGCAGCTGCGCCAGCAGGTGTTCGCGCACATGCTCAACCTGCCGGTGGCGCACCATGACCGCAGCCGCACCGCCGATCTGCAGGCCAAGCTGACCTACCACACCGGACAGATCGCCGAGACCGCCAGCACGGTCTTCGCCCAGGGCATCCGTGGCCTGCTCACCGCCATCGGGCTGGTGGGGCTGATGCTCTACACCAGCTGGAAGCTGAGCCTGTTCGTGCTGGTGATCGCCCCCCTGGTGTCGTTCTCGGTGAGCTGGGTCAACCGCCGCTTCCGCACCATCTCCAGCCGCATCCAGTCCTCGGTGGGCGGCATCACCCATGCCGCCGACGAGGCGATATCCGGACGCCGGGTGGTGAAGATCTATGGCGGCGAAAAGCTGGCCCTGGGCGCCTTCGCCAAGCTCGACGACTACCTGCGCAGCAACAGTCTGAAGATGACGGCGGCCGGTGCCGCCAGCAATGGCTCGCTGGAGCTGATCGCCGCGGTCGGCGTCTCGCTGCTGGTCTGGCTGGCGACCCAGCCCTCGATGCTGGAAACCATGACGCCCGGCACCTTCGTGTCCTTCGTCGGCGCCATGCTGATGCTGCGCCAGCCGCTGTCGGCGATGACCGGCTTGTCGGAAAAACTGCAGCGTGGCCTGGTGGCGGGCGCGGACCTGTTCGCGTTTTTCGATACCCCGATCGAACCGGACCAAGGCACCCGACCCCTGGCGCGCGCGCGCGGCGAGATCGTCTTCGATCAGGTTCGCTTCGCCTACAGCAGCGAGGCGCGCGAGGCCCTGGCCGGGGTCAGTCTGGAAATCCCGGCCGGCAGGACGGTGGCCTTCGTCGGCAAGTCCGGCAGCGGCAAGAGCACCCTGCTGTCGCTGATCCCGCGCTTCTACGACCCGGCAGCCGGCCGGGTGCTGCTCGACGGCCACGAGCTGCGCGAATACCCCTTGCGCGAACTGCGCCGGCAGATCGCCCTGGTCGACCAGAACATCGTGCTGTTCAACGCCAGCATCGCCGAGAACATCGCCTATGGCGCCCCCGGCGTCAGCCGTGCGGCCATCGAGACCGCTGCCCGGCGTGCCTATGCCTGGGACTTCATCCAGGCCTTGCCCCAGGGTCTCGATACGCCCATCGGCCAGGACGGCATCATGATTTCCGGCGGTCAGCGCCAGCGCCTGACCATCGCCCGTGCCCTGCTGAAGGACGCGCCGATCCTGATCCTCGACGAGGCCACCTCGGCGCTCGACAGCGAGTCCGAACGGGCCATACAGGACGGCCTGGAAGAGCTGATGAAGGGCCGCACCACCCTGGTCATCGCGCACCGGCTGTCGACCATCCAGCGCGCCGACCTGATCGTGGTGATGCACGAGGGCCGCATCGTCGAGCAGGGCAGCCATGCCGAGCTGCTGGCGCGCGATGGCGCCTATGCCGCCCTGCACCGGCTGCAGTTCCGCGAGGATGACGCGCCGGCATGAGCAGCCGGCTGCTGCGGGAGGCGATGGAACGGGTCTGGTGGCGCGCCACGCCGCCGCCCGCGCCGCTGCGGTTGCTGTCCCGGCTCTACGGCACGGTGGCCGAGCAGCGTGCCCGCGCGCAGCGCGCCGGGGCCCAGCGCTTGCCGGTGCCGGTGATCGTGGTCGGCAATCTCGCCGTCGGCGGCACCGGCAAGACCCCGGTGACCCTGGCCCTGGTCGAGCTGCTGCGCGAGCTGGGTCGCCGGCCCGGGGTGATTTCCCGGGGCTATGGTGGCCGGGGGCCGTTTCCGATGCCGGTCGCTGCCGACAGCGCGCCGGCGGCGGCGGGCGACGAGCCGGTGCTGATCGCTCGGCGCGCGGCGGTGCCGGTCTGGGTCGCGCCGGATCGGGTGGCCGCCGGACGCGCGCTGCTGGCCGCGCATCCCGAGGTCGACGTGCTGCTCTGCGACGACGGCCTGCAGCACTACCGGCTCGGGCGCGATCTGGAGGTCTGCGTGATCGACGGCGCGCGCGGTCATGGCAATGGCTGGCGGCTGCCGGCCGGCCCGCTGCGTGAGCCGCCGGAGCGGGCCCGCGACTGCGCCCTGCTGCTGGTCAATGGCGGCGATCCGGCCCGGTACGATGCACGAGCCTTGGGCTTCGAGCTGCGGATCGAACAGGCCCTGCCGCTGCGGGGTGGCCCGGCCCAGCCGCTGTCGGCCTGGGCCGGGCGCCGGGTCCACGCGGTCGCGGGCATCGGCAATCCGGCGCGTTTCTTCGACGCCCTGCAGGCCCTGGGGCTGCAGCTGCAGCGCCATGCCTTTCCCGACCACCATGCCTATGTCGCCGACGAACTCGACTTCGGGGACGACGTGCCGGTGCTGATGACCGAGAAGGACGCGGTCAAGTGCGGCGCCTTCGCCGATTCCCGCCTGTGGCTGGTGCCGGCCAGCCTGCACTTCGGTGCCGACGCGAGGATGCGCGTGAGACAATGCCTGCAGGCCGCGCTGGAGGCGTGGACACCGCCCCCGCCATGAGCACGATGCTGAAACTCCCGCAATTGCCGCCCCCCGCGCCCAGGCTCACCGGCTGGCGCCGCCTGCGGGTCTGGCTGAACTCCGTCTTCGTCGACCACGCCTTCTTCCGGGTCTTCTACAACCTGCGCACCCCGGTCGCACCGGGCCTGTACCGGTCGGCGCACCCGCTGCCCTACCAGCTGCGCGCGGCGGCGCGGGCGGGGGTCAAGTCGGTGCTGAATTTCCGCGGCAACGAGGACAGCCTCGGCTCCAACGTGCTGGAGTGGGAGGCCTGCGAGCAGGCCGGCCTGCAACTGCTGCACTTCCCGCTGCGCTCGCGCGATGCGCCGACCCGCGAGGAGGTGCTCGGGCTCGATGCCCTCTACGCCAGCCTGCCCCGGCCGCTGCTGATCCACTGCAAGTCCGGCGCCGACCGCGCCGGCCTGGCCAGCGCCCTGTACCTCTTGCTGCGCGAGAACGCGCCGCTGGATGTCGCGCTCAAACAGATGCAGTTCTGGCGGCACGGCCACGTCAAGCAGGCCAAGACCGGTGTGCTCGACCACTTCTTCGAGGTCTACCGTGCCTACCACGCCGCGCACGGCACGCCGTTCCGCGCCTGGGTCGAAACGGTCTACGACCGCGATGCCGTGAACGCCTCCTTCCACGCCAGCTGGTGGGCCAACCAGCTGGTCGACAAGATCCTGCGCCGGGAATGACGATGGACAAACGCCTGCTCGAAATCCTGGTCTGCCCGGTTACCCAGGCGCCGCTGGTGTACAAGCCCGAGCACAGCGAGCTCTGGTGCCGCGCCTCGCGCCTGGCCTATCCGGTACGCGACGGCGTGCCGGTGATGCTGGAGGAAGAGGCCCGCGCGTTGTCGGACGTCGAAGCGGATTCGCTGCGGTGAGCGCCCGGCCATGATCGGCTTCAAGGTGGTGATTCCGGCTCGGCTCGGCTCCACCCGCCTGCCACGCAAGGTCTTGCGTGAACTCGGCGGCAAGCCGGTGGTGCAATGGGTCTGGGAAGCGGCGCAGCGCGCCGGCGCCGAACAGGTGCTGATCGCCACCGACGCGCCCGAGGTCCAGCAGGTCTGCCAGGGCTTCGGCGCCCAGGTGCGGATGACCGACGCGGCCCATCAGTCCGGCACCGACCGCATCAACGAAGTGGCGCGCGCCGCCGGCTGGGCCCCGGAATGCATCGTCGTCAACGTCCAGGGCGACGAGCCGCTGATGCCACCGGCCCTGGTGCGGCAGGCGGCGCAACTGCTCGCCGAGGACCCGGAAGCCCACATCGCCACCCTGGCGCATGCGCTGCATGATGCCGCCGACTTCGCCAATCCCAATGTCGTGAAGGTGGTCACCGACCGTCGCGGCTATGCGCTGTATTTTTCGCGCGCGCCGATTCCCTGGCAACGCGAGGGCTCCAGCCGCGAGGCGCCACGCCTGCCGCAGGGGCTGGCTTATCGCCACATCGGTCTCTACGCCTACCGGGTCGGCGCCCTCGCCGAGTTCAGCGGCCTGCCGCCGGCTCCGCTGGAGGACTGCGAGGCGCTGGAGCAACTGCGCGCGCTGTACCACGGCTTCCGCATCAAGCTGGGCACCACCGAGCAGCCGCCGCCGCGCGGCGTCGACACCGAAGAGGACTTGGCGCTGCTGGCCGCACATTTCGCCTAGCCGCCCCGGCAAAAAGAAACCCCGCCCGGAGCTTGGCTCCGGGCGGGGTTTTTGCTGCGGCGGCTGGCTTAGACCGTATCGGGCTTCGGCAACTCGCTGATCTCCGGGGCTGCCACCGGTTCGGCGCTAGGTATCGCCTCGTTGCTGACCAGTTCGACGACGGCCGGAATCTCCGTCGGCGCCGCCTCGGCCACCGGCGCTGGCGCCTGACGCGGCGGGCGCGCCGAGGGCGTGCTGTCGCTGGTGACCACCAGACGCGGCAGGAAGTCGGCGGCGCTGGGGCTGGACGCGGTCAGCGGGCTGTTGCCGACCGGACGCACCACCGGCGCATGACCGCCAGCGGACACCAGGAGGCGCGGCATGAAGTCGCTGCTGCTGCTGCGCGGAGCCAGTGGCGCCGATTCCGCCACCACGGCCGGACGGGTGTTGCTGCCGTCGCCGCTGACGATCAGGCGCGGCTGGTGATCGCTGGCCGCGCTGGCGCGGGCAATGATCGCCGCCCCGGCGGCAGCGGGTGCGGCCGCCGGACGGGGCGCCTCGCTGGCCTCGCTGCGCTGCGGGCGGCCCGGGGGCGTCGGTGCTGCCACCACCGGCTCGGCCGCCGGCGTTGGCGCGCTGTCGAGCAGGGAAGCCTGCACCGGCTTTTCGGCCGGCGCCGCGACCGGAGCAACCGGAGCGGGCGACGGCGGCGCGGCGACCACCACTGGCGTAACGACGACCACCGGAGCGGGCTCGGGCGCCACTGCCGGCGCCGGTTCGGCGTTCAGCGGCAAGGCCGGGGACTCGACCACGGCGACCGACATCTCGACCGGCTCGCCAGCCTCGCTACCGCCCTCGTCGTCGGTGGCCGGCACCGCACCATCGGCGGCCGGCCGCTCACCGCGGCCACGACCACCACGGCGGCGGTTGCGGCGGCCGCGCAGGCTGCGCCCACCCGGCACGCCATCACCGTTGCCGGCTTCGGCGCCGTCGGCACCCGGCGCGACTTCGCCGATGGCGTCGTCGACGGTCGGCTCGCCGGCCGTGATCGGTGCCGGGCTGCTGTCGCCAATCAGGCCGGGACGGAAGCTGCCGGTGGCCGGAGCCGGCGGCAGCTCGGTCACGATCGGGGCGACGTCGTCCGTCACCACGGCCGGCATAGCCGCTGCCGGGGCGGCGGACTCGCTACCCGGGCGCGGCGGACGACCACCGCCCTCGCGGGGCGGGCGACCTGCGCCCGCCTCGGCGCCCTCGGCGCGGGGCGGACGACCGGACTCCTGGTTCTGCGGACGCGGCGGCCGACCGGCCTGTTCGCCCGCTTCGCGCGGCGGGCGACCGCCGTCCGGACGCGGCGCCCGCTCGCCCTGCGGCGGGCGCGGGGCCTGCGGCGCCGCGTTGCCTGCCAGGGCCGCCAGGGCCGG
>JAUYNO010000050.1 GCA_030696045.1 Stagnimonas sp. | reverse complement strand
GGTCGGTCTGCTGGGTTTTGGCCGGCGCCGCCGGGAGCTGGCGGCGATGAGCATCCTGGCGGTGCTTAGCCTGTCGGCCTGCGTGGGCGGTGGCAAGGCCAGCTAGCACCACGCCACCCCGCCGGCGGTGGACAAGAGCGCGGTCACCGTCAAGGTCGATGGCATCGATATCCGCGATGACCAGGCCGCGCCGGTCGATTATGGCCTGCCGGTCGAGGGGGTCGAGGTCGGGCGCGTGCGACCGAAGAATTGATCGGTCAGACAACGGCAAAACAGCAACGGCGCCTGGAGACAGGCGCCGTTGCTGTTTGTGCTGGTGGCGATAAAATCGCCGCCTTCTTGAACCGGGCGGTAAGCGGGTGAACGGCGAGCGCAGCTACCAAGTGATCGTGATCGGCGGCGGCCATGCCGGCACCGAGGCAGCGTTGGCGGCTGCGCGCTCGGGTGCCCGCACCCTGTTGCTGACGCAGAACATCGACACCCTTGGGGCCATGTCCTGCAACCCCGCCATCGGCGGCATCGGCAAGGGCCATCTGGTCAAGGAAATAGACGCCCTCGGCGGCCTGATGGCGCGCGCCGCTGACGCCGCCGGCATCCAGTTCCGTACCCTCAATGCCAGCAAGGGGCCGGCGGTGCGCGCCACCCGCGCCCAGGCCGACCGCGCCCTGTACAAGGCCTTCGTGCGCCGCGCGCTGGAGCAGCAGCCGAACCTGGAAATCTTCCAGCAGGAAGTCACCGACCTGCTCGTCGAGGGCGATCGCGTCGCCGGCGTGGTGACGAAGATCGGCCTGCGCTTCCTGGCACCCAGCGTGGTGCTGACCACCGGCACCTTTCTCGGCGGTCGCATCCACGTCGGGCTCGAAAACCATCCGGGCGGTCGCGCTGGCGATGCCCCCTCGCTGCCGCTGGCGGCGCGCCTGCGCGAGCTGATGCCGCGCATCGGCCGCCTCAAGACCGGCACGCCGCCGCGCCTTGACGGCCGCAGCATCGACTTCGCCCGCCTGCAGGCCCAGCCCGGCGACGAGCCGCGTCCGGTGTTCAGTTTCATGGGCAGCCGCGCCGACCATCCGCGCCAGGTGAGCTGCCACATCACCCACACCAATGCCCGCACCCACGAGATCATCCGTGGTGGTTTTGACCGCTCGCCGATGTTCACCGGCGTGATCGAGGGCGTGGGGCCGCGCTACTGCCCCAGCGTCGAAGACAAGGTCAATCGTTTTGCCGACCGCGAGCGCCACCAGATCTTCCTGGAGCCAGAAGGTCTCGACACCCACGAGATCTACCCCAACGGCATCTCCACCAGCCTGCCCTACGACGTGCAGGAGGCCTTCGTGCGCAGCATCGAGGGCCTGGAGCAGGCGCGCATCGTCCGCCCCGGCTATGCCATCGAGTACGACTACGGCGACCCGCGCGACCTCCAGCGCACGCTGGAGACCAAGACCCTAGTCGGGCTGTATTTCGCCGGCCAGATCAACGGCACCACCGGCTACGAGGAAGCGGCCGCCCAGGGCCTGCTCGCCGGCATCAATGCCGCCCGTGCCGCGCGCGGTGAGGATGGCTGGGTGCCGCAGCGCCACGAGGCCTATCTCGGCGTGCTGGTCGATGACCTCATCACCCTCGGCACCACCGAGCCCTACCGCATGTTCACCTCGCGCGCCGAGCACCGGTTGCTGCTGCGCGAGGACAATGCCGACGCCCGGCTGACGCCGCAGGGCCGCGCCATGCAGCTGGTCGACGACGTCCGCTGGGCGGCCTTCGAGCACAAGCAGCAGGCGGTCGCCGCCGAGCGCGCGCGGGTCGAGTCGCTGTGGCTGAAGCCGGCGCGGATGGCGACGGCCGAGTTCGCCGCCGTGTTCGCCAGCCTGCCCACCGACCAGGGCATCTCCGCCTTCGAACTGCTGCGCCGGCCCGAGGCCAGCTATGCCGGTTACCGCCAGCTCGGCCTGGCCGCCGAAGACCTAGACGAAACCGTCGCCGAGCAGGTGGAGATCGCCGCCAAGTACGCCGGCTACATCGAGCGCCAGCAGGCCGACATAGCCCGCACCCGCCGGCACGAGGACGCCAGCATCCCGGCCGGCTTCGACTATGCCGGCGTGCCGGGCCTGTCCAACGAGGTGCGCGCCAAGCTCATCAGCCACCGGCCGGACACGGTCGGCCAGGCCGGCCGCATCTCCGGCGTCACGCCCGCCGCGCTGTCGCTGCTGCTGGTGCATCTGAAGAAGGCCGGCGGCCTGCGCCGCGACAGCGCCGCCTGAGAGCCTGCCTGGCCGCCGACATGCCGGCCTGACCGACCTGCATTGACCGAGGCGCAGCGGCCGGAGATAGTCGGCCCGGGATCGGGAGATCGTCATGGGTGCTGCCGGCGGGGCCTGGGCAAATCGCGTCGCCGGGAATCTCCGGCGTCTTGCCTGGCTGCTGTTGTGGCTGCCGCTGGCGGCGGCGGCGCTGGAGCTGAGCTCGGGGCAGCGCGAGTTCCTCCAGGCGCATCCGGTGCTGCGGGTGGTATCCGACCCCGACTGGGCGCCCATCGAGTTCGTGAACGCGGCCGGCCGGCCGGATGGCCTGTCGCGCGAGCTGCTGGACCGCTTGGGGCGCGAGCTCGGGGTGCGCTTCGAATCGCAGCCGGTCGCCGACTGGAACCAAGCGCTGCGGCTGGTCGAGACCGGGCAAGCCGACCTGTTCTCGGCGCTCGGACAGACTCCGGAGCGCGAGCGGCGCCTCCGTTTCAGCCAGCCCTATCTGCACTTCCGCTCGGCGGTGGTGATGCGGGTCGGCGGCGCGCCGGTGTCGGACTTCGCCGCCATCGCCGACCGGAACTTCGCCCTGGTCGAGGGCTATGGCGAGACCGCGCTGACCCTGGCCGATTACCCGCGGCTGCGGCACGTCCTGGTGCCCAGTGTGCAGGCCGCGCTGGAAGCGGTGGCCAGCGGCCGCGTCGATGCCACGCTGGGCAATCCGGCGGTGCTGGACTACCGCATCCGCGCCGGTGGCCTGACCCAGCTGCGGCTGGTGGGCTACGGCAGCCGCCACGAATACAACATGCAGTTCGCGCTGCGGCCGGAGCTGGCACCCTTGACGGCGATCCTCGACCAGGCGCTGGCGGCGATACCGGAGGCCGAGCTGATCCAGCTGCGCCGGCGCTGGTTCGAGCTGCCGGCTCTGGCCGCGACCACCGAGCCTTCGAGCCCGGCGCTCGAACTCAGTGCGGCGGAGCGCGCCCGGCTGGCCGGCCTGGCGGTGCTGCGACTGAGTGCCGATCCGCAGGCGGCGCCGATCTCCTTCCTCGACGCCGGCGGCAACTACGTCGGCCTGGTGCCGGACTATCTGAATCGCATCGCCGAACTGCTGGGCCTGCGGCTGCAGGCGGTGCCGAGCCCGACCTGGGCGGAGTCGCTGCGCCGCTTCGAGGCCGACGAGGCCGATCTGATCGCGCCGCTGGCGCGGACGCCGGAGCGCAAGGATCGCTTCCTCTACTCCGATCCCCTGACCCGCTTCCGCCCGGTGGTGATGGCGCGCCGCGAGCAGCCGGTGGTCGCCGGCCTGCGGGAGCTGCTGGGCCTGCGCTTCGCCCAGATCGCCGGCAGCAGCGAGGCGCAGCGCCTGCGCCAGCAATACCCGCAATTGCAGCTGCGCGAATACGGCGACTTCGCCCAGGCGCTGCAGGCTGTGGCCAGCGGTCAGGCCGATGCCATCCTCAGCAACCCGGCGGTGCTCAGCTACCAGACCCGCCGCGCCCTGATCAACAACCTGCACGTAGTGGCGCCCTCCGACGAGCCGGCGCGGGTGCACCATCTGGCGGTGCATCCGCGCCAGGCCTGGTTGCTGCCCCTGCTCAACCGCGCCTTCGCCGCCATCCCGGAACCGGAGAAGGACCAGATCCGCCGCCGCTGGCTGGACGAGGACCTGCGCGCCAGCCAGCCGCAGCTCCTGCTCACTGCCGAGGAGAGCGACTGGGTGGCCGCGCACGGCGTGCTGCGGCTCGGCTACAGCCCCTCGGCGCCGATCAGCTTCCAGGACAGCCAGGGCCGCGCCAGCGGCCAGGCGGTGGAACTGGTCAACGAGATCTGCCAGCGCGCCGGCCTGCTAGCGGAATGGGTGCAGTACCCGGACTGGCCGGCCGCGCTGGCCGCGCTCGCGCGCCGCGAGGTCGATGGCCTCGGCAACGTCAGCACCACCACCCTGGCCGGCGGCGATCTGCTGAGCCAGGGCTACATGCCGCTGCGCAACGGCCTGCTGCTGCGCCAGGACTCGCCCTATGTTTCCAGCCTGGAGATGCTGGGGCCGAAGGCGGTGGTGGCGGCGGTCAGCGGCTCCTCGGCGCTGACGGCCTTGCGCCAGCGCCATCCGCGCCAGCCGCTGCGCGAGTACGCGACGCCCGAGCAGCTGCTGGAAGCGCTGCGGAGCGGCGAGGCCGATGCTGCGGTCGGCAATCTCGCGGTGCTCGAATACCAGATACGGCAAGGCCAGATCCGCGATCTGCGGGTCGCGGGCCTGTTCGACTCGCCGGCCGAGTCCAAGCTGGCGGTGCGCAAGGATCACCCCCTGAGCCTCTCGGTGCTCAACAAATCCATCGCCAGCCTCAGCCTGGAGGAACGCGAGGCGGTGCTCAACCGCTGGGTCCGGGTTGAAGCGCAGCAGGGCATCGATCCCTGGAAAGCCATGCGCTGGGCGGCGACGGTGCTGCTGCCGGCCCTGGCCGGGCTGGTGTTTCTCGGCTACTGGGCGCTGCGCCTGCGGCGCGAGGTGCGGGCCCGCAAGCTGGCCGAGGACGGCCTGCGCCGAGCCCAGACCGATCTCGCCGCCGCCCATGCCCAGACCAAGGGGCAGTTCCAGGCCATCCTCGATCACGCTCCGATGGCGATCTGGGCCAAGGACCGCCAGGGGGTCTATCTGCAGGTGAATCGTGCCTATGAGCAGCTGTTCGGGCTCCAGGGCCGGGTCGCCGCCGGTCAGAGCGATGACAAGCTCTATCCGCCGGAGCAGGCCGAGCGCTTCCGCCAGGAAGATGCCGAGGTGCTCGGCCAGGGCCTCAGCCGGCGCCAGCTGGAAGACGCCGCCAGCGCCCTGAGCAGCGACATCCCGGTGGGCCGGCGGGTGCTGAAGATCAAATTCCCGATCCGCGACGACCGCGGCGAGACCTTCGCGGTTGGCGGGGTGGCGGTGGACGTCACCGAGCAGGAGCAGCTGCGCGAGCAGCTGGAGGCCCGCAATCGTTCCCTGGCGGTGCGCGAGGAGCAGCTGCTGCGGCTGTCCTCGACCACCGCCATCGACGACGGCGACCTGCGCGAGACCCATGTGCTGGTCTGCGAGGCGGCGGCGGTCAGCCTGCGCATCCAGCGCGCCAGCATCTGGTATTTCGATGAGGGCCGCGAGCATCTGGTCTGCCAGTGGCAGCGCGATATCGAGAGGGGCGATTCGGCGGAAGCGACGCAGCTGGCGCGTGGCGACTATCCGGCCTATTTCGCGGCCCTGGACCGCGAGCGCACGCTCGCCGCCCACGACGCCCGCGAGGACCCGCGCACCCGGGAATTCACCGCCAGCTATCTGGAACCGCTGGGCATCGTCGCCATGCTCGATGTCGCCATCCGCTACCACGGCCAGACCATCGGCGTGATCTGCTGCGAGCAGACCGGCGAGCCCTGTCACTGGAGCGAGGAGGACGCCAGCTTCGTCGGCGCGCTGGCCGATCTGGTGGCGCGGGCGCGCACCGCCAGCGAGCGCCGCCGCGCCGACGACCAGTTGCGCGAGCTGAATGCTTCGCTGGAGCAGCGGGTCGCGGAACGCACCGCCGCCGCCCTGGCCGCCGAGCAGCTGGCGCGCGAACGCGCCGACAAGATCGAGGCGGTGCAGCAGCGCCTGCGCCGCATCACCGATGCTTCGCCGGGTGCGCTCTATCAGTTCCGGCGCGACGCCGACGGCCAGACCAGCTTCCCGTTCATGAGTGCCGGCATCGAGGAGCTGATCGGCATCGACTGGCGCGCCGCCACCCAGGATGCCGCCCGCCTGTTCGCCGCCGTGCACGCCGACGACCTGCCGGGGCTGCAGCAGGCCATCGAGCGCTCGGCGCAGAGCCTGCAGCCCTTCGTCTACGTGTTCCGGGTGCCGCGCCCAGACGGCGACAGCCGCTGGATCCAGGCGCGCTCGCGGCCTTCCCGCGACGAGGACGGCGGGGTGACCTGGGACGGCTTCCTGGCCGATGTCACCGAATCGCGCGAGCAGGCCGAGCGGGTCGAGCTGGCGCAGATCCGGCTGCAGAACATCACCGACAGCATCACCGGCCTGGTCTACGAATACCGGCGCGCGGCTGACGGCAGCCATTCCGCGCCGTTCGTGAGCAGCGGCATCGAGCAGCTGATCGGCGTCAGCCGCGAGGCGGTGCTGGAGAATGTCGACCGCTACTTCGCCGTGGTGCTGCCCGAGGACGTCGCCGCCTACGCCGCCGACATCGAGCGTTCGGCTGCCGAGTCCGGCGACCACCACCACGTGTTCCGCATCCGCCATGCCCAGACCGGCGAGATCCGCTGGCTGCTCACCAGCGCCAAGGCGCCGCGACGGGAAGGCGGCGACCTGATCTGGCGCGGCTATGTCATCGACATCACCGCGCAGAAGCAGCTGGAGGCCCAGCTCGGCGAGGCGCGCGACGAGGCCAACGAGGCGAGCAAGGCCAAGAGCGAGTTCCTGGCCAACATGAGCCACGAGATCCGCACCCCGATGAACGCCATCATCGGCCTCTCGCACCTGGCGCTGCAGACCGAGCTGAGCCCGCGCCAGCACGACTACCTCAACAAGATCCACAACTCGGCGCAGTCGCTGCTCGGCATCATCAACGACATCCTGGACCTGTCCAAGATCGAAGCCGGCAAGCTGACGGTGGAAACACTGGGCTTCGACCTGTTCGAGGTGCTCGACCAGCTCGCCGGACTGGTGTCGCTGCGGGCGCAGGACAAGGGCCTGGAATTCCTGATCTCGACCTCCGCCGGTCTGCCCTACTTCCTGGTCGGCGATGCCCTGCGCCTGGGCCAAGTGCTGCTCAACCTCTGCGGCAACGCCGTAAAGTTCACCGCCCAGGGTCAGGTGCTGCTCAGCGTCAGCGAGGTCGCCGGCTCACGCGACGAGACGGCGGTCAGCCTGCGCTTCGCGGTGACCGACACCGGCATTGGCCTGAGTGCCGAGCAGCAGGGCCGGCTGTTCCAGGCCTTCTCCCAGGCCGACGCCAGTACTACCCGCCAGTACGGCGGTACCGGGCTGGGGCTGGCGATCTGCAAGCAGCTGGTGGAGTTGATGGGCGGCGAGATCGGCGTCGAGTCGGTGCCCGGCCAGGGCTCCACCTTCTGGTTCACGCTGCGCCTGGGGCTGGCGGCCGACAAGCGCCGGGTCGGCGGCGAGGTGCCGCTGGCGGCGCGGCGGGCCCTGGTGGTGGACGACAACGCCTCCTCGCGCGACATCGTCGAGGCCTACCTGAGCAGCTTCGGCATGCAGGTCAGCCAGGCCGCCAACGGCCCGGACGCGGTGCTGGCGGTGCGCGATGCCGTCGCCGCCGGCGAGCCCTGCGAGCTGGTGGTGATGGACTGGCAGATGCCGGGCATGAACGGCATCGAGGCGGCGCGCGCCATCCGCCAGCTGGAGCGTCCGCCGAAGATCATCCTGCTCACCGCGCACGGCCGCGAAGAGGTGGCGCGCCAGGCCGAGCACGAGCGGCTCGACGGCTTCCTGGTGAAACCGGTCAACCCCTCGCTGCTGCTCGATACCAGCATGCAGGCGCTGTTCGGCCAGGGCATGGCCGGCGGCGGCACCCGGCGGCCGCGGTCGCCGGGCGCGCTGCAAGCCCGGCTGCTGCTCGGCCTGCGGGTGCTGCTGGCCGAGGACAACGAGATCAACCAGCAGGTCGCGCGCGAAGTGATGGAGGGCTACGGCGCCACGGTGGAAATCGCCGGCAACGGCCGCGTCGCGGTCGACAAGCTGCGCGAAGGCCGGGTCTACGACCTGGTGCTGATGGACATGCAGATGCCGGAGCTGGACGGCCTCGACGCCACCCGCCTGCTGCGCGCCGACCCGACGCTGCCGAGGCTGCCGATCATCGCCATGACCGCCAACGCCATGGAAGCCGACCGCCAAGCCTGCCTCGATGCCGGCATGGACGATTTCATCAGCAAGCCGTTCAAGCCGGCCGAACTGCTGCGCCTGCTCCGGCTCTGGGGTCGTGGCGAGGACAGCGAGGCAGAGCCGCCGCCGCTGGCGGAGCCGCCGCCCCAGGTGTTCAACCGGGCCGATGGCATTGATCGGGTCGGCAGCGAGGCGGTGCTGCTGCGCCTGGCCACGCAGCTGTTCAGCCAGCGGCCGTCGGCGATGGCGGCGATCAGCGAGCGGCTGGCGGCCGGCGAGCGGGTCGAAGCCCGGCGGCTGGCGCATTCGCTGGCCGGCTCCGCGGGCCTGCTGGGGTTCGAGCGGCTGTCCAACCGCGCCCGCCAGCTGGAACAGGCGCTGCGCAGGGCCGGGGCTGAACCGCCGTCACTGGAACTACTGCGCCAGGACTACCAGGAAGCCGACGCCGCCCAGACCAAGGTCCGCCAGGACGCGGTCGCCGCTGCCGCCGCCGGGATGGTGGTCGCCGATTACGACCCGGCCCTGCTGGCGGCGCTGGCGGCGCAGGTTGAGGCCTTCGACTCGCAGGCCACCGAGACGCTGGACCAGCTGCGCCAGAGCCTGGGCGCCGCCGCGCCGCCGGCGCTCGCCGAAATGGATCGCCTGCTGATGGTCTATGACTTCGAAAGCGCCGCCGCGCAGCTGCCGCTGCTGCGTGCCGCCCTGGCTGCCCCGGGGTGATCGCTTACACTGGCACTCTCTTCTTGGGGAAGGGGCGACACCGGCATGCTGGCCTACCACCCGGATAGCGACGCCAATCAGGTCCTGAACATCCTGGACAGTGAATGTCGCGGGGTGGTTCAGGGCATTGAGCGCGTGGTGCTGGAGTTCAAATGGCGCTTGCTTGGACGGCCTGACGAGGCCCTGGCCAGGGCGCTGGCGCGACTCCTCGACGACGGTCTGCTGCGTCCCGTTGGCGGCCTGCTGCGACTCACCGCCCTGGGTTACGCCCGCCTTACCAGCCCCGAGGTCGATGTGCTGTCGACGGCTGCCGCGCCGGACCCCGCCGTCGCCCTCACCCCCACCGAGTACGGCGTGCGGGAAAAGCTGCTGGCGGTGTTCCGCGCCCGCGGGGTCGGGCCGGGCGGCCGGCTGAGCGTCTCGGAACTGAGCCGCTGCTGGGAAGTGGCGCGTTACCGCGCCACCGACCTGCGCAGTGGCCTGGAACTGCTGATGCGCGACGGCCACGCCAAGCTCGGCCGCTTCGGCCAGACCCAGGTCCGTCTGGAGAATGACGGTCACCAGTACCTCAGCGGCCTGCCGGCGCCGACCTGGATGGCCCGGGAATCGGTGGCGCTGGCGGCCGAGAATCTGTGCCGGCAAAGCCTGCCGGACCAGGTGCTGTGCATCCTCGCCGCGCGCAAGTTCCATGACGCCAGCGGCCGCGAACAGGAGCGCAGCCTGTACGAGCTGGACTACCTGCTGGAACGCTACGAGCTGCCCGACTTCGCGCGCTTCCACGCCTGCGAGCTGCTGCACCGCCTGGGCTATGCCGAGCTCCTGGCCGAAGGTCCCGCGCTGCGCCTGACCAACAGCGGCCGCGCCCTGGTGCTGCTGGCCGAGACTTCCAACGTTGTGCAGTGGTCGGTGCAACAGGCGCTCAAGGCCCTGGAGCCGAAAGTGGCGACGGCATGAGCCTGGACGCCGACGGCCTGCTGCGCGCGGTCGAAAGCCATCCGGCCAGCATCCGCGAGGGTGCCGATTCGCTGGTGGTGCTGTATTGCTGGCGCCGCGCGGGCGGCGATCCAGCCGGCTTCATGGTGGCGGTGGAGACCCTGGTCGGCCAGCGGCTGGTGGAGATCCTGCCCGGGCCGGACCTGCGCCTGCGGCTCACCGCCGAGGGCTTCCAGCGGCTCGACGCGGAACTGCCGGATGCCGGCGAGCCGGCGCCGGCGCCGACCAGCGAGGACGAACACGTCTGGCAGGGTGGGGCCGCGCGGGCGCCGCGCGAGACGCCGCCTGCCGAAGTGGTCGACAGCCTGCTGCGGCTGTTCGCGGTCCTGCGCTTGCCCGCCGATCACCCGATCGGGGCGGGCTCCCTGGCGAAGATCTGGGCCATGGAGCGGCGTCGCGGTGGCGACCTGCGCATTGCGCTCGACATCCTGGCGGCGACCGGCGAGCTACGCATCCAGCGCGGTGACCGCACCCAGTTCACCTTGACCGAAACCGGGGTCGCGCGCCTGCGCGACCTCGCCATCTGATGCCGGCCCCCGGGAGCACGCATGAGCACCGATCTGAAACCCACCGTCCTGGTGGTCGACGACACCGCCCTGAACCTGCAGGTGGCGACCGGCATCCTGCGTGCGAACTATCAGGCGCTGGCCGCCACGGACGGCATGCGCGCGCTCGACATCCTCGGCAAGCGGCCGGATGTGCAGCTGATCCTGCTCGACATCATGATGCCGGGCATGGATGGCTACGAGGTTTGCCGCCGACTCAAGGCCAATCCCGTCACCGCCCGCATCCCGGTGATCTTCCTCACCGCGCTCGATGAGACCGAGGACGAGAAGAAGGCCTTCGAGGCCGGTGGCGTCGATTTCATCAACAAGCCCTTTCAGCCCGAGACCCTGTTGGCCCGGGTCGGCACCCACGTGCGGTTGCACGCGCACGAGCGCCATCTCGATTCCCTGGTGCGGGAGCGTACCGCCGCGCTGGAAGCCAAGACGGTCGAACTGGAGACCACCCGCCTGCAGGTGATCCACCAGCTCGGTCGCGCCGCCGAATACAAGGACGACGACACCGGCACCCACGTCATCCGCATGGCCCACTACTCGCGCCTGCTGGCCGAGGCCGCCGGGCTTTCCAGTGATCGCGTCGACCTGCTGTTCAAGGCCAGCCCGATGCACGACATCGGCAAGCTCGGCATCCCGGACCACATCCTGAAGAAGCCGGGCAAGCTTACCGAGGAGGAATGGGTGGTGATGCGCAAGCACCCGGCGATCGGTGCCGGCATCATCGGCATCCAGAAATCCGAGTTGCTGGACTGCGCCCGGCTGGTGGCGCTGACCCACCACGAGAAGTGGGCCGGCGGCGGCTATCCGCGCGGCAAGGTCGGCGCCGACATTCCGATCGAGGGCCGCATCGTCGCCATCGCCGATGTCTTTGATGCGCTCACCTCCCAACGCCCCTACAAGCCGGCCTGGAGTGTCGAGACCACGCTCGAGGTGATGCAGCAGGAGACCGGCCGGCATTTCGATCCGCGCCTGATGCCGCTGTTCCTGGAACGGCTACCGGATGTGCTGGCGGTGAAGGAGCAGTATTCGGAGAGGCGACTATCGGTAGCAGACGCCGATATCGGATGATCGACGCGCGAGCCGAGTCGCGCTAGCGACTGCCCGCGCCGCTGTCCGGTTGATCCGATGTGTCCGTGGTGCAGACTAGCTTGCCAACCCGTGAACCGAGCGCGGGTTCCTCACGGAAGCAGGTCCGTTGTTCGGACTTTGCGGTTCCGGGGGTTCCGACTACGGCCGCTGGGGCGGGCTCCGGGCTGCTGGCGCAGGCCGCCAAGAGGCAGCCGAACGTTGCCAAGCTAGGCAGAAGAAGGATTCTCATCCGTGAATTCCTGATGTGGGTCGGGGTACTGGTAAAGCTCGATTCCATACCCACCAATTGTGCCAGTCGCACCAGATCCGGTCGGGTTGCGCCCTGACTCTTGCATCATCTGAATGCCCGTTAGTTTGGGCCGGAAACTTCAATACGGGCCGTTGTGTGGCCGGCGGCCTTGGCCCTAGACTTCCGCCGAGTGGTTCATCGGTTGTTCCGCCTACGGAGTTCGCCATGCGTATCTTCACGCTATTCGGCTTTGCTGCTGGCCTTTCTTTGGCCGCCTGTGCGGCCAATCCTCCGGCACCATCCCCCGCGCCGGAAGTGACGGCTGCGGAACTGGCCCCGGGCACCTCAAAAAATTTCTTCAAGATCGGTGCCCGGGTGTTCCCGCGCTGCCAGTCCAACTCCACTCTGGGCTCGCGAGTGAACGACTACACGTATTGCCTTACGGAAGAGCAGGTCGCCCGCCTTGACGATACGGCCCAGCAAATGAAGATCGAGATGGATAGCCGCTCCGGCATCCTTCCGATGAATATAGGCGGCAACTAGCAGCCGCCAAGATTCAAGTCGGTGGCGCTGATCCCCACCGACTTGGGGCGGCTACCCGAACAGATCGGCCTGCGGCGCGGGAGCTTCGGCACCGCTCTGGGCCAGCCAGCGATGCAGCCCGACGCCGCGGTGCTTGAGCCAGTCGCGATGCTCGGCCCAGTCCGGCATCTGTTGCGCCACCAGCGCCCAGAAGCGCGGGGAATGATCCGGGTGGGGCAGATGGCAGAGCTCGTGGATCACCACGTAGCGGAACACCTCCGGTGGCGCCAGCAGCAGGCGCCAGGACAGCGAGATCACGCCCTCCCGCGTACAGCTGCCCCATTGCGCGCGCGGGTCGCCGATCCGCAGCTCGCTCCAGCGCAGACCCAGGCGATGCGCTTCCCGGTTGAGCAGGTCCTCGGCTTCCAGCCGGGCTTCGTTGATCAGCGCCTTCTTCAGCAGCCGGGTGAGCAGTTCGCGCCGGGTATCGTGGGGCGCGAAGACGGTGATCGCCTCCGGCAGCAGCCGCACCTGCGGCCGCGCCAGGCTGGCGCGGGACCAGAGCACCGGGGTCTCGGCGCCGCGCAACGGCAGCAGGTCGGCATCGTCCCAGCGCAGCGGCCGTCGCGCCGCCTCCGGCGTGCGGCTGGCCAGCAAGGCAAGCTGCTCGCGCACCCAGTCGACCCGGCTGACCAGAAACGCCCGCGCCTCCGCCTTGGTGGCATAGCGCGGGATGGTCAGCACCACCTCGCCGGAGGCATTGACCGCGACGCGGATGTAGCGCGCCTTGGGGTTGACGCGCTCCTGGATGGGGAAGGGGAACTGCATGGTGCAGTGCTGGCCAAAGCGGAGTTCGCGGAATTATGGACCAGCCTTCTGGCGCTTCGGGCGTCACCCTGGTGGCGGCGACACTCCGGGGCGGCCCGGACCCAAGTGGCAGGAATCTGCGATCGAGCGTGAGATTAGCCCGCCTCATACCCCAGCCGCGCAAGTAAGCCATCCAGCTCATCCAGCGAGTGGAAGCCCACCCGCAGCTCGCCCTGCCCGGACCTGTCGGCCTGCAACTGCACCGCGAAGCCCAGCAGGTCGGATAGCTCCCGCTCCAGCCGTCGCCAGTCGGCGGGTTTCGAGGGACGCGCCGGCTTGCCGCGGCGGGCGCCGGCGACCCGGCGTTCGAGCTGGCGGACGTTGAGGCCGCGGCCGATCACCTCGCCGGCCCAGCGCTTCTGCGCATCCGGTTCCAGGCTGGACAGTACCTTGGCGTGGCCGAGCAGCAGATGGCCTTCGTCGACCAGGGTCTGCACCGCAGGGTCCAGGTGCAGCAGGCGCAGCACGTGGGTGACATAGACCCGCGACTTGCCGATGCGGCGGGCGATTTCCTCGTGGGTGAGCTGGTGCAATTCGGCCAGGCGGCGCAGGCCGGCAGCAGCCTCCATCGGGGTCAGGGACTCGCGCTGCAGATTCTCGATCAGGCCGAGGACGTAAGCCTCGTCCTCGCTGAGGTCGTCGCGCAACAGCGCGGGAACCTCATGGATGCCAGCGATCTGCGCGGCGCGCCAGCGCCGTTCGCCGGCCAGGATCTCGTAGCCCCAGACCCGGGTCCGCAGCACCAGTGGCTGCACGATGCCGCTCTCGCGGATGCTCTCGGCCAGCTCGTTGAGCGCGTCCGCGTTGAAGCTCCGGCGTGCCTGCTGGCTGCCGGGGCGGATCAGGTCGATGGGCACCGCGCGCACGTTCTGCGCGGCTTTCGGCGTCGGGATGGGAGCGGTCATGGGAGCAAAAAGGCGCGTGCCATAATCGCACACCGCACTTTCTGACTTACGCACCGGAACTCATTCCGTGGAAGCTGAATACCGTTCCATCCTCCAGGCCGTCGGCGAAGACCCGACGCGCGAAGGCCTGCTCAACACCCCCAAGCGGGCCGCCAAGGCGATGCTGTTCCTCACCCAGGGCTATCGGCAGAGCCTGGATGAACTCATCAATGGCGCGCTGTTCCAGACCACCAACAACGAAATGGTGATCGTCAAGGACATCGAGCTGTACTCGATGTGCGAGCACCATCTGCTGCCCTTCTTCGGCCGCGCCCACATCGGCTACATCCCGGACGGCAAGGTGCTGGGCCTGTCGAAGATCCCCCGCATCGTCGATATGTTCGCGCGCCGCCTGCAGATCCAGGAACAGCTGACCCAGCAGATCGGCCGCTGCATCCAGGATGTCACCGAGGCCAAGGGGGTGGCGGTTGTCATCGAAGCGCGACACATGTGCGCGATGATGCGCGGCGTCGAGAAGCAGAACTCCTCGATGACGACCTCGATGATGGAAGGCCGTTTCCGCGACGACCCGCGTACCCGCCAGGAATTCCTGACCCTCATCAAGTAGCCGGCCGCGCCGCCGGCCTTGCCTATAATTCCCGACCGAGAGCCGCATCGAGGCGCGATCAGCGCAGCCCGAGGAGCCGTCCCATGACCACCATGCCGCAACTGTCATCCGCCCCGACCCGCTTCGGCACGCCGCAGCAGGTCGAAGTGCTGGTGGCGATGGAACCCGCCGTCGCCCACGAGATGGAGCAGCATCTGGAGCGCCGCAAGCTCTGGTTCCCCAATGACCTGATGCCGGCCGATGCCGACCTCACCCACGCCGACGACGAGATGCTGTCGCAGCTGCGGGTCCGCGCGCGCGGCCTGCCGGACGGGGTACGGGTCGCGGTCGCGCTGAATCTGCTCACCGAGGAAGGCCTGCCGCATTTCCACCGCCTGATCGCGGTGCACATGAGCAACGACTCGGTCTGGCGCGCCTGGAACAATGTCTGGACCGCCGAGGAAGATCGCCACGGCTGCGCCATGCGCGACTACGTGCGCGACGCCCGCCTGTTCAACATGGGCGCGCTGGAGCGCCTGCAGTACCAGTACATCGCCGCCGGTTTCGATCCCGAGTGGGAGCAGGACCCCTACCGCCTGCTGGCCTACACCTCGCTGCAGGAGAAGGCGACCCAGATCAGCCACGCCAACACCGGCCGCATGGCCGGCGAGCACGAACCCATGCTGCAGCGCATGCTGGCCCACGTCGCCGGCGACGAATCGCGCCACTACCAGTTCTACCGCGCCTGCTTCGCCGAGGTGCTGAAGCTGGACGTGAACCGGGGCCTGGTTGCGCTGCAGAAAGTCACGCTCGGCTTCGCCATGCCGGGCCACAACATCGCCGGCTTCAAGGATCTGTCCGAGGTGCTGACCCGCACCGGCATCTTCGGCCCGCGCCAGTACCAGAAGATCGTCGAGGAGCTGCTGGAGCACTGGGGCATCGCCGCCCTCACCGGCCTGGATGCCGAAGGCGCCGAGGCGCAGGACAAGCTGATGAAGGTGCCGACGCGCCTGGCCCGCATCGCCGACTACCAGGAATCGAAGTCGGGGCCGCGCAGCTACCGCTTCGACTTCATCGACGGCCGCGAAGTGGCGTTCGCATGACTCAGGCTATGCGGGTTCTGGTCACCGGCGCCGGCTCCGGTCTGGGCCGCGCCATCGCGCTCCACTACGCCGCACGCGGTGCCCGCGTGGCCTGCACGGATCGTGACGCTGCCAGCGTCACCGAGACCCTGGCGCATGTCGAGAAAGAGGGCGGCTCCGGCCTCGCCTTCACGCTCGACGTCACCCGCGAGGAAGACTTCGCTGCCGCCCGCACCCGCATCGAGCAGGAATGGGGCGGGCTCGACCTGCTGGTGAACAACGCCGGCGTGGCGACGGCCGGCGCCATCGACGAGGCGCCGCTCAGCGACTGGGACTGGGTGCTCAACATCAACCTGCTCGGGGTGGTGCGCGGCTGCAAGACCTTCGCGCCGCTGTTCAAGGCCCAGAAGTCCGGCCATGTGGTGAACATCGCCAGCTTCGCCGGCATCGCCAATCCGCCGGCGATGGCGTCCTACAACGCCTCCAAGGCCGGGGTGATCTCGCTGTCCGAGACCCTGCTGCACGAGCTGGCGCCGTTCGGCGTCGGCGTCTCGGTGGTCTGCCCGGCGTTCTTTCCGACCAATCTGATGAACAGTGCGCGGGTGACCCAGCAGGCTGTGGTCGGCATGGTGCACAAGTTCATGAAGAAGTCCGGCGTCACCGCCGAGGATGTCGCCGCGCAGATCGGCCGCGCGGTGCAGAAGAACCAGTTTCTGGTGCTGACCCACAAGGACACCCGCGTGCAGGCGCTGATGAAGCGCGCCTCGCCGAAGACCTTCTTCGGCCTGATGCAGAAGACCACCAGCAAGTGGGGCCGCTCGCACCCGCGCAAGGCGAGTCCCTGAAGCGCTGCTCTACAGGCTGTTGAACTCGACCCGGTCGCGACCGCCGGCCTTAGCGCGGTAGAGCGCGGCGTCGGCGGAGGCGATCAGCGCCGAGGCCGAGCGCTCCGCGAAGCGCTCGGTACTGCTGCCGCCGATGCTGACCGTTACGTGCTCGGCAGTGGGCGAGGCCGGGTGCGGCAAGGCCGCGCGGTGCAGGCTCGACAGCAGGTGATGGGCGAACAGGGTGGCGCCCGCCGTGTTCGTCGCCGGCAGCAGCACCGCGAATTCCTCACCGCCGTAGCGCGCCAGCAGATCCTCCGGCCGGCGCAGCGCCGCCTGCAGCCGGGTCGCGACCGTCCGCAGGGCCTCGTCGCCTGCCAGGTGGCCGAGGGTGTCGTTGTAGGCCTTGAAATGGTCGACGTCGATCAGCAGCAGCGACAGCGGCGCGCCGGAGCGCCCGGCACGACGCCATTCCTCCGCCAGGCGCGCCTCGAAGGCGCGCCGGTTGGCGATGCCGGTGAGCGCGTCGTTCAGGCTGAGCCGCCGCAGGTGTTCTTCCAGTGCCCGGCGTTCGCTGATATTGCGCGCCACCGCCACCAGGAAATCCTGATTGCTGACCCGCACCCGCATGCTGTTGATCTCGACCGGCAGCATCGAGCCATCGGGCATCACCAGTTCACCGTCGATGCGCACCGACTCGTTGAGGACCGTCTCGCGCAGCCGCTCCAGCAGCCGGCTGCCGATGCGGTCGAACAGCGGGTGGTTGTTGAGCCGGCTGCCGACCAGGTCCTGGCGGCTGAAGCCGAGCGCCTGCTCGGCGGCGAGGTTGGTCTCGACGATCTCGCCGTTGCTGCCGAGGGCGAAGAACAGGTCGCTGCTTTCGTCGATCAGGCGATAGATCAGCTCCGGCCGCGCCTGTTCGCGGCGCAGGCTGATATCCAGCGCGCGGCGCTTGATGGCGCCACGGATGCTGCGCAGCAGGGCGTCGGCGGATACTCCCTTGATCTGGATGTCGTCGGCGCCGCAGTCGCGGGCGCGGGCCAGGAAGTCCTCGCTGGCGGAGTGGCAGAGCAGCACCACCGCCAGATCCAGGTTCAGCGTGCGCAGCTGCACCAGGAAATCGATGCAGTCCATGTCCGGCAGCGTGGTTTCCAGCAGCAGGCAGGAGGTTTCGGCGTCCTGCGCGGCGAGCGCCTCCCGGCCGCTGCCCGCCTCCCGCACCGCGCAGCTGTCCTCCAGCAGACGGCGGGTCGCCAGGCGCTCGGCTAAATTGGCGTCAACGATCAACAGATTCATGAAGGGCCGGCGTCCGCGTTGCTGACTGGGTGCCGCGCTTGAATGACGCTGTCTGGGTGCAGCTCCCCCGCCGGCGGCGCAGATTCTAAGCGAGTTGGCGAATTAATCGTCAGTTCAATTCGGGGCCGATGGCCGTGGTGCAGTTGCCGCCGCCGGCGTGGCCGGCGACGGAACCGGTTCCGGCAGCTTCAGCAGCTCGTCGGCGAGTGCTTTCGACAGTTGGAAACGGACCTTGAGCGCCGGTGCATACAGCGAGAACTGCGGGTCGCGACCGGCGACGACGAACTCGCGGGCTTCGCCGCCCTTCAGCAGCACCCGGACCTGCTCGCCCTTCGGCGGCTCGCCCCCGGCCTCGGTCCACATGGCGTTGGCGATCTTCCAGCGTTCGACCAGCTGGGCGATGGCTTCCGGCGTCGCCGCCGCCGTAGCGGGCTGGGCGCTCCAGGCGCCTTCGGCGGACTTGCTCAGGCTCAGGCCCGGCAGCTCCAGGCCGACGATTTCCTCGCCGGTGGCGAACAGCTCCTTCGCCACCAGGTCGTGGTAGTCGCGGTCGAACACGGCGCTGACCGGATCGTCGATCAGCATCACCTTCTCGCCCAGCTTCACGTAGCGGCGCGATTCGATCGGATCGACATTGCCGAACTCGATGCGCTGGTCGTTGAGCGTGATGACGCGCTCGGGCGGCGCCAGCCCGATCTGCTTCAGGTCCAGCCCCTCGGGCGTGAGGGTCTGCTTGATCTCGGCGCTGGCCAGGTTGCCGAAATTGAGCGCCTCAAAGCGATCCACCCGCGCCGGCACCGGCGCGGTCAGTCGCCATTCGCTGCCCTGGCGCGTCAGCTTGATCTCGGGAGCGTCGGGCCAGGCGACGCTGGCGCTGGAAACGCCATCGGCGGCGAGCCCGGTCAGCGTCGGCTTGGGGGCGTTCTTCTGCTTCTGCGCGTACCAGGCGCCGCCGGCAAGGCCGGCGACCAGCACCGCCAGCACCAGGTTGAGCGTGTTGCGGTTCATGGGGGCCTCCGGACTAGCGGCGCCGACGCGACAGCCAGCGGCCGATGCCGATGGCCAGCAGGGCGAGCGGAATCAGCAGCAGGAAGGCGAGCTGGATCGCCAGCGCGGCCATCGGCGACAGGTCCAGCGACTGGTCCTGGGCGGCGGGGATGGTGATGTCGAGCTGGTCGTCGCGGCTGGCCAGCCAGCGGGCCAGGTTCAGGCCCAGCTTGGCGTTGCCGAGCTGGCCGACGAAGGAGTTGGCGAGAAAGTCGGAGTCGCCGAGCAGCACCACCCGCTGCTGGCGTTCCGGCGGCTTGGCGTCGGTCGCCGCGCCGGCCGCCGTTGCGCCCTGCACGCTGCGGCTCAGCAGCAGGCCCAGGGTCAGCGGCCCGCGCTGGTCGCCCTGTTCGGCCTCGAAGCCGATCTCGCCGCTGAGCGCGCCGGTCTCCAGCCAGGCGTCCGGCGTGGTCTGCAGGAAGGGCTGCGGCTTGAACGCCAGCTGGCCTTCAACAGGCTTTGCTTGGTCGTCGCTGCCGATGCCACGCACCAGCGGGAAGGCGGTGTTCTCGCGCAGCTCGGCGGTGATCGGCGTGCGCGGATAGCTGGCGGTGATGAACAGGCTCGGGTCACCGCCGAGGGCGGCGAACTCCGGGAAGATCGCGGTGCCCTGCTGGAACTGCGTGCCCAGCAGCTTGGCCAGCGGCGGCGGCGGCGGCGGCGTGTCCGGGTCCGACAGCCAGAGCAGGTTGCCGCCCTGCTGCACATAGTCGACCAGCACCTGGGTTTCGCCGGCGGTCAGCGGCGACACCGGCCCGGCCACCACCAGGGCGGCGGCGTTGTCGGGAATGCGCGGTGTGGTCGCCAGGTTCAGCGGCTGGGTCTTCAGGCCGTTGTCGTGCAGCAGCTGCACGAACTGGCCGTAGCCCGAGCCACCCTGGTCGGCGGCATCGTGTTCGCCGTGGCCTTGCAGGAACACCAGCCAGCGTTCCTCGGCGAAGCTCAGGCGCTGCAGCGCCGGCGTCACCGTGGTCTCGTTCATCTCGCCGGCGCGCACCGTCTCGCGCCGGCCCTGGTACTCGATCACCAGGTCGCCGACGCTGCTGATGTTGTACTCGCGCACCTGGTTCGGTTGCTTGATCGGGTCGATGTACTCGATCACCAGGTCCGGCTTGGCCTTGCGGTAGCGGCCGAAGAACTGCTCGATCTCGGCGCGGTTCTCGGCGCCGCTGGTGGCGAAGGCCAGGACCTTCACCGGCTCCTTCATGTTGCCGAGCTGCTTCACCGAGGCCTCGGTGAGGGTGTTGCGCTGGTTGGCGGTCCAGTCGAACTCCAGCTTGTACTGGGTCGACAGCCAGCCGGCGATGCCAATGGCGGCGATCAGCAGCAGGGCGGAGACCGCCTGCTGGATGCGGATGTGGGTCTTCTTCATGGCGATGGCGGGGTTCGGATCAGTTGCGTTCCAGGTCCAGACGCTGCACCGACAGCCACAGGAACAGGACGATGAACAGGGTGTAGTAGGCGAGGTCGGCGGTGTCGAACACACCGCGCCGCAGCTTCTCGAAATGGCCGATCAGCGACAGCTGGCGGAACAGTTCCGAGAACATGCCGCCGCCATAGGCCATCGCCTCCAGCAGCCAGACCACCAGCAGCAGGCCGAAACCGCCGACGGCAGCGATCACCGGTTCGCGGGTCAGCGTCGACATGAACAGGCCCGCCGCGCCGAAGGCCAGCATCAGCAGGAACACGCCGAGCAGGCCGGCGGCGATGCGGCCGAGGTCGAGGTTGGTGCCGGCCAGCAGCGACAGCGGCATCGCCGCCATCAGCACCAGCACCGCCAGGAAGAACACGCAGAGACCGAGGTACTTGCCGAGCACGATCTCGGTGAGCGTCGCCGGGGCGCTGGTGAGCAGGGTGAGGCTGCCGGACTTCCGGTCCTCGGCGAACAGCCGCATGGTCAGCAGTGGGATGATGAGCAACAACAGAATGGACGAGAAGCCGTACAGCGAGCCGCCGATGTAGTCGGCCACCCCCGCCTGCTCGTTGAGCATGCCGGGCTCGGCGGCGAGCTGGGCCAGGGTGAGGAAGAACACCATGCCCAGGATGAATTGCAGCACCGCCAGCACGGTCCAGGCCAGTGGGGAAACGAAGATGCGGCGCGCCTCGTGGCGCGCGATGGCGAAGACCGGACTCATGCCGCTTTCCTCAATTCGTCAGTGGTATCGCCCGAGGTGAGCGAGACAAAGATTTCTTCCAGGCTGCGGGTCTGTGCCCGCAGTTCGATCAGGCCCCAGCCATTGGCGACGCTGCGCTCCACCAGGGCCTCGCGCGGGTCGTGGCTGGTCTCGCACTCGATGCGGAAGCGGCCGTCGCCCAGGGCGCTCACCGAAGTCACGCCCGGTAACTCCAGCGTTGCCGGGGCATTGCGGAACTGCACCAGATAGCTCGGCACGGCGGCAGCGGCGAGTTCGGCCATCGACTGGTGGAACACCACGCGGCCGCGATTGACGATCAGCACCCGGCTGCATACCGCCTGGATCTCGGGAAGGATGTGGCTGGACAGGATCACGCTGTGCTCCTGCGCCAGGGCCGCGATCAGGCTGCGGATCTCGCGGATCTGGATCGGGTCGAGTCCCACCGTGGGCTCGTCGAGGATGATCACCGGCGGCCGATGCACGATGGCCTGGGCCAGGCCGACGCGCTGCTGGTAGCCCTTCGACAGATTGCCGATCAGGCGACGGCTGACCTCGGTGAGGCCGCAGGACTGCTTGGCGCGCTGCAGCGCCGCTGCCCGGTCCTTCTTGGCGACGCCGTGCAGGGCGGCGGCGAATTCCAGGTATTCGTCGACGGTCAGCTCCGGGTGCACCGGTGGCTGCTCGGGCAGGTAGCCCAGGTGCTGCTTGGCGCCCTTGGCGTCGCTGGCGAGGTCGATGCCATTGATCTTCACCGTGCCGCCACTGGGGGCGAGATTGCCGGTGAGCATCTTCATGGTGGTGGACTTGCCGGCGCCGTTGGGGCCGAGCAGGCCGAGGATTTCGCCGCGCCGCAGCGTCAGGTCGATGTGCTCGACGGCCACGTTGGGGCCGTAGCGGCGGGTCAGCCCGCGCGCCTCGATCAGGATGTCGTTCTCCATGTCTTCTCTGGTTTTAGGAGTTGGGGTATCGGGGTACTTCGCGCGCTCCGACCAAGGCGGAGCGCGCGGAGTTCCCGCGACGGGGGCGAATTCTTGTTGAGGAGCGGCTGCGCTTCAAGGGGGCGTCAAGCCGGTCTCAAGAGTGGCTCAAACGCCGGCGCTTTCTTCGGTGCCCCAGCCGCGACATGCTAACCGCCTTCCTGTCTGCCCAACGGAGTGCCGCGACGATGATTGCCCTGTTGCAACGCGTGAGCTGCGCCAGCGTGCGGGTCGAGGGCGAGGTGGTGGCGCGCATCGACCAGGGCCTACTGGTGCTGGTTGGCGTGCAACGCGAGGATGACGAGGCCCAGCCGGCCCGGCTGGCCAAGCGGCTGCTGGAATACCGGGTCTTCGCCGACGCCGCCGGCAAGATGAACCGCAGTCTGCTCGACACCGGCGGCGGTCTGATCCTGGTGCCGCAGTTCACCCTGGCCGCGGACACCGGCTCCGGCACCCGCGCCAGCTTCACCACGGCCGCCGAGCCGGAGCGGGCGCGACGCTTATTCGATCAGTTACTGGCGCAGTGCCAGGCGCGACTGCCGGCCACCCAGGCGGGCGTGTTCGGCGCCGACATGCAGGTCGCCCTGGTCAACGACGGGCCGGTGAGCTTCCTGCTGAGTTGAGACGCTGGTCAAGACTTGACCAGCACGTCACATTGCTGCAGTGCGGAAGAATCACTACGCTGCGTTCGTAACCGCTTCTGACGAAATGCTGCCGGAAGGATTCCGGTGGGGAAGCGGGCCAATTCGATCAGGGATGTCGATATGAACCGCAATGCTCGCTGTCTGACTGCATCCTTGTTGCTGCTCGGTTCCGGGCTGCTCACTGCCGGGGCGGCGGAACCCGCCGCCGAGAGCCTCGATCCCGCCGGCTACCGGCCGCATGTCTTCATCACCGGCCTGTACGCGCTGCCGGATAGCGGCCGCGATACCAAGGACTCCGGCGTCGGCGCCCAGATCGGCTACGGCCATCCGCTGTCCGACGATGGCCGCTGGTGGCTGGAAGGCCGCTTCGACTACACCAGCTTCGAGACCGGCGCCGGGCGCGGTACCGACTTCTACCAGTCCACCCTCGGCGCGGATATCCAGTACGCCTTCGGCAACCGCGAGCAACTGACGCCCTACCTGCTGCTCGGCCTCGGCTATGCCTACAACGACATCGTCCCCGACTCCGAGGACAAGGGCGGGGTCGAGGGCGAGGCCGGCGTCGGCCTGGTGAAGCGCATCGGTGCCCTGCGCTGGCTGCGGTTGCGCGGCGACGCCCGCGCGGTCTACGACACATTCCAGGACGGCCTGCTCGACTATCGCTTCCACGCCGGTGTCGAGGTGGCGCTCGGCTCCGAGAAGGAGACCATTCGCGAGATCCAGGTCCCGGTCGAGAAGGTGGTGATCCGCGAGGTGCTGGTCGCCGCCACCGACAGCGATCATGACGGCGTGCCGGATGAGTTCGACATCTGCCCCGGCACCCTGGCCGGTGCCAAGGTCGATGGCCGGGGCTGCGTGGTCGAGAACCAGACCCTGACGGTGCTGCGCGATGTCAGCTTCGACTTCGACTCCGCCCGGCTGCAGCTCAACGGTCAGCGTCTGCTCGACGACGTCGCCAACTTCCTGCGTTCGCAGAGCGAGCTCAAGGGCGAGATTGTCGGCTTCACCGACAGCGTCGGCCCGGATGCCTACAACCTGAAGCTGTCCGAAGCACGCGCCGCCGCCGCCCTGCAGTACCTGCTCGGCAAGGGCATCGCCGCCGCCCGACTCAGCTCGAAGGGGCTGGGCGAGGCGAAGCCGGTGGCCAGCAACGACACCGATATCGGCCGCGAGAGCAACCGCCGGGTCGAGTTCAACATCATCGTGCCCAGCCCGTCTGCCGCTCCGGCTGCCACTCCCGTCCCCTGATCCACCGAAACCGGCACCTCGGCGCAGGACGCGCCGCCACGCAATCAAGGATCGATCCATGAACCACACCCTCTCGCTGCTAGGCCGCCACGGCCTGCTCGCGCTCTGTCTCTCCGCCAGCCTGGGCCTGGCCGCTTGCAACCGCGCGCAGGACTCCGACCTGCCGCCCGGCGCCAGTATTCCCGACGGCGACGGTGACGGAGTGCTCGACGACGTCGACAACTGCCCCACGGTGGCCAACACCAACCAGATCGATACCGACGGCGATGGTCTGGGCGATGCCTGCGACGGTGACGACGACAACGACACCGTGCCGGACACCGGCGACAACTGCCCGCTGATCGCCAACCCCGATCAACTCGATACCGATGGTGATGGTCTCGGCAACGCCTGCGATCCCGACGACGATGGCGACGGCGATCTCGACCCGGTCGACAACTGCCCCCTGGTCGCCAATCCGGACCAGCTCGATACCGATGGTGACGGCCAGGGCGATGCCTGCGACAACGACGATGACAACGACACGGTTGCCGACCCGACCGACAACTGCCCGCTGATCGCCAATCCGGACCAGCTCGATACCGATGGTGACGGGCTCGGCAATGCTTGCGATCCGGACGACGACGGCGACGGCGACCTCGACCCGGTCGACAACTGCCCCCTAGTCGCCAACCCCGACCAGGCCGATGCCGACGGCGATGGCATCGGCGACGCCTGTGAAGGTCCGACCACCGGTCCGCTGGCGAACTGCACCAGCTTCGCGCCGGCGACCTCGGTGGCGGAGGGGGTCACTGGCGGCCTGCTGTGCGCGCTGAACCTCGTCACCGCGCCGGCGGTGGAGACCTGCGAGGTACTCCAGCCTGATTTCGGTGTCGACAACCGCCCCGACACCTACGCCACCCTGCAATACGCCGTGGACCTGCTCGATCCGCTGAACCAGGCCCTGCTGCAGCTGCTTGGTTCGATTTCCTACCAGGTCAAGCTGCCGGCCCCGGTGGCGGCCGGTGGTTTCGCCGGCTTTGTCATCGAGCAGCCGCCAGCGACGGCGGACATCAGTCTGCTGCGCAACTTCGTGGTGACCACCTTCCTGGCCGACGTCCAGCAGGAGGAGTTCTCGGTCGACCAGACCAACCTCGACCTGCTGGGCCAGGCCGGTCTGACTCCGACCGGGCTCGACCTGCTGGGCGGCACCAACACCCTGCCCTATGACGAAGTCCACCTGAGCATCGCCTCGACCCTGCTGTCGGTGGACCTGGCCGACACCATTCGCATCCACGAGACCTGCACCGCCCAGGAGGCGGTCGATCCGCTGCCTTGAGATCGGGCCGGCCGCGCCGCCGGCCGGACGCTGCTCGCAGAACCACCCGCGATGCGCTCTAATCGGCCATCGCGGGTTTTTTGTGGGAGGCCGCATGCATAAGGACCGGAAGTCGAACGTGCGCGCGCTGGCCGAGGCGCGGATGGAAATGCGCGTCTCGCCCCAGGACAAGGCCCTGATCAACCAGGCCGCCAGCCTCAAGGGCAGCAATGCCACCGCCTTCGTGCTCGCCTCGGCGCTGGCCGAGGCGCGCCGCATGCTGGGCGAGAACTCGGCATTGGAACTGTCCGCCGCCGATCTGGCCCGGCTGCGCACGCAGACCGCCGACGGTGCGCCGACGCCACTGCTGGCCGAAGCCCTGAACCGCCATCGCGGGCTCGACGGCGCCCTCGCGCGCCTGTTCCAGCGGCTGGAGCCGGGCCGGCACGATGTCGCCCGCTTCGACTGCGGCGACGAGCGGCAGACCGACTTCCTGCAGCGCCACGCCGCCACCCACGAGCGGCTCGACTTGGCGCGCGTCTACGTGCTCACCGACGCACTCGCGCCCGAGCGCGTGCTCGGCTACTACACCCTGGCGGCGATCACCGTGGCCGCCGTCGGCGCCGAGGCCGCGCCGCTGCCGGCGCTGCGCCTGAGCCGACTGGCGCTGGATCGCAGCCTGCACGGCCGCGGCCTGGGCGCGCTGCTGCTGGCCGACGCCATCCAGCGCAGCGCCGAGGCCGCCGACCAGATGCCGGTCTACGCCCTGGTCGCCTCGCCGCGCGACGAGCGCGAGGACGCCTGGTTCGAGAGCTACGGCTTCCGCCGTTTCGAGGACCTGTCGGCGGTGCTTTACCTGCCCCTGCTCGCTGTCGGCTGAGGCTTCCGGCGCCCGGCACGCTGCGTGCTAGCATCGCCGCGTCCCTGATCCCGTAGTCACCATGACCGCCACCACCCTGGCGCCGGCCGCCGTTGCCGCGCGCATGCCGAAGAGCATCCCCTACATCGTCGCCAACGAGTTCGCCGAGCGCTTCTGCTACTACGGCATCAACGCGATTCTCGTGCAGTACATGATCCAGTTCCTGCACTTCGGCGATGCCAAGGCGGCGACCTGGCAGGCCCTGTTCAAGGCCGGCGCCTACTTCTTCCCGCTGCTGGGCGCGATGGTCTCGGACATCTTCCTGGCGAAGTTCCGCACCATCATCAGCTTCTCGATGGTCTACGTCACCGGCTGCTTCACCATCGCCTTCGGCAGCGGCGAAGCCAGCATGGTGGTCGGCATGTTCCTGGTCGCCTTCGGCACCGGCGGCATCAAGCCCTGCGTCTCCACCAATGTCGGCGACCAGTTCACCAGCGCCAACTCGCATCTGATCGAACGCGCCTTCAGCTACTTCTATCTCGCGATCAACGCCGGCTCCTCGATCTCGATCTACTTCTGCCCGGTGCTGCTGGCCGATCCCGACTACGGCCCCAAGTTCGCCTTCGGCATGCCCGGCGTGATGATGGCCTTCGCCACCCTGGTGTTCTGGCTCGGCCGCAAGAAGTTCGCGGTGGTACCGGCGGCGATGAGCAAGCCGGGTTGGGCGCTGCCCGCCTTCCTGCTGGTGTTCTTCGCGGTGATGGCCTTCGCCGGCTTCGTGTTCATGGTCAGCGGCAAGAACATCCTGCTCGCCACCGCCACCCTGCTGGGTACGCTGTCGGCGGTAGCGGCGCTGTTCCTCAAGACCGGCCTGCGCGACCGCTTGCCGCCGGAGCTGCGCAACTGGCTGGAGCGTTCGCTCACCGGCGAGGGGCTTCGCATTGTCGGCAAGCTCGCGGTGCTGTACCTCTTCGTCGCCTTCTTCTGGTCGCTGTGGGAGCAGAGCAACGGCAACAGCTGGACCATCCAGGCGCAGTCGGCGCTGATGGACAAGCGCCTGTTCGGTTTCCTCGCCGGCGTGCCCGGCTTCGAGGGCCTGGCCGCCTACGAGATGCTGCCGGCGCAGGTGCAGGTGGTGAATGGCCTCTTCATCCTGATCCTGGTGCCGATTTTCACCTTCGGCATCTACCCGCTGATGGGCAAGTTCTTCACCGTCACCCCGCTGCGCAAGATCGGCATGGGTCTGTTCACCGTCGCTGCTTCCTTCCTGGTGGTGGCCTGGGTCGAGCAGCGCATCCAGGACGGCCACACGGTCAGCATGTGGTGGCAGATCAGCGCCTACGTGGTGCTGACCGCCTCCGAGGTGCTGGTCTCGATCACCGCGCTGGAATACAGCTACAAGCAGGCGCCGCTGTACATGAAGAGCTTCATCATGAGCCTGTTCCTGCTCTCCACCAGCGTCGGCAACGCCTTCACCGCTGCCGTGAACACCATCATGGTCAAGCCGCTCACGGTCAGCAGCGTGCAGGTCGGCGCGCAGACCTGGGTAACGCTGGAAGGCGCCAGCGAGTTCGTCACCGGCCAGAAGATCGACTTCGACGGCGGCGACTCCGGCGTGCAGGTCACCGCCGTGGACGGCAGCCAGCAGCCCCTGGCCGGCACCTTCCTGGTCGGCGAGGTCGATGCCGCCGGCAGCCGCCTGCGCCTGCTCGACAAGGTCCAGCGCCAGCCCCTGGCCAGCAGCGGCAGCTTCGACGCCAGCAAGATCGAGGTCAGCACCTACTCCCTGGTCGGGCCGATGTACTTCCTGTTCTTCTCGGCCCTGATGGCTGCGGTGGCGCTGCTGTTCGTGTTCTACGCCATGTGGTTCAAGGAAACGACCTTCGTGCGTGAGGACGAGCCGGCGACGGCCTGATCCGGACCGGACGGGTAAAAGGCCGCGCTCGTCGCGGCCTTTTCCTTTTCCGTAGGGCGCGCTGCGCGCGCCGACCGCTGCGATGCCGGCGCATGGAATGCGCCCTACGCGGGTTGGAAGCGGTGGTGAACCGGCGCGGTAAAATGCCGCCCATGCTCGAAACCATCGTCGAATTCCCCAGCCGCCGGCCGGCCGCCAATCCGGCCGAGAAGGCGCGGCTGGAGTCCAACAAGCTGGCCAAGCGTCTGCGTCGCAATGTCGGCCAGGCGATCATGGACTACCGCATGATCGGCGAGGGCGACCGGGTGATGGTCTGCCTGTCCGGTGGCAAGGACAGCTACACCATGCTGGAGATCCTGCTGCAATTGCAGGCCAAGGCGCCGGTGCGCTTCGAGCTGCACGCGGTCAACCTGGACCAGAAGCAGCCGGACTTCCCGGAACACATCCTGCCGGAGTACCTGAAGGCCCGGGGCGTGCCGTACACGATCCTGGAGCAGGACACCTATTCGGTGGTGAAGCGCAACGTGCCCGAGGGCAAGACCATGTGCGCGCTCTGCTCGCGGCTGCGGCGCGGCGCGCTCTACAGCTTCGCCAAGGAGCAGGGCTACAACCGCATCGCCCTCGGGCATCACCGCGACGACATCATCGGCACCTTCTTCCTCAATCTGTTCTTCGCCGGCAAGCTGGCGGCAATGCCGCCGAAGCTGCTGTCGGACGACGGCGCCAACGTGGTGATCCGGCCGCTGGCCTATTGCCGCGAGGACGACATCGCCGCCTACGCCGCCGAGCGCGCCTTCCCGATCATCCCCTGCAATCTCTGCGGCTCGCAGGAACAGCTGCAGCGCAAGCAGGTGAAGCGGATGATCGCGGACTGGGAGCGGGAATGGCCGGGACGCACCGAGAGCATTTTCCGGGCGATGTGCCATGTCGCGCCCAGCCAGCTGGCGGATCGTGAGCTGTTCGACTTCGCGGGCCTGGGCGGAAGTGCCGGCGCCAGCAATTGGCTGATGCCGGATGGCGCCGAGGCGGCGACGGCCGAGTCCGCCGCCTGAGTCTGGCGCTGCGGCACGAACACCGGCAGACCCAGGCTGACGCACAATGCGCGGCCGCCTTGTTCCGTCCGTCTCCGGCATGAACATCCTCTCCCCCCGTTCTCCGGCTTGCCTGCTCTGGCTGGCGCTGTGGTCGGCGGCCGGCTGGGCGCAGCCGCCGACGGCGACCGGGGCGGAGCCAGCGATCACTGCCGAGACCGCGCCCGCCGACGAGGATGACGATGCCCCGGCCGCGGAAATCGCGGCACCAGCACCGGCCGAACCGTCGTCCTCCGCCGAGGCCGGATCGACCGCGACCGCCGGCCCCGTCGAGGCTGGCCCGGCCTCGGCCACCAGCGTCGATCCACCGCAGGTGCCGAAGCCGCAAAGGGTGACGGTGGATTTCAAGATCACCGGCTTGTCCGAGCCGGAGCTGACCAATGCCTACAACTGGCTGGGCTATGTCTCGGAAGACCAGCGCGAGGGACTGATCCCCTCGCGCCTGCGGACCCTGCACGGCGCCGCCGAGCAGAGCATTGCCAAGGCGCTGCAACCCTACGGCTATTACAAGCCGACCATCAGCAAGCGTCTGGACGGCGGCCCCAAGGACTATTTCGCCCACTACCAGGTCGAGCGCGGCCCGGTGGTGCGCTGGGTCGAGTCCGAGCTGCTGCTCAGCGGCCCGGGGGCGGAGGCACTGAGCCAGCGCGCACGCGGCTTCCTGCCGCCGGGCGGGCGCCGGCTGCTGCATGCCGACTACGACACGGTGAAGGAAAAGCTGCTGGCGCTGGCGCATGCCGAGGGCTATCTCGATGCCACGCTCAGCCGTAGCGAGCTGCTGATCGACCCCGAACTGGGCAGCGCCCGGGCGCTGCTGGAGCTGACGACCGGCCCGCGCTGGTATTTCGGCGAACCGCAGTTCGAAGGCGATGCCCGCATCGACGCCGACGTGGTCCGCCGCTACCTGCACTTCCGGCCCGGCGAGCCCTATTCGCAGCAGCAGCTGCTTGACAGCCAGTTCGCGCTCAACGATCTCGACTACTTCCAGAGTGTCGAGGTCCGGGGCCGCCGTCGCCGCGCCGAAGGCGACCGCATCCCGGTGCTGGTGCGGCTGGAGCACTCGAAGTCACGGCGCGACGACTACGGCCTGGGCTATGGCACCGATACCGGTGCGCGCGTCTCGGCCGGCACCGAGTTCCGGCGCTTCAACCGCCGTGGCCACAAGCTGCGCGTGGCCTTGCAGGCCTCCGAGAAGCAGTCCGGCATCAGCGGCGAATACCGGGTTCCGACCGGCAGCGAGCCCGGCGAATACTGGGGCCTGGCCGGCGAGGCCACGGACGAGCGCCTGAACTACGGCAGTGAGCGCAAGTACGGCCTGGTCGGCAGCCTCAATCGCCTGGCCGGCGACTGGGACCGACGCTACTACCTCAAGTACCAGCGCTCGCTGTTCGATTTCGACGAGGGCGAGGACAACTCGGTGTCGGTGCTGGCGCCGGGCCTGAGCCTGTCCCGGCAGTGGCTGGACGATCCGGCCTATGCGCGCCGGGGCTTCAGCCTCTGGGGCGATACCCATGCGGCGCAGAAGGGCCTGCTGTCCAGCGCCAGCTTCGTGCAGGGGCGGGCGCGGCTCAAGGGCGCGCTACCGCTGGGCGGCAAGGGCCGGCTGCTGGGGCGGGTCGAGCTGGGCGCCACCGCCGCCCGCGATTTCAACAAGCTGCCGCCAGACGAACGCTTCTTCGCCGGCGGCGACCAGTCGGTGCGGGGCTATGGCTACCAGGCTATCGGCGCATCCAGGGACGACAACGGCGGCGTCATCGGCGGCCGCTACCTCAATGTCTACAGCCTGGAGGCCGAGCACCCGATCAAGGGCGCCATCGGCGCAGCCCTGTTCGTCGATGCCGGCGGTGTCGGCGACACCCCGTATCCGGAGCTGCACTACGGTCTCGGTGTCGGCCTGCGCTACCGCGCGCCGTTCGGCAGCCTGCAGCTCGATCTCGCGCATCCGCTGGACCCGGACCAGCCGGTGCTGCGCCTGCACCTGGGCGTAAGGATAGGCCTGTGACGCGGCTGCGGCTCTGGCTGGGCCTGCTGGTCGCCTTGCTCGCGGGCAGCGCGGCGCTGCTCCTGGTCGGCCTGGTCTGGCTCGGCCTGAGCGGGGCGCCGCTGGCGGCCCAGCTGGCGCAGCAGGCCCTCGCCGGCCAGCTCCGGATCGACTCCGCCGACGGCGGCCTGTTCGGGCCGATCCAGCTGCGGGGCGTGCATTTCGAGAATGAGGCCCTGCGGCTGGAACTGGATCGCGCCGAGCTGGACTGGCGGCCCTCGCTGCTGCGCCTGAACGAGCTGCGCGTCACCCGGCTGGAACTGGGCCGGCTCCAGCTCTGGCTGAAACCGACGCCGGCCAGCGAGCCGCAGCCGATCCAGACCCGGCTGCCGTTTGACCTGCGCCTGGACCAGGCCCGGCTGGCGCGGCTGGAGCTGCACCCGGCGGACGTCGGGGCGCCGGCCGAGGCGGTGCTGGTTGAGGCCATCGAGGCAGAGCTGGACTGGCGCGGAGATCGCATCCGGCTGCGGCGACTGGGCGCCAGTCATGCCCTCAGCGGCCCGCTCGGCGCCGAGGGCGAGATCCTGCTGGCGCCGGCCAGCATCGGCTTCGAGCCGCTGCGGCTGACGGGGCCGGGCAGCGCCCGACTGGAGGGCCGGCTCGGCCTGATGGGCACGGCCTCGCAGCTGAGCCTGGAGCTGCGACAGCTGCGCTGGCCGCTGCGCGAGCCGGCGCAGATCGAGCTGCCGGAGCTGCGGCTGCAATTGGCGGGCGCGCTGACCGGCAAGCTCGATGCCCGCATCGAACTCGGCGGTCATCTGCGCGCGGCGTTGCCGGGCGCGGCGCCCGGGGCGGCGAAGTCGGCGGCGGTGCAGATCGAAGGCCGGGCGCATCTGGGTGACGGCGAACTGCGCTTGCAGCAACTGCGGCTGCACGGCCCCGCCGGTAGCGGCAGCCTGGAAGCCGAGGGCCTGGCGCGCTGGGCGCCGGCGCTGCAGCTGGAGGCCGAACTGCGCCTGGACCGGCTGGATCCCGGTCTGCTGCTGGCGGACTTCCCGGGTCAGCTCAGCGGTCTGTTCGCGGCGCACACCGTTGCCGGCGGCCAGGGCCTGCCCCGGGTGCAATTCAGCGCCCGGCTCGCCGATTCCCGCCTGCGCGGCTATCCGCTGACGCTGGAGACGCGCGGCAGTGCCGAGCACCAAGGCGAGACCACCCGCTTGCGGCTCGACAGTTTCGAGCTGCGCAGTGGCCGCGCCCGGCTGAGTGCGCAGGGTGCCCTGCTGCCGAGCCTGGACGCGACGCTCAGCCTGGACGCCCCGGAACTCCAGGGCCTGCTGCCGGAGTTGGCCGGGGCGCTCAGCCTCCAGGCCCAGCTCAAGGGTGCGCCGGCCAATCCGGCCTTGCGCGCCGAGGGCCAGGCCCGGGCCCTGCGCTACCAGGACCTGAGCCTGGCCGAGGCGCGCATCGACATCGACTACGACCCGGCCCGCCGCTCCAGCGCCCAGCTCAGCGCCAGCGGTCTGGCTCGGGGCGATACCCGGCTGACGAGCCTGAAGCTGGCCGCCGACGGCCGCGCCGAGCAGCACCGGCTGAGCCTGAGCGCGAGCATGAGTGAGCCGAGCAGCGAGCTGCGGCTGGCGCTGGATGGCGCCGCCGATGTTGTCGCCCGGCGCTGGACCGGCCAACTCAGCGAAAGTCACTTGCAGCCGCCCTATGGCCCGGCCTGGAGCCAGGAGGCGCCGGCGGCCCTGCAAGTGAGCACCAGCCTGCAAGCGCTGGAAAAAGTCTGCTGGCGCCTGGAAGCGCAGGGCCGCGCCTGTATCGCCGCCCGGCACGCGCCGCCGCTGCTGAGCCTGAGCACGGAACTGCTGGGCGTCGAGACCGCCGGCTTCGCCGCCCTGCTGCCCTCCGGTTGGGCCATCGAAACCCGGCTTGACGGCGGCGGCCTGCTGGAACTGCGCGACGGCGAGCCCAGCCGGCTCGACTTCGCCCTGCGCAATGGCCCCGGTCGCATCTATTCACCCAATACGCCGGAGCTGGCGCTGCTGCCGGGCGGGTTCAGCCTGACCCAGGACGGCGCGCTCTGGCGCGCCAAGCTCGACCTCAAGCTGGACCGCGCCAGCCTGGGCGGCGAGGCGAGCCTGCCGATGCAGGGCGGCGCCCTGTTGCAGCGGCCATTGAATGGCGCGCTGCGGCTGGCGGTGCCGGAACTGGGCTGGCTGGAGTCCTTCGTCCCCGGCACCAGCGAGATCGCCGGCCGGCTCGACGGCGCCCTGCGGCTGGGCGGCAGCCTGGCGGCGCCGCAGCTCGACGGCAGCCTGCGCCTGGCCGACGGCCAGTTGCGGATCGAGGCGGCCGGGGTGCAGCTCCGCGAGCTGCGCGCCGAGCTGCGCAGCGACGGCGCCGGCCCGCTGCGGATCGAGGCCTCGGCCCGCTCCGGCGAGGGCCTGCTGACGGTGCAGGGCGAGGCCGACCCGGCCGCCCGCAGCGCCCGCATCGAGATCAATGGCGACAATCTGCAGGCCGCCAACCTGCCGGACGCGCGGGTCTGGGTGTCACCCAAGCTGCTGTTCGAGCAGCAGCCGGACGGCATGAAACTGAGCGGCGAACTGCTGGTGCCGCGCGCCGAGATCACGCCGCGCAAGCTCGGTGGCGGCATCGTCAACGCCAGCAGCGACCAGGTGATCGTCGGCGCCAAGAAGGTCGACAAGGGGCTGCCGCTGGATGCCTCGGTGCGGGTGCGCATGGGCGACGCGGTGCGCTTCGACGGCTTCGGCCTCAAGGCCCGTTTCGGCGGCCAGCTGACGGTGATGGACAGCCCCGGTGCCGGCAGCACCCGCGCCCGTGGCGAGCTGCGCCTGCTCGACGCGGTGTACAAGGCCTACGGCCAGGACTTGAGCCTGGAGACCGGCCGCATCCTGTTCAGCGGCGGCCCGATCACCGAGCCGACGGTGGATTTCAAGGCGGTGCGCCGACCGAGCGAGGACGTGACCGTCACCCTGCAGGTACGCGGCACCCTCGACAAACCCAGCTTCGACCTCAGCTCCAGCCCGGCGATGACCCAGGAGCAGCAGCTCGGCTGGTTGCTGCTGGGCCGGCCGATCGACAGCGGCGGCGAGTTCTCGGCGGCTTCGGCGGCACTGTCGCTGGGCCTGGCCGGTGGCGACCAGCTGACCAAGAAGCTGACCCAGGGCCTGGGCATCGACACCATCAGCCTGGGTGCCGAGGCCGGCCAGGCCAATGACCAGGCGCGCTTCACGGTCGGCAAATACCTCTCGCCCAAGCTCTACGTCAGCTACGGCGTCGGCCTGTTCGAAAACGGCAATGTGCTGCGCCTGCTCTACGACCTGGGCGGCGGCTTCAAGCTGCGCACCGAGACGGCGGCGACGCAGTCGGGTGGGGACCTGCTGTATTCAAAAGACCACTGATTCGGGGGCGCGATGATCGCGCCCCCGAACAGGGCTTAGCCGCCGAGCTTGCAGACCGCAGTCACCACCGGCTGCAGCGGGCCGAAATACATGGTGATGCAGTCGAAGCTGGGGGCCGGCAGCGTCGGCGCGGCGCCGGACTGGCCGGCGGCGAGCAGCAGGGCGGCGGTGAACAGCGATTTGGCGAGCGTGTACTTCATGGACTTCTCCGTCATGGATGGATGAGGCGTGAACTGCCCTTCAGGGCAACGCCCACGGCCAGAAACGGCTGACGCCGGGGACGCGGGAGCGGCGATGAGGGACTGAACCGGGCGAAGCAGGTTCCGTGCCGCTCAGGACAGGGCCGGCCCCGCTGCGCGCAGCGCGCGCCGGCGAGACGGAGCTGCGGCAGGTTTGCCGTGCATCAGCTCGGCGATGAAACGCTCCAGGGTGGCGCCGGCCTCGACGCGGCCGTCGCGGATCCGGCCCTTCATGTTGGAGCGGTACCAGTCCTCGTTGGCGAGGAAGCGGTCGACATCGCTGGGGGTCAGACCGCGCAGGCTGGCCCGCATGCCAACGCCCATGCGTTCGATCAGGTGCGCGTTCAGGCGCTGCTCGAAGGCATCCTCCGGGATCGCCAGGATCGGCTTGCCCAGGTGCACGGCCTCGCCGATGGTCTGGTTGCCGGCGGTGGAGATCACCGCCCGGCAGCGCGCCAGGTCGTGCACGAACCATTCGTTGCTTGGGGCGCGGAAGTCGAGGTTCTCGACCTTGCCGCGGTGCGGGGTGCCGTAGATCACCACCGGAATATCGAGCAGGCGCAGGGCGCGGTCGATATGGGGCAGGTACTGGTGCTGGCCCTTGTTGAAATAGGCGAGCAGGAAGTCCTCGCGCCCGGGCTTGGCGCGCAGCACCTCGTCGCGCAGCATGGGCCCGACGATCTTCACGCCCGGATACTTGGGCTCGGCCTCGTAGAAGCTGGAAATGAGGATGCGCTCGGGAATGCCCATCGCCGCGCGGTAGCCAATGGCGTCGCGCATGCCCAGATGCCAGAGATCGGGCGGGAAGTGCGGCTTGCAATAGGCGAGGATGCCGATGTGGTCGAAGCTGATGCGCGGAATCCCCAGCCGGCGCGCGGCGCGGTGGGTCCAGGCCTCGGAGTCGCTGATCACTAGTTGGATGCCGCGATCCCTGAACTCGCGCTCGACCTGCTCCATGCCGTGGCCGCGCAGCAGCAGGTCGGCCATCGGCGACAGGTTCTCGACCACCGTTTTCAGTGCCGAATGGCCGCCGCGCTCGTTGTAGCGGTAGCCGATCATCGGGATGCGCACGGTGGGAAACAGCGGCGCCAGCACCTCGTAGGCGTCGCCGGCGGTGAACACCGTCACCTCGTGCTGCTGCATCAGGGCTGGCAGCACGCTCAGCGAGCGCATCGCGTGGCCGCGACCGTAGCCCATTACTCCGTAGGCGATGCGCATGTCCTGGCTCCTGCGTCTTTCATTACGCATCGGAGATTAGGCTGTGGCCGTAAAGCACCGATGACGCTTCCGCGTCAGTTGGGTGACAGTCCGGTATCGCGGCAATTTCGGGCTTAGCCCGACCGACCCGGTATCATCGGCCCCGCAATCACGCTTCCCTACTGAATTACTCCCGTGGACTTCACCAATCCAGAGCTCTGGCTCGCACTGTTTACCCTCACGGCCCTTGAGATCGTGCTGGGCATCGACAACATCATTTTCCTGTCGATCATGGCCAGCAAGCTGCCGGCCCATCAGCAGGCACGCGCCCGTACGATTGGCCTCGCCGGCGCCATGGGCACACGTATCCTGCTGCTGGTTTCGCTGGCCTGGATCGCCAAACTCACCAACGACCTGTTCAGCCTCGCCGGCATGGGCTTTTCCGGCCGCGACCTGATCCTGTTCTTCGGTGGCGTGTTCCTGGTCTACAAGGCCGGCAAGGAGATCCGCGACATGCTGTCCGGCGCGACCCACGAGGCCGGCAGCCCAATCGGCGATGCCGGCGTGACCTTCATCGGCACCATCGTCCAGATCATGATCCTCGACATCGTGTTCTCGCTGGATTCGGTCATCACCGCCGTCGGCATGACCGACAACCTGCCGGTGATGATCACCGCCATCGTCATCGCGGTGATCTCGATGATGTTCTTCTCCGGCCCGCTGGCGCGCTTCGTCGACCGCAATCCGACCGTGAAAATGCTGGCCCTGGCCTTCCTGGTGATGATCGGCGCGGTGCTGATGGCCGAAGGCGTCGAGCTGCATTTCTCCAAGGCCTACATCTACACGGCGATGGCGTTCTCGGTGGCGGTGGAATTGCTGAACCTGCGCTTGCGCAAGCGGCTCGTCGCCGCCGCCGATTAGCACCGTCCAGGCATGTTCAGGCCGCTGCGACTCGCCGGGCTGTTGACGCTGGCGCTGACGCAGCCGGCGGCCGCCAGCGGTCGCCTGGCGCTGAGCGCGGCGGAACAGAACTTCATCGCCGAGCACCCGGTGCTGCGCTTCGGCGCGGATCGGGCCTGGCCGCCGGTTGACTTCATCGACGACCAAGGTCGACACGCCGGCCTGTCGGAGGACGTGCTGCAAGAGCTGGCGACGATGACCGGCCTGCGCTTCGAGCTGGTGGAGTTGCCGGACTGGCCGGCGGTGATCCATGCAGCCAGTACCCAGCAGGTGGATCTGCTGCCGGCGATCATCACGGCACCCGGGCGCGAGGAATATCTTCGCTATACCGAACCCTACCTCGACCTGTTCGAGGTGATCGTCACCCGCGACGACGGCGGCTACGTCGAGAGCCTCGCCGACCTCGACGGCCAGACGGTTGCCATGGTGCGCGGCTTTGGCACCACCGAGCTGTTCCTGCGCGATTACCCGGGTCTCAAGCCGGTGCTGGTCGCCAACATCCGTGAAGCGCTGGAAACGGTCGCCGTCGGCCGCGCGGTGGCGACCACGGTGCCGCTGGCGGTGGCCAACTACCACATCCAGCTGCACGGCCTGACCAACCTCAAGATCGCGGCCCCGATCAATGCCCTGCGCAATCACTTGCGGATGGGGGTGCGCAAGGACTGGCCGGAACTGGCAAGCATCCTCAGCAAGGCGTTGCTGGGCATTCCACCCGAGCGCATGGCGGCGATCCGCAGCCGCTGGATGACGGCGCCCGGTGCCGAACCGGGCGACCGCATCACCCGCAACGAGCTGCTGGCGCTGGCCGGCACCGCCCTGCTGCTGTTGCTGACCTTCGCCTGGGCGCTGTCGCTGCGGCGCGAGATCGGCCGTCGGCGCGCGGCCCAGGACCGCGCTGAGCAGGCCGAACGCCGCCTGCGCGAGCTGGCTGAGGGCATTCCGGGCGCGATCTGGCAGTTCCGCCGCGAGCCCGACGGGCGCCAGCACTACACCTATCTGTCGGAGGGCATCCGCCACATCACCGGCCGCACGCCCGAGGAAACCAACCGGCTGATGCAGACGCGCTCCTTCGATTCGGTGCATCCGGACGATCTTGGCCGCCTGCAGGCGCTGATGCAGCGGCTCACCGAGCAGGGTGGCATCGACGAGGAACGCTACCGCCTCAACACCGCCAGCGGCGAATGGAAATGGGTGCAGGTCGCGGCCCGCGCCCGGGCCGAGGCGGATGGCGCCCTGGTCTGGAACGGCATCACCCTGGATGCCAGCCGGGTGCAGCAGATCGAGCAGGAGCTGGACGCCGCCCGCCAGCGCATGCAGGAGCTGATCGACAGCGTCCCGGGCGCGGTGTTCCGGCTGCGCCGGGACCCGGATGCGGGCTACCGCTTCGACTACGTCAGCGAGGGTGTGTTGCGGGTCACCGGTCGGCGCCCCGCCGAGCACCTGGGCGATGCCGCGCCGACCTTCCAGAACGTGCCGGCCAGCGACCGCGAGCGGATGTTCAGCGAGCTGAACCGCTCCGCGCTCGACGGCAGCCAGTTGCAGCTGGAGCTGCGCTACCAGTCGGAGGACGGCAGCCTGCGGCATCTGTCGGTGCGTGCCAACGTCTACACCGAGCCCGGTGGTGAGCTGGTCTGGACCGGCGTGCTGATCGACGTCAGCCAGCGGCGTGCGCTGGAAGTGGCCCTGGCCGACGCCCATGCGCGGCTGGACGACATCGTCGCCAACTTCCCCGGCGCGATCTGGCAGATGAAGCGCGATCTCGCCGGCCGCGAGTTCTTCACCTACATGAGCGACAGCATCGCCCGCATCACCGGGCGCCCGGCGGAGGCCACGCTCAACAAGGCCTCGCTGCCGTTCGAGGTGATGCTGCCTGAGGATCGCGAGCGCGCCCGCGAGCTGTTGTACGCGGCCGCCGAGCGCGAGGAGACGGTTGTGCTCGACTACCGTCTGCGCACCGCCAGCGGCGCGCCCCGCTGGGTCCATGTCACCGCCAGCGCGCGCCGGGAGCCGGATGGCGAGGTGGTCTGGAACGGCGTGGTGCTGGACGCCACCGAACAGAAGCGGCTGGAGGCCGAACTGCAGGAAGCCCGGCGCGCCGCCGAGGCCGGCAGCCAGGCCAAGAGCCGCTTCCTGGCCAATATGAGCCATGAGATCCGCACCCCGATGAACGCGGTGATCGGGCTCTCGCACCTGGCGCTGGACGCCGAGCGGGAGCCGGCCCAGCGGGAGCGGCTGGGCAAGATCAGCCTGGCGGCCAAGGCCCTGCTGCGGCTGCTCAACGACATCCTGGAATTTTCCAAGCTGGAGGCCGGCAAGCTGCGCCTATCGCCCGCCCCATTCGCGCTGCCGGAGTTGCTCGACACCCTGCGCCTGCTGGCCGGCACCGCCGCCACCGAGAAGGGCCTGCAGTTCGTCATCGACATGGCGCCGGCGCTGCCGCAACGCCTGTTCGGCGACGCCCTGCGCATCCAGCAGGTGCTGCTCAACCTGCTGGCCAACGCGACCAAGTTCACCGACAGCGGTCTGGTCCGCCTGCGGGTGTCTGCGGTTGCGCCGGCCCCGGCCGGGCAGGCGCTGCTGGCGTTCGAGATCAGCGATACCGGCATCGGCATGAGCGAGGCCCAGCTGGCGCGCGTGTTCGACGCCTTCGAGCAGGCGGACGATGCCATTAGTCGGCGTCACGGCGGCACCGGCCTGGGGCTGACGATCAGCCAGGAGCTGGTGCGTTTGATGGGCGGCGAGCTCAGCGCGCGCAGCAATCCGGGGGCGGGCACGGTGTTCACCGTGCAGCTGCCGCTGAGCCTGGCGGAGCCGCCCGGGCCCATCGCCGCCGAGCTTCCGGCGGTCCAGGGCCTGGATCTGGCGGCTTGCGTGGTACAACTTCTGCAGCTGCTCAACAGCCGTGACACGGCGGCCCGCAGCCAGGTGCTGGTGCTGCGGGCGCAGAGAGCCCAGCAGGGGCAGGCCGAGGAACTCGACACACTGGAACGCCAGCTGTCGGCTTATGATTTCGAGAGCGCGGAACTGGAGTTGGCGCGTCTGGTGGCGCGCTGGGGCTTGTCGCTGACGGGTTAGGCTGCATCGGGCGGGGCCTGATACTGTCCTGCCCGCGGCGCGCGATTTCGGGCTTAGCTACTTTCTGGAGTCAGGTTTTTGGAGGCAGACAATCGCAAATCCACCATCTTGGTGGTGGCCGGCGCGGCGGACTACACCGAGTCGCTGCGTGGCTTGATCGCCCGGCTGGGCGTGCAGGCGCTATTCATCGGCCAGGCGGAACTGGGGCCGGTGCTGGAGTTCCTTGACCCGCCGCCCGAGTTGATCATGGTCGATGCTTCGGCCGCCGACTTCGATCCCGCTGCCACCTGCCAGCGGCTGCAGCGCAATGTCCGCACCCGGTTCACGCCGGTGCTGTTCTTCAATGCCCCGGCCCGCTCGGCCTCCGAACTCGCGGCCTTCGATGCCGGCGCCCAGGACTACCTGCGCGCGCCCTTCGATGTCGCGGTCACCTTCGCCCGCCTGCGACTGCACCAGCAGCTGTACGCGCAGAAACGCCAGCTCGCCAGCCTGGTGCAGACCCGCACCCGGGAAATCGCCAGTGCCCATCTGGAACTGGTGCGGCGCCTGCGCACCGCCGCCGAATACAAGGACGACGAGACCGGCGCCCACATCAACCGGATGAGCAAGGTCAGCGCGCTGATCGCCCGCGCCGCCGGCCTGTCGGACGCCGAGGCCGAGCTGATCGAGCAGGCCGCGCCGATGCACGATCTCGGCAAGATCGGCATCCCCGACCGCATCCTGCTCAAGGCCAGCCCGCTGACCCCGGACGAATGGCGGGTGATGCGCATGCACCCCGGCATCGGCGCCGGCATCATCGGCAAGCACGATGCGCCGGTGCTGAAGATCGCCCGCCGCATCGCCCTGACCCATCACGAGAAGTGGGATGGCTCCGGCTATCCACGCGGCCTCAAGGGCGAGGAGATCCCCATCGTCGGTCGCATCGTCGCGCTCGCCGACGTGTTCGACGCGCTGACCAGCGAGCGTCCCTACAAGCCGGCCTGGCCAGCGGAGAACGCCGTGTCCTATCTGCGCGAGCAGTCCGGCAAGCACTTCGATCCGCGGCTGACCAGCCTGTTCCTGGAACTGCTGCCCGAAGTGGCGAAGATCCGGCTGGAGCACCCGGACCGGCCGGCGGCGATGTTCGACATGCGCACGCGGATGAGCGAAACGCTGGTCTAACCCCGCACCAGGGGAGGGGGAGCGGCGACGGGCTCAGGTCGCCTCGCCGTCGTGGGTCAGGAAGCGCCGCACCTCTGACAGGCGCCGCCGCGACACCGGCAGCAGCGCGGTCGAATGCCGCATGCGCAGGCCGTGGGCGGAATCGTCGTCTTCTTCCTCGCCGCGCCGGCGTTCCAGGCTGGCGATGTACTTGGTCGCCACCAGGGCCTTGCGGTGGATGCGGATGAACAGGGGCGCGAGGTCTTCTTCCAGGGTCTTCAGCGACTCTTCGATCAGCACCTCGCCGTGCAGATGGCAGACCGTGGTGTATTTCTGGTCGGCCAGGAAGTACAGCACGTCGTCCACCGGCACCCGCACCAGGCCCTCGCGGGTGGTGGCGAGGATGAACTCGCGGCTGGGCTTGGCATTGGGGTCGACCGGCGCCGGCGCCGGCTTCTGGGCGCGCGAGAGCTTGCGCACCTTGAGCAGGGCGTCGCGCAGCTTCTCCTTGCGGATCGGCTTGAGCAGGTAGGCGTCGGCCTGGGCGTCGAAGGCGCTCAGGGCGTGCTCGGCGTAGGCGGTGGTGAAGATCACCGCCGGCGGCATGTCGAGCTGGGCCAGCTGGCGGGCGACGGTGATGCCATCGACGCCGCCCATGCGCACGTCGAGCAGTACCAGGTCGGGCTCCTCGTCCTCGATCAGGTCGAGCGCCGACTCGCCGTCGCCGGCCTCGCCGATGATCTCGTAGCCCGGGAATTCCATCATCAGCCGCCGCAGCCGTTCACGGGCCAGCGGTTCGTCGTCCACGATCACCACGCGCATCGTCACTCCCCTTCGTCCAGACCCTGCGGCATTCCGCTCTGCGGGCCCTGCTGAGACTCTTCCGTCGTATACGGCACCTGGATGCGGGCACGGTACACCGGACCGGTATCCATCTGCTCGGGACCTTGCTCAAGCTTGGCCTTGTCACCGTAAATCAGCTTGAGGCGCTGGGCAATGTTTTCCAGCGCAACCCCGGTGGATTCGCGCTTGGGAGCGTCCTCCGGCGGGATCGGGTTCTCGACATCGATCACCAGCCGGCTGCCGTCCTTGTGGATGGCCACGGTGATGCCGCCGCGCGCGCGCAGGCGGGAAACCCCGTGGTGCACGGCGTTTTCCACCAGCGGCTGCAGGATCAGCAGTGGCACCCGGGCGCTGTGCGCCTCCGGCCCGATTTCCCAGTTGACCCAGAGCTTGTCGCCCAGGCGCACCCGCTCGATGCGCATATAGGTCTTCACGAACTCGATTTCCTCCGACACCTTCACCAGCCGGTTGCGCTTTTCCAGGCTGGCGCGGAACAGGTCGGCGAGGTCGATGACCATTTCCTCGGCCTGCTCGGGGTTAGTGGAGATCAGCGAGGCGATGGAATTGAGGGAATTGAACAGGAAGTGCGGCCGGATGCGGGCCTGCAGGGCCAGGTAGCGCACCTCGGAATCGGCCCGCACCTGCGCCTGCAACTGCGCCCGGCCCCAGAAGTAGCGCAGCAGCAGCAGCGACAGGATGGCGCTGACGGCGACATTGCGGACGATGAATTCCATCCGGGTCTCGGCCAGCGGCCGCGCCCACTTGGCGTACTTGGCGATCCACCAGGCGGCGTCGGCGATCACCAGGGTGACCAGCACCAGCAGGCCCCAGCAGACGAAGAACACCACGCCGACCCGGGCCAGCTTCAGCCAGCGTCGCGCCAGGCACAGCACCATGGCGCTGGAGAGTCCCAGCCACTGCAGGTACACCGAGAGCAGCACCAGTTGCTCCAGGGCCGGGGCGCCGTGCTCGGCGCTGACCAGGGTCAGCATCACCGCGACCATCTGCATCACCAGCATCAGCAGCCAGATCGCCTCGCCCCGGCAGAAGTTGGGAATCAGGTTGTGCTGGCTTTCGGGCTGGACGACGGTGGGTTTCATTTGGAGTCGGTGAGTCCGTCCTGGTTTCCTCGGTCCCTATAATGCCGCGCCGCAGGGAATCCCGCGCCACAAATTCAACCAGATGCCGCCATGAGCCAGGACGCCAGCAAAAATCGCATGTGGAGCGGCCGCTTCACCGAATCCACCTCGGCCCTGGTCGAGCGCTTCTCGGAGTCGGTGTCCTTCGACCAGCGGCTGTGGAAGCAGGACATCGCCGGCTCCCAGGCCCATGCCCGCATGCTGGGCCGGGTCGGTGTGCTCGCCGCCACCGATGTCGAGGCCATCGTCAGCGGTCTCGACGGCATCGCCACCGACATCGCCGAAGGCCGCTTCGAGTGGAGCTTTGGCCTGGAAGACGTGCACATGAACATCGAGGCGCGGCTGACCGAGCGCATCGGCGAAGCCGGCAAGCGCCTGCACACCGGCCGCAGCCGCAACGACCAGGTCGCCACCGACGTGCGCCTGTACGTGCGCGACGGCATCGACGAGCTGGTCGGCCTGATCGACCGGCTGGCCGCCGGCCTGCTCGACCTCGCCGAGCGCGAGGCCGATTCGGTGATGCCCGGCTTCACCCACATGCAAGTGGCCCAGCCGGTGACTTTCGGCCACCACATGCTGGCCTGGCGCGAGCAGCTGCTGCGCGACCGGGCGCGGCTGCTCGATGCCCGCAAGCGCGCCAATGTCCTGCCGCTGGGCAGCGCCGCGCTGGCCGGCACCGTGTATCCGCTGGACCGGCACTACGTCGCCGAACTGCTGGGCTTCGACGGCGTCACCGAAAATTCGCTGGACGCGGTCAGCGATCGCGACTTCGCCATCGAGACCGTGAGCGCCTGCGCCCTGCTGATGGTGCACCTGTCGCGCTGGAGCGAGGAGCTGATCCTCTGGTCGACGCCGATGTTCGGCTTCGTAGCGCTGCCGGATCGCTACTGCACCGGCAGCTCGATCATGCCGCAGAAGAAGAATCCCGACGTGCCGGAACTGGTGCGCGGCAAGACCGGCCGCGTGGTCGGCGACCTCAATGCCCTGCTGGTGCTGATGAAGGGCCAGCCGCTGGCCTACAACCGCGACAACCAGGAAGACAAGGAACCGCTATTCGACGCCCTCGACACCGCCCGCGACTGCCTGGCGGTGTACGCCGACATGGCGCCGAACATCGTCGTGAAACGCGAGAACTGCCGTGCCGCCGCCGCCAAGGGCTTCAGCACCGCCACCGACCTCGCCGACTATCTGGTGCGCCAGGGCCTGGCCTTCCGCGACGCCCACCACGTGGTCGGCAGCGCCGTCGCCCATGCCGCCCAGAAGGCCTGCGACCTCGCCGACCTGCCGCTGGAGGAACTGCGCCAGTTCAGCCCGCTGATCGGTGCCGACGTCTACGCCCACATCACGCTCGATGCCAGCGTCGCCGCGCGCAGCACCTACGGCGGTACGGCGCCGGCGCAGGTGCGGGCGGCCATCGCGCGGGCGCGGAGCAAGGCGTGAAGCCGCAGACCGTCTTCATCACCGGCGCCAGCGCCGGCTTCGGCGCCGCCATCGCCCGCCGCTTTGCCGCCGACGGCGCCCGCGTGGTGATCGCCGGCCGGCGCGGCGAGCGGCTGGCGGCGCTCGCGGCGGAAATCGGCCCGCGCGCGCTGCCGCTGCCCCTGGACGTGCGCGACCGCGCTGCCGTCGAGGCCGCCATCGCCGGCCTGCCGGCGGAGTTCGCCGAAGTCGACCTGCTGGTCAACAACGCCGGCCTGGCGCTGGGCATGGAGCCGGCGCACCGGGCCGATCTCGATGACTGGGAGCAGATGGTCGACACCAATATCAAGGGCCTGATGTATGTCACCCGCGCCCTGCTGCCGGGCATGGTGGCGCGCGGTCGCGGCCACGTCATCAACATCGGCTCCACCGCCGGCGAATGGCCCTATCCGGGCGGCAATGTCTACGGCGGCAGCAAGGCCTTCGTCCGGCAGTTCTCGCTCAACCTGCTGGCCGATCTGGTGACGACGCCGGTGCGGGTCAGCAATATCGAGCCCGGCCTCTGCGGCGGCACCGAGTTCTCGAACGTGCGCTTCCACGGCGACGACGCCAAGGCGGCCAAGGTCTACGAGAACACCACGCCGCTGTCGGCCGAGGACATCGCCGACACCGTGCACTGGGTGGCGTCCCGGCCGGCGCACGTCAACATCAACACCCTGTCGATGATGCCGAGCTGCCAGGCCTTCTCGCCGTTCACCATCCATCGCGGTGGCTAGAGCGGCATGAGCGGCCGCACCGCGTCCCGGCGCGCGCAGCTGCTCCTGCTGCTGCTCTTGCTGTTGGTCGGTGGAACGCTGCTGGCGCGCGGTCCCTTGCTGGCCGCGACCCCGGCGGCGGCGGCCGCACAGCCGGAGCGCCGGTTCCCCTCGCAGCACGGCACCCTCACCGTCACCGAGCTGACACGCGGACTGGAACATCCCTGGTCCCTGGCCTTCCTGCCCGATGGCGACATGCTGGTCAGCGAGCGGCCAGGGCGCCTGCGCCTGATTGGGGCCGACGGTCGCCCCGGCGCGCCGCTGGCGGGCCTGCCCGCCGTGGCCGCCGAGGGGCAGGGCGGCCTGCTGGACCTGGCGCTGGCGCCCGACTACGCGCGCAGCGGACGCATCTACTTCAGTTATTCGGAACCGCGCGGCGACAAGAACGGGACCGCCGTCGCCTACGCCCGGCTGGACCGTGAGCAGGGGCGGCTGCGGGGCTTCACCCGGATCTTCCAGCAGCAGCCCGCCGTCGACAGCAGCGCCCATTTCGGCTCGCGCCTGGTATTCGCGCCCGACGGCAAGTTGTTCGTGACCCTGGGCGAGCGCGCCTCCGAGCGCGAGCAGGCGCAGACACTGGACAACGACCTCGGCAAGCTGGTGCGGCTGAATGCCGATGGCACGGTGCCGGCCGATAATCCCTTTGTGCACACGCCCGGCGCACGGCCGGAGATCTGGAGCTACGGCCACCGCAACCCGCAGGGCGCGGCGATCAACCCGGCGAGCGGCGAGCTGTGGATCCATGAACATGGCCCCAAGGGCGGCGATGAGTTGAACCTCGTGCGG
>JAUYNO010000048.1 GCA_030696045.1 Stagnimonas sp. | reverse complement strand
GCTTCCCTTCGGCCGTCTCGGGAGGCAAGCCGTGAGCGCGGTGCTACTCGAATCCACGCTGACCTGTCCTGAGTGTGGACATACCACGACGGAAGAAATGCCCACGGATGCGTGCCGGTGGTTCTATGAGTGCGAGCAGTGCCACACCATGCTGCGCCCCAAATCTGGCGACTGTTGCGTCTTTTGCTCGTTCGGGACAGTGGCATGTCCACCCGTGCAGAGCAGCAGCAAAGCGGGGTGCTGCAGCTCCTGACGATTCGCTGCACAACTCCGACGGAACGGCCCAAAATCGCTGTGACGCTCTCTCCTTGCCGACGGCCCAGACATGAGTATTTGTAATCGCGGCGTCAGCGTACTGTCGCGGCTGAATTCATACAGTTGGAACCGAGATCCAGGGGTTGCATCCCGCTGGATCCCGCCAAAAGGCGCAGCCGCAAATCCACTGTCAAGGAGTCAATCATTGTCTGTTCGCAAGAGCATCTTCGTTCTCGCCATTGCCGCTGCCGTCCTGCCGGCAGCATTCGCACAGAGCGCCAGCGTTTTCGTTGGCGGTGAGGCCGGATGGATCGATCGTCCGGTGAGCAGCACGCTCACGCGTGAAGCGGTGCGCCAAGAGTTCCTCGCCTTCCGCGCCAATCCCGTCGCAGCCGATGGCGGCCGCTACGCAGGTGGGGAGGTCGGCTACATCTTTCCGCAACACACCTATACCCGCGTCAATGGCGAATGGATCTGCACCGACTAGATCGCGTACAATGCGGCACCCGACGCCGTCAAGAACGAGTCCGAGCGAGGCATGTTCCTGCAGTTCTATCCGGCATGACACCGACGGACCGCCAGTGCACCACTCCATGGTCGCGCCAAGGCGTCCCCTGGCACGAACTCCATCCGAGAAGAGGGGCGCGAGGCGATCCGGTTCTTGGGACTAGCGCGCGAGTTGACCGCTGATCAGGCTTGAGTTGTGCATCCCCACGAAGTAGGCGCCGAAGATCCAGGCGAACGCGAACACGTAAACAGCGCCCAGCGCAAAGCTTCCGATACTGATCCACACGAAGGCAGGAAGAGTTTCGAAGATTTTGTGGTGCAGTTCGACGCCCGCAGCGCTGCGCATCGGCAGGAATCCGCCCAACACGAACAGGACGTAAAACACCTCAGCGCCGTGAACACATTTCCCCGCGTATTGCTTGAGTGAAAGTTCCATGACAGGAGTTCCTTCGCACGTTGCGATTACCCCGGCCATTCGGGATCGGCCGGATGCAGCCTCGCCTCGCGAAGTCCACCCTAGGCCGCTGCTACCAACACTGCGCTGACCATCAGATTACAAATCTGTCATGAGCCGCGACGACCCTAGCGCTGTATCGTTCCGCCAAGGCCCGGCTCCATCAACTACGCTTTGACATCAGTCAAAAGATACGCCTCGCCCTGCCACTAAGCTAAACATCGATGCTCATGATTGTTCTATCTCATTTGCCCATCCTCGTCGCCACTGATGGCGACGAAGAAGGCCCTGGCCTTCTTGGACATCCCGAAAACAATTCGCGGGTCCGGTGAGGCCAGGACATGAAAGCCCGTTTCCTGATCCCCCTTGCGTTGTTCTTCGTGCTGATGGTTTTTTTGGCGATAGGCTTGCAACGCGATCCGCGACAAATCCCCTCCCCCCTTATCGAAAAGGCGGCGCCCGGGTTCTCACTGCCGCAACTGATCCTGCCCGAGAAAACGTTCTCGCCCACGGACATGAAGGGCAAGGTCTGGATGCTCAATGTCTGGGCGTCCTGGTGCGTTGCCTGCAAGCTCGAGCACCCAGTACTGATGGACCTGAAGAAGGTGAATGTCGTGCCGATCATCGGGCTCGACTACAAGGACAAGCGCCCCGATGCGCTGAAGTTCCTGGCCCAAGGAGGCGATCCCTACGACGTTTCGGTCATGGACGCTGATGGCCGCGTCGGAATTGATTGGGGGGTCTACGGGGTGCCTGAGACGTTCATCATCGACCAGAAGGGGATCATCCGCTACAAGCACATCGGCCCTGTGACGGCGGAATCGCTGCAAAAGACGATTCTGCCGATCATCGAGAAGCTCAAGGACCAGTGAAACGCCAGTTTGCCTACCGCGCTCGCCTTGCTAGCGCAACCAGGTATTCTGCGACCAGAAGCGACCGCGCGTTGGATCCAGCCATCGAACCGCCAGTCAGCCAGCGACCGTCGACGCCCAGTGACGGCGTGCCTTCGATGCCGTAGCCGGTGGCCAGTGCAAACGCCTGCTTGACCTTCGCAGCGACGGCGAACGACCTCATGGTCTCCAACACCGGCGTAGGGTCGGCGCGCTGCGATTGCAGAAAGGCTGCGATGTCCTGGGGCGTCTTCAACCCGCCACGAGATCCGTGGACCGCTTCAAACGTCTTGCGATGCAACTGCTCAAGCTGGCCCAGCGTCTCCAGCGCGAAATAGAGTTCGTTGTGGATCACGAGATCCTCGCGGAAGGCGACAGGTATCCTGCGGAAGAGGACGTCGGGCGGCAGCTTCTTCTGCCAGTCGTCCAGCGCCGGCTCGAAGTCATGGCAGTGATGGCAGCTGTAGGCAAAGAATTCCAGCACTTCGACGCGCCTTGGATCACGGGTAGGCTGCCGCCGCGATAGGACCTGGTAGTGCGTACCTTCCACGGGTTGTCCTTGGGCGCCTGCACTCGGAAGAACGCCCAGAAGGGACAAGGAGGCGGCTTGTGTGAACTGTCGACGATTGGTCATGAAGTCCTCCAATATGCATTTGAACGGAATTGGAATGCGTCGGCCGATCGCGGGCAATCCGGCAATCCCGCAGGGATGCTTGCGACGGACAATTTCCGGAATTCTTCGGCGCTTTGCCGAATTGGACCACGTCTTGCGGAACATCCTTCTCGAACTGCTGCCTTGCCGAGGTCGCCAGGGAGTTCAAGATCTTCTACAGGAAGGTGCCCGGCCCGACCGAGACGAGCTACGTCATGGAACACACTGCCGCATCGTACCTGTTCGACCCGCAGCGGCGGCTGCGCCTCTACACCCGCTACGGCATGGGCGTGAAGCCCCTGGCCGATAATGTGCGCCACCAGCTGCTCGGCAGCTGACGCGATGCGGGCACCTGCAGCGCTTTCAGGAGCCGGGGCAGCGACTGGAATGTTGTGTGTCAGGGTGTCCCGGGCGGACTTGCCGCACCATGCTGCGCCTGTCCAGCGCTGATCGACGCCAGGACGATGGCGATCGCACCCAGACAGATTGAGATGTCCGCCACGTTGAAGGCGGGCCAGTGCCAGCTCTTGACATGAAAGTCCAGAAAGTCGGTCACCGCACCATGCACGAGCCGGTCGTATCCATTGCCCAGCGCGCCGCCCAGGATCAGGCTGAACCCGACAGCATTGAGGCGTCGCTGCGCAGAGGTGAGCATCCATGAAAGGATCACACCGACCACCGCTGCCAGCAGCACGAAGAAGTGCCGCTGCCATCCGCCCGCGTCTGCCAGAAAGCTGAACGCAGCGCCCGGATTGCGCGCCGAGACGAAATTGAAGAAAGGCGTCACTTCAATCACTGTCCCCAATGGCCATTCGGCGCGCACGAACGCCTTGGTCAGGAAGTCCATGAGGATGACTGCAATGGCCAGCAGCCACCAGGGCATCGCGCGAGTGATGCGTTCCATCTCAATCGAAAATCTCGTTCAACCAAGAATTCTTGCGGCGATGTTGGGAGTGACCGCCGCGCCTAAAGTCGGAATCCACGAAGTCCGGCCGTCCGGTCGGTGCCGCGGCCGGGGGCGCCGCCGCCGCAGCACGATCAAGCAGCTTGTCAAGCTCGCCCCGGTCCAGCCAGATGCCGCGGCACTGCGGGCAATAGTCTATCTCCACGCCCTGTCGCTCGGACATCACCAGCGTCGAATCTGCACAGTTGGGACATTTCATTTTCATACTCCTTTTTGTTAATTGCCTCCGTCTTCAGCCTTCGGCCGGACGGTTGCGGATGTGGAAAACTCGAAAGCCCGTGCCAGGGTCCTAGCCATTGGCTCTGAGTGCCAGGCGGCGGCATCGGCGATAGCATGAGCGAAGCCAATCGACGCACGGGTAAGCCATTCACTTTGCAGGTCAGCACCAGCGATGCCTGACCATACGCCGCCGCCTGAGAACATGCTCCCAGGAGTACAAGGCCCAGCGCCACAGCGATGATGCCGGCTATGCGAAAGACTGCGCGTTGTATTCGCTCATCCGCCTTTGTAGCAATGACCAGCCCCACACCTGCGATGCTCACACTCGCAACAAGGGCGCCCAAGGTCGACGGCCCCCATTGAGTGCTCGAGGACACCACCAGACCGGCGGCGATGCCGTGAATCGCCCCCGTAAGTCCGGCGATGGCGGCCAGTTGTCCGCTCGAAAGAGGCTTGGCAACAATGACCAGCAAACCCGCCACCACGATACCGCCGGGACTGGCGAATTTTTCGAAGGTGGGGAAAGCACCCCATGCTGTCCAGGCTTGCGGTGCGAACATGCCCGCCACCAGTGCGAAACAGAAAGCAAACACACCGTCATGTCGCACGGGCCCTTTGTTCTGGCCAATGAGAACTCCCAGGACGGCAAAGGCAACCACGTGGCTGATCTCGCTATAAATATGCAATGCGTGGCCCGGGAAGGCCCCGTACCGCAGGATCACGTTGTGTGCCAAGGGAGCGATCGTGGCCATGAAGAAGGACCCACATGAAACGGCTTGGCTTCGTCCGCCGGTTTACTGGCTCGCCTACCTGGCGCCAGGAGTTTGGCGCACCATCGGGGCAGTGCAACTCGTGACGTTGACGTAGACCTCCTCCCCCGGCCGGAATGCATCGCCAGGCTGCAGCGGGAGCACCCTGCGGTGCCTGCGTGACATATTCGAGTAGAGGACGGACGCGAACTGGCCGGACGCGACCTGCTCGGGGGGCAGTTTGCCCCGGCAGTCCGAGTACTGCGGCTTTCCGATCTCTGTGCTCGTGCCAACTTGCATCACCTTTGCCTCCCGCCAGCCTTCCTTCCAAGGGTACTTTCCTTCGTAGACGACGCTGGCGCAGGCCGTGACGATCAATGCGAGGGAACCCAAGCCCAATAACCGGGCAATCGAAAAACCGAGGCGACGTACTGGTAAACCGGGGGAAGTGTTCATGAAATTCATTGGTGTTCCTTCTTGGTTGCGTTGCGAAAGCGCCGAAGCAATGCTTCGATCCGCACATTCCGTGATCCCACCGGGTCGGTCCCACCGTGCTTAGCCTGCGCCAGGCGGCGTCGCAGCTGTTGCGTGTACGTACGCTGGTCTGGCCGGGGTGGTGGATGGCGCCTGTTCCACCATCGCACCACGAAGTACGAGACGACGACCACAAAGACGACAACGCACCACATCCACAGCAGCGTCATCGCCAGCGGGAGATCGGGTATGCGCTTGAGGAACGTCATCCATCCAGCGGTTTGAACGGCTGCTGCCGTATCCAGTCTTACTTCAGCGTGAAACGAGCAGCAACGGCGGGCTTGCCGTTCAATGCCACCTCCGCCAGCACCTTTGCACCTGGCGCGACCTTGAAGCTTCCTTTCGCCTCAAGCTTGTCTCCGACCAGCGTCAGCGGTGCCTCGGTCTTGTCATTACCGTTGAACACGGTCACCTTACCGGTGCCGCTTGTCAGCTTCATTGCCTTGCCGTGATCGCTGACGTGAATGACCATCAGGTCGGGCTTGGCGACGAGTTCGAGGTCGCCAGCCTTGGTCTCCACGACGACCCCGCCGTACTTGGGTTTATGGTCTTCGACCGCCATGGCGGGCAGGCAGAAGGCAGAGGCGGCGAGCAGCGAAACCAGAAAGCGGTTCATGAGATTTCCTTTCGAGATCAGGGTGGAACGAAGAGTTAGTGGATGGGCACGGCTTGCGCGAGGGTAGTGACCGTGATCCAGCCTGCAATTTTTTGACCGGTACGGGCGGCCGTGACGACGGCCGCAACGAAGTCATCGACTTCACCGTCCTCGCAAATCAGTTCAAGCTTGTACTCATTGACGACCTCTTCGCCCAGATCGATAGAGAAGTTTTTCTCCGCCACATCGGTAGGCACCAAAAACCCCTTCACGATGTAAAGCGCCAGGTTGTGCCGCCTGTCGCCCCGGGCGCCACCCCAGGCGGGGCAGTTCTTGAGCGCATCAACAACGTCTGCAACACGGTTGCGATGCACATAGGCCTTGATTTCTTTCATGATGATGCCTCCTCGGCAAGGTTGGCTGGCTGGGAACTGTTGTCATCCGCGGCGTCGCGGGCTCGCTGCTTGGCCTCGGCACGCAATTCGGACCATTCGTACATCAGGGGCAGCAGCAGCAAGGTCAGGAGCGTCGAAGTAATGAGCCCGCCTACGACCACGGTGGCCAGGGGACGTTGGGTCTCAGCGCCGACGCCGGACGCTATGAGCATGGGGACCAGGCCAAGGATGGCGACCGACGCGGTCATGAGGACGGGGCGCAGCCGCAGCGCCGCTCCCTGCAGTACCGAATCGCGAATGGACAAACCATGTCTTCGCTGATCGTTCAGAAAGGTCACGAGCACAATCCCGTTGAGCATCGCCACCCCGAACACTGCGATAAAGCCGATCGCCGAGGGCACCGACAGGTATTGGCCTGTGATGAACAGCCCAAAGATCCCTCCAATGACCGCAAACGGGACGTTAGCGATGATGAGCGTGGCGTGTCGCACCGAATTGAACGCGGTGTACAGGAGGATAAAAATCAGGCCGATGGTCAGGGGCACGATCAGGGCCAGCCGTGCCATGGCGCGCTGCTGGTTCTCGAAGGCGCCGCCCCACTCGACCCAGTAACCGGTGGGCATCTTCACCTTCGCGCCGATGGCCGCGTTCGCATCCTTCACGAAGCTGTCCACGTCGCGTCCCTGCACGTCCATCTGCAGCACTGCATAGCGCTGGAGGGCCTCGCGCCGCACGAACGTGTAGCCTTCGTCCAGTTCGATCTTCGCCACTTGGGAGAACGGCACCAGCGCACCTTCCGACGTGCGGATCGGGATTGCCGCGATGGCCGCCGGGCTGCTGCGGAACTGGTCGGCAAGGCGCACGGCGATGTCGAACCGGCGGGTTCCGTCGATCAGCGTGGAGACGGTCTCGCCACCAATCCCGGCCTGAACGACCTGCAGGATGTCGTCGGCGTTGAGTCCGTACCGGGCGGCGGCCGCGCGATCGACCTTGATCACCATCTGCGGCTTGCCCTTGTTGGCCTCGGCCGACAGGTCGGTCACACCCGGCACGGCGCCGATTACGCCCTTCAGCTGGGCCGAGAGGTCCTCGAGCTTGTCCAGGCTTTCGCCGTAGACCTTCAAGGCCAGCGTGGCGCGCACGCCGGAGATCAGCTCTTCCACGCGCATCTGGATCGGCTGGGTAGCGCCGAACACCGCCGTGGGCACCTCGGTTTCCAGGTACTCCTGCATCTCCTTGCCCAAGGCGGCATACGACTGCTTGGTGGGCCATTCATCCTGCGGCTTCATGTCCAGCAGGACCTCCATGTAGTTCACGTCGGCGGTCTCGCCTTTTTCCGCGCGCCCGATGGTGGCGAGCACGGAACGCACGTGCGGGTACTTCTGTCGCAGCTTGACATCCATGACGTTAGCAACACGGATCGACTCGTCCAGCGAGGTCGACGGTATGCCCACCACACGGAACATGATCGCATCCTCCTGCAGGGTCGGCATGAACTCCTTGCCGAGGAACGGAAACAGGGCCAGCGATCCGACCAGGAGGGCCAATGCGATCCCGACCACCAGCTTCTTGCGCTCCAGAGCCTTGTCAAGCAATGGCAGGTAGATGCCTTTGGCGCGACGCACGAGCCAGGTGTCCTTCTCCTCCTTTGGCTTGAGGATCAGGGCCGCCAGCACCGGCACCAGCGTCAAAGACAGCAGCAGCGAACCGGCCATCGCGAAGGTGATGGTGAGGGCCATCGGCTTGAACAGCTTGCCCTCCAGACCGGTCAGTGAAAACAGTGGCAGGAACACCACGATGATGATCATGATGGCGAAGGCAATCGGGTTCGCCACTTCGCGCGCAGCCTCCAGCACGATGTTCGTTCGGTTGATGGGCCGTCCCGATTCGCGGGCATGCGAAAGAAGGCGAAAAGCGTTCTCCACCATCACCACCGCGCCATCGACCATCATGCCGATGCCGATCGCCAGCCCGGCCAGCGACATCAGATTTGCCGACATGCCGAAGCGGTTCATGCAAATGAAGGCGAAGAGCATGGCCAACGGAAGGGTGACGATCACCACGATGGCCGACCTGAACTCACCCAGAAAAAGAAACAGCACGATCGCGACCAGGATCGAACCTTCGACCAGCGCGCTGGTGGCCGTCGACATGGCCTTGTCCACGATTTCGGTGCGGTCATACACTGCCTTGAGCTCGATCCCCTTGGGCAGTGCGGCCTGGGCGATGGCAAGCTTGGCCTTGACGGCCGCGACCACCGTCGCAGCGTTCTCGTTCATCCGCGACAGCGCGATGCCCAGCACCGTCTCTTGGCCGTTCCTCGTCACGGCGCCGAATCTCACCGCAGGCGCCTCCTTGACCACCGCCACGTCCCGTACATAGACCGGAGCACCGTTGCGTTCCGCGACGACGATGGAGCCGATGTCCGCGCCGTTCTCCACGAGTCCCAGGCCTCGCACGAGGTACTGCTCGGCGCCGATGTTCAGAAACTGGCCGCCGACCTGCTTGTTGTTTGCGGCCAAACGTTCCATCACGTCCTTGAACGACAGACCGTATCGCACCAGCCGCTGCGGGTCGATCTGCACTTGAAACTGCTTCTCATGGCCGCCCCAAGTCGTGACATCGTCCACGCCGGGTGCGGTGCGCAGGATCAGGCGCACGGTCCAGTCGTGCAGCGTGCGCAAGTCCATCGCGCTGAGCTTCTTGTCCGCGTCCTCGATGGTGTACCAGAACACTTGGCCCAGGCCGGAGCTATTCGGTCCCAGCACGGGTTCGCCATAACCTTCCGGCAGGCGGCCCTTGACCTCCTGCAATTTTTCGCCGACGAGGCGGCGCGCGAAATAGATGTCGACGTTGTCCGAGAAGTACACGCCCACGTAGGACAGGCCAAACAAGGAAACGGAGCGGACGACTTCGACGTTCGCCAAACCCGCCATCGCGCCTTCGATCGGCACCGTCAGCAGTTTCTCGATGTCCTCGGCGGCAACACCGGGAGACTCGGTATAAATGTTGACCTGTGCCGGCGTCACGTCCGGGAAGGCGTCCACCGGAACCTGGCGAAACGCCATCACCCCAAGGCCGACGAGCACTGCGAACCCCACCAGGACAAGGACCTTGTACCGCAGGGCGGCCTCAACGATTGCATTGAGCATTGATGTGCTTTCCTGTCAGTGGCCGTGGCCGAGTTGCGATTTCAACTTGCGGGCCTTGAGCGCGTACGTCCCGGACGTCACGACTTGTTCGCCGGGCTTGATGCCGGACTTGAGCACGGTGCGGCCCCCGGCGCGCTCGCCAGGCTCGACCACGCGCATGGCGTAGGCGCCCTGTTCGAAGACGAAGACGGTGGGCTGGCCCTGCATCAGGACAATGGCTTCGTCCGGCAGCGAGAGCACGCCGCGCGAATCGCCGGCCACCTCGATGCTGGCCGTGGCGAACATCTCAGGCTTGAGGCGACGGTCCTGGTTGCCTACTTCGATGCGAGCGCTGACCGCGCGGGTTTCCTTGTCGACGCCGGCGCCGATATGGCCGACCCGGCCTTCGAAGGTCTGCTGCGGATAGGCCGGAACGGTGACGCTGGCACGCGCGCCGACCCGCACCTTCGCAAGAGCAGACTCCGGCAGGTCGGCCAGGATCCAGACCCGGCTGAGGTCGGCAACTGTGTAGATCGGTTCAGCCGGGCTGGCCAAGCCGCCAAGGGTCGCCTTCTTCTCGATCACGGTCCCGGCAAACGGTGCGGTCACAACGAACCCTGAGACGCCGGAGCCCCGTGCGTTGGGCGTGCCCCCCATGAGGCGCAGCCGATCTGCCGCGTTGCGCAGGTTGGCCGCCGCTTTTTCGCGTTCCGCCTGGGCGCGCAAAAAGTCCTTGCGCGGAATGATCTCGTCGGCCACCAGCGACTCGGCCCGCTTGAAATCGGACTCGGCGATCCGAAGCTCGGCCTGCGCCTGCACCCAGCTCGCATGGGCCTCGCCCACGGCAACGCTGTCGAGCGTCGCGAGCGTCTGTCCCGCCTTGACGGCATCGCCGAGCTTGGCCGGCGTCGACGTGATCCGCCCTTCGATGCGAGGCGCGATGCGCGCAAGGCGCTCCTGACTGGGCTGGATGGTCGCCGTTACGGCTATCGTCGCGCCCATCGCGGACGGTTTGATCTCCTCGACCTTCACCCCGGCGCGCTGGGCCTCTTCTGTCGTCAGCGTCAACTCCTCGGGCTCCTTGTGTTCTTCCTTCTTGCCCTCGCCGCCGGCGTGCTCGGCGTGCTTGTCACCCTCGGCGGCATGCTCGTCCTTTGCGCCTTTGCCGCAGCCGGCAATGGCGAGCGTGGTCGCCATTGCGATCGCAAATGCGGTCAGCCGCAGCGATTTGCCGGCAAGCTTGTACAGCGTCTTCATCAGTTGGATCCTTCTTGCGACCAGCCGGCCGCATTCTCAAGTTCGATTCGGGTTGCGTGGAAATCCGCCAGAGCGTCAACCAGATCGCGTTCCGCATCCAGTGCCTGGCGGTTGACGATGAGCTGCTCGAGCAGGCCGATCTGGCCCGCCTGCCTGGATCTGGCAGCCAGTTGCTGGTTGTCGGTTGCCGCCTGATGCATGGTTCGCTGCAGCCGCTGGACGCGGTCGCGCTGGCTGTCGAGTTTGGTCCACAGCCGCTGCACCTGTGCCAGCGCCTCGCGCGAAGCACTGGTGCGTTCAATTTCGGCTTGCGTCGCCGCAGTTGTGGCCTCGCCGATCGCCGCGTCATTGCGCTTGAACAACGGCAGCGGCAGCGAAAGGGCGAGCGTAGTCACCCGCTCGCGTGCATCCATGGGGCCTTCCCTGGCCACGCTGACGCCGAGCGTCACATCCGGATATCGGCCGGCACGGGCCAAGCCCAGTCGGGCGCGCGCGGCGTCCAGACGTGCCGCCAAGCCTCGATGCTTGGGGATCGCCTGTGCCGAGGCCTGCAGCTGCTCGATGGTGTACGGCAGCGCGGCGGCAGCGGGCACCCCCAGTTCGCCGGTCACCTGTGGAATCGCACTGGGCGGCAGCTGGAGCACGGTCCCCAACTCACCGCGGGCTTCCAGCAACTGCTCGCGAGCCCGAGCCAGGGCGTTGCGGGCTCGCTCTACTTCAATCAGCGCGACATTCGCATCCAGGCGGGTGTCCTCGCCCGCGGCCCTGCGCTTGGCGACCGCCTGGGAGGTCCGGTCAAAGAGGTCCACGGAACTCTCTTCGATCTGCAGGCGACGCTGTGCCGCCAGCACCGCGTGGAAACGCGAGGCTGCGTCGGCTCGTGCCTGCCGGCGCGCCTCTTCCACCTCGGCACGCACCGCATCGATAGACGCCGCTGCGGCCTCTCGGCGCCGCGACTGCTGGCCCGCGATTTCCAACGGTTGAGCAATGCCGGCGGTCCATTCACTGGTTTGCCCATCGGGCGCGCTCGATCGTCGGCGGGCGCGCTCGACCCTGAGTTCCGGATTGTTAAAAAAATGAGAAGCAGCCCCTCGGCGTTCGCCTTCGGCGGCAGCAAACTGGGCCTCGCGGGAGCGCACTGCCGGATTGGCCGTCTCAGCTAGCCGCATTGCTTGCGCAAGGGTCAGTGTTCCAGTGGCGGCATTCTGTGCCCCGACATGGGGGGCCACGGCGATGAGCACGAAGGCCAGCGCCAAAGGGGGAATTTGCATCGAATCATCCTTCTTGTCTCAGCTAAAGCGGCGGGCGGGCACGCCAGCATTCGCTTGGACCTACTTGGCCAAGGCGGAACGCAAGGCTGCCACCCGATCAGGCGGCGGCTTGGTGGGAGACTCGATCTGGACGTTCGGGTGCCGAGGTTACGTGTGACGTGTAGCGCGGGCTGCATTCACAACGAAACTCGAACTCAGGAAGCTCGGCAATCGTGATTGCCGGCGGGGGAAGGTTCACGGACGTGCCGAAGTGGCAGCTTTCGCAATCTAGGTGCAGGGAGGCAATACCTTTGCCCGCTTTCTCAGCGCCTTGCACATCGGCCCCCTGATGACGATGTTCGTGATGCCCAAAGTGAGCCGATGCAGCCGTATTGGGCTCGTGCCCGCAATATGCCGCGGCCGCCGCCCAGACGAACTGGACTTGCATCAACAGCATTAAAGATACGATCAGCCAACGGCGCATGCGGCGGATTCTAAGTGAAAACGCGCTGCGACCCCGGGACCAGGACATCATGGCAGGAGACTCCGTGCAGCCTCATCCATTGCCTGGCGCCGCGCTCGGGAGATTGCGGCCGGGGTGCCCGCATCCAAGGACATGGGCTGGAACGCGCTGACCGTGGAGCGGCCGATATTGCCGGTCGGCAACCTTCCGAAAGTATGGCCAAGGGGCACGAACGCGATCCGGAACAGCTGCCCCCACGGCTTTCCTCCAATCTCGCGTCCGCACGGCGTAACCCAACATGGCCGTATGGTTGTGCAGATGCAGCCTGAAATGGGCCCGACCCACGAATGCACCGCCGTAAGCCATCGCCAGCGCAGCTCTTGGTCCTGGCCAGCGCTGCGCTCGAACTCTTGCATCTGCCGCGCATAGATGCGTTTCTGCTGGATTCGGTCACTCATCCTCATTGTTCTTGGGCTCGGAAGCCAGCGTCGTTGTTGACAAGGTGAAGCCTATGGACGTGATGCCGTGTTCGGAACGCGCCAATGTGTGCCCGCCGTGCATGCGAGCGATAGCTGCGACGATTGCCAAGCCCAACCCGTGATTTTCGTCGCCACCCTCACGCGACGTCTGGATGCGGAAGAAGCGATCAAAGAGTCGAGGCAAAGCCACCTCCGATATCGGAATCCCGGCATTCTTCACCACCACGGACGCCGACGCCGACGCCGGACTTTGGCATATTTCGGCCTGGATCTCACTGCCCGGGTCGGCGTAACGGATGGCATTGCTCAGCAGATTGGACACGGCCCTGCGTATCAACCCCTTGTCGAATGAAATCCTGGCATCCCCGTCCAGCCGCGTGGTCAAGTTTTTCTCCACCAAGATCGGATCGTAAAACTCGAGCACCTGCGCGACCTCCTGGGCCAAGCTCGCCGCGGCGCCAGGGGCCGCCCTGGCGCCGCGATCCGCCCGGGACAGGAACAGCATGTCATTGACGATGGAGGACAAACGCCGCAGCTCTTCCAAGTTGGAGCCCAGGGTCTCGCGCAATTCGGCCGTGCTGCGATCACGCGTGAGCTCAACCTCGCTCTGGCCAATCAAGGTGGCAAGTGGTGTGCGCAGTTCGTGCGCCACGTCGGCATTGAACCCCTCCAACTGGCGGTAAGAAGTGTGCAGCCGGCCCAGGAGTTCGTTGAACTGATCGATCCACGGCTGGAGCTCCCGCACTGGGCGCTCCAGTGACAGGCGCTGACCCAACTGGTCGGCGCGCAATGAACGAGTCTGCAGCGCGAGACCTCTCAGCGGCGCCAGGGATCGTCGCACCACCCAGAATCCGGCGGCCGAAACCACAGCCGCCCCCAGGATGGTGGCTACCAGCAGCGCAAAGGCCAAGCCGGCTAGCAATTGAGCGTCGCCGGACCGGTCCATGATGATTCTTGCCTGCGCAAGGTTTGGAAGCGCAGTGCTACGCGGCAGGTCGAAGGTGGCATAGCGCAGCAGGGGTGCCGGCCGGCCCGAACCCGGGCTTTCATACGTCACATTTCCGGAGCGGTCCAGCAATGTCACCTGCAGATCCTCGTGCCCCATGAAGAATTCATCCAGCTTGTGCCGCATCGCGGGCAGGTCTCCGCTTTGCGCAGCCTCGCTCACCAAATGCCTGATCAGTTCGGATTTGCGGCTGAGCTCTGAGTCGGCCTTACCGGCAAGATTGAAGGCCATGACGGTATAGATGCACGCGCAGACGGCCCCGAGCCCCACGAGTGTCTGGGTGGCAAAAAGCCACGACAGGCGCTGACCCAGGGAATAGGGCGTCGGCTCAGCGTGCTTCACAGGGCTCGGTCCTCGAGCACATAGCCCATGCCTCTCACCGTGTGCAACAGCTTTGTCTCGAAGGGATCGTCAAGCTTGCTGCGAAGCCTGCGCACGGCGACATCTACCACATTGGTATCGCTGTCGAAATTCATGTCCCAAACTTGCTCGGCCAGCGTCGTGCGTGCCAAGATCTCGCCCCGGCGCTGCAGCAGCAGCGCCAACAGCGCGAACTCTTTCGCCGTCAGGTCCAAACGCCGACCGGTCCTAGATGCCCTGCGCCGCAGGAGGTCAAGCTCCAGATCGGCAAGTCGCAACGTCGTTGCCTCAAGGGACTGGCCACCACGGCGCAGCAACGCCCTTACCCGTGCCAGCAATTCGGAAAATGCGAAGGGCTTGACCAAGTAGTCATCCGCTCCTTCTTGCAACCCGCGAACACGGTCCTCGATACTGTCACGCGCCGTCAGCATCAGGATCGGCGTGTTCTTCAGTTTGCGCACGTCGCCCAGCAATGAGAATCCGTCTATACCGGGCAGCATGGCATCCAGGACGATCAGATCGTATTGACCCTCCATGGCCAAGTGACGGCCATCAATACCGTCGCGCGCGACATCGACCACGTAGCTGTGCTCGGTCAGGCCCTTGTGCAGGTAGTCGGCCAACTTGCGCTCGTCTTCAACAACAAGAATTCTCATGTCGTGGAGCGTAGCCGGTGTGCGGCGCCTCTCAGCGGAACATGACGTATTTGTAATCTTGGTGTTCGATTGGTGTCGGTTCTTGGTGGGCAGACTGGCGACCGTGATGCGACAGTCGCGTCGCCGCGGTGGCCCCGCCACAGCGTCATTCGCAATGATCCTCTGGAGATAGACCAATGCTTATTCGTACCCCCATGGCAGTCCTCGTTCTCGCAATGGCATCGGTGCCTGCTTTCGCAAGCGGAACCATTCATTCGGCTACGACGGAAATGGGCTACACGGTGCACCCCAATCATGCGCAAGCCGGCAAGTCGCGCAGCGAAGTCTTGGCGGAGATCGAGCAATCGAAAAAAGATGGGAGCTGGAACTTCCACCGGCTCGGCGTGCCGCTCCCCGTGAAGTCGAGCACGCCTGCGCTGACGCGCGAACAGGTCCTGGCCGAGCTGGAACGAGCACAAAAGCACCCGACCTGGGCCGCCCGACGTGTGGGGGCTGCGGTCACGATGCCCTGAAAGCGCGCTCGGTTGGTGCGTGAAGAGCCCGATGGCACGCTCAGTGGGCGTGTTCATCGGGTCCACTTCCGGATTGCGCGCCGACGTAGTTGCATCCGTCCTGAGTGTGGGCGCAGGGCCGGGCCTCAAGCTGCAAAGTGGTGTGAAAGACGGAGAACTGCTCGGCGAGCACTTCCTTCAGGGGCAGTAGCAAGGTTTCGGGCTGCACCCCCGGCGCATAGACCACATGGGCGGTCAGGCTCGCCTTTCCGCTGGTCAACGCCCACACGTGCAGGTCATGAACGCTCTGGACGCCGGGCACAGCCGTCATCGCCTGGGTGACCTTTTCGAGCTCCACACCCTGCGGAACGCCCTCGAGCAGGATGTTGAGGCTCTCTTTCAGCAAGATCCAGGTTCGGGGCAACACCCAAAGTCCGATGCCGACCGCGATCACCGGGTCGACCCACGCCCATCCCGTGTAGCGAATTACCAAGGCGCCGCCAATCACGCCCGCCGATCCGAGCATGTCGCTCCAAACTTCCAGGTAGGCGCCCTTGACGTTGAGGCTGGCGTCTTTGCCGCCGGCCAGAAGACGCATGCTGATCAGGTTCACCACCAGACCAAATGCCGCGATGGCAATCATGCCGCCTGTTTCTATCTGCGGCGGGTTTCGCAGCCGGTCGTAGGCTTCCACCATGATGTAGATGGCCACCCCGAACAACAGCAGGGCGTTGAATGCTGCCGAGAGAATCTCGAAGCGGTGGTAGCCATACGTCCTGCGAGCATCGGCCGGGCGCCTGGCCACCCGAATCGCGGCCAGTGCGATGGCCAGAGCCGCGGTGTCCGTGAACATATGCGCCGCATCGGAGATCAGCGCCAAGCTGCCGGTCAGCAGGCCGCCGATGACCTCCGCGACCATGAACGCGGAGGTCAGGCCCAGGGCTATCCAGAGCACCTTCTCGTTGCCAGCGGTGGGCAGGGCGTGGTTATGCGACGAGCTCATGGCTGCGGCCCTGATGCAGTTGCCTGCGGGGATTCGTAGTTTCCGAGAAAGAACCGCCGCTCTGGCGGGAAGTTTCAGTGGGCATGGGAATGCTGTGGCTTGCGCGCACTCTCCGGGTTGGCCACGGAGCTTGTGTGCCTGGTTCCGCGCAGCAACCGCAGCCCATTGCCCACCACCAGCAGGCTCGCGCCCATGTCGGCGAAGACCGCCATCCACATGGTCGCGCTGCCGAATATGGCCATCACCAGGAAGACACTTTTGATCCCCAAGGCCACCGCAATGTTCTGCCAGAGCACTGCGTGCGTGCGCATGGACAGGCGCACGGTCTCCGCCACCCGCTCCAGGTTGTCATTCATGATGACGACGTCGGCGGCTTCCATGGCCGTGTCGGTGCCGGCGCCGCCCATCGCAAAACCAATGTCGGACTGCGCCAGCGCCGGCGCGTCATTGATGCCGTCCCCGATCATGCCTGTAGCGCCATAGCGCTCTTGCATCTCCCTGATCGCATCGAGCTTCGCTTCCGGAAGCAAGTCGCCACGTGCATCGGAAATGCCTGCGTGCGCCGCGATCGCTTTCGCTGTCGCCATGTTGTCCCCGGTCAGCATCACTGGGGTAACGCCCAAAGCCTTGAGGTCGGCAATTGCTTGCCTGGAGGTCTCGCGGATGGTGTCGGCCACCGCGAATATCGCCAGGACCCGGGTGTCCTGCGCCAGCAGCGTGACGGTATGCCCTTGCTGTTCATGCTTGGCCAGCTCGGCCTCCAGCGCCTCCCCGCACTGCCCGCGCTCATGGATGAGCCGGTGATTGCCCAGGACCAGGTGCAGGCCGTCCACCACGCCCTCAACGCCTCGCCCCGGAAGCGCCTTGAAATCATCGACTTCGCCGGGCTGCCCGCCCAGCCCCTGCCCGATCGCCCTGGAAACGGGGTGGTCCGACCGCGACGCGAGGCTGGCGGCTGCTCGCTTGGCAAGATCTTCGTCGGCGCCGTCCCAAACCTTCCATTCGACCAGCTTGGGTTTGCCCTCTGTGATCGTCCCGGTCTTGTCCAGGGCGACCGCCTTCAGCAAGCGGGCATCTTCGAGGTATGTGCCGCCCTTGATCAGGATTCCCCTGCGCGCGCCCGCGGCCAAGCCGCTGACCACGGTGACGGGTGTCGATATCACCAAAGCGCAAGGGCATGCAATCACCAGCAGAACCAGGGCCTTGTAAATCGCCTCCAGCCAGGTCAAGTCCATGAGGAAGGGCATGAACGCTGCCACCGCGACGGCGATCGCGAAGACAACGGGTGTGTAGATCGCCGCAAAGCGGTCCACAAAGCGCTGGGTCGGAGCGCGTGTTCCCTGCGCTTGTTCGACGGCCTGAATGATCCGCGCCAGCGTTGTGTTGCTGGCGGCCGCCGTCACCCGGAACTCCAGTTCCCCGGTTTCATTGATCGTGCCGGCGAACACCGGATCCCCGGGGCCCTTGTCCACTGGAATGCTCTCGCCTGTGACAGGCGCCTGGTTGATGGCGCCATTTCCCTTGATCACCGTTCCGTCCAGGGGTACGCGCTCTCCCGGCTTGATCCTGACCGTCGAATTCAGCGCCACGTCTGCCACCGGGGTGACCACCCAGGCACCGTCCTCGGCAAGCACCAGCGCTTCTTCCGGTGCCAGCGCCAGAAGGCTCTTGATGGCATTGCGCGCCCTGTCCACCGCCTTGGCTTCGATCAGTTCCGCGATCGCGTAGAGCGCCATGACCATCGCCGCCTCGGGCCATTGCCCAATCAGAAATGCACCCGTGACCGCGACCGACATCAGGGCGTTGATGTTCAGCTTGCCGCGGAAAAGCGAACTCATTCCTTTCTTGTAGATGTCGATACCGGACAGCCAGATGGCGATACCCGCCAAGACCATGCTGGCCACCTTCCACGCCAGCTGATCCGGTGCGAAGAAGGAAATGACTTCCGCGCCCGTGGCCAGCCCCAAGGCAATCACCAGCCGCGAAATGCCGCCGCCGAAGCCGTGGTCGTGGTCGTGGTCGTGGTCGTGCGCATGATCATCGGCGTGCCCGGCCGCATCGCCCGAATTGGCCTGCACAATCGCTTCCGCCTGTATTGGGACGGGATCAAACCCGGCCTTGCGGATTGCCGCGAGCGCCAGCTCGTAGGCGTCCTCGGCCGCGTCGATTTTGAGCGTCCGGGCGCCCAGCTGAAATCCAAGCGACCGGATGCCCGGAAGCGGCTCCAGGGCCCTACGGATTTCCGCCTCCTCGGCACTGCAGTCCATCGTGGCGATCCTGTAGCTCCGAGCCGAACCAGTGCCGGTTGCGGCATTTGGTTTGATCTGCGGGCGCTGCTGTCCCTGAAGCGGCCTGGGATCGAACCCCGCTGCGCGAATGGCCGCCAACGCCAAGGGCAACGCCTCCTCGGAGGCGGCGATCTTCAGTGTCCTTGCTCCCAGCTGGAAGCCGAGAGAACGGATTCCGGGTATCGGCTCCAGAGCTCTTCGGATCTCCGCCTCTTCGGCGCTACAGTCCATTGTCGCAATGCCGAACGAGTGGCTTGTGGCAGCGGCCGGTGTGGCGGAAGTGGAAATGGCACAGGCGGCGGAGCCGCAGCCGTCGGCGGGCAGGGCGGCAACAGGGTCCCAGTGGTCTTCTTGTTTCATGTTTGAATTGGAAACCCTGTAGCGACCTTAAGGTCAAGGGACCCCGAACAACTGAGCTGGGATGGGGCCCCGAGTTTCGCAAAGAGCAGGCTTAATCCTGATCGAGCAGCAATGAAAATCGGACAAATCGCGCAAGCCACCGGAACCCAGGCCGAAACCATCCGCTACTACGAGCGGTTGGGCTTGTTGCCGTGCCCAACGCGCACGGAAGCGAACTACCGGGTGTACGGCCAGGACCATATCGAGCGGCTAGCCTTCATCCGTCATTGCCGTTGCCTGGATATGACGCTCGAGGAGATCAGAACACTTCTGCAATTCAAGGATGCGCCGGCGGAAAGCTGCGGGGGAGTCGATCGGCTTTTGGACAGACACATCGGACACGTCGTGTCCCGCATCCGCGAATTGAGAATCCTTGAGAAGGAACTGCGCGGTCTGCGAGAACGATGTGCCGATCACCATGTGGTTCGGGATTGCGGCATATTGCACGGGCTCGAGGAAGCGGCGCGAGTGCACGATCACGCGCGCGCAGGTAGCGAGCAGGATGTCCATGTGCACGGTGCCCACAAAGAAGTAGGCGCCGCGGCGACCCTGAGCCGCAAGTCCCGGCGACCGTAAATGTGGGCTCGCTTCCGACCTCGGCGATGCAAGCTGCTTCGGCTGCCGCCATGAGGTGGCTACGGAACAGGCCTTGACGGGTCAATTCGCGGTGCTCGGGCTGTGGCATATTGGACGGCATCTCCAAGCGCCGAGCGTTTTTCAAGCTTCGTCGCCGACGAGGCAGCCGAACGGAGCCGTCCGCGGTGCGCCGACCATCCGGCCGGCCAGGAGGTCCTGCCTTCGCATGATCGCATGGAGCGCCCATGTGCAAGGGCGATCGCGGGGGCGGGTGGCGGTTCGCAGTTTTTCGCGAAAAAGGTCCGAAGCACTCTTACACTCTTACACTCTTAACGGCGCCTAACTGCAAACTTTCGCTTGCTATGACCCACTCGCCACTTGCCGTGGAGTCCACCAAGAATGCGTCTCACTCTCCTAGCTGTCGGCGTTGCCGCAGTCACCGCGACGATCTTGATCGCGCGACCGGAAGGCGAGCCAACGCCTGCGGCTATTCCCTCCTCACTCGGACGTGAAATGACCCCGGGGCGAGTGAATCCGCCGTCTTTTTCGGTAGAGCCTGGCCGTGTTCCTACAAGGCCGGACGCCAATCTTCCGTTCGATCAGCGCAACCTCTTTGCGGACTTCCAGGCTGCAATTGGATCATCCGACAAAAGGACGGTCGAGGCAGGTCTAGTCGCTTGGCGAAAGTGCGCGGGCTTCGTTGCCATGGGCGAGGGGGAGATCGAGGATTGGGTTACCACGGTGATGCCGACCAGCCTGTCCCGAGAGGAATGGGGCCGCCGAGCGCAGTACGCCCGAGCCTTTGCCGCGCGCTGCGCCGGTTTTGCTCGCCAAGGCGGGTTGCATGAGCAAGCCGAGGCTCTCAGTCGCAAGGCGGTAGAACTCGGTAGCGTGTCCGAAGCGCTGCTCGTTGCGATTGTCCAACACGCCACCACTTCCGCGCCCGCACCCGCGCCCAGCCTCGTCGCCGTTTCGTGCGATCAGGTGAAGCAGTATGTCGAGGGGCACCCTGAGGGCATCAGACGAATAACGCCCGCCCTGGGCACCGCCGCGCGAGCGCGGCCTTCTCACTTTCTGAATGGTGCCTCTGTCCAGGCGCGAACGATTGGCATAAACCTGGCGTTGTGCGATCTGGACCCGCAGGGATGCGGCCCTGGCTCCAACTTCCTCGGTGGCGCTTGCATCCAGTCCGGAAAGTGTGACTACCTGAACGAGGTCGACTATTGGAAGGGCGAGACCTCGTCACACGTGTGGGATGGTGCACAAGGCATCCGGGGGAAGCTTGTCGCAGCGGTCAGGGTCGGCGATTGTCAGTCCCTGTTCTGACGGCATCCCCGGGCCTGCCGTGCTCGCATGCTCCTCCGTTCGCTGCTGCGGGTCCGCGCGGAAGCCGACCTGCAGACAGTTGTCGCAGTCTCTCTACAGGAAGCCCAACCCTATGTGGGGCGATCTCGGTTTCGGTGCAAATCGTAGCGGCTTGAGACGCATGTAAACCCTGAAGGTGTGCGCAACCCACGATTCCAAGCCGGGCTTCCGTCTCACGCTGAACGAGGCGTTGGCGCTCATTGCGCCGACATCAAGAGAAGAAGCGGGTCGTTCAACAGTTGTGTGAAGAGCGTCAGCCTGTTTGACGTCGTCCCTTGACTTAGGACTTCCAACGGCACAACCACTTCAATGACGCGGCGCAATAGGCCGGCGTGCAAGGCCCAGCCTGGCGTAGTGGAACAGCACCACGTTGACGCCAATACCGGTTCAGCTTGCGCAACTGCGCAACAGAGCCGCTACAGATTGCGGCATGAGGACGGTGCGATCAAATGCATGCCGCCAGGGCTGAAAGCGCTAACCTCAGGCTCAGGCTGAGCGTGCCAAACCGGCTCCGCCTGAACCGCTGCATCAGTCGCCATCGCCGGGATCGCGGCGGCGGTGGCGCAGGCAGTCGCTGGGGGCCCAGCGAACGAGGAAAGGCGAGTTGGTGTCCGGCATGGCCTTTCTTTTTCTCACCCCATCACAGCCCAAAAATCGCCGGCCACCACGCAATCCCGACGGCGATGCTTCCCGCCGCTGCGGGCATCAGCGGAATCCAGCGCCGCGCCGGTGCAACCCCTTGGCGAACCAGAATGCGATCGGCCAGCCAAATGCTCCAGATCACGCCCAGCAGGAACAAGCCCCCCTTGATCGCGTGCATACCCGGCACTCCCAGGGGCGTGTGCTTGATGGGTTCGAATAGCATGCCGCCGAGCCCGATGACCAGGGACATCATGGCCACGGGCGCGTATTGATAGCCAAGCTCGGCGAATCGCTGGCCGAAGGTGCCGTCACCTCCCACCAAGCCGGCCAGGCGCGCCGACGCGCTGGTCGTGGCGGCAAGCAGCACCGTCAGGGCCACCATGCAGGCCAGCATGAAGCCGACGATCATCACGAAATCGAGCCACAGGAAGACTTCGGCTCGCTCTGGATGGACGCTCACCAACAAAGGAGAGCCGATTTGCAGCAACCAGTCCCATTGCCGGTCGATGGCCCAGGCGCCGAGCGCTTGACGCCACTTCTGGTATTGCGGCAGCACCAGCCACAGAAAAGCGCCCAGCGCGACACCGGTATCGAGGAAGAGGAACCACGCCTCGACCGGATTGGCGCGGTGGTCCCGGATCTGTTCGATCTCCACGCCCGGCCGGCGCAATTCCATTCGCACGCTGCCTTTGGCCTGTGGATTGACGCAGCGGAAGCATTCGATGCAATGGCGCGATTCCTTCTTGCGCGAAAGATCGATCAGGGTCGGGCACACGCCTTTTTCGGTATAGCTGTCCTGGCCGGGAAGCCGGACTTTCGGGGCGAACTGCACGGCGCCCATGCGCGAGTAGAGACCCAGGACACGGCCGATCGGGCACGCATGGCGGCACCAGGCGCGCTTCTTCCGTCCGTAGAGAAAGCCGATCAGCAGTGCGGCCGCCATGGTGCCGCCGAATATCCCGGCTGCCGCCTCGGCATGATCGCGTACGCCGAGCGTCTGGCCCAGCACGGTGGTGAGGACAAAACTGATGACCGGCGTGCCTTCCCAGCGCAGCCAGCCGGGAATCGGGCGTTGCAGGCCAATCTTGTTCACCCACTCGGAGGCCGCGCCCATCGGGCAGAGCAGGCCGCACCATGAACGCCCGGTGAAAATGACCGACAGGAACAGCAGCGGGAACCACAATCCCCACACGGCGTAGTTGGCAAACGTGGTGAAGTGGGTCAGCGGCGTCGCACTTTCGGGCGGGTCGGGCAGCAGCAAGGGCACGACCATGATGGCGACGAATACCACGCACATGGCGGCGTGCACCCACGGCAGGTAAGGGCGAAAGCGCACGAAGAAGGATTCAATGGCCCCGGCGAATCGGCGGCCGAGTCCCGGTGCCCGGCTTTCCTGGCTATCGGCGCAGGGGCTCATCCGACGCCCCTCGGCGGAAATCGTGACGGTCAAGCTGTACTCCTTACCAACGGCTGCTGCGAACTTCGATCGAGACGCGCCAGGCGCCACAGAATCAAGGTCCAGAAGGCCACTGTCGCTGCGAGCAGGACGCCCGCCGGTCGCGCGCGATAGCCGACAAAATCGGCCAGCAAGCGACCGACACCGCGGCCGTCGTCCAGCATCCCGGAGATATCCCACACCGGATCGAGCAGCGGCGGCAGCCAGTCCATGGCGATCATGCGGTCGATGCCGTTGGCAAGCAGCGCGTTGGCGATGAGCAGAAGCAGGATCTCACTGACCCGAAAGAACGTGCGGTAATTGAGGAAGCGGGCACCCCGCGCCACGATCCAGCTCGTCGCAGCAGCCAGCATGAAGCCGGCGATTGCCGCAGTGACCAAGCGCGCCAGTTGCCCACCACCGGCTTCGATACCCAGCCCGTAGAGGAACACGACGGTTTCGGCCCCCTCGCGCGCCACTGCCAAGGCCGTAATTGCGCCGATGCCGAGGGCGCCCGCCGCGCGCCCGGCCTGTGCCTCGAGTTCGCGCTTCATCGTCCGTCCGTGACGATGCATCCACAGGACCATTTGCACGATCAGGGCCGCGGCGACCAGGACCATCGCTAGCTGGAAGATCTCCAGCGAGTGGCCGGCGAACTGGCTCTGGGCCGCGTAAGTCGCGAACCCGAGCAGCATGGCCAGCGCCAAGCCGGCCCAGGCCCCCAGCCACAACCCGCGTCGCAGCTGGAGCGGCTCAGGCTGGCGCGCGATCCAGGAAAGCAGCACGCCGATGACCAGCATGGCTTCCAGACTTTCGCGCCAGACGATGACAAGTGCATTGAGCATCAGAATCTCACTTGGCTATGAGCAGCATGTGCGCCGTGTCGGGGTGGAACTCGTCGACAAAGCGATAGCTGCCGGGTTTGAGCGGATGAATGACGACAAAGGACACGCCTCCCGGCGCGAGCACTTTCTCGACCCGCAGATCGAGGTTCTCGAACTCCACCGGGGAACGTCCTTCGTTGGCCAGCGTCAACTTGATTTTCTTGCCCGCGGGCACTTCAAGACGGTCCGGCAACAAGCGGCCTTCCTTGGCCACGATGTGGAAGGTCAACAATTCAGACGCTTGGGCAGACGCCTGCCCGGGCCAGCCGAAGGTCAGCCCGGCGGCCAAAGCCAGCGCCGCGTGCAGCGTGCCGGCCTTCACCTCAGTACCCGCCCTTCTTGCCAACACCGGTGTAGCTGAACTCCCATACGGTTTCGACCGGCTTGAACCAGGGACGCACGCCGGTGTCGCGATCCGTATGGCGTCCAAAATGGGCGCCCATCACGTTTTCCTTGGCATTGGGCGGATAGATGGTGAACTTCAGCTTGTATTTCCCCGGCCCTTTGAGCTTGACGTTGTCGCCGTAATGAGGGCCGTCCGAAGCGACCATCGGCATCATGTCGCCCTTGATCACTTCACCACCCGGCAGCTTGGTCAGCTCGTACTTGACCAGCAGGTAGGGAACCCACATGCCCTCCGCAAAACCATTCGGATTACTGGCCAGGGCGTGGATATCGGCTTCGAGGTGGATGTCGGAGTCGGCCGCCTTGCGCATGTGTCCGTCAGGTTCCATCTCGAGGGGTTGCAAGTAGACGGCAGCCACTTCCATCCCGGCCACGTTTTGCGGCGTGCCAATCGGATATTCGAGAGCTTGAGCGGCCAAAGTGAAGCATGCGGCAGCAAGGCCGGCGGTGAAGCGCGTGTTCGGATTCATGTAGAAGACTTCTCTTGTTAGTGCCACTGATAACGAGTCGCATTATCAGTAACGCCCTGCCAAGGGTCAACGGAATCGAACAAGATCCCAGCGCTTGATTCAAGTGCGTTGATCTTGATCAAACAACGCACGGGCGCAAACCAGCACGACTGCGCCAGAACACCGGCGTGATTGCATCGTCGCTCGCCTGATCCAAGGTCCGTGGACTTTGGGCCACAATGGGTGCCCCACGTTCACTGGAGGCACCATGCAAGGCGATCCACAGGTCATCCAGCATCTGCAGGCTCAACTCAAAAACGAGCTCACGGCCACCAACCAGTATTTCCTGCATTACCGGATCCTGAAACACTGGGGATTCGGAAAGCTTGCAAAGAAGGAATACGAGGAGTCGATCGGCGAGTTGAAGCTTGCCGACCGGCTGATGGAACGCATCCGGGGGCTGGAAGGGCTGCCCAATCTGCAGGAACTTGGCAAGCTGATGGTCGGCGAGAACGTTCCGGAGATCCTCGAGAGCGACCTGCGTCTGGAGCGCGCTGCGCAGGACACCGTCAAGGACGGCATAGCCTATTGCGAGACGGTGCGCGACTACGTCTCGCGCGAAATCCTCGAGGACATCCTGGAGGATACCGAGGAACACATCGACTTTCTCGAAACGCAGCTCGATGTCCTGGCCAAGGTCGGTTTACAGAACTACCTGCAGTCGCAAATGACTGAAGTCAGCTGACCCGCGTATCAGCTCCTCGGGGTTGCCACCCTATGGGTTGCTCCGTGCCCTGGTGCCACAAGTCCGCGTCGCGAGCCTGTCCTCACTGGCGCGGTTCTGGTGTTCATCTTGGTCAACGCGGCGGTCAATTATGCTTCGCTACCGCTCTTGGCAACGTCAAGGCGCGCCAGCGCATGATTGCCCAGTACGCCGTTGCGGGGGCGCGGCGCGGCTTGGTCGTCGGCACGGACCATGCGGCAGAAGGCGTCATGGGCTTTTTCACGAAGCTCGGGTATGGTGTGTGTGTGCGATCTGGCGCCGCTTTGGGCATTGACGAAGGGACGCATGCGAGCGATCGCCGCGCACCTGAGCGCGCCGGCGACCTTGTGCGCAAAGTACCGACGGCCGACCTGGAGGCGTTGCGCCCCCAACTGCCCGACGAGACCGCGTTCGGCATCGCCTACGACGAGATCGCGATGCGTTCCTGGAGGGCCAGTCCGTGGCCGCGGGCAGCACGGCGGTCATCGAGCGCTTCTACCTGGCCAGTCGCCAGAAGCGCGCCCTTCCCGCGCATCCCGCGCCATTCCCCCTTGAACCTGCAAACACCTGATTTCACAGTTGAGCGCTCCGGTACCAATGGCCAGCGAGGCTTCGCGCAGCGCCTCGTACACAGCCGGGCGTGGCTGATCCGGCCCTGCGTACGCGCTCAACCGTGACCCCGCGATGCGTGCCCCAGTTCATCGAAGCTGCCCATGAGTTGTTTTTTCTCGGTGACGGGCAGCAGGGCTGGGTGATCCATCTGGCGGCCTACTTCGACCTGGAGGGAACACCTCATCCGGACTATGAGCGGGTGACGGTGGCCGGCACGCGCCGGCTCTTGCGTGAATTGCAATCGTTCGAGGTCCATCAGTTTGTATTCGCCAGCAGCATGCTGGTTCACGCGCCAGGGCGACCTGGCGAGCCGATCAACGAGGACAGGCCGCTCGACCCCAAGTTGCCATACCGCGAATCGAAGATCAAGACCGAGAAGTTGATTCGCGAGGAGCGCGGCAGGATACCGGCGGTGTTCGTTCGGCCCGCCGGCGTTTACGATGATCGGGGTCATGCGGTCTTCCTGGCCCACCAGATCGCCCGCATCTACCAGCGCAAGCTCAACAGCCGCGTCTATCCCGGGAATGTGGACACGGGCCAGCCATTCCTGCACTTGAATGACCTGACTGACGCCTTCAAGCGGATCGTCGACCACCGGCGCGATCTGCCGCCGGAACTGCCGCTGCTGCTGGCGGAACCCAAGACGCCGACTTTTGCCGCGCTGCAGCACGCGATCGGATGCCTCGTTCATGGGCAGGAGTGGGAAACCCGGGAAATCCCCGAAGGGCTCGCCCGCGCGGGAGCGATGCTGGAAGACCAGGTGCTGGACGAGGACCCGTTCACCCGGCCCTGGATGATCGACATATCGAGTGACCACTACGAGGTCGACATCTCCCGTGCGAAGGCGTTGCTGGGCTGGCGTCCCCGTCACACAGTGATGGCGACACTGCCCAAGATCATCGAGGCTCTGAAGGCCGATCCGCCCGCTTGGTACCGCGACAACAAGCTCGATGCGGCCGTGGTCGCGGACCGCGCGGCCGAAGTGCTCGAGCCGGAGATGTCAAGCGATCATCCCGAAAGCCATGCGGAGTCCGGCATGCAGGAGCACCGCAAGCAGATGCGCGGAATGCACTTCGACATGCTGTGGGTCCACTACCTCAACATCCTGCTGGGCGCCTGGCTCGTCAGCAGCGCCTTTGCCTTCGGGGCATTCGACGCCCAATCCTTCGGTGAGACCGTGCGCCAGGTCACCGCCGAGCGCGGCTTGGCGGAGCCCGCGCAGCGCATGGCGTGGCTGGGGTGGAGCGACGTCGCCAGTGGCACCCTGATCATGCTGTTCGGCGCCTTGTCGTTGTCGCCGCGTTTCTCCTGGGCCCAGTGGGGCAATGCCGCCGTGGGCTTCTGGCTGCTGTTCGCGCCGCTGGTATTCTGGGCGCCCAGCGCGGCCGTCTATAACAACGATACGTTGGTCGGCGCGCTGGTCATCGCTTTCGCCGTCCTGGTGCCCATGATGCCGGGCATGAGCATGGAATCGATGATGGACGAGTCGAATGTTCCGGTCGGCTGGACGTATTCGCCGTCGACCTACCTGCAGCGACTCCCCATCGTGGCGCTGGCGTTCATCGGTTTCGTCATCGCGCGGCAACTGGCCGCCTATCAGCTCGGACACGTCAGTGGCGTGTGGGAACCGTTCTTTGCCGGCGAGGGCGGGCGCAACGGCACCGAGACCATCATTACCTCCAGTGTCTCCAAAGCCTGGCCTATCGCCGATGGCGGCCTGGGCGCGGTGAGCTACATGCTCGAAGTCTTGATGGGCCTCATGGGCGGGCGCCAACGCTGGAGGACCATGCCGTGGATGGTGGCCGCCTTCGGCGTCGTGGTCGTCCCGTTGGGCGTCGTCAGCATCTATTTCATCATCATCCAGCCGATCGTGATTGGCACCTGGTGCTCCTTGTGCCTACTCGCCGCCCTTGCGATGATCGTGATGATTCCCTACACGCTGGATGAACTGGTCGCCATGAGCCAGTTTCTGGTCCAGGGCCATCGCCGCGGCGAGCCGTTCTGGCGAACATTCTTCATGGGCGGCGCATCGCCAGGCAGCGGCCGCGATGAGCATCCCGATTTCGACGCACCGCCGGGCAAGGCCATCAGCTCGGCACTGCGCGGTGTGCAGATTCCCTGGACGCTTGCAGCGTGCACCTTGCTTGGCGCGGCTCTGATGTTCACGCGCCTTGCTTTTGGCACCGAACCACCGATGGCCGACAGTGACCACCTGGTCGGGGCATTGATCGTCACGGTCGCCATTTCGGCAATGGCGGAGGTTGGTCGCTTACTGCGATTCATCAACGTCGTGCTGGGACTGTGGCTGATCGCCTCGCCGTGGATCTTGTCGGGCGCATCCATGGCCGCTTCCGCCGCCGGCATCGTTGTGGGCATCGCCGTGGTTGGCTTAAGCTTGCCGCGCGGCCGACGAAGCACGGAGCACTACGGCAGCTGGGATCGCCTTGTACTGTAGCGCCACCGCCCGTGCCCCGGGGTGATGCTAGACCGGGTGCGAAGCCGGGAATGACAGCCAGAACCGCACCTTGCCCCCCGGCTCGTTCGCGGCTTCCGCCGTCCCCGAGTGAAGCTTCATGATGGCCTTCACGATGGCCAGGCCCAGGCCCGTCCCGCCGTGTTCGCGGCCGCGCGAGCTGTCGATCCTGTAGAAGCGGTCGAACAGGCGTGCCAGGTGCGCGGTGTCGATGGGAGTTCCTTGGTTCACCACCTCCAGCACAACCTGCTCTCCTCTCGACGAGATCGCGATCCGAACTTCAGAGCCGGCCGACCCATGTCGAATGGCGTTGGTCGCCAAGTTGATGACGGCTCGTTGCACCAAGCTTCGATCGGCCATGATCCGCGCTTGGCCTTCGACCATGATGTTCATTCCCCGCTCTTGAGCATCCAGGTCGAGGAATTCGGCAACGTTTCGCGCTTCACCCGCAAGGTCCAGCCACTGCAAGTCGAGCGCTTGTTTCGCATGATCGGCCTGGGCCAGGAACAGCATGTCCCCCACCAGGCGCGACAGCCGTTGGAGTTCGTCGATGTTTCGCTCCATCACGTCAATCAGCTGTTCCTGGGTGCGCGTTTGCGATAGTGCCACCTGCGTTCTGCCCAGCAGGGTCGATAGTGGTGTACGCATCTCGTGCGCCAGGTCGGCGGAGAACTGCGACAGCCGGGTGACACCGTCGTCCAGCCGGTCGAGCATCAGGTTGAAGGCCTCCCCAAGGCGGCGCAACTCGTCCGGTAGGGTCTGGGTATGGATTCGCCGTGCCAGCGAGTGGGCCGTGACGCCTTCCACCGTCGAGCGGAAGCCTTCCAGTGGCTTCAGGCCTATGGCCACGATCACCAGCGCGCTGAAGAAGACGATGGCCAGGGCGAAGGGCGCTGCGGTGCCGGCGGTCAGGAGCAGCTGGCGCAACAGGCGCATGTCCTCGCTGCGGTCGATGCTCAGCACGACCTCGTAGGGCTGGCCGTTGGCGGTCTTGCCTGCGGTAGCCAGGGAGAGCAAGGCCCGTCGCCCCTCGCGCGTCCGCCAGTTGAGGAGGCCATTGGTCTGCCAGACGTCGTTCCTTAGCCGCTCCAGGGATTCGGCGGCCTCCGGACTGAACGCCACATAGGTTTCGCCGCCGGCCGGCCCCGCCACCGCCATGTGCAGCTCGGCCCGCCCTGTCACCAGGTCAACAAGCTTGAACGCGCTCGCTTTGACCATCGCACCGTCCCGCATTTCATCGATGAGTTGCCGCGCCTGCCTGGCCTTGTCCACGAGCACGGCGCGGCGCTGCGCGTCCAGTTCACGCTCGAACGTGAGATAGGAAAAGAACAGAACCGCCGCCGCCTGCGCCAAGCCCAGCACGCCGACCAGAAGCGCCAGGCGCAGTTTCAGGCTGCCGCGCCTCATCCGCGCTGCTCCAGCACGTAGCCGACGCCCCGAACGGTGTGAATGAGCTTGGTCGGGAAGGGCTCATCGATCTTGGCGCGCAGCCGCCGGATCGCAACCTCGATCACATTGGTATCCGAGTCGAAATTGATGTCCCAGACCTGCGAGGCGATCTGTGTGCGGGAAAGAACCTGCCCCGCCTTGCGCACCAGCAGGGCGAGCAGAGCAAACTCCTTGGCCGAGAGGTCGATCGGCTGCCCGGCACGGGTCGCGCGATGCTTGACGGGGTCGAGCTCGAGGTCGCCCATTCGCAGCACCTCCTCGGACGGCGCCGCATGGCCGCGCTTGAGCAGTGCACGTACGCGCGCCAGCAACTCGGGATATTGAAAGGGTTTGACCAGGTAGTCGTCGGCGCCGAGTTCGAAGCCCTTCACTTTGTCGTCGGTCTGGTCGCGCGCGGTAAGCATCAGAACGGGAACCTGCCGGGACGTTCGCAACGCCGTCAGGACGGCGAAACCGTCCAGGTCGGGCAGCATCACATCCAGGATGACCAGATCGTGGTCGCCATTGATCGCGGCATGAAGCCCGTCCATGCCGTTGTGAGCCACCTCGACGGCGAAACCGCTCTCGGCCAAGCCCTGCGCCAGGTAGTCGGCGGCGCGCTTTTCGTCTTCGACAAGGAGGATCTTCATAGAATTTCGGCAGGCCTGCGCGCGCCGCATAACAAATTTGTAATGGTTCGGTCAGTGGCGGGTCAAGGATGGTTTTTCAGAATTCATGTCATCAGAGGTTGCAATCAAAGCCGTGCACGGTGTTCGGCTCGCGGCCCCTGGTGAAAGGAACCCACGTGAACAAGCTCGCAGTCACCCTTCTGGGCGCCGCCCTCTTCGCGGGCGCTGCCACCGCCGCCACCGACACCCGCGCCGACCCGGCGTCCAAGAGCGGCACCTACTACTGGCTGCACCCCAAGCTGGGCATGGTCAAGGTCGATCGGGCGACCAATGCCATGGTCGTGACCAAGCGCGACAAGGAACGCGCCGCAGCGTCCGCCGCCACGCCGTCGCGTTAACGAGAGAAGGCAGTACGAATCCATGAACACATCTCCTGTTGCGGTCCATAACCAACCGTCCTGCCGGCAGCAAAGCTTTTGGCGGTGCAGGGGTTTGTGGATCGCCCTCGCGGTGGCCACGCTGCTGGCTGCCGCCGTCTCTTTCCTCGGCTGGGGCGGAATGGCCAAGGCGCTGCCGTACGCCCTGATCCTGGCGTGCCCCGCCATGCACCTCTTCATGTGCCGCAACGACAAGTCGTCCCAAGCAAGGGATGACGCGGCCCCACGGTGATGCGCCGAATGACGCGACGCGTGTGACCAATTCGTAATCGCCCGGTCAGCATGCTGTCGAGGGGCAATTTCTAAAGTTCTTCCATGCCGCATGTGCGGCATCGCCCGGCGAGTGACCCGGTGCGTAGTGTTCTTCTTTCCAAAGGAATCATCATGTTCATCCGCAAAATGCTTCTTTCGATAGCCGTCTTGAGCGCCTTCGCCGCCCCGGCGTTCGCCACCAACGATGCGGCTTTCGCCGGCGAGCGCGGCGAGGCGATCTACAGCGGTCCGTTCCCAGGCCAGGTGCAGCAACACAGCACGCGCAGCCGCGCAGACGTGCAGCGGGAGGTTCAGCAGGCACGTCAGAATGGATCGCTGAACTACGTCGGTGACTACCCGCGCGCAGCGGCGCCGTACACCGCGCAAGCCGCGCCGAACCTGGACCGCGGGGCGACGCCGACCCAGATGGGTGCGGCGCGCGGCAGCGACGTGAACGCCGACGGCTACCGTTTCGTCGGCGGCGAGATGGGCTACATCTATGTGGGACCTCGCGGCACCAACTGATTGCAGGACGCGGCGCGGGCGCGCAGCGCAAGCTCGCGGTCCGCGTATTTCTGGCATGAGGATTCTCGCGCGATGAACCGACTGAATCTCCTTGGCGTCTTGGCGGCCGCAGCCGTGGCCCTGAGTGCCGGTGCGGCGGGTGCGGCGGGTGCGGCGGGTGCGATCGGGTCTGTCCAAGCGCCCGGGCAGGCAAGCGCTCCCGCGCCGCTGCCCGAGTACACGCTGGGAGAGATCAAGAGCGTCGACCGGGAACGCGGCGCCGTGATCGTGAAACACGGGCCCATCCGACACCTCGGGATGCCGGACATGACCATGCGGTTTCGCCTGGTCGACCAGGCACGAGCCAGCTCGCTGCGGTCTGGCGACGTGGTGCGCTTCCACGCCGAAAAACGCAACGGCATGCTCGTCATCACAGAGGTCGCCAGACTCTGATGCCCGGCTGCGAATTGATCTTCCTTGCATGATCGACGAGAAGGAGCGGCGTAGACCGCCCCTTACCTGAGGGTCACTTCACCTTGGTGACAACGTAGTCGTCGCCGTCCTTGACGAACTCGACATCGACCTTCTTGCCGTCTCCGAGCTTGCTCCAAAGCATCTTGTCCTTGACCTTGAAGTTCATCGTCATGGACGGCCAGTTGAGGCTGGCCACCGGCTCGTGCGCCAACGTCACGGTGCCGGCCTTGCTGTCGACTTTCTTGACCATGGCCTTGGCCTTGTGGGTCGCCTGCTTGGCATCGGCCGCAGGCTTCTTGGCCATGTCCATGCTTTTCATGTCGTCCATCTTTTGTTGCGCGAAAGCTCCCGCAGCAGTGAATGCTGCGGCTGCGACGAAGGTGTAGGTGCTAAATTTCATGTGAGTCCTGATTGCTGTGGTGAGTGATTGAACGTTTGAAGCCGCGCTCATTTGCGCTGCATCATCATTTCGTGGCATTGCTCCATCATGCTTTTGCCGGAGGGGTGAGGCATGCCCTGCATGCCCTCCATCGGTGCCTGGCTGATCACGGCGCCGCCGGGCATCGCCTGCAGCGACGTGATGGCCGGGCCATTCGAGCCTCCTTCAGACAACACGAACGCGATCGAGTCGCCCGGCTTGACCGAGGCGATATTGACCGATGCATCAGCCTTGAAGGCCATCGTCATGGCGGGCATCCCCATCGATGCGATCGCCTGGTGCGAGATAGTCAGCGACCGGTTCTGGACGTTGACGGCCTTTACTACGCCGACGGCCAGATGACCAGCCGATGCGCTGGCCATGGCCTGGGTGGGCGTGCTTGGGGTCTGTGCGTAGGCGGCCGTGAGGAAAGAGCTGGCCAGCGCACAAGCAACGAACAGTTTGCGGGTTTCCATAAAGACTCCTTTGGAAAATGGGAGGGATTGGGGACTGGGCTTTGCTTCGCGATCGCCGTCAATTCAGCCACCGGCAGTAGGCGATCCGCAGCGGCTGAGCAGAAGGACTCTCTGCCGCACGATTCCAGCCTGCGTCGTGGTCGATGTGCCAGCCAATCTCAGGCCAACGGCCGGTTTCTTGCCGCGCGTCGGGGTGGTTGCAGGAGTTCGCGGCGGGTGCGGGTGCGACCGGGCAGGTCATGCAGGGATGGCAGGGCTCTGCCTCATCGGGCGTTGAACGCAGCGCGTCCGATGCAACAGCGACCTGGGGGGCGTCCTTTGGGGCCATCCCTGCCATGGCCCAGGCGCCGCTATGCAACCACAGGCCCATCAGGACAATCGCTGGCGCGGCCGCCCGCCGAGTCCAACTAAGCGGCTGCACGACGCCACCTCCAGAATCGCGCGGGGCTTGTGCGCGCCTTGCGCGGCCGCCGAATCAGCAGATAGGCCGCAGGGATGACGAACATCGACAGCAGTGGCGCGGTGATCATCCCACCCACCATGGGCGCGGCGATGCGCTGCATGACCTCCGAGCCGGTACCGGTTCCCCACATGATGGGAAACAGGCCGGCCAGGATCACGGCGACGGTCATGGCCTTGGGCCGCACCCGCAGCACAGCGCCTTCACGGATCGCGTCCAGCAGGCTGTCCTCGTCGGTCTTGCCCTGGTCCAGGCGCTCTTGCCAGGCGTGTTTGAGGTACAGCAGCATGATGACCCCGAACTCCGCCGAGACCCCGGCCAAGGCGATGAATCCCACCGCTCCGGCCACAGACAGGTTGTAGCTGAGCAAATAGAGCAGCCAGATGCCGCCCACCAGGGCGAAAGGAAGTGTGGCCATGATCAGCGCCGCCTCCTCGAACCGCGTGAAGGTGAGGTACAGCAGCACGAAGATGATCATCAGCGTGAACGGCACCACGATCTTGAGCTTGGCGGTGGCGCGCTCCAGAAACTCGAACTGGCCCGACCAGGAGATCGAGTAGCCGGGCGGCAGCTTGACCTTTTCGGCGACGGCCTTCTGCATATCCTGCACCGCCGATCTCAGGTCGCGACCGCGGATGTCGACATAGACCCAGCCGGACAGGCGAGCGTTTTCGCTGCGCAGCATAGGAGGCCCGTCGGTGATGCGCACGTCCGCCACGTCGGACAGCACCAGTCTGGCCCCGCGCTCGGTGACGATGGGCAGGCTGCGCAGCTTTTCCAGGGAGTCCCGGATCTCGCGCGGGTAGCGCATGTTGATCGGGAAGCGCTGCAGGCCTTCCACGGTTTCGCCGATGTTCTCGCCACCCACTGCCGACGTGATGACCGACTGGACATCGGCGATGTTCAGGCCGAAGCGCGCGGCGGCATCTCTTCGGATGTTGACGTCGACGTAGCGGCCGCCCGTCAGGCGTTCGGCCAGGGCGCTGCTGACGCCGGGAACGTCCTTGAGGACCCGTTCGATCTCGGAGGTGGCACGATCGATTTCCGCCAGGTCCGTCCCCGCGATCTTGACGCCGACCGGGCTCTTGATGCCGGTGGCCAGCATGTCGATGCGGTTTCGGATCGGCGGCACCCAGATGTTGGCCAGACCCGGCACCTTGACGATCTTGTCCAGCTCCTCGACCAGCTTGTCGGCAGTCATGCCGGCGCGCCACTGGTCCTTGGGCTTGAACTGGATGGTGGTCTCGAACATCTCCAGCGGCGCCGGGTCGGTCGCCGTTTCGGCGCGGCCCGCTTTGCCGTACACGCTGGCGACTTCGGGCACCGTCTTGATCAAGCGGTCGGTCTGTTGCAGCAGCTCGGAGGCCTTGCCGGCGGAAAGACCCGGCAACGCCGACGGCATGTACAGCAGGTCTCCTTCGTCCAACTTCGGCATGAACTCGCCGCCGATGTGCTGCAGCGGCCACAGGCTGACGACCAGCGCGACCGCCGCAAGTGCCAGGGTGACTTTCGGCCCACGCAGCACCAGGTTGAGCAGCGGCTGGTACACCGCGATCAGGAAGCGGTTCAGCGGATTGGTTTTCTCATCCGGAATGCGGCCGCGGATCAGGTAGCCCATCAACACCGGGATCAGCGTGACTGACAAGCCGGCGGCCGCCGCCATGGCGTAGGTTTTGGTGAAGGCCAGCGGCGAGAACAGCCGTCCTTCCTGCGCCTCCAGCGTGAAGACCGGGATGAACGACAAAGTGATGATCAGCAGCGAAAAGAAGAGCGCGGGCCCGACCTCGGCCGCCGAATCTCCGATCACCTTCCAGCGGGCTTCACCTTCCAGCTTCTTGTCCGGGTAATCGTGCTTCCAGTTTTCCAGGTGCTTGTGGGCGTTCTCGATCATCACCACGGCGGCGTCCACCATAGCGCCGATCGCGATCGCGATGCCACCCAGGGACATGATGTTGGCGTTGACGCCCTGGTAGTACATGACGATAAAGGCCGCCAGGATGCCAAGCGGCAGCGAGATGATGGCCACGAACGCCGAGCGCAGATGGAACAGGAAGATGAAGCACACCACGGCGACGACCAGGAACTCCTCGAGCAACTTGTGCGAGAGGTTTTCCACCGCTCGTTCGATGAGGCTGGAGCGGTCGTAGACCGGAACGATCTCGACGCCTTTGGGCAAGCTCGCCTGCAGCGACTTGAGTTTGGTCTTGACCGCCTCGATGGTCGCCAGCGCGTTCTTGCCGGAGCGCATGACGATCACGCCGCCGGCCGCCTCGCCCTCGCCATCCAGTTCGCCGATGCCGCGCCGCATTTCCGGGCCCAGCTGGATGCGGGCCACGTCGCCGAGGCGGACCGACACGCCCGCCGCCGAAGTCGTCAGCGGAATTTGCCGGAAGTCATCGAGCGACTGCAGGTAGCCCGAGGCACGCACCATGTATTCGGCTTCGCCCAACTCCAGGACGGAACCCCCGCTTTCCTGGTTGGCCTTCTGCACCGCCTCGATCACTTTCGTGTGGGGTATGGCGTACGCGGCCAGTTTGTCGGGGTCGAGCACGATCTGGTACTGGCGCACCATGCCGCCGATGGAAGCCACTTCGGCAACATTCGGAACGCTCTTGAGTTCGTACTTCAGGAACCAGTCCTGCAGCGCACGCAGCTGTCCCGCGTCCTGGGTCCCCGTGCGATCGATCAGCGAGTATTGGTAGATCCAGCCCACGCCGGTCGCGTCGGGGCCCAGCGAGGCCTTGGCGCCTGCGGGCAGGCGGGACTGGACCTGGTTCAGGTACTCGAGAACCCGGGAACGGGCCCAATACAGGTCCGTGCCATCGTCGAACAACACATACACGAACGAATCGCCGAAGAACGAGTAGCCACGCACGGTCTTCGCCCCGGGCACGGAAAGCATCGTCGTCGTCAGCGGGTACGTGATCTGGTTTTCGACGATGCGCGGCGCCTGGCCGGGGTAGGTGGTGCGGATGATCACCTGCACGTCGGACAGATCGGGAAGCGCGTCCAACGGCGTCTTCAGCAGTGAGAAGACGCCCCAGGCCGAAACCATGATCGTGGCCAGAAGGACCAGGAAGCGGTTGTTGATGGACCAGCGGATCAGCCGGGCGATCATTTCTTGGCCCCTTGGACTTGTTGCTGCGCCGGCATCGGAGACACGCGGGTAAGCTGCGGAGGGCCTTCGGTTCCCATGTAGAACTCGAAGGTGATCCGGTCTCCGACTTCGAGGTTGCGCGGCAATGCGCTGGGCGGCGGCCGCTTGAAGTCCATGGTCATCGGCCCCCACTTGAGGGATGGGATGGGGCCGTGTGACAGCGTGAGGGTATCGGGTCCGATCGCCTCGATCTTCGCCTCCCCTTCATGCCGCGGCGCCGTGTTGGCCGCGGTGGGTTTGGGCGCATCGTTCAATCTCGCCTCGACCCCCTTCAGGCTGGCTTCCGAATCGATCAGGAACTGCGACGACACGACCACCTTCTGGCCGGCCTGCAGTCCGCGCTTGATCTCGGTCTGCCCGCCCGACTCGATCCCCGCCTGAACCTCCACGGGCCTGAATTTGCCGCTGTCCTCCGCGACCATCACCACCGTGCGCTTGCCGGTCTGGATTACGGCTTCCGTCGGAATCAGCAAGACGTTGTCCCCGCGCGTGTCCATGAACTGCATGGACACGAACATGCCCGGCACGAGTCGCGATCCGGGGTTGTTGAGCTCCAGGCGGGCCTTGAGCGTGCGCGTTGAGGCATTGACGTCCGGCAGGATCGCCTGAACCCGGCCCTCGAATGCCACGCCGGGTGCCGCCGGGCTTTGGGCGCGCACCATCGCGCCCGGGCGCACCAAAGCGGCCTGGCTCTCCGGGACTTCAGCATTAGCCCACACCGTGGAAAGGCCGTTGATCTTGAACAGCGGTGCTCCGGCCATCACGGTCATGCCTTCGCGGGCCGACAGCTCGACAACCACGCCGCCGATGGGCGCCGAGATGGTCGTGCGCGCCTGCGTCTTGCCGGTACGCTCCACCAGACGAATCTGATCCTCGCTCATGCCAGCCTGCCGCATCCGCTGGCGCGCGCCGTCGACCAGGGCGGCCAAGTCGTCGCTTTGCATTCGCTTGAGCGAGAGAAATTCTTCCTGTGCGGCAACCCAATCCGGCACGTACAGGTCGACCAGCGGCTGGCCCTTGCTGACCCGATCCAGCGTTGCACGTACGTACAAGCGCTCCACGTAGCCCGTGGCGCGCGCCTGCACGACGACCTGGTCGCGTTCGTTGAAGGAAATGCTGCCCACAGCCGCGACCTGAGGCGTCAGCTTGCCCTGCGTGACCACCGCAGTGCGCACACCCAGGTTCTGCTGGATGCGCGGGCTGACCGTGACCTTCCCCTGGTCCGTGTCGCCATCCGCATAGACCGGCACCAGCATCATGTCCATGAACGGTGACTTGGCCGGTTTGTCGAACTTGTTGCCGGGCACCATCGGGTCGTGGTAGTAGAGGATCTTGCGGCCGTTGGCCGGGTCTGTGTCACCGGCCTTGACGCCGGAGGACATATGCCGCCGCGTCGCTTCCTCCCCCTCGGCGATGCTTTGCGGCATAGCGCCTTGAGCCGCGGGCGCGACCGAACCTGCAGACTGCGGTGCCGGCGCGCCGCCGGGCGTGGCGGCCATGCTGCCGCCCCGACGCATGCCCATCTCGTAGATTCCGTAGCCGCCGGCTGCGACAACTGCGGCCAATGCGACTGCTGCGAAAACGTATTTCTTGTTCATGGTTTCTCCTGGCGCGGCGTGGCGGAGGTGTGCTCGGGGACGAGGAAGTTGAGTTGAGCCCAGGCGCGGACGGCTTCCATTTCAACGGTCAGTGCCTGCATCCGGGCATCGACCTCTTCGCGGCGCGCCAACAACGTAGCGGCGAGATCGCCTTTGCCGGTGCGATAAGCCGTGAGGGAGGCATCCGATCGCTGCTTCGCCAACGGGACCAGCTCTTCGCGATAACGTGCGACACGGCTCTTGCCGGTGCGCCAGTCGTTGAGCAGGTTGCGCAGCTCCGCATCACGCTGGCGCAGCATCTCTTCGTATTTGGCGCGCGCCTCCTCGACCATGGCCAGCCTGGCTGAGACCTCGCGATCCTGGCGGTTCTTCTGATCCCACTGCAGGGGAACGGAAACGCCGATGGAAACCATGTTCGAGTACGCCGAGCCGCGTTGGCTGTACATGGCCTCCACGCTCCAGTCGGCCTTCTTGTTGGCCTCGGCCAGACGTGCTTCGGTCTGTGCGGCCTCGATCTGCGCCCGAAGCATGATCAGGTCGGGGTGATACTGGATGTGCTCTTCAACCGGGGCGGCGTCGAGTCGGCTTGTCTGCCAAGCCGGCGGGGGCCCGGAGACCGGGCGTTTCGCGTCATCGCCGATCCAGCGTGCCAGCGTCCACGAAGCGTTCCTGCCCTGTTTGTCGATCTGGGTGAGGCGGTCCTCCAGCATGACGAGCGCCGCGCGCGCCGCGAATACATCGGCCTGGCTGTTGCGGCCGATCCCGTAGCCCGACTCCGCGGTCTGCGCCTGAAGCTTGTTCTCGTCGATCTGTCGCAGCACGAGCTCTCGCATCTGCTCCGTGTAGTAGCTCTCGATCCAGGCGAGGGCGGTGTCGCGCTCGATGCTGGCGATGTTCAGTTGCTTCTCGGCGCGGGTGCGCTCGGCTTCCCGCTCGAAGCGTTCGGCCCGCAACTGGCGCTTCTGCGCGCGGGGCAGCTCCTGGGACAGCCCGATGCGCCGCATCGTCATGAAGTCCCGCGAGAGGCTCAAGCGGTCGGGTCCGTTGATGGGCAGGTTGTCGATGCCGAGCTTCAGGACGGGGTCGGGTAGCTGGCCCGCAGCCACGGCCATCTCACGGGACGCTGCGATAGACGCATTGTTGGCGGCCAGCTGCTGCGAACGAGCGACCGCGAGGGCCTGCGCCCGCGGCAAGGTCAGCGGTTCGACGGCCCAGGCGGGCAAGCTGAGGAAGGCGGCCATCAGGGCCGCAGCGCATGGGCGCCTTAAAAGGGGAACAGACATTACAACTCCAGAGACGACGATCAATCCGCCCGCACGCGCAAGGCGAACGGGCAGCGGTCACACGCTCTGGAGTGTCAGATTCGGAAGCAACAGTTGCGAACGGTGATCGGCGGCGCCGAACTTCGCAACAGGGTGGGCGGCTGCGCCGGCGAACGCGGCGCGGAAACGTGGCTAGGTTCTACCGTGTAGGCGAATCCGGTCGAGATGGCCGCCATGGGCGTAGGCGCCTGGACCTTTTCCACGCTCTGCTGCGCGGACTGGCAATGCGCGTGACACAAGCCGGGCTGTTCGGCGTCTACGCTGGACATGTCGCCGGCGCAGGGCATTCCGGCTTCAGCCATTGCCGCGATCTGGCTGACCTTGGAATCAACCGGACACGCATAGCCCGCGACAGCCAGTTGCATGGACAGCAGGCTGAACAGCGCGAAGAGCACTGTGATCAGGCGATGGCGGCAGCGAACGAACATTGGGAGATAATTGTAGGGAGTTTTACCGCGCGCTGTTTGCTGCGACTTTCGGGCGGCTCCCCGGCGGCTCTGGGATGCGGATCGGAAGTGCACGCGGATTGCCGTGCTCGCGCGCTGCAATCCTGCCGTCCAGGCTGCCGCCATCTGCTGCCCCAGCACGGCACTTGACTCTCTACCCGCTAGAGGCCGTCCAATCGTGCGGATTTATCATGTTCAAGGTTCTGCGAGTCTCTGTTGTTGCCTTAGGCTTGGCAGCCGTTGCTGTCTTGGGTTTCCTGGCCCGCGACGCTATGGACCGCGCAGGCGGCCCCGGACAACGCGCCCGGGACAGCCAGCCAGCGGCCGCGCAGGTGATTGAGCTCAGCGGCCAGAAGTTCCAGCGATGGGCCGCGCCGCGTGAGGTTCCCGACTTGCGTTTCTCGGACCCCGCTCGCGGACCGACGAGCCTGCGCGAGTTCCGCGGCCGGGTGGTCCTGCTGAATCTCTGGGCCACCTGGTGCCCACCTTGCCTGGAAGAAATGCCCGCCCTTGACCGGCTGAACGCGCGCTTGGGCGGCGACAAATTTGTCGTGGTGACACTGGCGCTCGACTCGCCCGCCAAGGCCGAAGCCTTCCTGCGGCAGATCAAGGCCACCACGCTGCGGGGGTATGTGGATACTCAGGGGCTGGCGTTGAGCACGCTGGGAGTGACCACGGTTCCGACAACGCTTCTGATCGATGCCCGGGGTCGGGAGATCGGCCGGCTCTCCGGCGCCGCCGCGTGGGACGAGAATCCGGCACTTGATCTGATCCAGTCTTACCTGAAGGAATCGACCTGAACACCCCATACGCCATCGCCGCATCCGTGGCGGCGCATGACATGCCTCGCCGGGCTTGGACCCTGCTGTTGGTTGCGTGGCTTGCCAGCCTCGCCGGCACACTCGGCAGCCTCTTCTTCAGCGAGGTGATGCTGCTGCAGCCGTGCCTGCTGTGCTGGTACCAGCGCGTCGCGATGTTCCCTTTGGTCCTTGTCTTGGGCATCGCGCTGTACCGTGAAGACGTCGGCAGCGTTCTCTATGGACTGGGACTGGCCGCCGCCGGGTGGCTGGTGGCGGGGTATCACTTCCTCCTGTACACCGGCTGGATTCCGGAAAACCTGCAGCCATGCAGCACGGGCTTGTCATGTGCCGAGGTCGATTTGCGCCTGGTCGGATTCCTCACCATCCCTCTCATGTCGCTGCTCGCGTTCACCGTGATCATCGGATTGCTTGAAGCCGCGCGTCGGCAAGGAGTACGCGCATGAAGCGGCGGCGCGTCATGGTCGGCAGCGCTGTTGTGCTCTTGCTGGCCTTCGTGGTGGCGGTGTTTGCCTACTCGTGGCTGGAAGAGCAACGCCTGGTGGAGCTGGCGGCAAAGCCCGACTCGGTGTTCAACCGCCCACATTCGCCGATCTACGGCCCCGCCGACGCCAAGGTTCGGATCGTCGAGTTCCTGGATCCTGCGTGCGAAACCTGTCGCGCGTTCTATTCACTGGTCAAGGACATCGTCGACTCGCACCGAGGCCGTGTCCAGCTGGTCGTCCGCTACACGCCCTTCCACGCCGGCGCCGATACGGCCGTGGCCGTGATGGAAGCAGCTCGCCTGCAGGGCCTGTTCTGGCCAGTGACGCAAAGACTGCTGCGCGAGCAAAGTACCTGGGGCGCGGACCACAATCCGCGGCCGGATCTGATCTGGGACGTCGTCGACGGAACTGGCCTGAACTTGCGCAAGGCGCGCGAGGATGCAGCTTCTGCACCCGTGCGCGCTCGGGTGGAGCAGGACCTGGCGGACGCCAAGGCGCTCGCCGTGACACGCACCCCGGGCTTCTTCGTCAACGGCCGGCCGCTCAAACAGTTTGGGGCGGACGAGCTGAAGGAGCTGGTGAGCGAAGAGGTCGATCGCGCCTACGGCAAAGCTGGGGTCGCGCCGTGAGCGAGGCTGCATCGCCCATCCCGCGCCGCGCGCTGCTGATCGCTGGGGGCTCCGCGCTCGCAGCCGGGGGCTTGGCATTCTGGCTGCCCGAGCCGAATCGCGAGTTCAAGAGCGTCGACATCACAGGAGCGGACTATGCCCGTGACTTCTCGCTACCGGACCAGACAGGGCAGTTGCGCACGCTGAAGGATTTCCGGGGCCGCGTCGTCGCGGTGTTCTTCGGATTCACTCGGTGCCCCGATGTATGTCCCACCACGCTGACAGAGATGGGGCGGGTGAAGCAACTGCTTGGGAGCGATGGCGACAGGCTTCAGGTGATCTTCATAACGGTCGATCCCCAGCGTGATACGCAGCAAGTACTTCAAGCGTACATGCGCAACTTCGATTCGCAGCACCTTGCCCTCGTGCCGACCGAGCAGCAGCTTGCCGAGATCGCGAAGGAATTCAAGATCCACTACAAGAAGCTAGAAGGCAAGACACCGAGCGCCTATGTGATGGAGCACTCGGCAGTCACCTACGTTTTCGACGCGCGGGGGCGCGTTCGTCTTTACGCAAGCTACGGCTTGGAGCCCGAGGCGCTGGCTTCCGACGTGCGCAGGCTGCTGAAGGAGGTGTGAGACCAGCCGCTCATGATCACCGGACTGCTACCTGTGGCGGCAGTGGCACCGCGGGCGTTGCGGGCAACGCTCAGGTAGCTGGCTCGATCAGCGAGCTTTCTTGGCCAGCGCGATCAGGTGGTCGGCGACGGCCAGCGAGCGCGCGTTAGAGCCGGCCAGAGAGCCGGAGGTCAGCCATCTGCCGTCAACGCCGAGGGACGGTGTGCCTTCGATCTTGTAGCCAGCGGCCAGGGCCGTCGCCTGTCGGACCTTGCTGGCCACGCTGAACGAGCTCATGGTCTCCACGAGGCGCTTGCCATAGCCGCCGTTTTTTGCGGCGAAGGCGGCGATATCCGCGGGCGTTGCAAGCCGTTGCTTCTCAGCGTGGATTGCCTGGAACACCTTCCCATGCAACTGCTCGACAAGACCCAGTGCCTCCAGGGCGAAGTAGAGCTGCTGATGGACCACCAGGTCGTCACGGAAGGCGACCGGGATGCGGCGGAACAGGATGTCCCGCGGTAATTTCTTCAGCCATGCCTCCAGCGCAGGCTCGAACGCACTGCAGTGCGAGCAGCTGTAGGCGAAGAACTCCAGCACTTCAACCTGGTTCGGGTCTTTGGTGGTTTGTCGTGGAGAAACCTCCAAGTAGTGCTTGCCCGGGACGAACTGTTCCTGGGCACGCGAGGCGGTATGTACGGTGAGGGTCAAGGGGAGCACAAGGCTGCAGAAAGCACGTCTTTTGATCATGATGAAAAGTGGATGAAGAAAATGATCCTGCTCAGCTTTCGGAGAGCAGCCGGTCGATGAGTTGATGGAGCTCGGCGAAGTCTGGCTTTCCCACGAAGCGTTTGACGATCTCCCCTCGCTTGTTCACGAGGAACGTTGTGGGGGTGACGTTGACGTCGCCCCACGCCTTCGCAACCACGCCGGTGTTGTCGATGGCGACCGGGAACGGGAGCTTGCGCGTTTGAGCGAAGTTGACGACATAGGTCGGCGGGTCGTAGCTCATGGCCACAGCAACAGTTTCGTATCCGAGGCCGCGGAACTTCTCGTAGGTGGCCACCAGCATGGGCATCTCCGCCACGCACGTGGTGCAACTTGTCGCCCAGAAGTTGATGAGGGCGACCTCCCCTTTGAGGTCGGCCGTGGTCCTGGTCGAGCCGTCCAGCAGTGTGAATGAACTTTGCGGGGCAGCCGACGAGTTCAGGCAACCTGCAAGTGTCAGGACAACTGCGATCGCCGCCAAGAATTTTCGCAAGATCGACATATGCACTCCAGTTCTATCAGCGTCTCACGGCGCCATCACGGTCAAAGCCAGGCAAGCGACACCAAGCTGAGGGCCAGGATGACTATGGTGGGGATGACCGTGGTGACCATGCCAAACGCGCGCGCCGCCGCACCATGCGGATAGCCACGGTAGAAGGTGACGCGGCCGACCGCGAACAGCGCCGTTGCCACGACCACCAGCGACAAGGCGGCCCCGGCCAAGAGGGTGCTGAACACGAGATGCGTGCCGATGGCGACGAAGGCCTGTTCGAGCGTGTTCTGCAGGAAGGCGATCTTGACTCTTATGGAATCGCTGGGAACCCCAAAAGCCGCCCCGCGGATGTCGGCGGTCGACTGCCTTCGGGCATGCGAAACGAGCCCAACGGCCACTACAACCCACAGCAAGACAAAGAGATCAACACGCAGGGTGAAGACCAGGGCATCAAACGTTGTCGTCGGAAAGAGCACGTACTTGGGAAGCATCAGGTATCCGGCCGCGAAGCAGGCAGCCGTGAGCAGCAACGCCTTCACCGCAGCCGTGCGAATGCCATGAACCTCTTTCTTCAGATCGATGTCTTGCGTCGTGCCCATGTTGAAATTTCCAGGGTGCCCCAATTCACTGGGACTCTTTTGCTGCGGCGGGGTTCTCGACGCTCATCAGCGAATGAGCCACCAGCGCGATCGCCCCGGCAGTGATGGCCATGTCGGCGATGTTGAAGGCCGGCCAGTGCAAGCCGCGCAGGTGGAAGTCGAGGTAGTCGATGACTTGGCCGCGCACGGCGCGGTCGAACGCGTTGCCCAGGGCGCCGCCCAAGATGAGGCTGTACGAAAGGCCCTCCAGTCTTCGCAGCGGGCGGGACAGCAGCCATGCCAGCCACACCGACGCCGCGAGAGCGATCACCAGGAAGAACCACCGCTGCCAGCCACCCGCGCCAGCGAGGAAGCTGAACGCCGCGCCGGGATTGAGAACGTGAACCAAGTTGAAAAAGGACGTGACTTCATGCGACCACCCCAAGGGGGTCGTCATGTCGATGTAGGTCTTGGAAGCCTGGTCGCCGACGAATGCAATGATCGCGAGTGCATACCACTGCGCTTTTCGGACAGGATGGTTCATCTACTTCTTTTCGGCTTGAGGGACTTCCGGCTCAGTCGCAGGTTCGGCGGGTGGAGGTCGCAGGGCATCCTCGATTTCCTGGTCGGTCGCCCGCACCTGGACCTGCTGTGTGGTCGCGAGACTCGGGAAGGCCACGAGAATACCTACCATCAGCAGTTGGATCGCCAGGAACGGGATTGCACCCACGTAGATTTGCGTGGTGCGTACCGCGGCGGGGGCGACGCTGCGTAGGTTGTACAGCGCGATGCCGAATGGCGGATGCATGAAGGAAGTCTGCAGGACGACCGCGATCATCACAGTCAGCCACACCATGTCAACTCCGAGTTTGCGTGCAACGGGTGTGATCAGGGGGACGACGATAAACGCGATCTCGAAGAAGTCGAGGAAGAAGCCGAGCAGGAAGATACCGAACGTGACGGCGAAGAGGAACGGTGCTTGTCCTTCCGGCAAGTGTTTGAAGATGCCCTCGATCCACACCTGGCCGTCGAATCCCCGGAAGACGAGCGTGAAGAACGAAGCGCCGAGCAGCAGGAAGATCACGCTGGAACACAGCACGCCCGTGCTTGTCAGGGCCTGGCTGAGACGGCCTCCGGAAAGCCGCCGGCGCACTGCGCCAATCGCCAGCGCCCCGCAGACGCCGATGGCCCCGCCCTCGGTGGGCGTCGCGACTCCGAAGTAGATCGAAGCGAGGATGGCGAGAATGAGGCCAAGGGGCACGCCGGCAGCGACGGCCGCTTCGAGCCACACCTGCTTGCGGGACACGTCCGCCACGGCGGCGATCGGCGGAGCCAGCGACGACCGCAATCCTGTCGCGAACAGTATGAAAAGCAGGTAGAGCCCGACCAGGGTGGCGCTGGGCAGCAGCGCGGCATGGAAGATGTCGATCAGCGGCACTTCGACCTGCTCGGCCAGCACGATCAGTACCAGGCTGGGAGGCAGCATCTGGGCCAGCGTGCCGGCGGCGGCAATTGATCCGGTCGCCAGCCGTGCGTCGTAGCCCGCCTTGAGCATCGCCGGCAGCGCGATCAGGCCCATGGCGATGACAGAAGCCGAGACGAAGCCTGTGATTGCTGACAGCACCGCGCCGACGATGATGGTGGCGTAGAGCAGTCCGCCCGGCGCTCGTCCGAACAGCCGGCCGAGCGCAACCAGCGTGTCTTCGGCGACGCCCGTGCGTTCCAAGATCAGGCCCATGAGGACGAACAGAGGCACCGCCAGGAAGTTGTCGCTGTTGAAGACACCCTGCAGGCGCAGCGGCATCGCGAGCAGGAAGGACGCGTTGAAATGCCCGAGCGCCACACCGAGCACGCCGAATGCCGCCGCCACGGCGGCCAGCGAGAAAGCCACCGGGAACCCGGCCAGCAGCACGGCGACCAGCGTCGTGAACATCAGCGGCGCAAGCAGGTCCGGGCTCATGCGAATCCCCGCCGGTCTGGATGCTCGGCCGCCAGTGGCCTCGGCGCGACACCAGCCAGGAAGGCGAGGCAGCGCACCGCCTCGGCGGCGCCTTGCGCTGCCAGGCTCAGGAAGCCGAGCGGGATCATGCCTTTCATGATCCAGGCCGGGAACCTGCTGAGACTTTCGCGGCTGGCGCGTGTTTCGCCGGTGACAACCGAGGTGACGAAGTCAGGCCAGGTCACCCAGACCGCAGCCAGGCACAGCGGCAGCAGTACCACCGCGATGCCCGCAAGATCGAGCCACGCCAAGCCGCGCTGCCCGAGGAACCCGGAGAACACATCGATGCGCACGTGCTCGTCGCGCTTGAAGGTGTATGCCGCCATCAGCAGCACCGCCGCCGCGAAGAAGTGCGGTTGCACGTCGTACATGGTGGAGGACGCGACACCGAAGAGTTTGCGGCTGATGGCGTTGCCCGCGATCAGCACGGCGTTGGCCAGCAAGCCCCAGCGAACGACAAAAGCGAGCCGACGATTCGCCCAGTCGATGCCGTCGGCGGCGCGCAGTGCGGCCTGGAAGCCGACCTTCACCGGCTGGCTCCTGCGAGTCGCGAATTCCGCGCGACGCGGTAAGCCCACGGACCCGCCGCGGCGACGCACGCCCCGCCAAGCGCCAGGCCAGCGACGACGTCCACCGGAAAGTGCGCGCCCAGAACGATGCGCGACCAGCCCACGGCCGCGGCGAGCAGCAGCAGGCCGATCCTGCCGGACCAACCCAACACGGGCCAGAGCGCCGCCACCAGGACGCCGATGTAGACCGAGTGGCCGCTGGGCATGGTGTAGCGGGTGTCCGGTGCGGAGGCGGCCCGGTAGACCGCGTGACCGAGCACCGCGAACGGGCGCGGCAGCGCGAACAGGGCCTTGGCGAAAGCGGCGGTGGTGAGGGCAAGCGTCAACCCCAAAACAAATCTGCACAACGGCACCGTGAGCGTAGTCGCCCCTTGCCGACCCTGAATTCGCCGCCAAACCAGCAGCAGGACCACGATCGCCGGCGCGCCCCAGTAGCTGCCGATTGCGCTCAGGACTTCGGGCAGCCAGATCCAGCCGTCAGGCAGGGTGCGCTGGATAGCCAGGAAGAGATCCACGTTGGCGCCGCCCCAGTCATACAGCCAGTGTCTCGTCCACTGCGTCGCGGTGTCCGGCGCCTGCATGTCCGTCAGGCCGTCTTGAGTTTCAACAGGCGCAGGCCATTGAAGACAACCAGCAGGCTCGCCCCCATGTCGGCAAAGACCGCCATCCACATCGTGGCATGCCCGGTGAACGTCAGGGCGAGGAACACCGCCTTGATCCCGAGGGCCAGCACGATGTTCTGTGTGAGGATCGACGCAGTGGTGCGCGACAGCCGGATGAAGGCCGGAATCTTGCGCAGATCGTCGTCCATCAGGGCGACGTCCGCGGTTTCGATCGCCGTGTCGGTGCCGGCCGCGCCCATGGCGAAACCAATGTCAGCGCGCGCGAGCGCGGGCGAATCGTTGATGCCGTCGCCTACCATGCCCACCTGGCCCTTACCGCCGACCAGACTCTCGATGGTCTTGAGCTTGTCCTCGGGGAGCTGGTCGCCGCGGGCTTCGGAGATCCCGACCTGGGAGGCGATGGCGGCGGCCGTGTGCTGGTTGTCCCCGGTCAGCATCAGCGTGCGCACGCCCAGAGCCTGCAGGTCGGCCACGGCTTCGCGGCTGGTTTCCTTCACTGTGTCGGCCACGGCGAAGATACCGAGCACGGTGGCATCGTCCATTAGCAGGATTGCCGTCTTGCCTTGGCGCTCAAGGGCCTCCAACTGCGACTGAAGGGCGGCTTCGCTCAGGCCGAGCTCCTGGGCGAGCCGGTGATTGCCCATGTGCAGCGTGCGGCCGGCAATGCGGCCGAGCACGCCACGCCCGGGCAAGGCAGTGAAGTCATCGACTTCGTGCAGAGCGACGCCGTCGCGGTTCGCCTTGCGGGCGATGGCCTGGGATACCGGATGGTCCGAGCGTGCAGCGAGGCTTGCTGCCCATGTGGCAACCTCGTTCGCATCGCCGACCAGCGGCAGAAAGTCGGTCTGCTCGGGCTTGCCGTGGGTGAGCGTGCCGGTTTTGTCCAAGGCCAGCGCCTTGAGCTTGCGCCCGCCCTCCAAGTAGACGCCGCCCTTGATCAGGATGCCGCGCCGGGCGGCAGCGGCCAGGCCGCTGACGATCGTCACGGGCGTCGAGATGACCAGGGCGCAGGGACAGGCGATCACCAGCAGCACCAGCGCCTTGTAGATCCAGTCAAACCAGGCGCCGCCGAAAACGAGCGGCGGAACGACCGCAACCAGAACGGCCACAGCGAACACAGCCGGGGTATAGACCCGCGCGAACTGGTCGACGAAGCGCTGCGTGGGCGCGCGGCTGCCCTGCGCGGACTCCACCGCATGGATGATGCGGGCGAGCGTCGAGTCGCTCGCGCCCGCGGTCACCTTGTACTCAAAGGAGCCAGTCTCGTTAATGGTGCCGGCGAACACCTGGTCGCCCTCGGCCTTCTCGACCGGAAGGCTTTCGCCGGTGATGGGGGCCTGGTTGATGGCCGAGCGGCCAGCCGTGATCAGGCCGTCCAGTGCGATTCGCTCGCCAGGACGTACGCGGACCACCGCGCCTTTGGCCACCTCCTTGGCCGGCAGTTCCTTCCACGAGCCGTCGGCCTGCCGCACGGTGGCGGTCTCTGGCGCCAAGTCCATCAGCCCGCGAATGGCATTGCGGGCGCGGTCCAGCGACTTCGCCTCGATCACCTCGGCCAGCGCGAAGAGGAACATGACCATGGCCGCCTCGGGCCAGTGGCCGATCGCCATGCCGCCCGTGACAGCGATGGACATCAGGGCGTTCATGTTCAGGTTGCGGTTCTTCAGCGCGATCCAGCCCTTCTTGTAGGTGCTCAGGCCGCCGGTGAAGATCGAAACCAGGGCCAGCACGATCACGGCCCAGTGGTTGCCGTCGTTGACCCAGTACACGCCTTCGGCCATCACGGCCGCAATGCCGGAAACCGCCATCGGCCACCAGTGGGTCTGCTGCACGGGCGCCTGAGGATCGCGCGGCTCGTCGGTCTTCTGCACCTCGGCCTCCATCCCCAGCGATTCGATCGCTTCGACCGCCAGCTTGATCGCTTCAGGCGCGTGCCGGACGGTGAGGGTGCGCTGCATCAGGTTGAAGTCCAGGCTCTGCACGCCCGGCATGCCTTGGAGTTTGCCGCGGATCAAACCCTCTTCGGTCGGGCAATCCATCTTGGCAATGCGCAGCAGCGTGGTGACCGTCTGAAGGCCCTGCCGCTCGGCCCGCATCCCGATGGAAGCCAGCGCCTTCTCGATCGGCTGCGTCGAGGGCAGCGTGTGCTGCACGCCCAGCACCCGTTGCATCAGGTTGAAGTCCAGCCCAGTCACGCCTGGCTCTTTGCCCAAGCGGTCGCGGATCAGCGCTTCTTCCGTCGGGCAGTCCATGTTCTCGATCCGGTACGTCACGCGCTCTCCGCCGGGCGTCACGGACACCGGTATGGTCGGCTGGGCTTGCGGCCGGGAGTTGACCACCGCCGTAGCCGCAGTCGCCACCGGGCCGCCGGGGCTCACGGCCTGCTCCTTGGCACGCATGCCAATCGAGGCCAGCACCTGCTCCATCTGCGCGCGCGCCTCGGCCAAGTGCCTTACCGACAAGGTGCGTTCGGCCAGGTCAAAGTCCAAGTACTGGACTCCCTCGACCGCGCCCAGGTGCGAGCGAATGAGTTTCTCCTCACTCGGGCAGTCCATGTTCTCGACGCGGTACGTCGTCAGCACCGCGGCATCACGGACGGCCTGCGCCTTCATGCCCACTGAGTTCAGTGCCTGCTCCAGGGCATCGATCGTGGCCACGCTGTGCGAAACGGTCACCTTGCGCTGCGGAAGATCGAAGTCCAGCCGCTCGACACCGGGCATGGCCTCTAGCGTGCGCCGCACCAGTGCTTCCGCGTTGCGGCAATCCATGTTGCTCACATGGAAAACAGTGGTCTCGGTGCTGGCCGATTCCTTGGCGCAGCGCGCCTGTTGGCCATTTCCGCCCGAGCAGCCGCATGAATTGGAAGGGTCTTTGTTCATAAATCGCTCACTCTCCGTTGGCAGGGGCTTTCCCCGCATGCCGTGATTGGACAACCTCTAGTTGATATAGAGTCAAGCTTTACGGAGAAGAACCATGCTGCGGATCGGTGAACTGGCCAAAAAAGCGGACTGCCTGGTGCAGACGGTGCGCTTTTACGAGTCCGAGGGCCTGCTTCTCGAGCCGGCGCGCAGCGAGGGCAATTTCAGGCTGTACGACGATGCCCAGCTGCAGCGCCTGCTGTTCATCCGCCGCTGCCGGGCCAAGGACATGACCCTGGACGAAATCCGGCAGCTGCTGTGCTTCCGGGATCGGCCGGAGCTGGACTGCGGCGAGGTGAATGCCCTTGTGGACTCCCATATCGCCCAGGTGCGAGCCAAGATCAAGGAACTGCGGGAGCTGGAGCGCGAGTTGATTGAGCTGCGCCGCTCCTGCGATACCGCTCGGACCGCGCGCGATTGCGGCATTCTCAGCAGCTTGGGCGAGCCCGCCTGAAGGTCAAGCGGCGCGCTGAGGCGCCGGGACGGCGGGCAAGGCGCGTTTGTGGGCCGTGCGGCGGAAGGTCTGCACGATGACATCGGCGCTTGCCAAGTCCACCTCTTTGTCTTCCAGGAAGTCGTCGATCGTGTCGTAGCTGACGCCCAAAGCGGCCTCATCGGGGCGGAGTGGCTGCATGGACTCCAAATCTGCCGTGGGGACCTTTTGGGCCAACTGCTCGTCGCCGCCGAGCGCCAAAGCCAAGGCGCGGACGCGTCGTTTGGTGAGACCGCCCAGCGGGCTCAGATCGAACCCGCCGTCGCCGAATTTGGTGAAGAAGCCCATCACCGCCTCGGCGGCATGGTCTGTTCCGACCACGAGCCCGCCCGTTGCGCCCGCAACTGCGTACTGCGCGATCATGCGCTGCCGCGCCTTGATGTTGCCGAGCACGAAGTCTTCCTGCCAGTGGTCATTGAACTTGAGTCCGCTGGCTCTCAACTGCGCGAGCATCGCGTCGGCGGCAGGCTTGATGTCTACGTCCAGTGTCTCGTCCGGATCGATGAAGGATACCGCCCGCTGCGCGTCAGCCTGGTCGACCTGCACCCCATACGGCAGCCGCATCGCGATGAAGCGAATCGGCATCCCCGATGAGCGCAGCTGCTCTGCCGCGAGTTGGCAAAGGCGCCCGGCGACGCTCGAATCCACTCCACCGCTGATCCCAAGCACAAGCGACCCTGCGGTGGCGGCTCGCGCGTACTCCACGAGGAACTGCGTGCGCCTGACGATCTCCGCTGACGCATCGAAGTGCGGGTAGACGCCCAGCTCGGCGGCAATGCGGCTCTGTTCTTTCGTCATGACGCAGATGTTATCGGCGCTGGAAGGTGATCGGGTCCAGCTCCGACGGCCACGTGCCGTGCTCCATCACGCCAAAGCGCCCGGTGCCGACATTCTGGGGCGGGGTGCGGCCCAGCGCGTGGCCCACGGGCGCCAGCGCGAGACGGACGACCTGCGCCACCACCTCCGAATAATCGCGAGTCCTGCACGCCAGGCCGAGCATCGCCGCGTGACTGCGCAGGTGCAGGCCAAGGTAGGGCTGGGACATGATGTGTCCAAGCTCATGCGCACGCCATGCAGCACGCAGATCGCCGGCGGCCTCGCGAGAGGCCGCGAGGCTCGTCTCGCGCACGAATGCGGCGCGGGCAAGCGCGTAGTCCCCGGCGGAAGCGTCTGTCGCCACTGGCGGGCTACGGAAGGGGTAGACCAGCTGCGGTCCGTAGTCCATCGGAAAGTCCCTGTCCTTCAGCCCCACTTCGTCGGCGGCCAGCTTGTGCTTGGGCAGCCGGAAGGTGCCGAATAAATGGTCCCAGAACATCCAGAACTCGCCGTAGTTGACCTGCGCGTCTTCGTACTCGCGCTTGTGATGCCAGCGGTGGACTTCAGCGGCGCCGATCACGAAGCGCAGCGGCCCGACCCGGTAGTCCAGGTTGGAGTGCTGGAAGGCCAGGTGCACCGCCAGCAGGCCGAGCCATGCTCCGACGGCCAGTGCGGGTGCCCCCATCAACACCACGGCGATCAAGCCGGGCGCGGCCATCATCCCGGCATGCAAGGGGTGTCGGCGCTCCCCGTTGAGCCAGTAGAGGCGTTCCGAGCTGTGGTGAATTGCGTGGAACTGCCAGAGCCAGGCTGCCCGATGACTCAGCCAATGTACGCTGTAGAGGCTCAGATCGAGCACCAGACCGACGGCGAGGGCCTGCGCCCAAAGCGGCCACTGATCAGACCACCATGTCCCGGCCGACCACATCGGCGCCAGGGCAGCAACAACGCCGTGGACGGCGAGGAGCACGATGAGGTTGACCACTGCGTGGATCGCGTCGCAAATGCTGTCCCGGTGGTCGCGAGCCCAGGCAGCGTGAAAGGGGAGCCGCCGCTCTAGCAGGGCGACTGAAGCGAGGGCGGCGGCCACGGTCAGCGGCACCGTCGGGAAATACGGCCAGCCGGCAGCGAGCCCGCCGAAGAGCACCAGGGCGGTGGCGCCAAGTATCAGCGGGTAGCTGCCATACCGGACGACAGTCTCCAGGAAGGGACGTTCTTTCGTACTCATCTTCTTTCCTCACAAGGGTTCAGATGGGATTGGAAACCCTCTAGCTGCGGTAGAGTCAAGTGACCCTGAGTAGAGACCCCCGGCGGGCCGAGGCTGCTGGCAATCCGCGCACGGAATGCACCTATAGTCCCGTCCCACGGCGTGCATCGCGCGCCCCGCAATTCCTGTCCCTTCCATGTTCACGCCACCTACGTCCCTCACCGCCCGCCTCCTCATGCTGCTTTTCCTGCTATGGGGCGGCGCGGCATCGGCCCAGTCCGGCGGTAAAAGCGTGGTGGTGACCGAGCGGACGCGCGCAGAACTTCTGGCCCATGCGCCCGAGGGCGTCGAGCCCGGTAAGCCGGTCTGGGTCGGCCTGCAACTCGCGCATCAGCCGGAGTGGCATTCGTATTGGAAAAATTCCGGTGACTCCGGACTTCCCACGAAGCTTGAATGGAAGCTGCCCGCCGGCGTACTGGCGGGCGAGATCGCGTGGCCAACGCCCAGCAAGCATCCGATCGGCACGCTGATCAACTACGGCTACGAGCACACCGTGCTGTTGCCGGTGCCCCTGACCATCGCGCCGGAATTCAAGCCCTCGGTCCTGGGTGGCGCGCTGGAGGTCAAGCTCAAGGCGTCTTGGCTGGTGTGCCGCAGGGAGTGCATCCCCGAGGAGGGCGAATTCTCGCTCGCGATTCCGGCCAAGAGCGCGACGGCGCTGCACGGCCCCGTCTTCCAGGCGAGTTTCGCCGCGCAACCCAAGCCGCTGGCGGGTCAGGCAACCGCCACGCTCAATAGGAATGCCTTGCGGCTTCGGGTCAGCGGTCTGCCTGCGGGCCTTCGGGGCAAGCCACTGGAGTTCTTTCCCGAGACCGCGGAAGTGATTGAGACTTCCGCAAAATGGAGCCAGTCCTGGGACGGCCAGGTCTGGACCGCGCAGGTCCCGCTTTCGCCGCAACGCAGCCAAAGTCCAGACGTGATGCCGATCGTGCTGACACAGGGGAACCAGGGCTGGAGCATCGACGCTCGGGTGCAAGGCACATGGCCTGCGACCGCCGCGCCGGTGGCTGTGTCGCCAGCCCTGCAAGAAGCGCTGCGCAACAACGCCGCGGCGGCCGAATCGGGCGCGAGGATGACGTTCGCGGCCGCCTTGCTGGGCGCGCTGCTCGGCGGACTGATCCTGAACCTGATGCCCTGTGTTTTCCCCGTACTGGCGATCAAGGTGGTCGGCTTCACCCAGCATGCCAGCGACCAGCGGGCCCGGCGTCTCGACGGGGCGGCGTACTCGGCCGGGGTGGTCGCGGCGTTTGCGGCGCTTGGATTGCTCGTCGTGGCGCTGCGCGGTGTCGGGCAGCAGCTCGGTTGGGGGTTCCAGTTGCAGATGCCCGGCGTGGTCGCCGCGCTGGCCGTGTTATTCACGCTGATCGGCCTGAACCTTGCAGGCGTGTTCGAGGTCCGCCAGCTCGTTCCCAGTCGCTTGGCTCCGCTGCAGAGCAGTCATCCAGTGTTGAACGCCTTTCTGTCCGGAGTCCTGGCGGTGGTGGTGGCGTCCCCCTGCACGGCACCATTCATGGGCGCCGCGCTGGGATTTGCCGTAGGGCTGCCAGCCGCTCAGGCCCTGTTGATCTTCGCGGCGCTGGGCGCCGGCATGGCATTGCCGTATCTGGTCGCCAGCTGGGTCCCGGCCGTTGCGCGCCTGCTGCCCCGCCCCGGTGAGTGGATGGTGACCTTCCGCAAGCTGATGGCCTACCCGATGTTCGCCGCAGTGGTGTGGCTCTTGTGGGTGTTGGGGCAGCAAAGCGGGATCAATGCCGCCAGCGCCCTGCTGGTGGTCCTGGTCGCCGTCAGCATGCTGGCCTGGAGCCTGGGCTTGCCGGGCCGCGCGCGGGTGATCATCGGCACGATCGCGGTAGCGTGGACGGCCGGGTTCGCTTGGCTGCTGGCCGGCCAGGTCGCTGTCGCTCTGCCGCAGCGGGTTGTGGCAGCGAGTGATGCCGTTTGGCAACCTTGGGAGTCGGGCCGGGTCGAGCAGCTGCTGGCCAGCGGGCGCCCGGTGTTTGTCGATTTCACCGCTGCCTGGTGCGTCACATGCCAGTACAACAAGAAGACGGTGCTGCAGAAGCCTGAGGTCCTGGCCGATCTCGCCGCCAGGGACGTGGCGCTGTTGCGCGCCGACTGGACGCTGCGCGACCCCGCGATTACAGCCGCACTGGGGGCGCTTGGCCGCAGCGGCGTCCCGCTGTACGTGATCTACACCCGGGACGCTGCTCCGCGAATCCTTTCAGAGATACTGAGCACGTCCGAACTGCGGGCGGCACTCTCGGCCGTGCCGCTGGCGTCTTCGCCGGCAGCCCAGCGGCCGCCCATGCTCCGCCCCGCGATCGCGCCGTAGCAGCGTTGCCAACGAGCTTGACTCTCCAGCCGCTACAGGCTTCAGGATGCGGGTTCGTGGAAGGAACGAGTGATGCCTGAAAAAGACGAAGACGACGAGCTCGGCGGATTGGATGCCAGCAACGCGGCCGACCGCAAGATTCTGCGGACTGTGTTGCTGATCAACCTGGGACAGTCCGCCGCCGGCATTGGCCTTGGCATGTGGGCCGCGTCTACCGCCCTCATGGGCGCCGGCCTGGACAACCTTGCCGATGCGTCGGTCTATGCGGTCAGCCTGTTCGCAGTCGGCCGGGCGGCCATGGTCAAGGTGCGGGCAGCGCGCCTGTCGGGTTTCTTGCTCATCGGGCTTGCCCTGCTGCTGCTGGTGGAGGTCCTGCGCCGCTTCGTTGGAGGGGAGGAGCCTGTCGGGCCGGCCATGATGGCCATGGCTGCCGCGAATGCGGCTTTGAACCTGGTGTGCCTGAGGCTATTGCGCCGCCATCGCGGGGAGGACGTGAACTTCAAGGCCTCGGCGATCTTCACCAGCAACGATTCCATCGTCAACGGAGCCATTGTGCTGTCCGGAGCACTGGTCATGTGGCTGGGATCGAATGTTCCGGACCTCGTGCTCGGCGTTGTCGTGGCGGGGATCGCAGCAAATGGCGGGCGCGAGATCTTGCGGGAGGCGTCGGAGACCGCGCGGCGTACAGAGACGGCTGGAAGCTCCACTTGAGAGAAATGAGGACTAGCCGACCCACCTGAACTCTCGAACAGCCGGAGCCCTACTGCTTAGCGTATCGGACGACTCGCCTACCGCCGGCGAGAGGCCTTCTTTTTCCGCGGGACTCTTCGCGGTTGCTTATCCCGTAGCTGCCGGCGCTTGTCGCGCCAGCGCAGCAACAGCCCGCCCACGATCAAGATTATTGCCGGCAAGCCTGCGCCGATGAACACCCACTTCAACTGTTCCTCATTCAGCATCTGGCACTCAGTTTGTGAGAGGAATCACGGGGCGCAGTTTGCCGCCGCTGGTCCTCTCCGGGGGACGCTCATCCACGGATACGCGAACCGCTTGAATACCGTGCTTGGCGAGCAGCTGCTCGACCTGGGCCCGCGCTGCGTTGAGTACAGCACCTACGTCGGCCTCCTCTGCGGCGGTGACCCGGACGGATAGAGCGACGGCGGAGGTTTGTACCACCTGATAAGTCTCCAATCCGTCCACGCGATCTTCCAGCGCGGCGAAGCTGAGAAAGGGGATCGATACGCGAGGGCCGTCGGCAGGTCCCAGCTTCAGGACGTCCGCTGTACGCCCTTCCACTCGGATGGCGGGGAACGGGCTGCCGCATTCGCAGGGATCGGGACGCTGCGTCACGCGATCGCCCAGGTCGTACCGCAAAATGGGCTGGACCCGGTTGGCAAAGTTGCTTAGCAAGACCGTGTGCGATCGCGTGCCGGGCGCGACGGGTCGCAGCTGCGCGTCCACCGGCTCCAGCAGCGCCCAATCGCTGTTGACATGCAGCCAGCCATGGGCGCAGCTGTGACTGAGGAATGTGCATTCGGTGCAGGCATAGCTGTTGCCGACCTTGGCGCCGAAGGCTCGCGCGACCCGCTCATATTCGCCCTGCTGTAGTCCCTCGGCCGCCAACGCAAGCAGGATCGGGCGAATGCGCAGGCGCCCCGACTCCTGTTCGTCCGCCAGCTGCGCCGCCATGCTCGCATAGGGGGCGATGACCGCCGGCTGGAAGTCGTTGAGGGCCTGCACGATGTCAGCCAGCGGCATGTGCACGGACAGCACCTGGACCCGTCGGCTGCGGCCGGGCCGGTGCATGCGTGCGGCAGCAACGGCGGAGGCGAAATGCCCGCCGATGGCCATCACCATGGACGTGCGACCGCCCTGCCGGACGATGTCGAGGATGTCCCGCCAAGACAGCCAGTCTCCCAGCATGCGCGTTGCGATGGCCTTGGAAACGTCCATCGTTCGTTCGTCCAGAACGAAGAGGCCGGGCATTCCGGTAGTGCCGGACGTGGTCGCGACCGTATATCGGTCAAGAAAGTGCTCACCGATGCGTTGCGGATCGCGGCTGAAGGCCCTCACGTGTTCATACCTGAGGCGAGGATCCGTCACCCATTCGTCGAATCGCGCCATCAGGGCATTCTTGCTGGTGGTCGGCAGCTGTGAAGGATCAGCGGCCCCTTGCGGCAGGTCCCGGTAGAGTTCTCGGTAGTAGGGCGAATGCGCCCGCGCGTGGGCCACTAGCTCCTGGAGTCGGCGCGATTGGAGGCGGGCCAGCGCGGCGCCGTCTATTCGGCGCGCCTGCCGCACGCCGAGCATCAGACCAAGCAGGGATTGGGGATCGTCCATGCGGCAAGAGTAAAGCCTCCACCTGCTGGAGCGTCAACGGCGCTGCCGGCGGGCCCGCTTCCCCGGTCACGCGCAGATGAGTTTAGGCCACACATACGCATCGGCAGGGACAGCGCGCGAGCGCGACGGCCATTCGCCGTGACACATCAACACCGAGCACCCAAGGCAGCAACGCGGCCGAGTCAGGGGATGTCAGCTTGACGCTATTGAGATAATCTTTCTTATCGCAATAGTCGTGTTGATCCGCTAAACTGGCGATCGTGAAGAGTACCCGAGTCCCCAAGCCGGCGATTGAGGAGAGGGATTTCCCCGGCACCGCTGCCCTGGCGGCGCTGCGCGCCTGGTATGCGGGCCTGAGCGCGCGAGAGGCCGTCGCGCAGTATCTCGGACATGACAAGGCGACCGGCCAATCCTCGCGCGCGATGCTGGGCGACATCCGGCGCCAACTGGCCAGCTATGCGCAGGCCCGGCATCGGGAAGATCTGGCCAGCTTGCTCAGCCACCCGGCGGCCGAGCGCGCGCAGCATGCCCGCGCGGTCCTGGATGCGATCGAGACGCTGCGGCATCTGCCGGTGCCCGAGCCGATGGTGACGGACGACGTCGAGCGCTGGCTGCCGGCGCGTGCCGCCGGCGCAATGAAAGCCCATGGCTTCAAGACACTGGCCGATCTGACGGTGCGAATTCCGCGGCGCAGTCGCTGGTGGACGGCCATTCCCGGCTTGGGTGCGGCCGGCGCCAAGGGGATTGAAGCCTTCTTCGCCACGCACCCGCACCTCACGCAGCAAGCCCGCGCGCTGGTGCCCATCGGCGCTCAGGATGACGTGGTGCCCTGGGAACGGCTGCGTGTGCCCGATGAGGTCAATGGCTCGCGCGGCGCGTTTCGCGCACCCAAGGCGACCTGCACGCTGGACGCGGACAACGACTACGAGGCAGCGCAGGCCTGGCTGGCGCTGCACGAGTCGGTTGCAACCCAACGGGCGTACCGCAAGGAGGCCGAGCGGCTGATTCTCTGGGCAGTTGTCGAGCGCGGCCGGGCGCTGTCCTCGCTCACCACCGAGGACGCTGTTGCCTATCGCGCCTTCTTGCGGCACCCGGCGCCCAGGGGTCGCTGGATCGGGCCTGCTCGGCCGCGTTCATCGCCGGAGTGGCGGCCGTTCACCGGTGGACTGTCAGCCCGATCAGTGGCCTACGCACTGTCGGTGGTGGGCGCCATGTTCCGCTGGCTGATCCAGCAGCGCTACCTGCTGGCCAACCCGTTCGCCGGCATCAAGGTGCGCGGTGCTTCGCGCTCCGAGTCGCTGGCCGTCACCCGGGTTTTCGGGGAAGGCGAATGGTCAGTGATTCAGGCGGTCGCCGAAGGCCTGGAATGGGGACATGGATGGCAGGCACCAGCGGCGCAGCGCCTGCGCTTCGTGCTGGACTTCGCCTACGCCACGGGCCTGCGCATCGGGGAGCTGGTCGGCGCCACGCTGAGACAGATCGAGACCGATACGCATGGTGATCGCTGGCTGCACCTGGTGGGCAAGGGCAGTAAGGCCGGCAAGGTGGCGCTGCCGCCACTGGCTTGTGCGGCGCTGGACCGGTACCTGATGCAGCGCAAGCTGCCGATCACGCCCACGCGATGGGATCCGCTGACACCGCTCATTGGCAGCCTCGATCAGGAGAGTTCAGCGGGCATCACCGCGACGCGGCTGTGGAGCGTGATGCGACGCTTTTTCACGAAGGTCGCCGCAGTCATTGAGAAGGACAGCCCGGCCACGGCCGAGAAACTGCGCCGTGCTAGCCCGCACTGGATGCGCCACACCCATGCCACCCATGCGCTTGCGCGCGGGGCCGAACTCACCACCGTGCGCGACAACCTGCGGCATGCGTCGATTTCGACGACCTCGATCCACCTGCACGGCGATGAGGTCAAGCGGGCGCGCCAGATGGGCACGGCATTCGCGGCCCGGCCATCTTGAAGTTGGCGGCGTCACGAGAACAGCATCTCGATCTTGCCGGCACGGCGCCGCATAGACCGTCAACGTGAGTTGAGCTCGGCAAAAGTTTGCTTCCAACTCGGGCCAACCCCGATATCTGCGGCTCCGATGGGGAAGTGAACCGCGTTCTTGCCGGCACAGACCTAGACGTTGCCTTGTCCTTCTCGGAGAATCGCCGCGCCAGTGTCCCGAGCGACGCGCTCTTCAACGGCAGTCATGAGCGATTGGAAAGCTTCGTTACATTGCGTCCGCGCCGCCTTCAGGCGGGCGAGTAGCCGCAGCTCTTGGGGAATTTGCGCGCCCGCGCGCGAAGGCTCTTCAAGCGCGCTCACAAGCCGTCTTTCCTCTTCTTGAAGAATGGCGAGCTGCAGTTCCCAGAGCGCCTGCGCTGCTTTGATTTTCTCGTCCGTAGGGGCCATTGAAGTTTGCCGTTTGTATTTTGAAGATGATAAGCGCGTCGGCCCCCACGACAACGCCACTGAAAGGCCTCAGCCGCCGACCGAAAGCGAGGCCCCTCAAAGCTCGAGCCGGCAGGGACGACAGTCCCTTCAGGTTCCTGGGCGGTCGCAAGCCGACAACGGCAGAACCTGATTCGAATCCCGAGCAGTTCGCCGAGGGTGGCGTTGCAGGCCGACTCGGACTGGAATGGCAAACCGCTACAAACAGCACCGAAAACAACGCCGCCTAAAAATTGGGCAACTCGTAAGTTGTTGATTTTTATGGAGGCGACACCTCCTAACCGCTACAAATGACACGAGAAGCGGCGCCGCCTAAAATTTCAGCAATTCTCTGGACCCCTCAGCTACAGCTCCCCGCGCGAGGTCCGGCCAACCGTACGCAGGCAGTCTGTATGCCTCATGGGGCCTCTGCTTTCCAGCTCAGCCGCCTGCCGCGCGCCGCTTCGCCGCCGGCTGCAACAGCGCACCCGCGTAGCGTTCCACGCCAAAAGAAATCAGTCCCCGGAAGTTCACGTTGGCGAAGTGCACCGGCCCCATGCGGCGGATCCAGGCATCCTCGATCGGGTGCTTGGCCTTGCGCCAACCGTCCACGACCGCCTGCATCTTCAGCGTGTTCCAGGCGATGACGATGTTCGTCAGAAGTGCGTGGGAACCCGAGATGGCCCGGATCTCGTCGCGGCGCCGACCGCGCTCGACGGCCAGGCGGCCATAGTAGATCGCCCTTTGCAATTGATGCACGGATTCGCCCCGATTCAGCAGCGTGTGAATCTCCCGGCGGAATTCCTCGTTGCTGAAGTAGTCGCAGAGGAATAGCGTGCGCAGCAGCCGGCCGAGCTGGTCCGCCGCCTTGTGCATCGGGTCTCCCTGCGCGGCACTGCCCAATTTCTCCATGGCGATCTTGGGTGACACCCGACCGCCCCGAATCGACGCGATTAAGCGCAACAGCTCGTCTCATCCCTTGACGATGGCCGGTTCGGAGACGTTGGTGACGGCGATGCGTTCCAGGTTCTCCGGCAGCGCTATCGAGCGCGGCAAGTACAGCCTGCGTTCGGCCATGTTCCGCAGCTGGGGGCACAGGTCGAATCCCAGCAGCTTGGCCACCGTCATGCCGACGTAGGTGTAGCCGTGGGTGTCCACGGCCAGCAGCGACAGCCGCATGCTTTCCTCGATGCGGGCGTTGTACTGCTCGACGCCTTCCAGGGCGGCGGAGCTTTGGCGCTCGTTGTGCACGATCGGCTGGTCGTAGATGACGCCGTAGGACTCAAGGACGTGGGTGTACAAGCCGACGGCGAAGGTTCGCCGCCGGGGATCGACACGGGCGTTGTAGAGGTGCCGCGAGGCGTCCAGGGCCATCATGTCTGCGGAGGCTTTGTCGCCGCTTCCCCAGAGTTCGGCGATGGGGTTCTTGCGCTGAAATTCGACCACGCGCTCGTTTGCCTTGCGCAGGCGGTCTCGAGCCTCCAGCGATCGCATGGCCGCCGAAATGTGCGCCACTTCGATGCCGGGAATCATCGCGGCCACGCCCTTGGCATCGTTTTCGGTGCCGTGGGCCAGCAGCGCCGCATAGCATGCGACGAGTTCCTGGGTGTTCTTGGCGCGGCGCCCCAACAGGATCTCGCTGAAGCCGGTGCAGGCGTCCATCTCGACGATCATGTCGCCGAATTGGACCTGGCCGATGATCGAGAACATCGCGTCCCGGCTGCGCTGAATCGCGGCGTCCACGGGCATGGCCTCCAGTTTGTGGAAGCGCACCATTCCTTCAGCATCGATTTCCAGCTTGCCGTCCGTGACGGCTTCCGAGAGCGCGCGCAATCCCACGTCCAAGTGCGCGTGCAGGCGCGCGAGGAACTTCTGGGGATCAGTCGTCAGGCTGAGCGCACTGATCAAGCGTTGGCGCTCCTTCTTCCATTCGGCTGACGAGATCAAAAGGTCTTCCCGATTGCGAAATTCCCAACTGTGGTCGACCCAGAGCCGTCCACCCCGCAACCCCTGACGCACCGCCAGCATCGTGGCGGCCTTCAAGGCTGCAAATGCCTTCGTACGATCGGCATCGCTGAGCAGGTCGTGCCAGACAGGACCCGCAATGCCGGCGTCGAAGCCCACCGGCAGTTCCTTGGCACCTTGCCCGAGCAATTCGCGTAGCGCGACGACTTGCTTCATCGGCCGCTGATCGGCATGCCCCTTCAGTTCAAGGTCCGAGAACGAGTTGAGCAGGGCTGTGACGCGCGTCGCATCGTCGGCGAGCGACTGCCGAACCAGGGCGGCATGGCTGTTGGGCTGCGACTTCTCGTCCTTCGGCAGAAGCTCTTTCAGAGCGGCGATTCGCGCCTCGGCCGAGCGGTCGTCGTCGTGAATGATCTGGCGCATCGCCTCTGCCTGCTGGCGGTACTCGACTGCGCTGCGCGCCTGTTTGGCCGTCACGCGATTGGACGCATGGCGCAGCAGGTCGTTCACGCGCCGCCCGGTCATGTACATCAGCGTGTCCGTCAGCTCCAGCAGCGTGACGCGCAGGAAGCAGATCGTCTCCAGCACCTGCGTTTCCTCGACTCGGCGCCTTGATTCGGCTGGCGGCCGGTTGGCGATCGCCTGGGCATAGGCTCGTAGCCGCGCATTGGAAATCGAGCTCAACGACCAAGCGTCGACGCCAAGCTCCTTCAGGTAGGAAATCTTGTCCGTGACCTCCGTGATGCTCGTCGGACTGTGCTTGCCCGCGGGCACCTTGAGCCACTCCAGAACAGTTCCCCCAACGCGGCCGCGCCGCGAGGAATGGACCGCCGCCAGTACCTTGGCCTGTTTGTCCGCGGGGATCTCGTCGTTGACGGCTTCCAACGCAGTTGCCTCGATCGATGCAAAGGCCTTGCGCGCGAGATCTCGAAGAGCGCGATCCGCCGGCAGAAGTTGCTGGCGCCCGAACAACCACAGCTCTGCCTCTTGGACGAGTTCATCGACCGAAGTGGCTGTCGTGGCCAGGCTCTCCAAAGCCTGGCCAAGTTCAGTCATGACCGCGTCATCTGCAGGCGCAATGCCGGCGTGATCGCGCGCCCATTGTTGATGCTCGTAGAGCGTGGCCACGCGCTGGTAGATCGTCTTGAGCGAAGCGATGGTCGTCTCGGTCACGCCCAACGCTGCACACAGGGAGCGCAAGAGCGCGCGAGGCACACTTGCCGTTCGATCCAGGGGACGTCCTGTAGCGCGAAGGAAGACCAACTGGAGCGCAACTCCCAGCCGACGGTCCGCGCGAAACCGTTCTCGAATGGCCGCGACGTCGGTATTGCTGACTCGAAACGATTGGTCGACGTCGAAATCCGACAGGGACTTGGGAAGCTCGGTGGCTCCGACGAATCGCAGATGAATAGGACGCAATTTATTCCCCCTCGGCCGTGCCACTCGTGAGCACTATATCGGCCGGCAAACGATGGTCACGGTGGCAAGCTCCAGGGCGTGCCACGTCAGGCTGCAATGAGAGGGTTTACCCGGGCGTCAAAGCGCGTTGATTGGCATGGAAAACAAGATCACCCCTATGTGCAGCGCCACCGCTCCAATCAGCAGCCAGCACGCCCAGTAAGCAGCAGTTTCCCAAGCTGGCGGCTTGACGTTGCCCCCCGCACCCTCAATTCTGTGGTTCTGGAACATCGCCCATCATGCGCGGAGACCCCAATGGCAACCGCCCGCAGCGCGTATGGCCGCAGCCACTCCGCGAACAGGAGCGCTACCCCTCAACCAACACCGCGCCGCCGAGTCCCCCGCCTCTTCAGCAGATCCTAGCAGGCGAGACCGCCCGATGGCTCGCAGGTCGCCTTTGACTAGCGTGACGTGCGCGGAATTGATGGCCACGTCCGCGCCTGTTCGGGCACCATACCGGGCTCGCGCACGTGAAGCGCGTCAAGCCGAACCAGCCTCGCCTCAGGCTCCGGCAGACATTCGGCTACGAAGCTTCTTTGACTTTCATCAGTGCAAGACGAGTTCTTGGTTACCTCAAAAGCTGTGCGCTGCGCAACTGCGGGTGTTGGATTTAGGTTCGCTTCTGTTTCCATGTTTGTTGGCGCCGGCTCGGGATTGAGCCACCCTGCCGACTTTCGAGTAAGGACGCGAAAGCGCTGAGTTTCCCCTTCTCCGCGCTTCCAATGCGGCTCCGTCCCTCGAAAGTCGGCACAGTCCAAGAAACCGGCTCACTCTGACATCGGCCATGAACACCTCAGTGTCCTTCCTCGCCATGCTCCGCTCCCGTCGGTGGCCTCGGGTGGGCTTCGCCCTCCAAGCTGAGGAAAAGCACTAAGTCCCCCTACGAAATTGACCTAACCCTGCTGGGATAGCGGCGTCGATAGTGGATGGACCGACAGACGACCCGTCATCGGCATGGCGTAGGACGACCTCGTACACGGCGCCTTGTTACTCACAGGTATTACCGGCCGTGGCGCACCTGCTGCCCGGACGGGTCAAACGAGACTGCCGGAGGGCAGATGACAAAAATGGAACGTGTGCTCACGAGCATTGCCGCAATCGTCGCGCTATTCATCGCGCTAATCCCACCCCTTGCCTATTTGACCTGCGTCCGCATGGCCGACTTGGCTGCCCTGAAAACGGCAACACACATCAATGCGCGCCTGATCGGTGAGATCGCCAGCGCCAACCCCCTCCGCTGGGAGACCGAACGGGGAAAGCTGAGCGCGCTGGTGTTCCAGCAGTCCTCGGACATGAGGCCGGAAAGCAAGGTCATTCGCAACTCGCGCAGCGAAGTGGTCGCCGAGGCACCGCTGGCATTGCAATGGCCTCTCATTACAGCGACTCACGCCATCGATGTCGCGGATGGCCGAGTCGGAGCGATCACCATTTCAAGATCGCTGCGGCCCGCCATTGAATTCACGGCCTTCCTCATCGCTGTGTTCACTGCCATCGCTGCAGCGGCATTCTGGTGCCTTCGCACTCTTCCTTTGCGCCGGCTGAGAAGAGCCATCGAATTGCTAGTGCTTGCTCGCGAGCGCAACCGGGTGATGGAAACCACTCTGGACGCCGCCGCGGTCAGGGAAGCCGCGGAGCTGAAGAAGGCCGCTGACGAGAAGGCCGAGCAGCAGGCCACCCTAAATTCCCTCATTAATTCGATTCCCGACCTGATCTATTACACCGATGCGTCCGGCGTGTATCTCGGTTGCAATGCTGCATTCGCGACATGGCTGGGCAAGAGCGCCGAAAGCGTGCGAGGCAGCACAGTGGATGCTGTTTTGACAGCGCCTGAGGCGGCAGTGGTGCACGAGGCGAACCGAAAATTGCTCGACGGCGCGACGGCCCTGACGCGTGAGGTATGGATCGACTTCAAGGGCCAGCCGGTGCTGCTGGAGGTCACTAATCGGCCGCTTCTGGATGCGAACGGGCGCCTGATCGGGCTGATGGGCATCGGCCGAGACATCACGGAGCGCAAGCACGTCGAAGAAGCGACCAGGCAAGCCAAGGAACTTGCCGAGACAGCCACGCAGATGAAATCGGACTTCCTGGCAAACATGAGCCACGAGATCCGGACCCCTATGAACGCGATCCTGGGGCTGTCGCAACTGGTTCTCAAGACCGAGATGTCCGCCCGCCAACGTGACTATGTCCAAAAGATCGAAAGCTCGGGCCAGCACCTGCTTGGCATCATCAATCAGGTGCTGGACTTTTCGAAGATCGAGGCTGGCAAGCTGGACATCGAGAACCGCGAATTCGAGGTCGAGTCTTTGTTGAGAGAAGTCACGGGCCTAATGTCCACAAGAATCAGCGCAAAGGGACTGGAAGTGGTGCTCGATGTCGCGCCGGATGTGCCCAGGAGCTTGGTCGGCGACAGCCTTCGTTTGAGCCAGATTCTCATCAACTTCCTCAACAACGCAGTCAAATTCACCGAGCACGGTGCGGTCGCTATCTCGATTGGCATTCAGGAGTTCGTGGGTGAGAAGATGCTGATACGCTTTTCAGTCCGGGATACCGGAATTGGGATGACCCGCGAAGAGCTCGGGCGACTCTTCCAGAGCTTTCATCAAGCCGACAGTTCGACCTCCCGTCGCTACGGCGGCACGGGCCTGGGCCTAGCGATATCCAAGAAGCTTGCGGAGCTTATGGGCGGCCAAGTGGGCGTTGAGAGCGTACCCGGCCAGGGCAGCACGTTCTGGTTTACGGCGATGGCCGGCGCCAGCACCAAAGTCGAGGCGCAGACAGTTGCGCCTAAGCTTGTCAACTTCAATGCGCCGGCCCGTCGCGTACTGGTTGTTGACACAAACGACTTGTCGCGCACTGTCACTCTGGGTATGCTCCAATGCGACAGCCTGGAGCCCGCGGGTGTCTCTTCAGGCGAGAACGCGGTGGCCGTCATCGAGCGTGCCGCTCAAGATGGCCAACCATTCGACATGGTCTACGTGAACTCGCACACGTCGGACCTCGATGGGACGGAGACGATCCGGCGAATTCGCGCGCTTAATCCGACACGGCGCCCATTGTTGGTTCTGATGGCCCTCTCAGATAGCGAGGAACTGCAAGTGGAGGCCAGGGCCGCTGGGGCTCACGACCTGCTGCTAAAACCTATCGACCAGTTCGACTTGCTAAGCAAAACATTGGCCGCCCTGAGTGTCGACCTGACCCCCCCTGCCGAAACCGCTGAGCCGGTACGCGGGAGTATTGTCGGCCTCGATGGCATTCGCGGTGCCCGAGTGCTACTGGTAGAGGACAACGATATCAACCAGATCATCGCCACTGAGATTCTTGCTGAGGCCGGATTGCAGGTGGACGTGGCCGAAGATGGGCAGATTGCCCTGCGCATGGTGCAGGAGAAGGTGTACGACATCGTGCTGATGGACATGCAAATGCCAGTGATGGACGGCATTCAGGCGACCACGGAGATTCGCCGGATGAGCTGCTTTGACTCGCTGCCCATCGTTGCCATGACGGCGAATGCGATGGACCAAGACCGGCAGCGGTGCCTCTCCGTTGGGATGAACGACTTTGTCAGCAAGCCCTTCCTGCCGGATGACCTGTGGCAGGTTCTTGTGCGCTGGATGCCAAATCGCTCTGCGGTGTCCTTGTTGGCTGGCAGCGGCACAATGGCTCCGGTACGGGAGCCGAGCTGAGTTGGAGCTAACCTGCGATTAGCAAGCGCCTCATACTTTCGGAGCCTAGCGCGCCCGAGATGCAGTGCGGCCAGTTCGGCCGCTTTTGCCTGCGAGGGCAACGCTATGCGTTGCCCTCGGCGCCTTCTCTTGCGGCCGGTTTGACCTGCCACCTATCGGATGAGATGAATCGAGTCTGACCACCTTGTTGTAGTTCTTCCGCCGGATCGCGGCGGCGTTTCTGGCCTGTTGCAGGGTCTCGAACCATGCCTCGTTCAAGTGCTCGATCCTGAACTTACCGTTGAAGCGATCGAAGTAGCCGCTTTGCGTCAGCTGGCCCGGCTCGGATCATTACCTTCACTTGTATTCGAGCTTCGCACCTTGGTTGACGAGGAACTCGCGGCGACAAGCAAGTCACAAGCCGGATGATCCAGACCCAATCTGCCCAAGAGGATTCTTGCCAACCAAACGAGGAAAGTTCGGGAACGAAATCACTGTCGCGAGAAATGGGAAGGTGGGGCCCCTGACGCCGGTGCCATCGGCGGTTACGTAGGCAAAACACTGCAACGCGCTAGGCATTTGCCTTAGCGCGAGTGATGAACCGGGGACTACCTTTCCATCATGCGTAACCACCTCACACTGATTTCGGCCTTGCTGCTTGCAGGCTCCGTATATGCACAATCCACCGACCCACTGAGCGATGCCGCCCATGCCGGAATTGCGGCGGATCTGGGAACCACGGCTATTGGGCTGTCCATGGGCGCGACGGAAGCCAACCCGCTGGGTCTCGCGGTGGTCCCGCTCAAATTCATCGTGAAGGCGCAGATCGACAAGATCCCTGGAGACAATCAGCGCCGCGAAGCGACCGCGCAGTTCACCGGCGTGCAGTACGGCGCCGCCGCGGCCAACATTTGCACCCTCGCGATCGGTAACCCCGCCATCGCCGTTCTGTGTTTCGCGGGTGGCTTCGCCTTCGGATATGACAAGGTGAAGTCGATCCCGACGGAAACCGATTGCGTGAACAAGCATATGGCGAAGTTCGAGGAAGCGGTCGCAACCGGGCGCGTGTACAAGGTTTCGCTCAAAACCTGCGAGGGGCTCTTCGAGTCGCGGCAACCGTTGGTCGCGCAGGCTTTGCCAGCCAGCGTGCAGTAGCCAAATAGCAGCTACCCTATTGCGCGAGCCACTTCTGGGCCACGTTGTCTGCACACTTTGCGGGGGTCCACGAGGATGCCGACTCGTCGTGCTCGGCCCGACAGAAGGACTGGCTCAATGTCATCCATGAGGTGTGCTGCTGCTCTGCCGTCGTAAGCGTCCGGCCATCCCATTCTTGAATCCGGCCGCCTAAGCGGCAACGATGGTGTCCACCAAGGAAGTTAAGTGGACACCATGAAAGACTCCAAGAAGATCATCCGCCGACGTCACAGTGCCGAGCTCAAGGCGCAGGTTCTAAGGGAATGCGCACGGCCCGGAGCGTCCGTGGCGAGCGTGGCGCTGTCGCACGGGATCAACGCCAACGTCGTGCACAAGTGGCGCCGCCTCGCAGCCGTCGCAGCCTTGCCTATTACCTCGTTCGTTCCCGTGGCATTGCCTGCGCCGACTTGCGCAGCGCCGGCGGACATCCGCATGGAACTGCGCCGAGGCGCAACGACCATGACCATCACCTGGCCGGCCTCTGCTGCCGTCGACTGCGCGGCCTGGATGCGCGAGCTGCTGCGGTGATCCGGCTCGAAGCCGAAGCCGTGTGGCTTGCCATCGATCCGCTGGACATGCGCTCGGGCACCGAAGCGGCACTGGCCCGCGTGGTCCATGTCTTTAGCTCAGCCCGCCCACACCATGCGTACCTGTTCGCCAACCGGCGGGCCAACCGGATGAAGGTGCCTCGTTCACGACGGGCAAGTTCGTCTGGCCCAAGGACGCTTCAGGCACGCTGGCATTGAGCCGTGCGCAGCTTGATGCCCTCGTGCTGGGCCTGCCCTGGCAGCGCGTCGGCAAGGCGGGCGTCATCACAGTTCTGTAGAGCTGAGGCAATTGGCGCAAATGCCGATGCCGCCGCGCCCATCCATGGGCATCATCGCTTCTCGTGATCGACGAAGCACGAATCCAAGACCTTGGCGCGCAGCAACTGCGCCAGATGGTGCGCACCCTGATCGCCGACGTGGCCGGCAAGGATGCCCAGATCTCCTTCAAGCAGGCCACGATCGACAAGCTCACCCACGAGATGGCGGTCTTGAAGCGCCTGAAGTTCGCGGCCCAGCCCGAGGTCTTCAACGCCGAACAAAGGAGCCTGCTGGACGAAACTATTGACACCGATCTGGCCACCCTGGCCGCCGAGATCGAGCAAACAGAGCCCTCACCCCATGAGCAGGACGACACACAAAAGCCCAACCGCCAGGCACTGCCTGCGAACCGGTCGCGCCGGGAGATCAACCACGAACCCGAGAACACCACTTGCGCCTGCGGCTGTCAGTTAAAGCGCATCGGCCAGGAAAGCCGGAACCGCTGGACGGCTCTGACGCGCTACATCGACGACGGCGATCTGCCCGCCGACAACAACTGGGTAGAGAACCAGATTCGGCCGATCGCGCTGGGGTGCTCGAACTGGCTGTTCGCCGGATCACTGCGTGCTGGTAAGCGCGCCGCCGCGGTGAAGAGCCTGGTGCATTCGGCGCGGCTCAACTGACACGAATCCCTACGCATATCTGAAGGACATCCTGGAGCGGCTTCCCACGCAGCCGGCCAGCCGCGTCGAAGAACTGCTGCCGCACCGGTGGCGCCACACTCGTGACTACCTGACGTCCGCCGTCATCAAGACGGAATCACCTCGTGCTTACATTACCACACCCCTGCTGCGCCCAAACCTGGTGACTGCTGCGTCTATTGCTCGTTCGGGTCAGTGCCATGTCCACCCGTACAGAGCGGCGGCCGAGCGGGGTGCTGCGGCGCATGAAAATTCGTCGGACCAGTGCCCCTTATCCGGACTGGTGACGACTCAGGACACGCACCTGCGTGCAGTTAACTTGCTGGCTCTGCAGGCACTACCTGCGCACCAATCCAGTTCTCCACCAATAGACACAGAGAATGGATCAATTTCACCTCACGAAAAACGAGACATTCTTGGTCGACAGAGCCTCCTGGATTTGAGGCACTAGCGTCAGCACAGCCTTCCAATTCGCTTCTGTTCCGCGATTGGCCAAGACGTAATTTCTCGCCTTTTCGTAGCGATCTTGCGCGCACTCCCCGCCTGACGCACAGACAATCTTAAGTTCGTCATCGAGTGCACACGGAAGATCTCGCTTGCAGAAGCCGAGGTCGAGAGCAATACTCACCTCCAAATGCCTCAGGCCGTCATTCGCAGGATATACCTTTCCATTTAAGAAAATTCCAGTCGCTTTCTTTGCTTCGGGGTCAAACTGCGCGACATAGTCGTACAGACGGTGCCGAGTCCACAGCAAAGGATCGTCCAACTGCATCAATCGTCCAACAGCTGCACGCATCGAATCGGATCGACCAGACTTCCAAGCGGTGATCAGGTTTTGCTCAGCAGCTATTAGAGGGTCGCTGCTACTGCGCACCCGCGATTTGAGATCGTTCAGCATTTGAGTGGTTTCGCCCGGTATAAAGGCGGAGCATCGTTGAGGCAAATCAGACATCATCTTGAGGCGAGATGCGCTCACGGTCGCGTTGGAGGCAATCTCCGATGCAATTGCAGCATCTCCGCGCTTTGTGACAGCCGCAAAATCGCGCCCGCAAATGTCCGTAGCATACGATGCGTAGAAGATGCCGCCTTCCGCCGGGCGATTCATGGCGCTCATCGCGAAAGCCCGCAGATTGTTTGACGACGCGAGTTCTTGCAGGAGCCGTTGCGACGGCGGCGGCGTTTGGCCAGCCCCTATGGCCGAGCTGACGAGGAAAACTAAGGAGCAAAGACCCAATGAGACATTCCGGAATTCACGCATTTTGATCAACCTCCGCTCGTTGTTGGACAGTTCTTTACGATTCCGTCGCCCGGAATCATGCCTGGCAAGTTGCCCTCAATGACTAATTGAGGGTTGAGAGTGCCCCCGCCGAGAACAATCCACGATTCACTAACGCCGTCTGCGTACGTCACCCTGAAGGTGAATTCACTTTTTCCGTTATACACGGTGCTAGCGCTGTCACGCAATATGCCTCGCAAACTCACGGCGTTGTTTACAGATTTAATGGCATTGAATAATTGCAGAGTCGATAGATATCGATCTGTAGGTTCGGCGTGCGAGGTCGTATTTCGTGTTGCGGCTGTCGCATTGATGTTGCACCGTACGTCGGGGGTAGTCGCTGCATTCGTTTTGAGTGCAGCCACGTACTCCAAATAGTCCCAATACGTGTCCGCAAGCATTCGAACATTTCCATAATATGGGCTTGCAATAACCGCAAGATAAGAGGAAGTGTCGGTCTCGTCGTGAACGTTAGCAAACGATTGGGGGAACGCGCTTATCACTACTGTATCCAGTGTGATGTAGCCGTCGATTATTGGGTTGGCGCGCGCGGGGGTTAACGCGAAAAAGATTGAGCACAGGCCCAGCCAAGCCCAGTATTTGCACAGTGGCCGGCGCGATGAGGCTGGCCTGCTTCGGGGGCGGGGGTCGGTATTGCCACCAACCGTCTCGCTCGCAACTTGGACATTCATTTCCTCTCCTGACCTGTTTGGATCCCTGCGATGGATTTTGGAATTGATCTTTGGTGCCGCTTGAGCTGCTATCGATCCGGGTGACCTACTGCCGAACAAACAACGCTCGGCCACGCGGAGCTTTCCTATAGTGCAGCCGAGGGTCAAACACTTAATTGTTAAATTTGGTATGTCGCAACGCGGCAGCGGAAATTAGCGGCGCACCCCTGTCAGAACTAACAGGGGTGCTCAACACGGCGACTGAAAAGTGTGGAAATGGACGTTGACCCGTCATTCGCCATAAGCCTCTGGGCAAACCCTCGACGAACAGACCCTTGCTGCTGGCGCCGAACGCCGCGCCGTATTCCAGGCTTGCCTCATGGCGCAAGGGATACGGTCACTAGACGGAACCTCCGTCGACCGCTGGGCTCGCGCGTAGAGAACGACATCACAGCGATGGCGATGACGCAATCGGCGTCAGCTGCGAGATTGCGAATGACGGTTGCGCTCCATTCGAACCGGACAGAGAACGGGGTCTGAGAGAAGTGGCTAAGGCCATGCCACATGGCGCGAGAGCTGCATCGTAGCGTGGCCCAGTACCAGCGATGCAGCTATGGTCGCCTAGCCGATCCGAAGGTGCGTTGGGTAACCTGGGTTTGCCGGACGCATACCTGCCGTCTGCATGGGGTTCTGCCGCCGATGCCGTCCGTCGAGCACTGATACATGCATAGGGCCTCCCAGTGCGGATGTTCGGGGGCGGCCAGCACTGCGAGGCCCACTCTCACGGCGCCCAATCACCCCACATGACGAGGGTCAGCGCTCAGCCTGCCTGCGGGGGCCGGTCTCGATCAAGCCAGGTCGGCGCGACCCGAAGTGGATTTGGCGGTCGCGGCCGAAAGGCTTCTGGCCTGTCGCCTCCTCACCAGCACGCCGAAGGCGATGGTCAACAGCGTGATTGCCTTTGCCAACAGACCTTCCAAGGTGGGACGAACGCCCAGGAATGGCATGGCGATGAAATTCACCTCGGTGGATTCGGCGGCCCCAGCCTCCTGCAGCGCGGCCACACCGTGACCCACGAACACCACGGCCAACACGACCAGCAGACCGGACGTGACGGCGAAGAATGGCCCGATCGGCAAGCGGACGCTGTATTTCAGGATGGTCCCCCCGATCGCTGCCAACAGCACGGCAGCAGCCAGCATGCCGCCCAGAACCGCGTTGTGCCCTGCCGCGCCGACCTGCGCCCACAGCGACTGGTAGAACAGGATGATTTCAAACAGCTCGCGATAGACGGCCAGGAACGAGATGCCCGCCATGGCCCAGAGCGTGCGCTTGCCAAGGGCTGCCGTGACTTGATCGCGGATGAACGCCTGCCACGCCTGTGCATACGACTTGCCGTGCAGCCAGTACCCCACGTAGAGCAGCATCGCCGCGGCCAGCAGCGCCGATACACCCTCGGTCATTTCGCGATTGGCTCCAGTGACCTCCAGCAAGTAGGTCGCCGCGACCCAGGTGGCGGCGCCCAATGCCACCGCGGTGACGCAGCCCACATGGATATAGTGCAGCGCGTCGCGACGGCCGGTCTTCACGACGAAAGCGATGATGGCTGCCAACACCAGGATGGCCTCCAGGCCTTCCCGCAGGAGGATCAGCAAAGAACTGACGAACGCCCCCGCGGGCGAAAGACCTTCCGCGCCCAGTTTCTCCTGCGCCCGATCCAGCAGGGCGTCGATCCGCTCGACTTGCTGCGCGACCAGGTCGGCTGGTTTGCCCTGCGCAATCGTCGTGCGCAGCGCCATCATTTCGCGCTCCGTCTCCAGACGCAGCGGGGCATCGACGTTGTCCAGGCTGGCTTCGAGCAGTTCGAACCCTTCGAGGTACGCTGTGATCGCGGACTGCCGCGCGCCCTCCACGTCGCCTGCTCGATAGGCGGCGAGCGATTGGACGAGCTTCGCACGGGTCAGCTCAAGAGGCGCCGGGCCGGATGACTGGATGGCCTCGGGCCGAGCGGTCAGGTAGGCCCGCACGGAGCCGAGGTCGGCGCCGCCCGCCTGGGCCACCTCGCCGGGTGCGAGGGTCACCAGAGCACGGTAGTTGCCCAGTTCAGCCTTGCCCACACCTTGCGACCACAGCGCCTCGCCCCGGCTCACCACATCGGGCTGCGCGCGCATGCCGGCTGCGAAGAACGCCAATGCCCAGCGATCCGCCTCCGAGAATTCAACGAAAGCGCGCATCGGCGTGCCGCCGACGCCGAGCGTGATCGTGTTGTACAGCCCGTAGATGCTTCGCACGTTCATCCGTGCCTCTTCATGGAAGTTGCTAGGTTCCGGCTCCATGCCCTTCGCGGCGGAACCATCGCCACGGCCCTGGGCGCCATGGCAACTGGCGCAATTCGCCTGGAACAGCGCAGCCGCTTTACGCAGGTCCGGTGTCTGCCGCGGCGCCACGGTGAGCTGATAGACGCGGATCACCTCCCCGCGCACCTCGCCGGCCAAGCGCGAGACCTCCGGCCCGGGCGACTTCGCGTCGATGCGCGCCAGCAACAGCCCGGCCTTCGCAATCAGTGCGGCCTGGCCATCCTTGGCCGGCAATTGTTGAAGAAGTTCGATGGCTCGACTCGCGAATTCGCGCTGCTCCTCGTATTCGGACGGATTCAGGACCTTTCGGTCTTTCACGAACTCCGGGTAGTCCACGCTGACGTAGTCGAGCATGTGGACGACGGTCTGTGCCTTCTCGTCCGGTTCTGTGGCGGCGGCCGCGAGACCCGACAAAGCGAGGCCGGTTATCAGCAGGCAGGCCCGCGCGCGGACTGTGCGAAGGCGGCCAAAGAGAAGGTCGAATCAATTCATTGACGTAGGGCAAAGGTTTTTGGCAAGACCGGGACCACACTACGGTAATAATAACCATTCTCATTTAGATTACCAAGAAGACCATGCCCTACGCCAGTCCGTCCTTCCCCGCCTCCCATCGTCCCTCTGTGCTGGCCTGGGCCAGTGCCGCAGCCCTCATGGCGATCGCCTCCAACGCAGCTGCCCAAACCAGCGCGACCCACACGCTTGGCACCGTCACCGTCACGGGAGACGCGGCACGCAGCTTCAGTTCGCGCGATGTCGGGGTCGGCGCGTTTCGGGACCAGGATCCGCTCGACGTTCCCTTGACCAACAACGTCGTCACTCGGGAGGTGCTGGATGCACAGGGCGCGCGCAGCGTATATGGGGCGCTACGCAACACGGCCGGCGTCACGCGGTCGCAGCTGAGCGGCTCAACCTACGACAACATCTCCATTCGCGGCATCCTGGTCGAGAACCGGGGCAACTATCGGCTGAATGGAACGCTCCCCATCGTCAACCTGATCGACATTCCGCTGGAAAACAAGGAGCGGGTCGAGGTGCTGAAAGGCGCCTCGTCGCTCTATTACGGCCTGGTGCCGCCCAGCGGTATCGTGAACTTCGTGACCAAGCGCGCCGGGAAGACACCGGTCACCAGCGTTGCGACCTCCATCAACAACCACGGTGCGGCCGACATCCACTTGGACATCGGGCGGCGATTCGCCGATGACCGGATGGGCCTTCGCGTGAACGCGGTGGCAGGCAAGGAAGACTATGGCATCGCGCAGTCCGATGGCGACCGCAGCCTTTTTTCTGCGGCTTACGACTGGCGGGTGAGCCCGTCATTCACCCTCAAGGCCGATCTTGAGCACTATCGCAAGGACGTCAGCGAACAGGCGGCCATCGCCAATCCGCCCGCGGTGGGCGGCGTTATCAGGTTGCCGGGCGTCCCAGACAACAAACTCAACCTGGCCGGCCCCTGGCAACGCTACGACGCCCAAGCCACGAACGCACTGTTGCGCGGCGACATTGCCCTGGGCGACACTTGGGCGCTGACACTGGAAACCGGCCGCGCAGAAACCGAGCGCGACCGGCGCTATTCCCAGTTCCAGAACTACAACCTGGCCACAGGCGACGGAACGCTGCGGGTGTTCTTCGCCAACGGGCAGCGCTACGTCAACACCAACCACCGTGTGGAGACGACCGGACGATTCGCCACGTCAGGGGTCCAGCACGAACTTACACTGGGATATACCTACAACCAGCGCGAAGCCTACTCCGGCGACAGTGCCCCAACGGCCGACATTCCGCAGAACCTGTACAACCCGGTTCCGCCCGCGCCCGTCAGTCCGGCCACGTTCGCTCGAGGAACAGAGTCCGCCATCCGGGACAAAGGCGCCTATGTCTTCGATCGCGTACTGCTCGGCGAACGGTGGCAGCTGCTGGCGGGACTGCGTTCAGCCAACTACTCCAACACGAGCGCGGTGGCGCGTTACAGCGCCAGCAAGGTTTCCCCCAATGTGTCAGTGCTGTTCAAGCCAGTGCCCCAGACCAGCATCTATGCAAGTTACCTGGAAGGGCTGGAAGAGACGGGAACGGCTCCGGCAAACCGTGCGAATTCCGGCGAGATCTTGCCACCGGCCGTCAACAAGCAAAAGGAGATCGGCATCAAGTCACGGGCGCTCGGCAAGCTTCTCACGCAGGTGGCCTTGTTCCAGATCGACCGGCCGCAAACATCGATCGATGCGGGCAACCGATTCATCCTGGGCGGCAAGACGCGCTATCGCGGCATGGAAGCGTCGGCCAGCGGGGAGATCGGCTCCAATTTCAGCGCGATCGCCTCGCTCCTGCTACTCGACGCCAAGATCGCCTCGGTGGGCACGGCCAATGCGGGCGAGCTCGGCAAGATCCCGGAAAACACGCCACGCCGAACCCTCAGCGTCTTCGGCGAGTACCGCGTTCCCCAGTTGCCAGGGCTGTCGCTGAATGCCGGCGCCTTCCATGTCGGCAAGCGCGCGGTGAACAACCTGAACCAGGCATTCGTCGGGGCGTACACGACCGTTTCTCTCGGTGCCCGGTACACGACCAAGGTGACTGGCAAGAGCGTCACACTGCAGGCCAACCTGGACAACGCGGCAGACCGGAACTACTGGGCGACAGCGGGCAACGGCCTCCTCGGCACCGGTGCACCCCGCACCCTTCGCGTCGCCGCCAAGTTTGATCTGTGATGCGCCCTGCGCTGCGTCGCCTCTGGCTGCGGCTGCACCGCTGGATCGGGCTGAGCCTGGGCCTGGTGCTTTCACTGGTGGCCCTAACGGGCGCATCTTTGATCGTGCTGAAGCCGCTCGACCGGACAGTGAATCCCGCGCTCTTCTCCGCGCCCGCGCCCCAAGCCTCGCCCGTATCGCTGGACGCAGTGCGCCAGGCACTCGTAACGCGCTATGGCCCCCAGGCAAGCTTCACGTTGCGACCGCCACGAGAACCTGCCGAGACGCTGTGGGTGCATGTGCGCGGTTCCTGGGATGGCACAGCCTATGTCGATCCTGCCACCGCTCGTATCCTCGGTGATCGTGGCGAGTATGAGGGACTGGCCAACTTCCTGTTCGAGTTGCACAGCAGCCTGTTGTTGGGAGATGCCGGAAGGCCGCTGATGGCCTGCCTCGCGCTGGCCTATTTCTTTCTCATGGCGTCGGGGCTTGCCCTGTGGTGGCCCTCCAACTGGAAGGCCGCCTGGACCTTGCGATTCAAGGCGGGCCTGACCGCATCCCTCTTCGATCTGCACCGGTTCGGCGGCTCCGTGTTGGGGGTGTTGATCGCAATTTCGGTCTTCAGTGGCGCCTACATGGCATGGAAGCCATTGTCTGGGTTCGTCACCCTGCTTGCCGGCGACACGGCCACTCTGCCGCCAAAGGTCGCGCCGTGGCAAGGCTCGGGAGCGCCGCTCAATGCGATGACGAACAGTGCACTGGGCCTGTTCCCCGGCGCCCGCGTTGGCTACGTCCAGCTCCCAGCGCAACCTACCCGGCCGGTCCGCTTTCGCCTCAAGCTGCCCAACGATCCGCACCCCAACGGCCTGACCTCGGTCTGGTTTCACCCCGGAACCGGCGAGATTCTGGCTGTTCACCGATGGAACCAGCTCGAGGCCGGTGCGCACGCAAATTCGTACATCTATCCGCTGCACACGGGTGTGCTGGGTGGCGTATGGCACGAAGTTGCGAACGCGCTCCTCGGCCTGACGCTTTCATGCCTGGGCGCAACTGGCGTATGGCTATGGTCGCGTCGCAGGCGAAGAGCCGTGGCACAGCATCGAAGCACACGTGCCCAACCAGGCACCCGAGAGGCCTGAATCAACTCCAGCGCAAACGCAATGCAGTCGATCCCATCCGCCTTCATGCCTCATGCTCCGCCTGTGGTCGCGCAGTCGCGCAAGCTGAACCGGAACGTACTGATTGCCGGCATCGTGGTGTTGCTCCACGTCGCCACGTTGTGGTCCTTGCACACCGGTCTGCTGCGCCGCGTCGTGGAAGTGGTGGTGCCTCTGGAGATCCTGAGTCAAGTCATCACTCCTGAGCTGGCCAAGACCGAGCCGAAGCCGCCAGCACCCTCTCAGCGTGAGGCAGAACCCGTCAGGAAGCCACGCGAAAAGCCAGTCGAGCGACCAGTGGCTCCCCTTCCGAAGCCGCAGGTCGTAACGGACGCCGCGCCGGCGCGCGAAGCCCCGACCGGTGTGCTCTCGCCACAACCCGCAACTGCTCCGCTGGCCGTATCCGAATCCGCCCGCCCTGCGGCAGTGCCGACGCCGGCCAAGGTCGAGCTGCCGTCCAGCACCGCGAGCTATCTGCACAACCCCGCCCCGGTCTACCCCGTCCTCAGCAAGCGCCTTGGTGAACAAGGCAAGGTGCTTGTGCGCGTCCTGATCGGTGCGGACGGCAGCCCGCAGCAGGCCGAACTGAAGCGCAGCAGCGGTTTCGAGCGCCTGGATCGCTCGGCGCTGGATTACGTCATGAAGTGCCGCTATATCCCCGGCAAGGTCGCCGGCGTGCCGCAGGCCATGTGGTACGAGGCGCCCGTCAATTTTGTTCTCGAGTAATTGGAGTTTGCAAATGAACACGCAATTCGGCCTGGTCAACCTCTGGAGTCAGGGAGACCTCATTACCAAAGGTGTCGCCCTGCTGCTGCTGGCGATGTCGCTGGCTTCATGGATGGTGATCATCATCAAGGCGCTCGATCTGCGCAAGTTTGCTGTCCATGCACGATCCACCGAAAGCTTCTGGCACGCCGCGGACTTCGCCGACGGCATGGGCAAGCTTCCGGACCAGGGCAACCCGTTTCGCGCGCTGGCGCTCGAAGGGCGCGAAGCGTCGGCCCATCACCACGCCCAGGCGCAACTGCATGATTCCCTGGATGTGAGCGACTGGCTCACTCGCGCGCTGCGCAACTCCATTGACGAATCCACCGCGCGTCTGCAATCGGGTCTTGCCGTGCTTGCATCGGTCGGCTCCACCGCGCCCTTCATCGGACTGTTCGGCACTGTGTGGGGCATCTACCATGCGCTTCTGTCGATCAGCACAGCCGGCCAGGCCACCATTGACAAGGTTGCGGGCCCCATTGGCGAAGCATTGATCATGACGGCGCTGGGACTGGCCGTGGCGATCCCGGCAGTGCTTGGCTACAACGCCCTGGTTCGCGGCAACAAGGGCGTTTTGAACAAGCTCAATCGCTTCGCGCACGACCTGCACGCGTATTTCGTGACCGGCGCGCGAGTGTCACGCACCGAAGCGGGCAAGGTTGTACCCCTGAACAACAGGAGTTGAGCATGGCGTTCGGAACGCAGGATGACACCGACGAGGTCATGAACGAGATCAACATGACACCGCTGGTGGACGTCATGCTGGTGCTGCTGATCATCTTCATCATCACGGTGCCGGTGATGAAGCACTCGGTCAACCTGGACCTGCCGCGGGTCAGCAGCCAGCCGCACGAGGCGAAACCGGAAACCGTCCGACTCTCCGTCGATGCCCAAGGCCTCTATTACTGGAACGAGAACCGGGTGGAGGAGGACGGTCTCGCGCCCTTGCTCCAAACCGCTGCGGCCAAGGCGCCCCAGCCGGAACTGCATATCCGCGCCGACAAGGAAGTCCGTTACGAACGCGTGGCCCAGGCCATGGCCGCGGCCCAACGGTCGGGGCTGCGCAAGATCGGCTTCATCATGGAGCCGAAACCGGATTGAGAAATTTTTCACCCAACCCACCACAACCTCGCCAGCCATCACCCTCGCGGTGAAGCCAGCCCTAACCAAGTCTGAGCTTCACCATGCCAACACATTACTTATCAAAGACCAAAAGACCCACGAGCCGATCACCACGACCGGGCAACAAGCCCGAGCGGGTGGCAGTGGCTGCTGCCATCGCATTGGCTTTCGTCACCAGTTCCGGGGCGCAGGCTGAAGAGCGGCTGAAAACCATCACCGTCACTGCGACACGTGCGGACAAGGCGACTGAAGAGGTGTCCGCTACGGTCACCACCGTCGATAAGCGTGACATCGAGCGGCGCCTGCCCGCGGACGAAACCGATTTGCTGAAGGACGAACCGGACATTGCAGTGGCGCGCGATCTCCGCCGATTCGGTTCGACCCGAATCAATATCCGCGGCATCGAGGACAACCGCGTAACCCAGATGGTGGATGGTGTTCGCATGCCCGACTTCTACAACAGCGGCGGGCCGACCAACTTCACCATGAACGCGCCGGTGGGCACTTCGATCGATTTTCTGCGGCGTGTCGAAATCCTGCGCGGCTCGGCTTCCAGTCTCTATGGCTCCGATGCCATCGGCGGGGTGGTCGGTTACCTTACGCTGGACCCTGCCGATCTGCTGACCGGCGGCAAGACCAAGGCCTTTCGCTATCGCCTCGGCTACACCGGCGCCAACAAGGGCTTGACCAACACGCTGCTCGGTGCATGGCGCGGCGAGAGCGTGGAAGCGCTGCTCGGCTATTCGCGCACCGGCGCGAGCGAGTTCGATAACCGGGGCACGTTGGACACGATCGCCGCGGACCGCACTCGCCCGAATCCGCAAGATGTCACGGATCAAGGCTTGCTGGCGAAGCTGGCGGTTCGTCCTGCGACCGGACAACGTCTCGCGTTCACTCTGGAAGGGCGCGAACAGGATAGCGATGTGACGGTGAAGCGCCTGGCGGCTTCACTGCCGAAGGTGACTTCGATGCAGGGCAGTGACCACACGCGCCGCGTGCGCGGCAGCGCCGAATGGGAGCACAAGCCACCGGCCGCTTTTTACGATCGACTGACCGCGCGCGTGTACCGGCAGGAGTCCGACACCCGCAATTTCAACCAGCAGAACCGCACCAATACGAGTGCCACCTGCTCGGCTTCGTCGGGCAGTGGCAACAACTGCAGCGTCGATCAGGACTTTCTATTTTCCCAGACCGCAACTGGTGGCAGCGCGCAGTTCGAGTCGGCATTCAGCGCGGGAGGGACGGAGCACCTTCTCACCTATGGTGCGGACCTGTCGCGCGTCAGGACGGATGAATTGCGCGACGCCCTGGTGCGGAATCTGACGGCCGGGACCACGACCAAAAGCCTGGCCGGTGACACGTTCCCGATGCGCGACTTTGCGATGGGGCGTACCGACACGCTGGGTGTGTTCGTCCAGGATGAGATCTCGGGCCTGGCCGGCGGGCGTCTCAGCCTCACGCCCGGCTTGCGCTATGACTGGCGCAAGCTGACGCCGCAGGTCGACGCGCTGGCCCAGCAAGTGCTCACCGCGATCAATCGCACGGCCGTCGAGAAGAAAGCCTCGGCGTTCTCTCCCAAGCTGGGCGCGCTATGGCGCATGGATCCCGGCTACTCGCTGTACGGGCAGCTGGCGCGGGGGTTTCGCGCACCGAACTATGACGAGGTCAACGGCGCTTTCCGAAACGTCGTGCAGGGCTACGGATCGAGTCCCAACCCCGACCTCGAGCCGGAAACGAGCATCGGCGCCGAACTGGGCGTGAAGCTGCACCTGCCGGATGTTCGCGGGCAATTCGCCGTCTACGACAACCGATACAGGAACTTCATCGAGAACGTCCGCCTCGACTGTCCAGCCGATCCGCGCTGCATCGCGGGGCTGTCGCGCACCTTCATGTTCGTGAACCAGTCGCGCGCGCGCATCTACGGTGCCGAAGCGCGGGCCGCCTGGGACTTCGCGCCGGGGTGGAGCGTCGATGGCGCGTTGGCGTATGCCCACGGCGAAAACCAGTCGACGGGCCAGCCTCTCAATAGCATCGAACCGGTGCGCCTAAGCCTGGGGCTGGCGAGGGACGCCGGCACATGGGGTGCCCAAACGCGCCTGCGCGCCGCCCGGGCGATCTCCCGGACCGACGACAGCAACGGCGCCTGGTTCCGTCCCGGCGGCTACGGTGTTGCCGATGTGTCCCTCTGGTGGCGGCCAGCCAAAAGTGTGATGGTCAATTTTGCGGTCAACAACCTGTTCGACAAGAAGTACTGGCTATGGAGCGACATCCGGCAGGCGGATGCCGCCAAGCCGGTCGGCGTCGACTTCTATACCCAACCCGGCCGCAACCTGGCGTTGTCGGTCCAAATCGATCTGTGAGGTCATCATGTCAGCATTCTTCCGTCTCCTCGCGCGGCGCTTCATGGGTAGCCTTCTGTTTGTTGGGTTCCTTACCTCTGGTCCCGCGCTCGCCGCGCCCCCTAGCGCACACGCTGACCACGAGGTCGGCTTTCTGGTCGCTGCCCCCGACCGCGGCTTCATGGGCAACGAGGAAATTCGTGACCTCTTCGACGCCTTCGCCAAAAAGCACAACGCATCCCTGCTTCATGTCACAGACGCGCGCACGCAGCGCAGCGCGCAGGCGGCGTTGCAACTTTTGGCGAAGCGTGGCGCGAAGAAGGTGGTCATCCTGCCCTTGTTCTATTCGATCGACGAGGCGCGTTACGCCGCCCTGCTCACAGCGCTCGACGGCAAGCAAGCGTTGCCGCTCGAATGGGCGCAGCCCTTCGGCGCCAGCTACTTCGCGGTCGAGGCGCTTGCCGACCGTCTGCGTGCCTTGCCGCCGGCACAGGACCGGCGCCTGGTCGTAGTGGGCACCGGGGCATCGGACGAAGCCAGCGTCGCGCGAATCTCGGCGCAGTTGCACCGCATCGCCGAGCATGCGTCCCGCGGCCTCGGCTTCAAGCGCATCGCAACCGCCGTCTGGCCCGAGCCGCGCACTGCCAAGGAAGAGGATCTGCGTAACCAGGCGCAGGCCGCGCTGAAGGAAACGGCGGGTGCGGTAGTGGTGCAACTGCACCTGGGCCGCAAGCTCGACAGCATGATGGCGTTTTCGAGCACCGTGAAGCGCGCGCTGCCTGCGGACGCTCAGCTGCTCGCCGAAGAAAGTTTGACACCTCTGGTACTCACCTGGATGCAGCGCGAGGCCAATCGCAGGCTCCCCCTGACGGCCAGCCAGGTCGGCGTGGTGATCGCAGCTCATGGCTCGGACTGGCACTGGAACGAGACCATGCGCACGGCCCTGCATTCGCTCGAAACACGCTACAAGGTGGAGTACGCGTTCTCGATGGCGGATCCACCCATCCTGGAGCGTGCCGTGCGTCGCCTGGACGAGCGCGGCGTGCGGGCAATCGTCATCGTGCGCGTCTTCGGCATGCGTGACAGCTTCAAGCGCGATATTGAGCAGCTGATAGGACATGACATCGAGGCCGACGCCTTACGCACAGGAGAGCGGCACGAACACGCGGACGCGGATTCGGGGCACGGTGACCATGGGCTTGGAAGCGGTCCTGCGGCGCGCATCCGTTCGGCGGCTGTGCTGACAAGCGCCGGCGGCGTGGACGATCATCCGCTGTTCGCCAAAGCGCTCGTTGCGCGCGCGAAGGAGCTCTCGCGCGATCCCGGTCAGGAGACAGTGATCCTCACTGCGCACGGAACAAGCGGGGATAAGCGCAATGCGCAGTGGATCGCATTGCTGGAATCGATCGCCGGCAAGATGCGTGAGAACGGTGGCGCGGCTTTCCGCGAAATCCGCGTCGCTACCTGGCGCGAGGATTGGCCTGACAAGAGTGAACCCTGGGTGGCGCGGGTTCGCGGCTGGGTCGAGCAAGCCGGCCGCGACGGCAGTGTGATAGTAATTCCGGCACGGACGAACGGTACCGGACCCGAAGCAAAGTTGCTCAGTGGCCTGAACTACCGGCTGGGCGCTGGATTTGCACCGCATCCTCTGTTTGCGCGCTGGGTTGACGAACAGGTTATCGAAGGCTTGGATTCGCGCCTCTCGCCAGGCCCTTCGCGTAAGGGCGAAGCCACCCGGGCACATCACCATTGAGAAAGGCCCTTTTCCACATGAAGTCCAGGAGTACGCAATTGAAGACATTCCGCACGATCCATGCCCTATTGACCGCCGCCGGCGTTGCCCTGCTCGCTGGTTGCGCGACCGTCTATGAGGATCAATTCCCCTTTTCCGAGGGGTGGCGTGTCGCCGAAGTGGTGCGTGTCGCCCCGGCCTCGTTGGTCGAGAACCCGGCGTACTGGAACTGCCTGCGCGAAGCGCCCGAAGCAGCGCGGCAGGACCGGGCCTACGTGTTGCTGTCTTACAGGGGGTTCGCACGAAAGCGGCAGACCCTCCACCCGTTGCCGCACAACATGAGCTTACAGCCTGGAGACCATGTTTACGTGCGGCCAGGCAGCTGCGGCGACGCTTTCATCGTCCAGCGGGGCCGCGCAAGCCACAGGCCGACATCGCGCGGCACTGTCGAGCAAAGTCACCCGTTCGACGCACGCGACCTGCGCTTGCCTGCGGCCGCCCAAGCTTCAACGCCGTCAGCGGTGCACCGGAGCGGCGGCCAGGACGGCGGTGCCGTCGCCGAACTTGTGCGCTGGATCAGCTGACTTCGCCCAGGTGCGACTGCAGATAGTTCTGCAGGCCCACCTTGGCGAGCACATCGAGCTGCGTCTCGAGAAAGTCGATGTGTTCTTCGGTGTCTTCGAGGATGTCCTCGAGGATCTCGCGGGAGACGTAGTCGTGCACCATCTCGCAATGGGCAATCCCGTCCTTGACGGTCGCCTGCGCTGCGCGTTCCAGTTGCAAGTCGCCTTCCAGGATTTCCGGCACGTTCTCACCGACCATCAGCTTCCCAAGTTCCTGGAGGTTCGGCAGCCCTTCAAGGACAAGGATGCGTTCCATGAGGCGGTCGGCATGCTTCATTTCCCCGATTGATTCCTCGTACTCCTTCTTCGCAAGCTTTCCGAATCCCCAGTGTTTCAGGATTCGGTAATGCAGGAAATACTGGTTGACCGCCGTCAGCTCGTTTTTGAGTTGAGCCTGCAGATGCTGGATGACCTGTGGATCGCCTTGCATGGTAGCCTCCAGTGAACTTGGACTAACCATTGTGCCGCAAGTGCGCAGATATCAGGCAACTCCGAGGAGCGATTCGAAGGAGGGCCGCATTCAGAGCCTGGCGCAAAGCTCCGGGTGTGCTCGTAGTCGGCCGTCCACCGTTGCCGCGTACTGCCTGGGTACGGTGAGGGTCGCAAAACATTGCCGCTTGCCAGGCCGACCGAACCGTCAACGGGTGGTGAACTGGGCCTTGAGCGCGTGCCGAGGCAAGTGTCCACCGTGACTCCGAACCGCGCTATGTGGGACCGCAAGATACCCAGTCTGGGGTGATCTTGTTTTCAAATCTTCGCGCCCTGACGCTCGGGTAAACCCTCGTAATACTGACTATGCCCCGAAGACGTTCTGCGTCTCAATCGATGGGCGGTCGTATAGTGCTCACGAGCGACACGACCGAGCGGGGACAAGGTGAAGTCGATCCCGACGGAAACCGATTGCGTGAACAAGCATATGGCGAAGTTGGGGAGGAAGCGCAACCGGGCGCGAGTACAAGGGTTCGCTCAGAACCTGCGAGGGGCACTTCGAGCCGTCGGCACGGCTAGTCGCGCAGGTCTCACCGGCGGCGCGCAGTAGTGAAAATTGCGGCAACCTTGTCGCGCGACCCAAAGTATTGAACAAACGTCGTTTAGGCGATGCGCCGTTAGCGGCTGGCCTCGCCTTACTCGCACCGGACTCGCGTGCCGCGCTCACCGCTGGTGCATCGTCGCCCGCAACAGGGGCATCGGATGCCGGGCGCGCACGCATACGGTGCGACTCAGGACTTCCACCGTTTCGGGCATCAAGAGTGATCGTCGCAATTGATTTGAATCAATCAGAGGCGAAGGTGCTCTCCTATCCTTGGCTTCGGATCGATCGAGGTTGGGCCCGGACGTAGGATGTTCAGCGCCCAGCAACGAGTTTGGTCTTTCACCCGTTTCGGTGGCTGGCAGCAGCCGACATCGATGTTCAACCGTTAACCTGGAACCCACAAATGACCCTCTATCGCCTGATGGCTGCCACCTTCGCTGCCTCGTTGACCATCGCCGCATCCGCCCAGGAGGCGGCATCAGCTCCGGTGTCGGCGCCGGCCGCCGCCGCTTCCGCCTCAGCTTCGGGCGACTGTGCCAAGCCGCTGGCGCGGCACGACCACGGCGCAGAAAGGAATACGCCCTCTCCCAAGGCGGCGGCTCCTTGCGCCTCATCGAGTACGGCCCAGAAGACAAAGTCGAAGACCGGCCACGATCACGCAAAATTCCACAAGAACCAGTAGCCCCAGAGGACGCCCTCGCTGATTCGTGAAGCTGGAGGGGCGCGCGACCGGCGGTTGTGACTGCCGGCGCTAATACACGGCAGGACCGCCCATGCCCCGTGAATTGAGCTCTCGCATCCTCTGTCCATCAACGTGTGGAGTTCCACCCTCAAGTGCGGCGTTATGACATGCCGGGTCGGGCTCCGGTGTTTGAATCGCAGATCGACCGGGTCGATTAGCCTGACGAGGCATTGGGCGGCATTCACCCAGGAACTGGAGCGCGCCAGGATCGGCCCGATCGAGGCCTTCGGCCATCGCATCGCCCATGGCGAAGTGCATACGCCGCCTCGGTGCTGATCGACGGTGATGTTGAGGCCGTGATCGAGCACTGCGCGCCGCTTGCGACGCAGCACAACCCTGGCAATCTGGCTGGCATCAGAATCGCACGTCGCCACTCAGGGACGCGTGCCTCACTTCGCGGTATTCGACAATGCGTCCCACCGCACAAATTGGCGTCGCGTACAGGCACGTTCACGCAAATGCGGAGGACGCCAGGCGCTTGGGCCCGAGGTGCGGCCTGTGGAGCGTCAATCTTGTTTCGATGGACGAAGACCCTGCCTTTGACAAAGATCAAGTGAGGTTCACGTGCCCGCTTCTGCGGCACGACTCCTGCTGAGTCTGAGCGGCATCCACTCAACAAGGACTAGCATGTACAAGAGAAATCTGATCGCTGCGAGCATCGCCTGCATCCTGATCATTCCCGCCGCCGCACACGCCCAGGCCGTGCAAGAGGCCACCACCGCCAAATCGCCGCATACGCTGACCTCCAACGTCGCGTTCGCCAGCCAATATATCTTCCGGGGGCTCACCCAAACCGACGGTAAACCCGCCGTTCAGGGGGGGCTGGACTACACCCACTCGTCAGGTCTGTACGCGGGCACGTGGCTCTCGAACATTTCGTGGTTTACCGACCAGAATGCCGGTATTCGGTCGGCGCCGGTGTCCTTGGCATCGCCGGGTGCCGCCGGAGCACCTTATGCGGCGAACAAGAGCAACGCGGCGAGCCTCGAGTGGGATTTGTACGGTGGCTACAAGAACAGTTTCGCAGGAGACTGGAACTACGATGTGGGCGCCATACGCTACTACTACCCCGGCACCTACGAGAACCTTGGCGCGTACCGCAATCCGAACACCACAGAGATGTACGTGGCCCTCGGCTACAGGTGGATCACGATCAAGTATTCGAGGGCGATCAGCACCTACACGTTCGGGGTGAACGAATCCAAAGGCGCGACCTACGTTGATGTCTCGGCATCTATACCGCTGAGCGACAGCGGTTTCACCCTATTGGCCCACGCGGGCCGGGCGAACCTTCCTGGCAACCCGAATCTCGGCTACTGGGGCATTTCCGGCGGCAATAACAACTTCTTCGATTACACCGACTCCAAACTTGCCGTGACGAAGGATTTCCAAGGCTACACTTTTGGTGTGGCATGGACGTATGCGAACACCAGGCATGCAGCACCTGATGGCGAGACGACCGCTTATATGAACGCTTTCGGCAAGAACATCGGGCGTGGCCGCCTAGCCGCGTCTGTCACCAAGGTATTTTGATCGCCCGCGGCGGCACATGAATGCGGCGACGGACCATCAACGATGGAAACGTCCAGTTTGGTCTTGCCGCCCACGAAACCCTGATGTGGAAGTGCGACATCTTGCACATGTCCTCGCGTCCAGCATATGACGGGGATAGACGTAAGTCCCGTCATAGCAGCCGGCGGTAGCGACTCGTCCAGATCCCAACGGCACACCACCACAAAATCGATCAGGTGGACATGAAAAGCGGTGCTCTATCCGGGAACTCGCCCGATCTCGTGCTCGGGGGTCGCGAGGTCCCAAGATTGGCGTTGACCGACCACACCTCGTCCCATCCATAGCGCTGCCTGCTCGTGCTCCGTCAAGCACCCGAGTTCGGCTGGCGTGCTTCAATTCGGGGCCACCCATCGGAGCAGCCCCAAGAACTGCCCGGTCGGCAACCTCGCTTAACGCGCGCTACTTCGGCACGTGCACGGAATCGACTCCAATGGCGGTGCCACTCGCATGGCAGCCTTCGCAGGACTCGAAGACCACGCCCTTGTTGAGTAGTTGATCCTGCGTCGCTGAGCCGAAGCTGGCGCCGACGGTCTTCACGTGCGTCTGAACCGACTTGGAGTCATGGCATGACGTGCATGTCGCGGCCTTCGGCGAGATGACGAACCAGTCGAGCATGGTGGTCACGCCCGCAGGCTTGTAGACCACTGAGCCGAGCACGCTTCTGTCCTGCTTCCAGGAATCCTTTACGTGGCAGTTGTTGCACACGCCCAGTTGGCCGGGATATGCCACTTCGGCGGTGAAATTATCCGTCTCGCCCGGTGCATTGGTACAGGTCAGCGGTGCTCCGTCCGACAAGCGCAAACCATCCTTGCCGATCTCGCCCGTCACCTCGTTATTGCAGTGAGTGAACGGATAAGTGCGCATGGAACCGCCGTGGATGCCGTGGATGAACCGCTTGGCCTGATATGACTCGGACAGGAACGTCCCGTCCGGCGCCTGGCTGCCATCGGTCATGAACGTATAGCCGCTAGCCTGGTTCGCGTTGTGGCAATTGGCGCATCCTTCCGCGTTATTGCGTACGCCCTTGTGGATACCTGTCTCCTCGGTGCCCATCGGCACGCCCAATACGCCGTGGCAGCCGTTGCACCGGTCGTTGCTCACGATCTGGCGTCGCGCCGTAGCGGTCGACTGGGCTCCTGTTGTCGCACTGAATTCGTAGAGCGCGTTCTTGACGGGGACGTAGGCCAGGTCGGAATTCTGAGCCGGCGGCACCGCGCCCGCGGGCGCGCGCGTCAGCGGGTTGAATCTCTAAGGTGCTCATTGCCCGCCGCGAATACGTCGTCAGGGAAGCGGCCTGCGTGAAGTAGGTTCGTCGGCGCAGCTAGCTAAAGAAGGCGCGCTAAGTAGGTGCGCCCTGTTGGACGCACCCAAGAAAGAGCCGGCACAACGAGTCGCGCTGGCTCTTTCTGAATGGGAGGGGGTTAAGCCGATAACGGCATGGCATCCCTGATAGTCTTCTCCTCGTGGAACGCACGGATGCGCTCCAGAATGCGGGTCCCTGTCGGCGTGGCCAGAGCTAGCACTCTGTCACGGCCAGACGGGATACGCGAGTACCACAGAGCCTCTTTCAACGGCACACCGGCGCGCGCCATTACCTGGGGCGACAACGGCGCAAATGCGTCCGACGAAGACATCGCAAAGTTTTGGCCCATAGGGCTCTCCGTTCTTGAACCGGGCACGTCACCTTCTCTTGGCACCGGAGCAAAGAGGACGATGTGCATCGGCCCGCCAGGAAAGGACTTGCCTTTCAGCAAGATCCTAGCGAGCCAGCCATCAGATCTTTCCGCTGGAGCCGAACATTTTCTGCACCAGCGGTGCAACGTCCGTGGCCGTGAGGCCAGACTTGTTCGTCGGTGCGATCACGAAGTTCGTCATCCCTGTGGCCAGCCCGCTGCTTCCGGCGGAGGGGGCCATCGCGGAGGTGCCTGGCATTCCGTTCATCGGCATGCTGATCGAACCGGCGCCCATCTTGCCGTCCATCATTCCATCGGAGGCGTCACTCATCATCGCTGTCACCAGGGCGGAGGTGTTGATCATCCCCCCCGCGCCCTCGAGATCGCCAACGAAGGCTTGGCGAATGCGGCCGATCGACAAAGCGTACTGCGATATCGCCGCGAGCGTCATACCGTAGTTTCGCGCGTCCGGGCTTGCAGTGGCGCCCGAGCCGGGCACCAGCGGGTTCATTGGGGCCACGCGCAGGATGTCGCTGACCGAAAAGTAGTTGCCCATGGCCGCGTTGGCGGCGGCGATATTGGCATCGGTCATGCCGCCAGGCATCTGCAGTGCGCGGGTCTGCGCCATCGAAGTGACCGGCGTGACCTGGATGCCACTGACGCTCGCACCGCTGGCCACGGACGGCAGCGCGGCGGTCATCACGTCGCCGGATGCCATGGTCATCGGCGCGCCGGTCGCCTCGTCGGTGTAGGTGCCGCCGCTCACCTGCAGCATGAGCGGTCCGGCGTAACTCCCCATCGGCATGGTGAAGGCGCCGTTCGCGTCAGTGACCGCGCTGGAAATCTGGGCGCCCATCACGCCGCCGGTAAGCGCAAAGGCCTGGACAGTGGCGCCGCTCACCGGCCCTTTGACGGCACTGCCGCTCACGGTGCCTTGGGCGGATGGCGTCGTGGCCGTTAGCGCGCCGTCGACGCCGCTACCACCGCCGCCGCATCCGGCCAACAGCAATGCAGCCACCGCGGTCAAAGCGAGGGGAAGGTGTCTTGTCAGTTTTTGCGTGGGTGTCATGATCATTTCCTTCAATAAGAGTTAGTCATCAGAGTTTTCCGTTGAAACTGGACAGTTTTTGCACCAGCGGTGCAACATCCGTGGCCGTGAGGCCGGACTTGTTAGCGGGTGACATCACGAAGTTCGTCATCCCCGTGGCCAGCCCGCTGGTTCCGGCGGTGGGCGCCATCCAGAAACTCTCCCTCCCCTCCCTCATGGTCATGGAGATGGGACTAGAACCATTCTTGCCGTCCATCATTCCATCGGAGGCGTCATTCATCATCGCTGTCACCAGGGCCGAGGTATTGGCCAAGCCGATCGACAAGGTGTACTGCGACATCGCCGCGAGCGTCATGCCGTAGTTGCGAGCGTCCGTGCTTGCCGCGGCGCCCGAGCCCGGCAGCACAGGGTTCATCGGTGCAACGCGCAGGATGTCGCTGACCGAGAAGTAGTTGCCCATGGCGATGTTGGCCGCGGCGATGTTCGCATCGGTCATGCCGCCAGTCATCTGCAGCGCGCGGGTCTGTGCCATGGAAGTGAGCGGCGTCACATGGATGCCACTGACGGCCGCGCCGCTGGCCACGGACGGCAGCGCCGCGGTCATCACATCACTGGAGGCCATGGTCATGAGCGTGCCGGTCGCCTCGTCCCTGAAGGTTCCCGCGCTTGCCTGGAGCATCAGCGGGCCGCTGTAGGAGCCGATGGGTAGAGTGAAGTTTCCGTTGCCATCGGTCGTGGCCGACCCGATGGCCGTACCGATCCTTCCGCCGGCGACGGCGTAGGCACTGACGGTTGCGTTGGCGACCGGGCCCTTTACGACGGCGCCGTTGATGATCCCAGTGCCACCCGAGCCGACACCGTCGCCACCCCCGCCGCAGGCGGCCTGAAGCAGCGCTGCCCCGACTACCGCGAATAGCAGCGGGATCCTGAATAAGCTGTATTTGGCCATTTGGAAGCTCCTTGAAGATCGGTGGACGAACGGATCAGGACTTGGAATCCGGCTCGTGATAGAAGTACATGCCGATGCGGATGCGCTGGTCCGCGCCGGTTTGGCCCGCGTCGTCCTCGCGCAGCGCTGTGGCCTTGCGAACGATGTCTGGGAAGGCAGTCTGCCAAGTCTTTCGGGCCAGGGTGTGCATACGTTCCACCGATTGCAGCCGAAGACCATCGGCGTGGATGCTCTGCTCCAGCATGGGCGGCGTCGCACCGAGCACGTTCTGAACGGCGGCGGCGAGATGGTCGGACACGTTGTCGGATAACAGTTGCAGCATCTCTGGCGTTCCTTCGCGCGGGACGAAGGCGTCCATGCGGAGCCGGACCCGGTCCTCGGCATAGTCGCTGGCGAACGTCACCCATTCAGCGACCCCCAGGCGCAGCAGTTCCTGCAGGACGGTGCGGGGGCGCACGTCATTCGATACCGATGCGGCCAGGGCTTCGAACGATCCGGCACCGCCCTTGCGTTCCAACACCTTCGGCCGCCCCTGGGCATCGCAGTATTCGGGATCGGTCGACCAGCGGGTGAATGCGTTCATGACGGCGCCGAAGGTCTTGGCCTGCGCGCCGGGCCGTCCCGCAGAGCGCCACTCGCGCACGTCCTTGCGATGGATGCCGGTCAGGGTGCTCACGCTCGAGTCGCTGACGCGCGCGCCGCTGTCTAGCAGCACGGCCGGCGCCTCTTCCAGCAGTGCCTGCTTGAGGGCAGCGACCAGTCGCTGAAAGGTGACGCCCTCGCGCAGCAGCAGCGGCAGCAAGGGCGCCAGCACCCGAACCGCGACGGCAAGGGTGAGATCGGCGCGGGACTCGACGGGTGCCGTGGCTGGATCGGGCATAAGTGGGAATATATCCCACATCCAAAACAAATCAACCTGCTCCGCGCGCCACCCTTCGATCCCTTGATCCAGCGCAAACTGCTCTCGGCCCGCAACCAAAGAACTGCCGACGGCTTCATCAGCCAGCGCTTGTGCGTAGCGCCGCCGACCCAGCACTGAGCCACCCTGCCGATATTTCTGTGAGCCACCTGCCAACGCCGCATTCCTGCTGCGATGCTCTTCTCATCGATCCGCCTGGCATCTGATGTCGGCGCCAACAATTGCCACTGCCGGACGGAAGTCGGCACGCCGGGTCACCAGCTACTGGCAGCGCCTTATCGAGTGACCGGCAGCTGCGCGCTTCAAATCATGATCGCGTGACCTTGGGCGCGGACCCGAGCCGCCGGGCAGTCCCCAGCTTCGTGCGCTCTTGGCGCATTACCCCACTCCCTTGGCTCCTCGCAGCCTCAGCGCGTTTGTGATGACTGACACGGAACTGAGGCTCATTGCCAATGCGGCAATCATTGGCGAGAGCAGTTGCCCGGTGAATGGATAGAGCAGCCCAGCCGCCAACGGGATCCCAAGCGCGTTGTAGATGAACGCAAAGCCCAGGTTCTGGCGCATGTTGCGGACGGTTTCCAGGGATAGCAGGCGAGACCGCGCGATGGCCCGCAGGTCGCCTTTGACCAGCGTGACGTGCGCGGAATTGATAGCGACGTCCGTACCGGTTCCCATCGCAATGCCGACGTTCGCCTTGGCGAGCGCGGGCGCGTCGTTGATGCCGTCGCCGGCCATGGCCACGATTTTGCCTTCGCGCTGGAGCCGCTCCACCAGGGCGAGCTTGTCCTGCGGCTTCACTTCGCCGTAGACCTCGAAGATACCAAGTCTGCCGGCGACGGACTTTGCAGTGGTCACGCCGTCGCCCGTTGCCATGACCACCGTGATGCCGGCTTCTCGGAGCGTTGTCAATGCCTCGGCCGTGGTGGCCTTCACCGGGTCGGAAACGGCGAGCAGCCCGACCAGACCGCCATCCACAGAAAGGTACATCACACTGGCACCTTCACTTCGCAGCTTCTCAGCCTCTTGCTGCAGCACCTTCCAATCAACTTTGTCGGTGTCCATCAGCGCCGTGTTGCCCAGTGCAACGCGCCGCCCCCGCACACTGCCGCGCACCCCGATGCCGCTGGAGGACTCGAATGTCTCTGGCTTGTCAAGGAAAAGGCCCCGCTTGAGTGCCTCGGCGACGATGGCATGCGCCAGTGGATGCTCGCTGCCCTGGTCGATGCTGGCGGCGGTTTGCAGCACGTCCTGATCGGTGAAGCCAGGCGCGGGCACCACGCGATCGAAGGCCGGCTTGCCTTCGGTCAGGGTGCCGGTCTTGTCGACGATGAGTGTGTCGACCTTGCGCATGTCCTCGATGGCGGCTGCATCCCGAAACAGGATGCCCTGAGTGGCTGCGCGGCCCGTCGCCGCCATGATGGACATCGGCGTCGCCAGTCCAAGGGCGCACGGACACGCGATGATGAGGACCGCCACGGCGTTGACAAACCCATAAACCCAGCTGGGCTGCGGACCGAAGAATCCCCACACAAACAACGTCAGGATGGCGATGACGACCACGATACTCACAAAGTAGCCGGCGACGACATCTGCCAGGCGCTGCATGGGGGCGCGCGAACGCTGGGCCTGCGCCACCATCTGGACGATCTGCGAGAGCATCGTCTGGGAGCCCACCTTCTCGGAGCGCACTACCAGGGCGCCGCTGGTGTTGATGGTGGCGCCGATGACTTTGTCGCCGACCCGCTTCGTGATGGGCAGCGGCTCACCGGTCAGCATCGACTCGTCGATGGCACTCTCTCCCTCCAGCACGACGCCGTCCACCGGCACCTTCTCGCCAGGTCGCACCCGCAGCGCGTCGCCGACGTGGACGTGGGACAGCGGGATGTCTTCCTCGGTGCCATCGGCGTTAATGCGCCGTGCAGTCTTCGGGGCCAGTCCCAGGAGGGATTTGATTGCCGCCGACGTCTCGGATCGGGCCTTCAGTTCAAGAATCTGACCCAATAAAGTGAGCGACACAATGACCGCCGCCGCTTCGAAGTACACGCCAATTCGGCCATCCAGGACAAAGCTGGGTGGAAACACCCCCGGCACTACCGTCGCCACGACGCTGTATCCGTAGGCGGCCGCCACTCCCAACCCGATCAAGGTCCACATGTTCGGGCTGCGGTTCTTGATGGACCGAACCCCTCGCACGAAGAACGGCCAGCCGGCCCAGAGGATGACCGGCGTGGTCAGCAGCAGTTCAAGCCAGCTTTGCTGCGGCAGGCCGCCGTGGACGAGGCGATGCCCGAACATGGCCATCAGCGTCGCGATCACCGTCAGTGGCAAGGTCCACCAGAACCGGCGGCGGAAGTCGGCAAGCTCCGGGTTCTCCTCGTCCTCGAGCGACGGCATCAAGGGTTCCAGCGTCATGCCGCACTTGGGGCAGTTGCCCGGAGCGGGCTGCCGGACTTCGGGGTGCATCGGGCAGGTGTAGATCGTGCCCTCAGCAGCGACCGGGGCCGCAGTCGACGAGGGATCCGACTTGGTCGGCGCCATGTATGTCTCAGGACTGGCGCGAAACTCGCCCTGGCACCGTTCACTGCAGAAGTGATATGTCTGGCCTTTGTACTGCGTCTCCCTTTGCGGGGCGGCCGCCACTTTCATTCCGCACACCGGGTCCGTGAATGGCTTGTCGCCGTCCTTCCCCGGCGCCAGCGCATCCCCAGGCCGATGGTGGTGTACGTGTTGATGAGGGTGTGTTGCGTCATTCATGTGAACGTCCGTTCAAGCGTGGAGGGCGGTTCAGTCGTGCGGGGCCCCACAGGCATTTACGCAGTCAACAAAGCGCCGACGGCAGCTTCCAAGCCCTTCTTCACACCGCTTACTCTATGGGGCAGACCAGTGCGGCTGCCTGACCCGGAGATTACGATTTCGTCATGTGCGAACGTGAGTCGTGACCTCACGTCGCTTACCTGGAGCGGTCTCGAAAAGCCAAAGGCCGCCGCGCGGGGGGCGCGGGTCTCCCACGACAGTGATCTAGCCGGCGAGGCGCTGCCCCAGCCCTTCAGGAGCGCTTTGGGACTTCATCCGCGCACTGGCCCTCGGGTATTGGCCTCGCCGCGCTGGCCTTCAGCAAGCGGTCATTTGCAGTGCTGCATCATCATTTGCATATGTTGCTGCATGTCGGGGCTCATCGACTTCATGTGCTTGGCCATCATCGCCTGGCGTTGCTCCGGGGTTTTTTCGCTCATCATCTCCTTGTGCATGTCACACATGGCCATCATGTCCATCGAGGACATTCCCATAGAACCACCGTGATGACCAGAGAGCATATTCGCGGCGCAGCCCGCGAGCAGCAGCGGAGCGAAGAGCCAAAGTTTCAGTGTCATGAGAACTCCTGGGTTGATCTGCCTCGCCGCACGGCCCCATGTCGGCCGAGCCCGGCCGGGCAAAGGTGTTGAACAATTTTTCGCGGCGGAAGACGATTTTGCCCCCGATCAACGGATGAGTGTTGACCCGGGCGCTTGCAGATTTGGAACGGCCAACTGCGCGACCTCGCGAGGGAAAGCCCTAATGATCCGAACGGAAACGTTGATCCTTGTCAAACATTCACCGCTTCGCACCGCCACTTTCAGCCCGCAGAGCCCCCGGATAACGAATTTGTAATGTTGTGGTCACCGAGCCGTGGGGCTTCGATTTCTAGAGTGGGAACCGTGATGCAGAGGTTGTATCCGGCCGGTTCCTCAGAAGAGAGGTAAGCGGCACCCGCAACAATGTCAAGGAGTTCAATCATGTTGGTACGCAAGCTCGCCCTGGCGGTCGCCCTGGCAGCCATCGGCTTGTCGACCGCCTATGCGGCCGAGGATGCGGTCGTCGAATCTGGCACGCCCGCCCCCATGGCCTCCATGACACAGGACTGTGTCAAACCGGCGGCCCGCCATGACCATGGCGCCGAGAAGGGCACCCCGACACCCATCGCCGCGAAGTGCGCAATGGCGGCTGACGCAGCCACGCAGCCTGCCGACAAGGCCAAGGCAAAAGCGAAGATGGGCCACGACCATGCAAGGTTCCACAAACTCATGTGATGCCCCCGCGCGAGGTGGATGGACCACCCGCGTTTCGACCGATCCCCGGCTCGGACCGTGACTGAGGCCCGAGCGCCGCACGATTCGGCGCGGGTGATGGATGTCACGTTCAACCAGCCAAGAGCGAGGTGCCCATGCGAACAACCCAGTTGAAGATCGACGGTATGAATTGCGCTTCGTGCGTCGCGGCGGTGAAACGCTTGTTGTCTCGGTTTCCCGAAGTGGATTCAGTCGACGTCGACTGGCCCAGTGGTGTGGCTCGGATGACCACCCAAGAAGCGGCGGTCGTCAGCATGCCGGATGTGCTCGACGCCCTTGCGGTTGCGGGATACCCGGCGCGTCCGCTGCCTGCGGCCGCGAGGGCCGTGGAACAGCCTGGTTCCTCACTGGAGCACTCGAATGGCTGCAAGCAGACCGGCGGCGACGCCCGAGGTGGCTGCAGCTGCTGCGGTTGACGAGGCGGCGCACAACGCAGAGCCCGCCCCGGTGGCAGCGTCCCGTCCGGCTTGCGTAGTTGCCCTCTTCGCGGCCGCGCTTCTCCCCGGCCCGCGATAGTCGAAAAGGAAAATTGTCATGCACCACATCCAGTCCTTGCACCACAAGCAGCGCGGCGCTGCGGCAACCCTGGTGTTGATCGGGTTTGCGGCGGTGGCGCTGTTCTTCATGCTGACGGAGCACCGGGCCCACCTGTACGGCTGGCTGCCGTTCGTGTTGTTGGCCGCCTGCCCACTGATGCACCTGTTCCACGGCCATGGCGGACACGCCGGCCATAAGGCGCATGGCGCGGATCCGACACCCGAACGGGCAGACCCTCCCCCACCAACGAGCGCAGTCTCGCAGCCGGTCGCCGCGGAGACAGAGGCCCGCGGACGTCCCCGCTGATCCTCGATCGGAGACATCATATGGACCACACCGCACCACCGGCCTATGGGCTATGGACCCTGGTGATCATCAATTCACTGGTGTTCATCATCTTCGCGTTCAGCTTTGCCAAGCCGCAAACCCCACGGGATTGGCGCTCGTTCGGCGCCTTCTCCGGATTCATCGTCGCGCTGTTTGCCGAGATGTACGGCTACCCGTTAACCATCTACCTGCTGTCGGGCTGGCTGAGCACGAAATTCCCTGGGGTCGATTTTCTCTCGCACGACGCCGGCCACCTGTTGGAAGTCATGTTGGGGACTCGGATCAATCCGCATTTCGGCCCGTTCCACCTATTGAGCTACCTGTTCATCGGCGGCGGCTTCTGGCTGCTGTCGGCCGCCTGGGCGGTGCTCTATAGCAACCGGCGAAGTGGCACGCTCGCCACGACCGGCCCCTACGCGCGAATCCGGCACCCGCAGTACGTTGCGTTCGTGCTGATCATGTTCGGGTTCTTGCTGCAGTGGCCGACGATCCTGACACTGGCAATGTTCCCGGTGCTGTGCTTCATGTACGTCCGCTTGGCCGTGAACGAGGAGAGGGATGCGTGGCGGGCCTTCGGTGTGCAATGGCCAGCTTACGCGGGGCGCACGCCCCGGTTCGTCCCGAAATTTGGGGCCATCGCCCGCCCGGGCGCTCCTCTCTGAGGAATCAGCGATGCGCCCCCGCGACATCCCCGATAGTCAACCAGGCATACCGACGGGGTTGACCGACCAGCGCGTGTCCATAACCAATGAACGGCAATCTTTTGAAGCGGCGCCGTCGGACTCGTGTGAGGGCTTCCCGTACGCCCTGGACGAGCAGGCGCCACCGCCGACACATGAGCAGCACCGCGATGCCGCCGAGGCAGCGGCGTGGCGACGTGATGACGCGTTGTTTGCGCAGTGGGCAGAGGGCCTGGGCGTTATCCACCACGATGACAAGACACAGCTCCGAGTAAGGAAGCTGGTCTCGGACCTGGTTGGCCATAACCCCGGCCTGACCGCGGCGAACGCATGGAAGCTGCTGCGCGCGGCCGATCGGTTGACCAGCGCTGCCATGTGGCTGGTCGCTCATATGACCTACGCACGACGCGTCCATCTGAACGGCAGTCCGCTGGAAGCGTGGGACTTCAAGGCCACGCCTGAGGGCCACACGGGCGGCTCCTTGAATGTGGTGCCTGCTTATGTGGGCTATCTGCTTGCCAACGCGCTCACCGGCCACACCCGTTCGTGGCTCATGGGTCAGGGCCATTGTGTGGCCGCCATCGAGGCCGTCAACGTGCTCGTCGGCAATCTCCACCCTGAGCAGCTGGTCCGCTACGACAGGACGGAAGAAGGCTTGTCGCGCCTGTGCGATGACTTCTATTCTTACGCCCTTTCACCTGAGGGCGAGCCGGGTGTCCCACTGGGCAGCCATGTCAATGCCCATACAGCGGGCGGGTTGATCGAAGGGGGCTACCTCGGGTTTGCCGAGCTTCAGTACGTTCACATGCCACTGCCAGGCGAAACTCTAGTGGCGTTTCTAAGCGACGGATCATTCGAAGAGCAGCGCGGCGCCGACTGGGCGCCCCGATGGTGGCGCGCCAGCGATTGCGGCCTGGCTTTGCCCATCATGCTGCTGAACGGCCGCCGCATCGAGCAACGCAGTGCGATGTCACAGGACGGTGGCGTCGACTGGCTCGTTGAGCATCTGCGCCTGAACGGATTCGCTCCGATGGTGATCGACGGAACGGACCCCGCAGCGTTCGCGTGGGCGATTCTGGAGGCCGAGGCGAGCCTGTCCGCGTGCGCGAGCGCGGCGCAAGCAGGCGACCTGCGGTACCCCGCCAGGATCCACTACACGATTGCCCAAGCCCCCAAGGGCTACGGCTTCCCGGGCGCCGGGACGAACCAGGCCCACAACCTGCCGCTCCGCGCGAATCCCGCGGCGGACCCGGCGGCGCGCGATGCGTTCAATCACGCGAGCCGCACGTTGTGGGTACCTCATCAGGACCTGATCGAATCGATTCGCACTTTCCAGAATCACTCGGTCAGCCGGCGCCCGCTCGAGCGTGATCATGCGCTGGCGACTCGCCGTGTCGTTGCCAAAGCCGGGAACTTGCCCTGGATCGAACCGGCCGAAACTGGAGACCAGTCGCCGATGCGAGCGCTCGACCGGGCCTTCCTGGCGACCGCCGATGCGAACCCGGGACTGCGCGTGAGGGTGGGCAATCCGGACGAATTGCGCAGCAATGGAATGGGCGAAACCCTGGAGCGCTTTGGTCACCGGACCGCACGCCCGGAACGCCGCGTCCCCGAGGCGATCGATGGCTCGGTGATCACGGCGCTGAACGAGGAAGCGGTGGTTTCGGCGGCGCTGGCCAACAAGGCCGGGCTGAACCTGGTGGTCTCGTACGAGGCCTTCGCGGTCAAGATGCTCGGCGCGATGCGTCAGGAGCTCAATTTTGCGCGCCATCAGGCGCTTGCCGGCCGCCCCCCGGGCTGGCTTTCGGTTCCGATAATCCTAAGCTCCCACGCATGGGAAAACGGCAAGAACGAACTGTCGCACCAGGACACAACCCTCGCGGAGGCGTGGCTCGCCGAGTCGTGCGATCGGGCGAGAGTGTTGTTCCCACCGGATGCCAACTCGGCCATGGCTTGCCTGGATGCCTGTTTTCAAACACAAGGCCAGATCTGGACGATGGTCGTGCCGAAACGGGCTATCCCGAACCGAACGACTCGATCCTCGGCACAACGGCTCGCCGCCGACGGGGCCCTGCGTTTGGTCGGCACCGGCGCCCGCGACGAGCGGCTTGTCCTGGTGGCGATCGGCGCGTACCAGCTCGAAGAGGTCTTGCGCGCGTCGAGGCGACTCGCCGAACGGGACGTTCCCCACTCGGTCATCGTGGTCGCGGAGCCTGCACGCTTGCGTTTGCCCCGGTACGAAACGCCGGTCAATTCCGTTCTGCCACAGGCTGCGATCGACTTTCTTTTCCCCGATCACAGCACGGCTCGGGTGGTCGTGGCACACACGCGCCCGGAGCCGCTGGCCGGCGTGTTGCGGCGCATCGACACGGGGCGTGACCGCACGTTCTACATGGGCTTCAGCAATCGAGGTGGGACGCTGGACACGTTTGGCATGCTGTTCGCCAACCGCTGCACGTGGGCGCACGTCCTGGCCCGCGCAGCGCTGGCAACGGGCATCGACCCCGAGCTGTTGCTCAGCGAGGAGGAGCTTGCCTGTGTGCATGGGCGCGGTGACCCCAGCGTGCTTCGCTGATCCAGCGCCGACCCTTGAAGCCCGCGCCCGCTCCAACCGGAAAAGCCCATCATGAAGCTCGAATTCCACGGCGCCGCAGGCACTGTCACCGGCTCCAGAACACTCGTCTCCCACCTGGACAAGCGGGTCCTCGTCGACTGTGGCCTGTTCCAGGGTTACAAGAATCTGCGCTTGATGAACTGGGAGGAATTTCCGTTCGATCCGCAGCGACTCGATGCCGTGGTTCTGACCCATGCGCACCTGGATCACTCGGGTGCGCTGCCCCTTCTCGTCAAGCGCGGCTTCCGCGGGCCGGTGTTCGCGACGCCCTCCACCATCGACGTTTGCAGGATCCTGTTGCCAGACAGCGGGCGTATCCAGGAGGAAGACGCCGAGTACGCCAATAGGCATGGCGCTTCGAAACACAAGCCTGCACTGCCGCTCTACACGCAGGCCGATGCCGACCGCGCCTTGCGCCGGCTGGAGCCGTTGCCTTTCGAGTTGCCGTCAGATGTCGCCCCCGGAATGCAAGTGCGACTGCGGCGCGCCGGACACATCCTGGGTGCCAGTTCCGTCGAGTTGACTGCCGGCGGGGCGACGGTGCTTTTCTCGGGCGACCTGGGCCGGCCCGACGACCTCATCATGCGGGAGCCTGAGCCGATCGAACAGGCGGACTACATCGTTGCGGAATCGACGTATGGCAATCGAGTTCATGACGTCGCTGACGCCGAGGAGGTCCTCGGTGACGTGATCCGGCGCACCGCCGCACGGGGCGGCATCGTGGTCATACCCGCCTTCGCGGTCGGGCGGGCCCAGTCGCTGCTCTACGCGATCTATCGCCTGCGGCACCGCGCGCGAATTCCGAAGATTCCGGCCTACCTGAACAGCCCGATGGCAATCGACATGACCGACATGTACCACCGGCACCGGGCGGAGCACCGGTTGTCACCCGAGGAGTGCAGTGGGATGTGCCATGTGGCGACGATGGTTCGCACCGCGGAAGCATCCCGGGCGCTGGTCGCCCGGCGCCAGCCGGCAGTGATCGTGTCGGCCAGCGGCATGGCAACGGGCGGCCGGGTGCTGCATCACCTGAAGGCACTCGCTCCCGATCCACGCAACACCATCGTATTCGCCGGATTCCAGGCGGGTGGCACGCGTGGCGGCCGGCTCGTCGCCGGCGAGCGCGGCATCCGGATCCACGGCGAGATGGTCGACGTCAACGCCGAGGTCGTGTCACTGCCCGGCATGTCCGCCCATGCAGACGCGCATCAGATCGTGCGATGGATCGGGACCGCGCCAAGGCCGCCCAGAGCCGTCTACCTCAATCATGGTGAGCCCGCGGCCGCCGATGCGTTGCGGCAGCGCATCGAGCGCGAACTCGGCTGGCCGGTGACCGTGCCGCATCTGGGCCAAACCGTGGAGATTTCGCCATGAGTGGCGCAGCGCTGCGGTTGCGGCCGCTGGGCATCGATACGCAGAAGGAGTTCGTGGTCTACATGCGACGCGACTGCCACATCTGCCGCGCCGAAGGCTTCGAGGCCCAGACGCGCGTCGAGGTTGCCCTGCGCAAGCGCCGGATCGTCGCGACGGTCAACGTAATCGACTCCGAGCTATTGGCCCCTGGGGAAGCCAGCCTATCGGCCAGCGGGTGGCCGGCCCTGGAGGCCGCACCCGGCGACGCGGTCACCGTCTCCCATGCCCCAACGCTCGACTCGCTCAGCGCCGTGCGCTCCAAGATTCATGGCCATCGCCTGGACGCCGGTGCACTGAACGACATCGTCGGCGATATCGCGAAGGGCAGGTACTCCGATCTTCATATCGCGGCGTTCCTGAGCGCTTGCGCGGGCGGCCGGATGGACTTGCGAGAAACGATCGACCTGACCAGGGCGATGGTCGGTGCGGGCGACCGCATCGACTGGGGCGGCTGGCCAATCGCGGACAAGCATTGCGTCGGCGGCCTGCCGGGCAACCGGACAACGCCCATCGTGGTCGCAATCGCGGCGTCGGCGGGACTGATCATGCCAAAGACATCGTCACGGGCGATCACATCGGCAGCGGGCACGGCCGATATGATGGAGACGCTGACCTCAGTCGACTTAGCCCTTCCGGCGATGCGCCGCGTGGTCGAGCGCGAGGGCGGCTGCTTTGTCTGGGGCGGCGCACTCACCCTTAGCCCGGCCGACGACGTCATGATTCGCGTGGAGCGGCCGCTCGGTCTCGACAGCGATGCCCAGTTGGTGGCATCGGTTCTGTCGAAGAAGATCGCCGCTGGCGCAACCCACGCCGTGATCGACATACCCGTTGGCCCCAATGCCAAGGTTCGCAGCGACAAGGCTGCGCGCAGCCTGCAGAGCCTGTTCGAGCAGGTCGCTGCCGCCCATGGCCTGCAGCTGCGGGTCGTGCGAACCGAGGGCGTCCAGCCTGTCGGCCGCGGAATCGGACCAGCTCTCGAAGCGCACGACGTCCTGTCCGTGCTCAAGCGCACGCAGGACGCGCCTTCGGATCTGCGGACTCGCTCACTGGCACTGGCCGGTGAGCTACTCGAATTCTGCGGTCACAGTCTGCCCGGGGCCGGTGCCGCCGAGGCTCTGCGCAAGCTGGATAGCGGCGCCGCCTGGAGTAAGTTCCAGGCGATTTGTGCGGCGCAGGGAGGCCTGCGCGAGCCCGACGTCGCCCCGTTGCGCGAACCCGTCCTGGCTGACCGTGCCGGGTATGTCTCCGGCATGGACAACCGCCGTCTTGCACGAGTGGCCAAGCTGGCCGGCGCACCAGGTGCAGCGGCGGCCGGCCTCGAGCTGCACGTCCGCCTGGGGGATCGCGTGGAAAAAGGGACTCCCCTGTTCACGCTCCATGCCGAAGCACCGGGAGAGCTCGCGTACGCCAAGGCCTACCTGCTGTCCCACCCCGTCATGTTGCTGGCCGAGCAGGAAGCGCCATGAATGCGGTCCTGGTTGCCATGCCGGGCAACGAGGCTCTGGCCGACGGCTTGTCGATGACGCTGAGGCTGGAACCGGTGCTGGCCACGGTCCGTCGCTTCCCGGACGGCGAGTCCTACGTCCGAATCGAGGAGCCAGTCCGGGGGCGGCACGTCGTCATCGCCTGTACGCTTGACCGCCCCGACAGCAAGCTCGTTCCACTGCTACTGCTGGCTTGCGCCGCGCGCGAAGCTGGCGCGCTCTCGGTCGGCCTCGTGGCGCCCTACCTGGCCTATATGCGGCAGGACCGCCAGTTCCTGGCGGGAGAGCCCGTCAGCGCGGCCAATGTCGGCGCCTGGATATCCCTGCACATCGACTGGCTGGTCACCATCGATCCACATTTGCACCGCATTGCCGATCTGTCGCAAGCCTACCCCATTCCGAACCGGGTGGCGCACGCGGCGGGTGAGATCGCGGGTTGGGTGCGCGCGCGAGTGGCGCGTCCTCTGTTGATCGGACCCGATGAAGAGAGCGCCCAGTGGGTGCGGGACGTCGCCGGCCGCGCCGGAGCGCCCTGCGTGGTCTTGACCAAGGACAGGCGTGGCGACCGGGACGTCGTGGTATCCGTGCCCGAGGTGGAACGCTGGCGCTCGCACACACCCGTGCTGGTAGACGACATCGTCTCCACGGGCCGGACGATGATCGAAACGGTCGGCCATCTGCGCAGGGCCGGCCTGGCCGCTCCGGTATGTGTAGCCGTACACGCCATATTCGCGCGATCGGCGTTCGAGGACCTGCTCTCAGCCGGGGCGGCAAAGGTCGTCAGCTGCGACTCCATCGTTCATCCGTCCAATCGGATCGCGCTGGGTCCCGTCATCGCGGCTTGCGTGCGCGAGATGCTGGGATGAGCCATCCCGTTGTGGCCGGGAAACACACCGCACCGACGGGAGGTGCCTGAATGTGCTTCTCGGCCACTGCCAGCTTCGCGGCGGGAGGCCTCCTGCTGGGCCTGGGCGTACTCACAGTCAGGTCTGCGCGGCGGCCGAGCGACGTGCCATTTGCCGCCATCCCCCTGCTTTTTGCGATCCAGCAGTTGACCGAAGGCGTCATCTGGCTGACGTTCTCATACGACGCTCCGCTGATCAACGAGAGCCTGACCTATTTCTACACCTTCTTCTCCCACGTCCTGTGGCCGATCTATGTGCCGCTTGCGGTGCTGTGGATAGAGCCGCCCGATCGAGGCCGGCGGACGTTACTCGTGTTCGTGGCCGCCGGCGTTGCCGTAGGCACGTACTTGCTGTACATCCTGCTGGCTTTCCCTGTGGTTTCCAGACCCACCGGCGATCACGTCGAGTACCTGTCGCCGCATTTCTTTGCCGCGTTGACGATGACGCTGTACCTGCTGTCCACCACAATCAGCCCGTTGCTGTCATCGCATCGCATGGTGAAGCTCTTCGGGCTCCTGGCGCTACTGTCCTTCGGCGCGGCCTATTACTTCTATGCCAGATGGTTCATCTCCGTTTGGTGTTTCTTCGCCGCGCTGTTGAGCACGGTGGTTTATCTGCACTTCCTGCCGCGGTCACCGCCCCTCAAGGAGCCCAATCCATGACCAACACCTGGCCATTGCATGCCAACATCCTGTCCATCAACGTAGGCAGCTCGACTGTGAAGTTTGGCGTCTATGGCATGCCGGGTGGGGTCGCGCTTTTCGAGTCGCAATTCGACGGCATCGACTCCATCAGCGGAGCACTGGACGGCATCCATGGCGAACTGGAGCGCGCAGGGTTAAGGCGCGTCGACGCTGTAGGGCACCGTATTGCCCACGGCGGAAACGAGTATACGCAGGCGGTTCTGATCGACGGTGACGTGGAGGCTGCGATCGAGCGCTGCATACCCTTGGCGCCCCAGCACAACCCCGGCAACCTGGCGGGCGTCAGGATGGCGCGCCGGCATTGGGAGCGATTGCCGCAGGTGGCCGTGTTCGACACCGCCTTCCACCGCACGATTCCGGCGCACGCAAGCACCTATGCCGTTCCGCTTGCCTGGCGAGAGGCCGGACTGACACGCTATGGTTTCCATGGCACTTCCCACCAACATGTGATGGAGACCGTTGCCGAACACTTGAGGGTTCCCCCGGCGGAGTTGCGTATCGTGAGCTGCCATCTCGGTAACGGCGCGAGCGTCTGCGCCATCGACCGCGGGCAGTCGGTCGATACCTCGATGGGGATGACGGCGCTCGAGGGGCTGGTCATGGGCAGCCGGTGCGGCGACCTGGACCCCGGCGTCTATCCCTTCCTGATGCACACACTCGGACTGAGCGCACCACAGATCGAACGTGCACTTTACGAGGACAGCGGGCTCAAGGCCCTCTCGGGCGTCAGCAGCGATCTGCGCGACGTGGAAGCCCAGGCCTTACTCGGTAACGCCCAGGCCCAGGCCGCATTGCAAGTGTTCGCCCATCGGGTACGCAAGTACATCGGTGCCTACGCGGCCGCGATGGGTGGTTGCGACGTCATCGCGTTCACCGGCGGAATCGGAGAGCACTCCCCCGCCATGCGCGGCCGCATCTGCTCGGGTTTCGAGTTCCTGGGCCTGCACTTTGACGAGGATTGCAACGCGACGTCGAGAGGTCACGTTGAGGATGTCGTGGAGATTCACCAGCAACGTTCCAGGATGAAGGTGTTGGTCATCCGGGCACGCGAGGAGTGGAGGATTGCCAAGGAAACCCATCGCTTGGTGGAACGCACAAGACCACCGGTCGATGCTGCCGGCGCCATAGCCATCCCTGTAGCAGTCTCGGCGCACCACGTTCACCTCACCCAGGCCTCGGTGGAGGCGCTCTTCGGTCCCGGCTACCGGCTGACCGCCGAGCATGACCTGGCGCAGCCGGGTTTTTGGGCGGCTCGTGAAACCGTTGACATAGTCGGCCCCCGGGGCCGCATCGATCGGGTTCGAGTGCTCGGACCGTGCCGCCCGTCCAACCAGATCGAGATTGCGCGGACCGAAGCCTTGCGTATCGGCGTCGACGCCCCGCTTCGGCTCTCGGGTGAAACAGACGGCACGCCGACCGTGACGCTGGTCGGGCCGATCGGCAGCATAGGCAGCAACGGCCTGATCGTCGCGCGCCGGCACGTGCACGCCCATCCGGCCGATGCCGAGCGGATGGGGCTACGGGATGGCGAGCACTTCGAAGTGTCGATAGACAGCTCATCGCGCGACGCTACCTTTGCGGATGTCGTGTTGCGGGTAAGCGAAGGGGCGATCCTGGAGATGCATATCGACACCGATGAGGCGAACGCCGCGGGCATTGCCCAGCGCGGCGAAGGAGTGGTCGTCAGATCCCCTTGTCATGCAACGGTCTGTCGCTGCGCGCCAGCGGCACACTTTCAAGGCATCACGTAGCGCGTCGCGCCCTGCCCCCGACGACGATCAGGCTTTGTACCGCCCTACTCCCGGCAGATGGTAGTGCGCCGGCCCTTGCGAACGGAGTCTTAAGCGCGAGGCGGCGCCGCGTTTCGACTAGGACTTGGCCTGCCCCGCCATTCGACGGTGGCTGGCTGACATACCGTCGAAGTCGACAGCTATCTTGTCGTAGCTGCTGGCCACCGAGTTGCAGTGGGCCACCATATTTCCGCCGCCACGCCCGGGCTGATAGCTCAGGTAGCCCTTCGCCATCTTGCGATGCTCGACCGCGGCGGCACGGGCGTTGGCAGCTTCCTGGTCATAAAAGCTGGCCAGCGCCTCGTGGTCGGCGCGTGTCTGCGCGGCCTCGATGCGTTGCTGCGTCGCCGCGGAAGGGGCACTGGTGGGTGTGGACACGCACGCAGTCAAGGCAAGGCTTACCAGCAGGGCCGACGACACCAGCGCTGGCCACTTGAGAAGATTGTTCATTTCTCCACCACCTTTCAATTGGGAAAGAGCGGGACGGCGCAGAACGCTCCTTCAGGTTACTTCGTCGGCGATGCAACCGGGGCGGCTTCGCCGTGCACCATCGTGCCGTCCTTGTGCGACTTAATTGCTTCGGCCTTGACTTCCTTACGAGTCTTGGTCGACTTGAACGCCTCTGACTTGGGGGCCGCCTCACCGTGGACCATCGTGCCGTCCTTGTGGGACTTGATCGCTTCGGCCTTCACCTCGGCGCGGCTCTTGGTGGACTTGAACGGCTTGGACTTCGGCGCTGCCTCGCCGTGAACCATTGTGCCGTCCTTGTGCGAGCTGATCGCCTCGGAGCGCACTGCTTCGCGTGTGGGCTGCGGAGTGCTCGGGGTCTGCGCGTAGGCCGACACTGCGAAGATTGCAGCGAAACCGGAGGCAATTGCAAGCTGATTGAATTTCATTTCTAGTTTCCCTTAAGAAGGTAATGAAGGTGATACACAGTCATCAGGGCGCCGGCTCGGACTCCGAGTGGCGCCATGCTGCTTCCGAACCGGAAGTCGTGTGAGAGTAGTCCATAAGGATCCACACCCGTTGATCTAGATCAAGCAGGATAAGTTGCCTCATTCGCCGCTTTGCACGGGCTGGCCGATGGCGAGCATGGGGTTTCATCACAGCATGTGTTCTGGGACGACCACTGACAGCACATCACGCCAAAAACGAGTCCACGGGCCTGCCAGCGGCTCGGAGCGGTGTCGCACCTCGCGGCCCTGCTCTTCAGTGATCCACTCCATCGAATCGTCGCCCTCGCGCGACCGCTGCAAAAGCACCTGGAAGGAGTGGTCCGGACGCGTGCTTTCCTCGAACAGTTCCGTCAGCCTAAGCGCCAATTCACGGCTTTCGACGCCAATCCAGGCCTCCGTGTTGTGCAATCTCGAGCGGGGATCCAGGTTCATGGAGCCGAGCAACACCCTGACACGGTCGACTATGACGAGCTTGGCGTGCAGGGTGGCGGTCCATGCACCGCGCCACCTGTGCTGCGCCGGGTGTTGAACCCCCGGCTCCGGACGCAATTCGAAAAGGTCTACTCCCGCCCGCAAGAGATCGGCGCGGTGACGCGCATAGCCGGCGTGCGCAGCAAGCGCATCTGTGGAAGCGAGCGAGTTGGTGACAACGGCGACACGCACGCCGCGCCGTGTCATGTCATCGAGATGTTTTCGCCCTTCCGCACTCGGGATGAAGTATGGAGACATGATAAGAAGCTCAAACCTTGTAGCAACAGGGACCGTGCGAATCTGCGGTAACACATGCTGCATGCCGGTCGTGATCGCCGTTTCGGGCTTGTCCGGGTCATCGTGGGCCGCGTATGCGGCGCCCCAAATGAGCGGGAGACTCGAATCGATAGGTTGACGCTGCAAGTCCTCCGCGGCAACGGCTCTTCCGTATTCGGTATCCTGCGCTGCTATCAGGCGCGCGCGCAGGACCGCTAATGCCTGCGCGGACTCCTCTGGACTTGACGCAGCACCCGCGAGGGCTTTGAACGGCACCGCTGACTCACTGTTCCAGTATTCGTCGAATCCCTGCGAGAGCTCCCGGACCACGGGCCCCACCGTGAGCAGATCGAGATCGGCAAAATTGGCACCGGGGTTCGCATCAAAATACTCATCGGCAAGATTGCGGCCGCCAATCAGGCCTGCCGTGTTGTCCGCAATCCAGAGCTTGTTGTGCATGCGGCGATTCAGCCGTTCTCCATCGCCTACGAACTCCATCAGCCGTCCGATGCTCTGCGTGCCGCCGGTCAGAAACGGATTGAAAAGCCGCACCTGAATGCTAGCGTGCGCAGCGGTTGCTTCGAATGCGAACGTACGGTTCGGCCCATGTACGTCATCCATCAGGATGCGCACACGCACGCCTCGTTCTGCCGCTTTGATAAGGCTGTGCAATAGCAGATCTGTGGTCACGCCGCGATCGACGATGTAGTACTGCAGATCGAGGGTGCGCTCTGCCGACGCCGCCAAAGCCAAACGGGACAGTAGCGAATCCCGGCCTCGGTCATAGACCAGAAACCCGGACTGACCCGGGTGCTTCGCAATCTCGGATGAGAGCGTTCGTCCGAGCGCGGTATCGGCGGGATCGGCGAGAGCGTAGGACGGCCCATGCGGGCCATATGACGACACCGTCGCGCATCCTGCCGCAAGTATCAGACCCGCAGTGACGAACGTCCGTGCAATCGCCGATACCACTGCGCTGCGCATGCCGCTCATCATGGTCATCAAGGTCGGCATCACGGGCAAGGTACCCCTTCCTAAGGGTCGTTGAGAAAAGCGGCGGCAGTTGATCTGCCCCGTTCGGTGCAAGGCCCATTCTGCCGCGTTCCGCGAAGAAATCTCACAGGCTTCGGGCACCCTGCAGCAAGTCTGACCATCGACATGCAGATGGCTCCTCCCGACAAAGAGGCTATCAGCCGAAAAATAACAGTTTCGTAATCTGACGGTCATCTGGCTGTTCATCGCAAAACCTAAAGTATGCCTATAACAGGTTGCACATGAGTAGGGGCCAAGGCAGGAGCCATGGCGTGCGAAAGAATGCAAGGTGGGGGTGACAAGACGCGTCGGACCCATGAATCGGGTCCGAATTCGATCCTATGCATTCACAAAGACGGAGTTGTTCAGATGCTTTTAAGAAGTATTGTTGTCACCGTGACCGTGTTGACCCCATTCACGGCATTCGCACAGAGCAGTGTCGCGATCTACGGCCTGGTAGATATTGGTGTCGCCCGAGAAGACGTGGGCGCCCCTGGTACCAGAAAGTTCGCCGTCGTCGCGGGCACGCAGGGGCAAAGCCGCATTGGATTTCGGGGCACGGAAGATCTGGGCGCCGGGCTGAAAGCCGTGTTCAACATCGAAAGTGGCTATAGCCTCGACACGGGCGCGCCGGCGCCGGTGTTCTTTGGTCGACGTTCCATTGTGGGTCTCGAAGGGTCGTTCGGCCTGCTGACGGTTGGCCGGGAGTACACGCCCATCGCGCGCGTGGCAGCCGCTACCGACCCGCTGGAGCACGGTTTCTACGGCACAGATCTGAATTCGTTTGACGACAATGCCCGCGACCGCATCATTCGGCGCGCAAGCAACTCGATCAACTACAGCACGCCGGTCTTCGGCGGCCTGTTCGGCCGATTTGTCTATAGCTTTGGCGAACAGGCAACCGGCCCAAAACAGAATCTGATCGGCGGGTCCGTCGAATACAACAGGGATGCGATCTACCTCGGCGCCGGCTACCACCAGATCGAGCGCGACGTCGCAGGCGCCGACAAGAAATTCATCCTGGGTGCCGGATACAAGTTCGGCGCCTTCCAGGTGAAGGCGAACTACCTGGCTGCCGACCCGACTGGCCCGAACAACAAGTACGAGCAGATCAACTTCGGTGTATCCACGGCGTTGGGCAATGGTCGCCTGTACACCAGCCTGCAGCAGAACAGAGATGAGACCGGCGCCAAAGCCCGCGGTTTTGGCGTGACCTACTCGTATAACCTTTCCAAGCGCACGAATTTGTTCACGTCATACGGGAGTTTACGGAACAACGATCTCGGCCGCTTCGCGCTGTACTCTGCTACCTCGAAGCTTGCCCCAACCGTGGCGCAACGCGGCGCCGATCCGACCGCCTTCGTGGTAGGAATGCAGCATAGGTTCTGACACAGGTCCCGACGCGCGGCCGAGCGCGAATGAACGGCAGGCACAAATGGTGCCTGTTCCCCATTTTTGGGTGATCTGATGACACCTCGGGATAAGCATCGGCCTTTTCCCGCCAGCCGGCATCTCAGGTTACCCCAGTAGAAAAGCGCCACGCAGCTGGAGGACTCCGTGGCGAAAGGACCGGTCGAGAAACCTGCAATTTCGATCCGGTCGATAAAACATCTTGCTATGTCGGTGCCGGCAGTCTCCTCGACTCCTGGCCACTGACTTGAGGCTCGAAGAACAGGGCACTCGAACTCCCGGCGCTGCCACATGCTGGCCATGGCAGCGCCGCGAGTGTGCGGTCACTTTCCGCCGCCAAGCTGCGTCTTGAGGAAGCAGTCAAGCCGCGCCGTTTCGTTGCCGACCATGGAGATGCTCTGACCGTCGCTCGTCTTCATGATGTGGCCTTGCTGCATGGATACGGCACGCCCCAGCTTGTCCTCCATGCCCATCTTGCCGTCCTTGAAGACATACACAGTCGAACCATCTTGCAATGCGACGGATTTGTCGAGTGCGGATAGCGGGTGTGCAAACGCAGCGCCTGCTACTGCGAACAGGGCTGCCGTGAATGCGAGTTTCGTAAGCATGTTCTCTCTCCTAACAGAGTTGTGGATCGGCAAGCCCTTCCAAGCTTGCTGCGGCCAGTTTGCGTCCACCTGGGTTACAAGATCTGGACAGAGAGATTACAAATCGGTCATCAGTCATCAGTCATCAGTCACCAGCGATCGACATGGCCCCAGGAGCACCCGCGCCATGCGCCATGCGCCAATGAAACCTCAGACCGAGTCAGGCAGGGTATTGCTGCTGAAATGCCCGTCGTTCGGCTTCGCTCTTGATGGCCGCCGGCGGCGGGTTGTGCGCGATCTTGTCCGTGCATACCCACTCGCCGTTCACGCGCGCATAGGTGTGCGTCGGGAACACGTAGCCCGCTTCGCCGCCGACGAACCGGCCGCCGTCCGCGGCGACGGGGTTGCTGCGGAATTGCAGGAACTCCTGGCGCACCTGCTCCCGCGTGAGCGTGCTTTGCACGGGGAGATCGACCCAGCCGGCTTCACCGCCGACAAAGATACTGTTGCTCTGGGCCAAGGCAGCGGGAAGCGCCATCGTGGCGAGGGCGAGAGTGAGCGTGGTATTGCGTACTGACATGATTGAACTCCTTTTCGGTATTTGCGATTGCCGATCCTGTCGGATTAGCCGGATGCAACCTCTGCATCACGATTCCAATGTAGAAGCCGAGGCCCAACAGCGTGCTGACCGGGAAATTACAAATGCGTCATGTCCAGGAATGAGGCTGCGAGCCTAAGCGTGGGTATTTGGCAACGAAACTGGCGGAGGCTCCGGTCGACTTTCCAGGGACAGTCGCGCATATCAATCGGAAGGGGGTTGACATTCGGAATGCCCGCGAACTCTGAATCTTCAGCATCAAGACGGACCCACCAGGCGTTGGTTCCAGAGGGGCCAGCGCGTCCCTCCCCTGTTCAATGAGTGCCGGGCTCCATGTCACCGCCGGACGAGTAGTTTTGCCGCCCCTTGCAAAGAAGAAAAACGCATCGATTCGCACAATTGCAACGGGGCTTGAAAAAACAAGAATGCCCATTTACCCGGATGGGCCTGCCCGGGCTAGATGCCTATCGTGAAGACGCTGAACTTCCAGCGCCATTGAACTACTTACGAGTACGGAGAAACCTGCATGAAAAAATCCTCTTTGGGCCTCGCGCTGCTTGCCGTCGCCAGCGCCGCGTCTGCCCAGTCGTCCGTCACCCTGTTCGGTGTCATAGACACCAGGGTGGCAATCGGCCGCGGCTCGATTGCCGACAAGAATCAGTTGGCCAGTGCTGGCGCAAGCACGCCTCGCCTGGGTTTTCGCGGTACCGAAGATCTCGGCGGCGGCATGTCGGCATCGTTCTGGCTTGAGGCCGGGCTGAACACCGACAACGGCACCGGCGCCCCGACGAACGTCAACAACCAGGCGTCGGGCGGCCCGATCGCTGGCATCGGCGGCAGCCAAGGCGTTGTCTTCAACCGTCGTGCGACTGTCAGCCTGGCCAGTACCTGGGGCGAACTGCGCGCGGGCCGCGACTACATGCCTCAGTATTGGAACCTTTACTACGCCGACCCGTTCGGCAATGTCGGTGTCGGCAACCCAATGCCTGCAACGTATACCTTCGCTGGCCTGACCGGTTACCCAGCGGCTAACGTTGGGGTGTACGCTTCCAACACGATCAGCTATTTCACGCCGGCCAGCCTGGGCGGCTTCTTTGGCCACGTCCAGTACTACATGGGCGAGAACCTGAAGAACGGCGCCGCGACGGAGGACGACGGCAGCGGCGGCGGCGTGCGCGTCGGCTACGCCAAAGGCCCGATCTACGCTTCCGTAGCCACCGGCCGCACCAACTACGCGGCCGGCGACGTCCGCCAGAGCAATGCGGTCGGCACCTATGACTTCGGCGTCGCCAAGGTGGGCGTCCAGTACAGCCGCGACAAGAACGGCGCTGTGACCGGCAAGGGCTGGCTGCTCGGAGGCTGGGTGCCGGTGGGCGCCGGTCAAGTTCTTGCCAGCTATTCGCAGTATGAGCTCAGCTCCGCGGTGGCCAACCCGGAAGGCAAGAAGATCGCCCTGGGCTACATCCATCAGTTGAGCAAGCGCACCGCGTTGTACGGGACGTTTGCTCGACTGAAGAACAGCGGCGGCGCTGCGGTGGCGCTCAACGGGGCGGCCACGGCTCCGAACTCGTCGTCGACCGGCCTGGACTTGGGCATCCGCCACACGTTCTAAGGCTGGCGGCATCCCACCACCAGGGATCGCGAGTCGAGCTGCGATCCAATAAGAGAGTTATCCCGACCGGCCGAAATTGCAAGTTTCTCCACCGGTCTCTTGGCCACGGAGCACACTCCAGCTCCGTGGCCTTCTTTTTTCCCAATGTTTGCGTCGCACGGCCAGGCGGCTTATCCCGTCGTCCGTAACTGACCCGCCGCCGCATCGGCGTAGACAGGCGACGAGCGTTCATAACAAGAGGGGCGTCAAGGGTCGGAACGAGCCTGCGCGGCGCGTTCGGCTCCAACGCCAAAGGCCACTTGAGGAATCTCAGGCTCTCGCAATTACCCCGAACAGGCCACGGCTCTGACGGTCAGTCAGACACCGATCGCTATCCGTTGGAGACAGGCGAGGCCTTGATGACATTGGGGCCGCCAATTTCGACCGCGCACTCTAGTGCCGCGAGCTGGTCGCGCATGCGCCGGAGCGCATCCAGAACGGCATTCGCGTGGTCAACAAAGATTGCGCCGCTTCGGGTGAGATGGAGCCCTCGGTGGTCACGCATAAAGAATCGGGCTCCGAACCGGCTCTCGACGGTCGTGAGGCGATGACTAGCGCACGAAAGTGAAATGTTGGCATGCAGCGCAGCGGCGGAAAGGCTTCCGAGCTCGGCGCAGGCCACAACAAGTCGAATCGACACCACGTCGATCCCGGCGAAGTTCATGTATTGGGGCCGTTCACCGGCCGAACCGGACAGGCCAAGGTTTCTGGCCTCTGCGTCAAAAGCTTCAGTGGGCAGCCCGGCAACCAGAGTGTCTCGGCGGCTGCTCTTCTTCAGCCGGCGCTGGGCAAAGCTTCGCGTCATGACGAGCGGGTCTCCACGGACGTTGTAGCGTTCCTTGACACAACTGACCTCTAAACAAAAGTGGGCAGGACACAGCGTAGCCAGTTCAACCTTTCGGGAATTCGACAGGAACATTACAAATTCGTAATGCGCAGCGTTCCAGCCACTGTTGGCCCAACGGGGATGCCATATCCTCCGCGCGACAAGCTCCTGAGTCGCATCGCGACAGCTCGTGCCGCATGCGCACTCCCCATTGGATAGGGGAGTTCCTCGACGATAACAAACCTGTAATCCGCTTGTCGCCCTTCGGTCAGGAAGTTAAGCGCACAGTCTTCCGAGCGCCCTTTCGGCATGGTGGGTAAGCAGCCCGTCTGCCGGCGCCGCCCTACCGAACCGAAGGAGGTTGTATGAAGACCAGCATTCGCGGCTTGAGAGGAGTACTTTATGGCGCAGGGGTCGTCGTGCTGCTCCAGGGTTGCACGACCCTGTATGAGGGCAAATACGACTATCGCGATGGATGGCGCAAAGCGCGCGTGGTCCAAGTCGCTCCTGCATCGCAGATTCAGCGCCCGGACTTCTTCCGATGCATTCGGAACGCGACGCCGGAACAGCGCGAGCGCCAGTTGTTTGCGGTCGTGACATTCAGGGGCTACGAGAAGAGCGTGAAGCGGGCCGTGCAGGTGGCCCCATCGGTCCACATTGAAGTGGGCGAAACGGTGTATGTGAATCCGTCGTCGTGCGACGGGCCCGTCATCCACGCTTCTGTTCCTGCTGCGAGGATTCGGTGATGCAGAGTGCGGTCCACCACTGTGCGCTTGCTTTGGATTGCGAACTTGGCCCAGCCGCACCCGGCCACACGGCGCGTAGCACGCCTGATGACCAATTTGTAATTGCCCCGTCCGTTTTCGGTCATGAATGCAAGGCCACACTGGTGTTCGCAAGTCGGGAAAGGCTTGCGAGCGGCAATACCATTTTCCTTAGGAGAGAAAATCATGCGTACAAACTTCATCATCGCCGGTCTGATCTGCGCCGCAGCCACCGGCGCCTTTGCCTTCGAACGAGGGGAAATCCAAAAGACAGTACCCCTCAAAGACGGCTCCACCGTGTACATCTTCACCGATGGCAAGATGGCGATGGAGGATGCGTTGGGCCGCGTGGTAGCGATGAATGACGGCCTGCCGATGCAGGCAAAGGATGGCCAGACCATTCGCATGGTGGGCAACGAGACGGCCCGGCTTGACCGGATACTCAAGGACAGAGTCGGCGGCCCCTGAGCACTGGCGCGGAGTCGAGCTGTGCGACCTGCGGCGGGGTGCCGTGGATCGTATTCTGGCGCAGCGTGCTCTCCATTCTCGTACCGGACACATGCTGTAGACGCTGTCGCAGCGCGGGCAAGTCCCTTCGATCTCCGGCGGAAAACTGCGAACGCATGGTCCGCCGGGGACGACGGATTTATCGTCTTCCGAAACGGCCGGCGTAAGGCAGATCGCCGCACGCTGGGGCGCACCATGGGCGGAATATCGGGCTATGAAGATCATCTCTCTTGGTATTCGCCGCTTTCCCCGAAAAGGCGGTTTCGCCCGCGCTGCCGCGGCCCGGCCGGCGACTGGGGCAGGCGTTTCAGACGCACCACCGCCGCGTCGCGGACCAAGCTTGGGGTTGCGCCTGGGCCTTCTGACTACTTCGATCGTTGTGGGGGTGATGGCAGCGCTGACCGGGACGCAACTGATCCTAGATCTGCGAGCCGAGCTGGGCGAGCGGCAGGCCCTGCTGTCAGCATCTCTGAGCCCGGCGGTTGCGGAGTTGCGGGCGGCGTCAACGCGAGAGGATGCACTGGCCGCCGTGGCGCGCTTTCACTCTTCGTATCAGGATCGAGGACATGCCCATCACAACCTTGCGGTCCTTGATTCCACCGGTCGAGTGCTGGTCACCACGGGAGCGCGTGGCCCCGAACCGCCATTGCTGACTTCGTCGGCCCCGTTGGTTTCTCCCGCATTTGGATCCGAAGAAGTGAAGCTGGTGGTGACCCAGGACAGCACCGACCTGTCTGCGGATCGTTCACGGCGCTGGCGTGCCTGGGCGGCACACATCGGCCTCACTGCGCTGCTGATCCTGGCATTGCTATTCGTGGCGATCCGGCGTGAGATCACTGGACCGATTGACCGCCTGTTGCGCGGCGTCCGCAAAATGGAACTGGGCTATTGGGACGGTATGCCGGACCCCGGTGGGGCCTGGGAAGTTCGCTGGCTAGGCTGGCGTTTTCGCGCCCTCGGTCAGGAACTTGGCGTAACCGCCGAGCGGCTTGTCGCCGCTCAAAGGCGTGCTTACGCCGCGGATGGCGAAGCGCATACCGATTTCCACCGGAGTGCAATTCAGCCGCACCTCAATGCACTGCCATCGAGCGGGAGTTCGAGCGAACCTTTCGAACGAGTCATCGTGCTCACACGGCTTCAGACACGGCTGCAACGACTTCGCGTCGCCGAACCGGGGGATGACGAGGTCCGAGCTTTGGCGCAGATCACATGGGATCGTGATGCGGAACAGGCGGAGCGTCTTGGCCAGCCTGGCCTGCGCATGAGCCTTGAAGACGCTGCCTTGCGCGTGCTCGAACCGGTGCAGTATCGTGAGATCAAGGACCAGCTGCAGGCGCAGCGGCCCAAACTGGACGCTCTGGTCGAGGCCTGCAATGCAGAGATCGGTGATGCGCTGAACCTACGGGCCGCTTCCTATGTCGAGATCAGTCATCGCATCAAGCACCCGGCGGGTATCTGGAAAAAGATTCGCGAAAAGGACCTGACCTTCGACCAGGTCCACGACCTGATCGCGTTGCGAATCGTCGTGCCGACGGAGGCGGATTGCTACCACGCGCTGGGTGTGGTCCACGATATCTACGCACCGCTCGTTGGGCGCTTCAAGGACTATATCGCACAGCCAAAGCCCAATGGTTATCGCAGCCTGCACACGTCGGTGCGCGCTTCCAACGGGTCGATCTTCGAGGTGCAGATCCGCTCCATCGCGATGCACCAGCATGCCGAATTTGGCGGAGCTGGTCACGCTGAGTACAAGCACACTACCTGGAATCCCGTATCCGCGCCGGTTGAATTCTGAGCCACCCATTGAATTTGGGCCCTGTGATGGCAGCTGCGTCCGGCGGGCAGGCGAGCATTTCGCGAATGTCTGCCTGGCAGCGCGACAGCTCACTTGCGGGCCAGGAAAACCTTATCTGCGCAATCTCACGCGTCAGCGGATCGACGAGCCACTAAGGTGGCACGCGCTTGGCAATCGGTCGTCGCGCCCTCGGCGCTGGCGCAGCCAGCATGACGGCGCACTTCTCGGCCAGGCGCATCGCTGGCACGGCCTCCGTGGTCGCATGCAGGCGGGCGTTGGCGGTCTCGCCCAGCCAGCGCCTAACGTGAACGTTGGCAACGTCGGCCCCCCAGCCCCGGGGCCGGTCGCTTCCACATGGCGGTCAGCGGCACGACGAAGCTGCCTTTGAGGTAGGAGTTGAAACACTCGCCCTTGCCTTTGGTCATGGCCCGGTAAGGGCGGCACAGCCTGGGCTGTGATGCCACATTCCTCTTCACAAAGTCGGCGCGGTTGTAGCCCATGGTGCCAACCAGCGCAGCAGCGGGTGGCGCCCGCGCCGCAAGGTGGTGAAGTCCGCCTGCCTGATTGATTCGCGGGGGTTCTAGACGAATCACCGGCCCGCTCGCGGTCATTTTGAACGGCGCGATCCGGTATTGGTGGACTTTCAAGAAGCGCGCCTTGCCTTGTGGGTGCACGAACTCCGTCAAGCGCTGCTCAGATTTTCCAGGCCGTCTTGTAATCCGATCGTCATCTTCTGGTAAGCAGTATTGAAGCACCATTCGCGCTGAACCGTTCGCGATGTATTGACGTCGCACGCGACCGGCGGGCGCGGCTTCTGCAGTGCCATTCGAACAACTAACTATCGGCTCTGTTCTGGAGGGGTGGCGCATATGAAAACCATACAGCAATTGCACCGAGCGGCGATGCGCGCGGGCGTAGCCGGAGTGTCGCTCGGTGCCGGCGCTGTGGACGATGCGCAGCGCCTAAGGGCGGAAGTCGATGCGCTGAAGCCGGCGGTTCGGCAGCTTCCAACACTGATCCAGGGCAGCCGCGAACAGGTAGCGACAACGCGGGAAGTGCCGGCACCCCATAGTGAGGCGCGTGAGGCGAAGGAAACGCCCGCAACGGTCCTGGCGGAGGGCAGAAGCTTCAACAGACTGGGCACGCCCGTTGCGATCTACGGCACGTTGAACGCAGATGAAGGGACGGTCGAACGCACGGGGGCGACTACCAGCACCAGCGCACTCAACAGCATGGTCCGTGCGCTGGGAGCTTCTCCGACCAACGTACCCAGCAGCTACACGCGATCCAAGACAAGGGAATCGATAAAGCGCGTGAGCCTGATTCTGGCCTTCGCTTGGTCGGGTGCCGCCTTCACGCAGCACAGTCACGGGGACGTGTCATCACCGGCACGTGGCGCTTCGACAAATTTGGAGCGCGGCGCGCTCAAGCTACAGCCGCTGTTCTTCGACGGCGAAGTTCGCGCCGTCGACAAGGCCTCCGGGAAGGTCACGCTGAAACACGCCTCCATCTCGAGCCTTGACATGCCAGCCACAACTGCGGCGTATTCGGTGAAGGACGCATCCATGCTCGATCAGGTCGAACCGGGAGACAAGGTTCGCTTTACCGGCGTACTGCAAGCGCGTCTATTCATCGTCACCAAGATGGAGCCGGCAAATTGAACATGGTCGGCCACCGGGTGGCATAGAAAACCGAAGCCCTAAGCTGTGGCCGTGAACGTTGCGGCGGCGGTGCCCGTCTTGCGCCGACATAGCGCTCCACCGCGAGTCTTTGAAGCGCGCATCGACGGACAACGTCGTTATCGGACCCTTCGCTTTCTGACAGCGATGGCGGACCAGATGTGGGAAGGCACGTTGTGAGGGAACGAGAACTACGCATCGCGCTCGTGTGCTTCGGCGGCGTGTCGCTGGCGGTGTACATGCATGGCGTCAGCCGGGAAATCCTGAAGCTGGTGCGCGCATCCAAGGCGCTCCACGAGGTTTCCGGTCATGTCGCCCGTCTTGAATCATCCTACTCGAAGACGCCCGCCGCCGAGCATGATGCGTCCGATACCGAGGACGTGTATTACGAACTGCTGCGCGACGTCGGCCGAAGCGTCGACCTGCGTGTGGTCGTGGACATCATCGCCGGCGCATCGGCAGGAGGCATCAACGGCACCATGCTGGCGCGCGCTCTCAGCCACGATCTTCCGACCGGGCAGCTGACGAACCTCTGGCTCGACAAGTCGGATATTTCGGAGCTGATCTCGCCGCAGGTGCGACCGAGCCGCTGGAGCAAGTTCATCCTGCGTCCGGCGATCTGGTCGCTGGGTGCATTCGGCCGGCATGAACTGGCCCGGGACGCGCAAGCACGCGCGAAGCTGTCGATGTTTCTGCGCTCGCGCTGGTTCGAGCCGCCGCTCGACGGCGCGCGAATGGCCGCATTCATGTATGACGCCGTGACGTCCATGGGCGAGCCGAAGGATGAACGTGCTTCACTCTTGCCGCCCGGGCAGCAACTGGACCTGTTCGTTTCCCTCACCGATTTCTACGGCCGCCAGGAGCCGATCAACATTCACGACCCACCCGTGATCCATGACCGGGAGCACCGCCACGTTCTGCATTTCACCTATCGCCACGCCGTCGGCGGGCCGGCGAAGAGCGATTTCACGCTGGACCATGCGCCGGCCTTGGCATTCGCAGCCCGTGCGACGTCGTCGTTCCCCGGCGCGTTTCCCCCGGTGCAATTGCTCGAAATCGACCGATTGCTGCGCGAGCGGGAGTTGTCATGGCCGGGTCGAGGCGAGTTTCTCGCCCGTCACTTCGAAGGCTACGCCGACCTGAATATCGACGCGGCAAGCGTGCCCTTCATCGACGGCGGCGTGCTCAGCAACCGGCCGTTCCACGAGGCCATTCGAGCCATTCACGGAAGACCCGCGTACCGCCAGATCGACCGGAGGCTGGTGTATGTCGATCCCGACCCTGCGGTCGCCGGCGGCGGCTTGCGTCCTGGCAAACCGGGATTTTTCGCGACGCTGAAAGCCGCCTTGTCGGACATTCCGCGGGCGGAACCGATCACGGAGGAGCTGGCCTGGGTGGCTTCCTACAACCAGCAGGTGCAGCGGCTGCGCGACCTCATCGACGGCGCGCGGCCGCAGATCAGCCAATTCGTGGACGCCATCATAGGGGGTGAGTTCGGCCCCGTCACGGCACAGCGTTTACAAGCCTGGCGCTTGCAGGCCAACACCAATGCGGTGCGTGACGCGGGCTTCGCCTACGCCACCTATGTGGGTTTGAAGCTGGGGTCGGTGCGCGCATTCATCAGCCGCCTGATCGCCGATCTGCGCGGCGTCCGGCCCGAGTCGCCTTTCGCCCGCGCAATCACTGCGGTCATCGATGCCTGGGCAACGGAAACCGCCCATGTTTACGCCAACGAAGATCGCAGCGGGGCAGCACTCGCGGAGACGGAGCAGGTGCAGCCCACACGTTGGCAACGCTTCCTCACCGATTTCGATCTGGATTTCCGAAAGCGCCGGCTGTACCTGCTGATCGAGGGACAGAACCGGGCGTATGCCACTGCCGATGAAGCGCAAATCCAGGCCCGCCACGTGCCGGCGATCGGCGCATTCAAGCGCACTCTGTACGACCACCTGGATCGACTGCGGCAGCGCGAATCGCCGGCCTTCTACAGCCCCGCGATCCGCGAAACGGTCGCGCGAGTGTTCCAGATGTCTCCCTCGCCAGGGCAGATGAACGATCTTCACGGCCATGCACGGCGTTATGCACAGGACCATGGCGCGGAAATCAACGATCTGCTTTCGCTGCTGGCAAAGGAGATGAATCTGAGCTCCGAAACGCACGCCTTGGATTCGGCGCTGGAGAAAAGGCAAGGCGAATATCCCGGCAGCATGACCGCGCTGCTGGCCGACCATGTCGGCTTTCCCTATTGGGACGTGCTGACTTTCCCGGTGATGACGTGGCGCGAAGGCGGCGAGTTCAACTACATCCGGGTCGACCGCATCAGTCCGCAAGACGCGGCCACATTTCAAGGGTTTGCCGCCGGAACGACCCTGAAGGGCCTGAGCGTAGCCCATTTCGCAGGGCTCTTCTCGCGCAGCTATCGGGAAAACGACTACCTGCTGGGACGCCTGCACGCGATGGAACGCCTCATCGACATCGTGGCGGATGCAGCCGAGGCGCAGGGCGACCCCAGTGGCGCGAGCGCCATCACGGCCTTGAAGCAACGCGGCTTCTTGCGAATTCTCGATGCCGAGTCGCCGCATCTGCCCGAGAGCGCCGCGCTCATCGACGAACTGCGCCGCTGGCTCGCATCGCGTCCGCTCGCTGACTGACTGCCACCCGCTACCGCTGCGTTGATCGTGACCGTCAGCGTGTCAGATCGGGGAAGGGTTGCAAGACCGGCGCCGCCGGCCCCCTTTGGACAGGACGTGAACTGACCTCCCGAACACGCGGAGGTCCAGGAGTTGAACGTCTTGAAGCCCAACAAGCAAACCGCCATTCAGACACTGCTGGCGCTGAGCAAGAGCGACCGGGAGATCGCCCGTGCCACCGGCATCGACCGCAAGACCATCCGGGGGTACGCACGCAAGGGGATGCCGTCAGACTCCCCCGGGGTGACCACCGGCTCGCCCGAGCAAATTCCCCCACCCCGACCACCGGCTCACACCTCGGCGTGCGACCAGGACCTGGTGGATAGCCACGGCCTTGCCCATGGGTACAACAGGCGTCAAGCGGTTCGCAGTGCAGCTACGCGTGTGCGAGCCCGAGCAGTTCGACCGGCTGGAGTTCGCCCCCGGCGAATAATGGAAAGCTTTCCATTATTCGCCTAATCGGAAGCGGGCCGTAATGGAAAGGACGATGCCAAGCCGCGGGATGGCTGCTCACTTGCGGGCCAGGAAGGCCTTCATCTGCGCAATCTCACGCGTCTGCGAGTCGACGATGCCACCCGGCTTGAAGCACAAGTCCCGGATCTCGGCGTCCTGGAGCGAAGCACGATTGCACATGAGGATCGCGCCCGCGTGATGCGGAATCATCGCCCGCACGAACTGCCGATCACCCACAAGCGCCTGAGCTCGCATGCTCCACAACGCGAGGATGAATAGGAGCGCGAAGAGCGCGTACAGCAGCAGGTTCAATTTCCTGTTCGGATACATCATCCCCATCATCATCAGCATGAGGATACCCATCGGTGTGACCATCATCACCGCCATGTAGAACGTGTTCGAGTTGTTGAAGAGATGATCAAGGCTCCAGATCATCGTGAACATCACGAAGTACATGATGACCAAGCTGACCACAAGGTTCAGACCGAGCATCATGTAATGGCGGCGAGCCATCCATTTGTCCACCTGGCTATGTGTTTGTTCGCTTTCCATTCGGTGCTCCTCGGTAAGCATCAGTACCAAGTTCGGACTCCGACGACCACACTGGCAGCCCGGATGGCCTCGCCTGCTGCTGCTAGCGTGATCAGGGCGCGGCTAGCGTTTGACATCGGTCTTGGTGGACTTGCCCCCCGCAACGGTGACAAGCCCCTTCATGCCTGCATCGTAGTGACCGGGCTGCAGACAAGCGAAGTCGACCTTTCCGGCCCGGGTGAAACGCCAGATGAGTTCACCTTGCTTTCCAGGATCGACGGCCACCTGGTTGGCTTCCGCATGCTCCATTCCTGGCATCTTCATCATCATGTCGTAGTGTTTCTTGAGCTCTTCGGTCGTGCCCAGCACCATCTCGTGCTTGATCTTGCCGGAGTTCTTCACCACGAAACGGATCGTCTCTCCCCGCTTGACGGTGATCTGGGATGGGTTGAAACGCATGTCGTCCGTCATGTCGACAGTCACGGTGCGCGCCACTTGCGCGGCCTGCCCCGGCCCGCCGACGATGCTGCGTTCCGCGGCCTTTACATGCTCATCTCCATGCGCGCCGGCCGCGAAGACCGGGCAGGAGATGATAGCGAGAGCGAGCAGAACGACGGGACTGAAAAAGTTCTGGCGCATTGTGTGATCCTTGAAGTATGGGAGTATGGGCACGGGGTCGCGGGGCAAGCTCATGAGGGCTGCAAGGCAGACTACGTTAGGGCACAGCAAGCCCCTGTAGGTCGTCGCTGACGTTTAGCGTGAGCCCTCGGCGCGTTCGTGCCGCAATGGCGGAGCGCCCATCCCGAGACCGCAAGCGCCGCCGCCCGCGGCGATCTTGAACAGCTCGCCCAGCGAGTCGGCTGGTAGCCGCCTGCCGGGAAGACGGCTACTGATGTGATGGCCCCCGGCTCTCGACGGGGGATGCCGTCCCCGGCTAGTTGGGTCCGCCCCCCGATGACCCCATCGGGCCGCCGTTTTGCGATCTCACCGGATCGAAAACGTTCGAAGACGGCGACGAAGCGCCATAGGTCGTGCAGGCGGCCAGCGTGCCGACGAGAATCAGGGCTGCCAGGATTTTGAGTTTCATGGTTGGTCTCCTTGAGAATGACTTGCTAGATGGGCATAGCGCCCGCGCAGTCGACTTGGACAGTCGTGGTCGCGCGCGACACTCGATGTCCGTGCGACCTATTTGCCCCCGAGCTCAGACCTGCGGATCCAGTCGAGCCGGGCCAACTCGTTGCCGACCATGAGGATGCTTTGGCCGTCTTTGGTCTGCATGACGTGTCCCGGTTTCATGGGCACGACACGACCGAGCTTGTCCTCCATGGCCATCTTGCCGTCCTTGAAGATGTAGACGGTGGAGCCGTCCTTGAGGTCAAAGGACCTGTCCACGGCGCCCTTGTCGACAGCGAAAGCCGTCGTCGCCGCCAGCATGACTGCAGTGAGTGCGAGTTCCTTGAGCATTTCCATTCTCCGATTGAAAGGTTTTAACGATGTGCAAGCCCGTCGGACTTGCTGTTCGTACTATGCTTCCTGGTCCCTGACAGGACGCGAACGGAGAGATTACAAATCCGTCATCTGTCGATAACAACGGACGGCGAAACTCGTAAGAACTGAAGCGTCGGCACTGGCCGTCGCCGAAGACGACACCTCGCAGCGGACGAGTCCGGTTTCAGCCGCCGTTTCCCTCGTACTTCTGATAGACCGTGGCACTGCCGTCCTTGGCCACCAGCATCACGTTGTACGGATTCTTCTTGCCGTTGTATGCCGGCGTATCCATGCCCGGTGCGCCGATCGGCATCCCCGGCGCGGACAGTCCGGCTGCCGTCGGCTTTTCGCGCAGCAGGCGCCTGATTTCGCGCGCCGGCACATGCCCTTCGACCGCATAGCCACCGACCAGCGCGGTGTGGCAGGAGGCCATGTTCTGCGGGATGCCCAGGCGGGCGCGGGCGGCGTTGGTTCCGCCGGTGTTCACGAACACCTTGAAGCCGTTGGACTCCAAGTGCGCAATCCAGTCTTTGCAGCAACCGCAGGTCGGTTCTTTCCAGACCTGGACCTCAGTGGGCGGTGCACTGGCAGGCGCGGCGCGGACCAGCCCGACCAGCGGAATGAGTCCTAGCGCCAGCACGAGTTCGCGGCGCGATGCGGAGGGAAGGTTTTTCACAGTCAGTCCTTTTGCGTGGGATTCGATGAATGAGAACAATGTCGTCGTGATCATGCGTGGCGAAGCTCACCCGGCTCAGTCAACGCACCGGAGAGATGCGCCCTCTACAGGCTTCGGGCTGACCCCCGATCCGAACATTGCGGCAAAGAGGGTCTCGCATGTCTGATCCCGTGTGGTTCGATATGACTCCAGCGCCTGCGATATCGATAAGCTCGCGGCCTTCTCAGCGGCAAGATATGGACTGTCGTCGGACACCGGTGCCCTGGCTGCCTTCGCTGCTTGCGCCAGGACCTTGACCCACGCCATCCACGGATTGACTTGTTCGGAGTAGACGTAACGGCTCATCCGCATCGGATGAAGCCACTTGTACAGATCAGCCGCCATCGGAGTTGAAGCCGCCGCCCGCACCCAAGGGCTTACGAACGTGCTGTAAACCGATTCGTTGAACTCAGAGAATCTTCGGACCTGCTCGAACGCTTCTTGTGGACACTCGTACCGGACGTCTTCCACCCGCCGCGGCTCGAACTTCACCCGGTACTGCGGGTTGTCGCAATTGGCGTCGCCTGTCGCGACGACAATCTTCATTTCGTAGAGTCCCGGCTTCAACGCCTCCAGATCGTTCACGTGTTCCAGGATCGCCCGATGCTCGAGCCGCGCCACGCTCGCTGACACGAATATCCCGAGATGGCCCACGTGGGGGTTGAGCAAGTACACGATTCGCTGGCCGGCCGCCTTCAAATCCGCGGTCGTGGGGTAAATGGCGGGAATCCAGTTGAGCGCCTGGTGCGGCGGCGTGATGTTGTCGCCGCTGGACGCAAAAATTAGAAGCGGATTTCGGATTCTCTTGAGGTCGGCGACGCAGTGCTTGCAAATGCGGAACACGCCCTGCTCCAGCTTGTTGCCGATGAAGAGGTTCTCGACGATCGCCAGGATTTCCTCGCGGGACATACTGTAATAGCCGCTCCACCACCGCTCGAACTCGAGGAATCGTTCCCGCTCCTCGTCGATATTGGCGAACAGCTGGTAGTTCTTGTCCCACAGTGTGTTGGCCGGATTGAGGTTCTCGAAGTTGTGCGCCAGCCATGCGCCATCGAACAGGCCTCCACCGAGATCCGCCAGCAGGTGGGTGGCCCACGCGCCGCCCGTCAGCCCCGCCGCCAGGCGCATCGGATTGACCCCTGCCTCGCCGGCCCAGTATGAAAGAGGCGAGCCATTCAGGACCGCCGGGCCCGCTGCTCCGACACAATCCGCCGACAGCAGGACGACGGCCCACCCTGCCTGGCAGTTGCCGTAGAGCACTGGCGGTTGCCCAGGGTGACGCTTGCTCACCTCCGCGACAAATCGTCGCAGTGCATGATGCACGTCTGCCAGGTCCTGCCCGGGGCACGGATCTGGGAAGAAAATGACAAAGTACACCGGATGGCCTTCATGTAAGGCCATGCCCACCTCCGAGTCGCGTTTGAACCCGCCTATCCCGGGGCCATGGCCGGCGCGAGGATCGAACACGATGACTGCCCGGGCGCCCTCCTTCACGCAATCTTCCAGGCATGCGTCGCCCGCAACGTTGATTTTTAGCAGGGCGTAGTTGGCGGGATGCTCGAACTGCCGCGCATCGAGGACGGTCTCGTACTGGAAGTGCAGCAATGGCGGCAGCCCGGCCTTCTCATGCGCCAGCATGTTGTTTCCACGCTCACGCAACGTGTCGAGGAAGAGGATGGCGCGTTGCCAAAAGTCGTACTGATACCTCCACGCTTCGGTCCCCGAGACGGCGCGCAGGGCGGCGGAGTTCGGCGCAGGCTGAGGCGGACTTGGTCTCTTCGCCTCGGGCCGGGTGCTGGCGCGCGCGCGGATGGGTTGCCTGGTCATAACGTTACCCTCATGCGTTTTCTACGAGAATTGCAAGAACTGGATTCATTTCGCCCTGCTCCTTCCAGCGCTCCGAGCGTGGAGCCGGCCGGGTGTCCAGCAGTTCTCCATGCCTGCAGGTCATCGACCATCGACGCTGGAGAAAATTTCTGCAGTAGTAGAAGGAGATGGCTTTGGCAGGCAAGCCCAGAGCGGCGGCGAGTTGCACGCACTCGCATTGCGTTCCGTGCGGAATGGTCTCGCAATGCTGCAAATCGCCACGGACTTGATTGTCGGCTGGGCTCATGATGGACATTGGCGGTGCGTCTTGTTTGTATTCCGGGCGACCGGCCTGGTTCCCACTTGCCGAGAGTGGTCAGGTCCATTGGCTCCTTGGAAGGCTAGAGGTAGTGTGCGACAACGTAGGTGACCGCAGCCGGACGAGCAGATTACAAAACCGTCATCGGCAACAAGCTGGGAAATCGGAGGTCCCCCATCGTGTCTCACGCAACCATCGAGGCGGCCCGCTTCTTGCTTCGTCACTACTGGCCCGCTTCCATCTTCATTCAAAAGGGCCGGAAAGATGATTTACATGAACTTGCGTTCCGCGCTCCTATGCATTTCTCTCCTGACAGCCTCGGTGACAATGGCCCAGCAAGTCGCGACACCCGCGTCGTCCGCACCCGAGGCCGCGTCATCCGCACCCGAAGATTGCGTCTTAGCGCTGCGACACGACCATGGGGCCGAGAAAGGGACTCCCACGCCCAAGAAAGCATGTGGACCTGCCAAGAAGAAGGTCGCGAAGGACAAGGCGAAGCCTCTTCACGACCATGGCAAGGTGCACAAGAATCAGTAGCGTTCAGCGCAGGGCGCGACCTTCAAGGCTGGGGTCGCACAGGAGCCAGCATCGCAAGGAGGGCGGATGTCCGCTTGCGGTGCCGGCAACGCATCACCTTGGTGCAACGCCAGACCAAAAGTCACCGCCCCGGGTTCCTTCGTCAGCTGTTTGTCCGGCCTTGCCTTTGCCCGTCAGCCGGCAGCTCTCGCCGCTGCGATGTGCCCGTGATTCATCAGCCGATCGAGCATGGCCGCCGTTAACGTCTGGTCGTCGGCGAAGGCGCCGGTCCACTGGGTGAACGACGGGTTGCTGGTCAGCACCATTTCGGCGCGCTCGCCCCGTTTGGCCGCCACGATGAAGAACGGTTTCGGGAAATGGACTCCTTTGACTTTCAGGAACACGCCTAAGAAGCTTGAAAGATACACGAGGTCCACCAGATGGCTTGTTCTCGGACTTCTCATTGCAGCGCTCGGCTGGAGCGCGCCTCTGGCCGCCCAAGGTTCGTTTTCGGAAGCCGAAGCACTCCGAGATGAGTACCGGCAGCTTTTTGGGGAACCGCAGCGCTCGTCCCCCGGAGGCCCGTTGCACCTCCAGTCTCAGGAACGCGACGGGTTCGTGCAAGGACACATTCACGCCGTGCTCGAACAGCCATTCGCCGTGGCACGCGCCGCGCTGTCGGAACCGCCGGCGTGGTGCGCGCTGCTGCTGCTTGCTTCTAACGTGAAGGCCTGCGAAAGTCGCGTCACAGAGACCGCCGCGCGGTTGGACCTGAAAGTCGCGGCCACCGTCCGACAAACGGCCGACGAGGCCTCCCTGCTTGGCTTCCAATGGCGCATTACGGTATCGGACCCGGACTACCTTCGGATCGAGATGCGAGCGGAAGAAGGCCCGGCTGGGACTCGCAACTACCGGCTGTACGCGCAACTGGTCGAACTCGATCGCACGCGATCTCTCCTGCGACTGTCTTATGAGTTTGCCTACAGCAGAACCGGCGGCGTAGCCATCCGACTCTACCTTGCCACAGTAGCGAGGGCAAAGGTGGGGTTCACGATGGAGGACGGCCAACCGATACGCGGATTGCGAGGCCTCGTGGAACGCAACACGATGCGGTACTATATCGCTCTGAGCACATACGTCGAGGCGCAGGCGGCTTCGCAGCCACTGGAAAAAGCGCTGCGCAACTGGTACGCGTCCGCGGAAAAGTACCCGAGCCAGCTGCACGAGCTCACTCGCGAAGAGTATCTCGCGATGAAGCGCATCGAATTCGCAATCCATCGCAGTCAGAAGTCCACGCCCTAGCAACAGGTCAGGTCGCCCAGGCTTCAACGGCAAGTTCGGGGCACGAGTTTCCTAATGGAGCACGGGTTCCAGGCGGTGCACCAGGCCGTGAGCGTCACCGCGACATAGTGGCAGGACTACAACGCGGTCAGGCCCCACGGCAGCATCGAGCGCATCTCCTGGCCCGATTCGCCGAGCTGAATCGATTAGGCTTGCGACCCGGACTTCCTCGATTCAGTGGGTACCCCGGTAGGGGAGGTCAAAGAAAGCATCCAACCTGCGCACCCTTCACCGATGAGGCACTGACCGAACAAAAGCTTTTGCGTTTCGTCGCTGAACATTCGCCATTCGTTGTTCATTTGAAACCGTGATAGAGACGACGTCCTAACTATGGACATACTCTTCAGCCGCGTGCAAAATTGCGGCGGTCAACAAAAACTCCGGGCACGCTTCAACGTGGGTGGCGGTGCTCACAGTCTATCGAATTTGGAAAGCACATTATGAACAAACTGCCTGTCTTTCTCATTTCCAGCATCTTCGCGGCTGGTGCGTTTGCCGCATCACACACTGGCGCGGTGCCGGAAGCTCAGAAGTCTGCCAATCCAAAGGCCCAAGCTGCCGCTGAGGACAAACACAACGCGAAGCCCCACGGCACCGACAAGAGCGCGCAACAGCCGGAGGCCCAGAAGCAGGGAAATCCGAAGAGCCAGGCTGCAGCCGAAGCTAGGCATAACGCAAAGCCTCATGGTGTCAATGTCGTAAAGTCCATTCCGCTTGAGAACGGTTCAACAGTACTTGTCTTCAAGGACGGCAAGATGGGTATGGAAGACAAGTTTGGCCGTTCGACTCGTATGAAGCCCGGTCAGCTGATGAAAGCGAAGGATGGGACCTCGTTAGTTATGGTTGGCGATGAGGTTATGCGCGTGGAATCGCTCCTGACCGACAAAAAGGGCGGGGGAAACTAAAAAAACCCCCGATCCGGGCCGTGATCTGCGTTAAGCGCGCGGTGCGGCCACACCGAAAGGTGTTGAGGTGAGCTACAGAAGCCCCGGCAGCGCTGGGGCTTTTTTGTTTGATGACGATACAAGGCCAGTCCGCGATGCAATTTGGTCATCCGATGCACCGGTGGAACTGGGCGCCGCGATGTTGGTGGAGTCGCCGATGCTGCCTCGCCCGACCTCTTGTCGGGGGATCGGCTCGCTCACTTTTAATTTGGCGAAGTTTCGCAGCGAGCGACCTCATACAATGCCTCTTCCATCACCGAAGCGTTCAGCGCCAACCAGTTCTGCATCAGGTGCACGCATAACATCGACTCCCGCGGGGCATGGCCTGGGGCCGCGTCCGGCCACCGGGTAGTACGGCTCGATGACCATCCGCGGCGCCCTCTTCGGCACGACCAATTCCATCTCGTCGGAAAATCTCGCTTAGCTCGCGCTTATCGCCAACGCCGACGTCGCCTGCGCCGCCGCCGCCCGTGCTTCGCGTCTAAGTTCCCACTCCTTGACCAGCGCGTACAACGCTGGAATCACGGCGAGCGTGAGCACGGTCGATGAGATCATCCCGCCGACCATCGGCGCGGCAATGCGGCTCATGACCTCCGAGCCGGTGCCGGTACCCCACATGATCGGCAGCAGGCCGGCCATGATGGCGACCACGGTCATCATCTTCGGCCGCACCCGCTCAACGGCGCCCTCCATCACGGCCGCGTAGAGGTCGGCGGCGCCCGGCGCGCGGCCCTGCTCCCGACATTTTTCCTGCAACTCGCGCCACGCGTTGTCGAGATAGATCAGCATCACCACCCCCGTTTCCGCCGCCACGCCGGCGAGCGCGATGAAGCCCACCGCCACCGCGACGGAAACGTTGTAGCCGAGCAGCCACATCAGCCACACGCCACCGATCAATGCAAACGGTACTGACAACATAACGATCAGAGTCTCGGTCATGCGCCGGAAGTTCAGGTACAGCAGCAGGAAGATGGTGAGCAGCGTCACGGGTATAACGACCTTCATCTTCTCGATGGCGCGTTCCATGTACTCGAACTGGCCGCTCCAGGTAATGTAGTAGCCGGGCGGGAACTTGACGTTGTCCACGACGGCCTTGCGTGCGTCGGCCACGTAGGAGCCGATGTCGCGATCGCGGATGTCCACGAAGATGTAGGCGGACAGCAGCGCGTTCTCGGTGCGGATGCCGGGCGTGCCGCGCACCACCTTGATCTTTGCAACCTGACCCAGCGGGATCATCGCGCCGTCCATCGTCGTCACCAGCACCTCGCGCTCGATCTGCTGTGGGTTCGAACGCAACTCGCGCGGATAGCGCACCGTCACGCCGAAGCGTTCGCGGCCTTCCACCGTGGTCGTCACCATCTCGCCGCCCAGCGCCGTGCCGATCACCTCCTGCAATTCGCCCACGGACAGGCCGTAGCGGGCGAGCTGCTCGCGGTCGGGTTCGATGTCGAAATAGAAGCCCCCGGTGATGCGCTCGGCGAAGGCCGACGTGGTGCCCGGCACGTTCTTCACGACCGACTCGATCTCCTTGGCCAGCCGCTCCATCTCCGCCAGGTCCTTGCCGAACACCTTGATGCCGATCGGCGTGCGGATGCCGGTGGACAGCATGTCGATACGCGCCTTGATCGGCATGGTCCAGGCGTTCGAGACGCCGGGGAACTGCAGCGCCTTGTCCATCTCGGCGATGAGCTTGTCGGTGGTCATGCCCGGACGCCACTGTTCCTGCGGCTTCAGGTTGATCACCGTCTCGTACATCTCCACCGGCGCAGGGGCGGTGGCCGTGTTGGCGCGGCCCGCCTTGCCGTAGACTGAACTCACCTCGGGGAAGCTCTTGATGATCTTGTCCTGGGTCTGCATCACCTCGGCCGCCTTGGTGATCGACATGCCCGGCAGGGATGCCGGCATGTACAGCAGCGTTCCCTCGTTAAGGGTGGGCATGAACTCGCTACCCAGCTTCGAGGCCGGGTAGATCGACACGGCCATGGCGGCGAGGGCCAGGACGATGGTGAGTTTCTTCCAGCGCATCACCCACGCGATGACGGGGCGATAGACCCAGATCAGGAAGCGGTTCACCGGGTTCTTCGATTCCGGCATGATCTTGCCGCGGATGAACAGCATCATCAGCACCGGCACCAGCGTGACGGACAGCAGCGCGGCGCCGGCCATCGAGAACGTCTTGGTGTACGCCAGCGGCGAGAAGAGCCGCCCCTCCTGCGATTCCAGCGTGAACACCGGCAGGAACGACACGGTGATGATCAGCAGCGAGAAGAAAAGCGCGGGCCCGACCTCGCGGCAGGCGTCCAGCATCGCCTCGGCGCGCTCCTCCACGGTGTGCTCGGGCTTGAGCCGCTCGATGTGCTTGTGGGCGTTCTCGATCATCACGATGGCCGCGTCGACCATCGCGCCGATCGCGATCGCGATGCCGCCCAGGCTCATCAGGTTCGAGTTCATGCCCAGCAGGCGCATCGCGATGAAGGCGATCAGCACGCCCACCGG
>JAUYNO010000040.1 GCA_030696045.1 Stagnimonas sp. | reverse complement strand
AGCGCCACGGCACCCAGGGCATCGGCAGCTGGTTCGGGCCGGTGATCGCGGTCTGGTTCCTGACGCTGGCGGTGCTGGGCGTGCTCGGCATCGCCAGCCACCCCACGGTGCTACTGGCGCTGAATCCGCTGCACGGCTGGGCCCTGCTGAGCGGCCACGGCCTGGCCGGCTTCCTGGTGCTGGGCGCGGTGTTCCTGGCGGTGACCGGCTGCGAGGCGCTGTATGCCGACATGGGCCATTTCGGCGCCAAACCCATCCGCCGCATCTGGTTCTTCCTGGTGTTTCCGGCCCTGCTGCTCAACTACTACGGCCAGGGCGCGCTGCTGCTGGACCGGCCGGCCGGCAGCATCACCGACCCCTTCTTCCAGCTGGCTCCGGCCTGGACCATCTATCCGCTGATCGCCCTGGCCAGCATGGCGACGGTGATCGCTTCGCAGGCGATGATCAGCGGCGCCTTCTCGCTCACCCGCCAGCTGGTGATGCTGCGCCAGCTGCCGCGCATGAAGATCATCCAGACCTCGGCCGACCAGCAAGGCCAGATCTACATTCCGGCGGTCAACTGGCTGCTGATGCTGGCGACGATTGGTCTGGTGCTGGGCTTCCAGTCCTCCAGCGCGCTGGCGGCGGCCTATGGCATCGCGGTGGCGATGACCATGACCATCACCACGGTGCTGGCGTTCAAGGTCGCCGAGCGCTTCTACTGGAACACCCGCGCCATCGCGCTCTACGCCCTGCTGATGCTGGCACTGGACCTGGCCTTCACCGGCGCCAACCTGTTCAAGTTCGGCGACGGCGGCTGGTATCCGGTGCTGACTGCCATCCTGGTGTTCGTGGTCATCGTCACCTGGAGCCAGGGGCGCAAGCTGCTGGTCGCGCAACTGGAACGGGGCGCGATGACCCTGGACGATTTCTGCGCGCAGCTGCGCCAGTCGCCGCCGATCCGCACCCCGGGCACCGGGGTGTTCATGATCAGCGGTGAGCGGATTCCGCAGTACCTGAGCCAGCACCTGCGGCGTAACCGCGCCCTGCCGGAAACCCTGGTGCTGCTCACCGTGATTGCCGAGGACCTGCCCTCGGTGCCGACCGAGCAGCAGCTGGAATTCAGCATGCCGCAGCCGAACCTCAGCCGGGTCTACCTCAATCACGGCTTCATGCAGCAGCCGGACATCCCGGCGGCGCTGGAATATGGGCGCCAGCAGCTGGGCCTGGACCTGGGTAGCGGCGAGCTGAGCTACTACCTGGGCCGCGAAACCCTGATCCCGACCCTGGCCGTAGCGGGCATGGCGCTCTGGCGCGAGCGCCTGTTTGCCTTCCTCTCCAACAACGCGACCCGGGCGACCGCCTTCTACCGCCTGCCGCCGAAGGACGTGGTGGAACTGGGCTTCCAGCTGGAGATCTGAGCGTCAAGGGTTTGCTTCGGGTCCGGGCGATCTGGACGCCGGAGCATGAAACCGAGACGCGAGGGGCAGTCGGCCGGCGTCGCCAGGGTCCAGACTGGCGCTGGGCCTGGTCGCAGCCGGGGCCAGCGTCCAGTGGCGGCGCCCGGCCGTATCCACCGGCGTGTCCACGTCCCTCCGCAGGAGACAGGCAAGATGATGACCCGACGAAATTTGCTGCTCGGTGGCGCCGGCATGGCGCTGGCGCTCAGTCCGCTGCTGCGCGCGCTCAGCGCCGCCGCCCCGGCGGAGCCGCACTTCGAGCTGAGTCTGAGCGAGGCCGAATGGAAGGCGCGGCTGAGCCCCGAGCAGTACCAGGTGCTGCGCCGGGCCGGCACCGAGCGCGCCTTCAGCAGCCCGCTGCTGCACGAGAAGCGCGTCGGCCGCTTCCTCTGCGCCGGCTGCGCGCTGCCGCTGTTCGCGTCCAGCACCAAGTACGACAGCGGCACCGGCTGGCCCAGCTTCTGGGCGCCGCTGGAGCAGGGCGTCGGCACCACCGAGGACCGCAGCTTCGGCATGCTCCGCGTCGGCGTGCACTGCCGCCGCTGTGGCGGCCACCTGGGCCATGTCTTCGACGACGGCCCGCCGCCGACCGGCAAGCGCTACTGCATGAATGGGGTGGCGCTGACATTCAGCCCCGCCAAGTCCTGAGCCGAAGCGGATGATCCTGTTCCTGCTCGCCTATGCCGGCGGCGCGCTGACCATCCTCAGCCCCTGCATCCTGCCGGTGCTGCCCTTCGTGTTCGCGCGCGCCGACCGGCCCTTCCTGCGCAGCGGCCTGCCGCTGCTGCTGGGTCTGGCGTCGAGCTTCGCCCTGGTCGCCTCGCTGGCGACCGTGGCCGGCGGCTGGGCGGTGGAGGCCAATCGCTACGGCCGTGGCGCGGCCCTGGCCCTGCTGGCGCTGTTCGGCCTGAGCCTGCTGTTTCCGACGCTGGCGGATCGCGCGATGCAGCCGTTGGTCCGGGCCGGCGCGCGCTTGTCGGCCAGCGCCGACCGCGATCCGCGCGCCGAGCAGCATCCCGTGCTCGCTTCGCTGCTGCTGGGCGCCGCCACCGGCCTGCTGTGGGCGCCCTGCGCTGGGCCGGTGCTGGGCTTGCTGCTGACCGGCGCGGCGCTGCAGGGCGCCAATGCCCAGACCTCGCTGCTCCTGCTCAGCTACGCCGCCGGCGCCGCCACCTCGCTGGCGCTGGCCCTGCTGGTCGGCGGCCGGATGTTCGCGGCGATGAAGCGCTCGCTGGGCGCCGGCGAATGGCTGCGGCGCGGCCTGGGCGCGGCGGTGCTGGTCGGCGTCGGCGCCATCGCCCTGGGCCTGGACACCGGCCTGCTGACCCGGTTATCGCTGGCCAGCACCGCCAGCCTGGAGCAGGGTCTGATCGAGCGCCTGCACCCGCAGGCCGCCGCGCCGGCCCAGCCCCTGCGCGGCAGCGGCGCCTTGCCGGTGGAAGGCCAGTTGCAGTCCCTGTCCGGCGCGGTGGCCTGGCTGAACTCGCCGCCGCTGAGTGCCGAGTCGCTGCGGGGCAAGGTGGTGCTGATCGACTTCTGGACCTATTCCTGCATCAACTGCCTGCGCACCCTGCCCTATGTCCGCGCCTGGGCCGAGAAGTACCGCGACCAGGGCCTGGTGGTGATCGGCGTGCACACGCCGGAGTTCGCCTTCGAGAAACGCATCGACAACGTCCGCCAGGCGGTGGCCGATTTCCAGATCGACTACCCGGTGGCGATCGACAACAACTATGCGATCTGGCGCGCCTACGACAACCGCTACTGGCCGGCGCACTACTTCATCGACGCCCAGGGCCGCATCCGTCACCACCACTTCGGCGAGGGCGAGTACGCGCGCTCCGAGCAGGTGATCCGCCAGCTGCTGGCGGAGGCCGGCCAGACCGCGCTGCCCGCAGCGCCCGCGCGCATCGAGGCCAGCGGCATCCAGGCCGCGCCGGCGGTGGCCGAGCTGCAGTCGCCCGAGACCTATCTGGGCCATGCGCGCGCCAGGAACTTCGTCTCACCGCAAGGCCTGGTGCATGAGCAACCGACCGACTACAGCGCAGGCCTGCCAGGGCTCAACCAGTGGGGCCTGGCCGGGCGTTGGGTCATCGGCGGCGAGCAGGCCGCGCTGGCCGCCGCCGGTGGCCGCATCGTCTACCGCTTCCGCGCCCGCGACCTGCACCTGGTGCTGGGACCTGGCCCCGGCGGCGAGCCCGTGCGCTTCCGCGTGCGGCTGGATGGCGCCGCACCGGGCGCCGACCACGGCCAGGACATCGACGCCGAAGGCCAGGGCCTGGTCCGCGCGCAGCGTCTGTACCAGCTGATCCGCCAGACCGGCGCGGTGGGCGAGCACAGCTTCGAGATCGAATTCCTCGATCCCGGCGTCCAGGCCTACGCCTTTACCTTTGGTTGAACCGGAGTCCCTCATGGCCGCCATCCGCAAGTCCTTCTACCTGACTCGCCTCGCCCTGCTAGCCATCGCCGGCCTGCTCGCCGTAGTGCTGGTGCAGCCGGCGCTTTCGCGCGGCGCAGCCGAGGAGGCACGGCTCGTGCCGCCGCCCGCCGTCGACCTGCCGGCAGGCACGGCAAGCAGCGCGGTCGCGGTGTTCGCTGGGGGTTGCTTCTGGGGCGTGCAGGGCGTGTTCCAGCATGTCGAGGGCGTGCTGGGCGCGGTCTCCGGCTATGCCGGGGGCGCGGCGAGCACGGCGCAGTACCGGCTGATCGGCAGCGGCCTCACCGGCCATGCCGAAGCGGTGCAAGTGCGCTACGACCCGCGCCGGGTCAGCTACGGGCAGCTGCTGCAGGTGTATTTCTCAGTCGCCCACGACCCGACCCAGCTCAACCGCCAGGGGCCGGACCGCGGCACGCAATACCGCTCGACGATCTTCCCGGCCGACGCCGAGCAGGCGCGGGTAGCCCAGGCTTACATCGCCCAGCTCGACCGGGCCAAGGCCTTCCCGGCCGCCATCGTCACCACCCTGGAACCGGGCCGGACGTTCTACCCGGCCGAGGACTACCACCAGGATTTTCTGGAACGGCACCCGGACCACGGTTACATCGCCTACTACGACCTGCCCAAGCTGGCGGCGCTGAAGCAGCTGTTCCCCAAGCTTTACCGCGACAAGGCGGTGCTGGTCGGGAACCCGGGGCGCTAGCCAGCGCTGGCCATGCACAACAGGCTGAAAGCGGCCACGGCCGTCAGCAGTCGGCGCAGGCTGCGGTACTGCGCGTGCAGGTAACCCGCCTCGGTCTGGTACTCGTCCAGCAGCTGGGTGGCGACGAAGGCCAGGGCCAGGGCGACCGATCCCGCGACCCGGTCCAGGCCCAGCCACACCGCCCAGCCGATCAGCGCCGGCAGCATCGAGAGCGCCAGCAGCGGCGTGCGGTTGTGGCGCACATTGAAGCCCCAGTGGCTGCCGCCCAGGAAGCTCAGGATCACCAGGCCATAAAGGCGCGCGGCATCCACTACCGGGACCAGGTCGGTCGCCAGGGCGGTGACCGCGCCAACCACCATCGGCAGCAGGCCGGCCAGCCCGAGGGCCCAGGTGGCCTTGCCCGGCACCGGCGGCGGATTGCGGACCTTGGTACGCGCCATCGGCAGTTCTCCTCTGTGTTGTTTTCAGCAGCCTGCCACGAAAACGACCGCCTGCCGACGCCTTGCCCCAGTGCTCGTGCGGCATGGCGCACAGTCGGCGCTCAAGGCATCCGGCCGCAGGCCAGGTTGGCGGGGATGGCGATGTCCATCAGCTTCGGCGTCGGCAGCTTCAGGGCCGCCATCAGGCTGGCGTATTCGGCCGCGCTGGCCACCTGCAGGCGCGGATTCCAGCGCCTTTCCTCGCCGATGCTGGAGACGGTCCAGCCCTTGTAGTCGTGGCCGGGGTAGACCAGGGTTTCGTCCGGCAGCTTCAAGAGCTTGTTGAACAGCGAGTCGTAGGCGGCGTGGGCATCGCCATTCTGGAAGTCGGTACGGCCGCTGCCACGGATCAGCAGGGCGTCGCCGGTGAACACCCGGTCGTCCATCACCAGACTGTAGGACTCGTCGGTGTGCCCGGGGGTGTAGAGCGCACGCAGGCGCAGGCCGTCGACGCGCAGGCTCTCGCCATCCCGGAAACGGGCGCTGACGCACTCGGCCTGGCTCTGCTCGCCCATCCAGGTGGCGCAGGCAGTGGCGTCGCGCAACGCGCCGAGCGCGGTGACGTGATCGGCGTGGGTGTGGGTATCGACCGCGATCACCAGCTTCAGCCCCAGCTCCCGGATCAGCCGCAGGTATTGCGGCAACTGCTCCCGCACCGGATCGATGATCAGGGCCTCGCCGCCGGCACGCGCCGCCAGCAGATAGGTGTAGGTACTGGATTCGGCATCGAACAGCTGGCGGAACCACATGGTGCTTCCTCAGGTATAGGCGGCCAACACCATGCTGGCCGCGACCAGACCCATCAGGCCGGCGAAGCCGCGCTGCAGGCGCGGCCCGGCCAGTTTCGGCGCCAGACGCCGCCCCAGCAACATGCCCACCACAGCGGCGGCGGCGAACGGCAGGGCCAGCGCCGCCACCGGCAAACTGCCCTGCGCCGCCGCCAGCAGCACCGCGCCACCGCTGACCAGGGCCACGAACAGTAGCGCGGTGGCGACCGCCGAGTGCATCGACAGCTCGGTGAGCTGGCGCAGCACCGGCACCAGCACGAACCCGCCACCGACGCCGAGCAGGCCCGAGAGCAGGCCGGTGAGCGCGCCGGTCGCCGCCAGCGCGGCGGCGCAGGGTGAGTTCCAGCTGAGTCGCCCGGTGGCCGGATCGAGCTTGCAGACGACCTCCGCGCTCTCGCCCGCCGGCACCGGCACGGCGCCGCGCGCGACCTCGGCCTCCAGCGTCTGCCGATACAGCCGGACGCCAGCGACCAGCATGATGGCGGCGAACAGCAGTTCCAGCAGCCGGTGCGGCAGGCGCTGGGCCAGCAGCATGCCCAGCGGCGCCAGCGGCAGGCCGGTCACCGCCATCAGCGCCGCCGCCCGGTAGCGCACCAGACCCTGCCGCCAGCCACTCCAGGCGCCGACCGCGGCGGAGGCCGCGACGGCAGTCAGCGCCAGCGCGGCGGCGCGTGGAAAATCCCAGCCCAGTCCGGCCATCAGCAGCGGCACCGCCAGGATCGAGCCGCCGGCGCCAGTCAGGCCCAGCACCAGTCCCAGCACCAGGCCGATGACGCTCAGCGCCGGCAGCTCAGCCATGCTCGGCCCGGCGGTAGTGGTAGGCGTAGTACACCACCGGGATGACCAGCAGGGTCATCGCAGTGGATACCAGCAGGCCGAAGATCAGCGAGACGGCCAGCCCGCCGAAGATGGGGTCGTCGAGGATGAAGAAGCCCCCCATCATCGCGGCGACCGCGGTGAGCGCGATCGGCCGGGCCCGCACGGCGGCAGCGGCGATGGTCGCCTGCTGCAGCGACTTGCCTGCACCCACTTCCTGCTGGATGAAGTCCACCAGCAGGATGGAGTTGCGGACGATGATGCCGGCCAGCGCGATCATGCCGATCATCGATGGCGCGGTGAACTGCTGGCCGAGCAGGGCATGTCCGGGCAGGATGCCGATGATGGTCAAGGGAATCGGCGCCATGATGATCAGGGGCACCGAGTAGGAGCGGAACTGCGCCACCACCAGCAGGTAGATCAGCACCAGCCCCACCGAATAGGCCAGGCCCATGTCGCGGAAGGTCTCGAAGGTCACCTGCCACTCGCCGTCCCACTTCAGGCTCCACTCGTAGCTGTTGTCGGGCTGACCGGTCAGATACTGGCGCAGGGGGCGGCCCTCGAATTTCTCGTGGTCCAGGGCCGCCGCGATGGCGGCAAGCCCGTAAAGCGGGCTGTCGGTCGCACCGGCGACGTCGCCGGTGACATAGACCACGGGCAACAGGTCCTTGTGGTGGATCGCCGGCTCGCGCTGGCCCGCGCGGATCACCGTCAGGTCGGACAAGGGCACCAGCGCGCCGGACTGCGAACGCACCCGCAGCGACTTCAGCAGTTCGAGATCGGCCTGGTCGCCGGGGGCGAGCCGCAGCCGCACCGGAATCGGGTAGCGGGCGCTGTCACTGTGCAGATAGGAGGCATCCTCGCCTCCCAGCGCCGCCGCCAGGGTGTCAACCACTGCCTGCTGCGGCACCCCGAGCCGCGCCGCGCGGGCACGATCCACCTCGACCACCAGCTTTTCCTGCGGCGCTTCCAGCGTGTCGTCCACGTCCACCACGTCGGCGGTGGCGGCGAACACGCCCTTGAGCTGCTGGGCGACGGCCTGCTGGCGCCGGTACTCGGGGCCATAGACCTCCGCCACCAGGGGCGCGAGCACCGGCGGGCCGGGCGGTACCTCGACGATCTTCACGCTGGCACCCGACTGCCGCCCGATCTCGACCAAGGCCGCGCGCGCGCTGACCGCGATCTCGTGCGACTTGCGCGCGCGCTGGTGCTTGTCCAGCAGGTTGACCTGGATGTCGCCCTGCCAGGGCTGGCGCCGCAGGTAGTACTGGCGCACCAGGCCATTGAAATTGATCGGCGCGCTGGCGCCGGCGTAGAGCTGGTAGTCGGTGACCTCGGGAATCCGCCCCACCACGTCGGCCAGCGCGCCCAGCACCCGCTGGGTCTCTTCCAGCGAACTTCCTTCGGGCAGGTCGACCAGCACCTGGAACTCACTCTTGTTGTCGAACGGCAGCATCTTGAGGATCACCGCGCGCACACCCACCAGGGCGCAGGACAGGGCGATCAGCGTGAGCAGGACCGCGAGCAGCTTCAGTCGGTTGCCCTTGCCCTCGGAACCGCGCAGGAACGGCATCATCGCCCGCGTGAAAAAGGCCTGCAGCCGCGCCGTGGTGCGGTCTTCGCCCGCCCCGTGCCCGTGCTCGACCTTGAGGAACAGGCGCCGGTACAGCCAGGGCGTGAACATGAAGGCGACCGCCAGCGAGATCAGCATGCCGGTCGAGGCATTGATCGGGATCGGCCGCATGTACGGACCCATCAGGCCGGTCACGAAGGCCATCGGCAGCAGCGCCGCGATCACCGTGAAGGTCGCCAGTATGGTCGGCCCGCCAACCTCGTCGACCGCCGCCGGTATCGCCTCGGTGAGCGACTTGTCGCCCAGCTGCAGATGGCGGTGGATGTTCTCGACCACGACGATGGCGTCGTCGACCAGGATGCCAATCGAAAAGATCAGCGCGAACAGCGAGACCCGGTTGAGCGTGAAGCCCCAGGCCCAGGACGCGAACAGGGTGATCGCCAGTGTCGCGATCACCGCCGCGCCGACCACCAGGGCCTCACGCCGGCCGAGCGCGAACAGCACCAGCACGATCACCGAAAGCGTCGCGAAGATCAGCTTCTTGATCAGCGTGCGCGCCTTGTCCTGGGCGGTCTCGCCGTAGTTGCGGCTGATGCTGGCGTGGACCGCGTCCGGAATGACGATGCCGCGCAGTTCGTCGAGCCGGCGGACCACGCCCTCGGCGACCTCCACCGCGTTCTCACCCGGCTTCTTCGACACCGCCAGCGTCAGCGCCGGCTGGCGTCCGCCCGCGGCCGGGCTCGCGCCGGAGCCGATGCCATGGCT
>JAUYNO010000030.1 GCA_030696045.1 Stagnimonas sp. | reverse complement strand
TCAACGCCTGCCATCAGCGCTGGCGCATCGAGCGCGATTACCAGGATCTGAAGCAGGACTTCGGCCTGGGGCACTACGAAGGACGAGGCTGGCGGGGGTTCCACCATCATGCCGCGCTGAGCATCGCGGCCAATGGGTTCCTGATGGCAGAACGCCTCGTCGCTGACAAGTCTGTCGGCGGTAAAAAAAACTTCATCGCCCGCCAAGTGCCTGCGGCTCCCAAAGATTACATCCCACGCGGCAGTCCTGCGCGCGCAGCGGCACGTGGCCACCTCGATCACCACACTGCGCCAGCGCCTCAGCTATCAGCTGATCGCCCGACTCGGCCAATGCCCCTGTTGCGGCCGCGCAAGCGCAAAGTTACTCTTGTGACACAGTAAGATTAACGTCCCAAAAAGCGCGTGCCAGGACACGCGATGTTGGGTTGACCGTTGCCTGAGCGTTGGGTGGTTTACCGGCGAACAGCGTATTGATCGAGTGGGGGTACAGCAATAATGACAGCGCGCAGTCAAGCAAGGTCGATTCGATCCTCTGATCACGTCCGCCTGCTTGGCTGCTCATCCCGACCGTGCAAACCATTGCCCCCCTTCTTGGAAAAGAACGCCCTCTGTGTCGGCAACTTCGCACGAAACGCGGTTTCTGAGGGTGCCGATTCTGTCTACTTCGACCTCCAACACATCTCCAGAAGCCAGAAAGATGGGCGGCATTCTGCGTGAACCGATACCGCCCGGCGTGCCGGTCACAATCACGTCGCCAATCTGCAGTGGCGTGAAGGTCGAGATGTGACTGATCAGTTCCGGTATGCTGTGGATCATCATGTCCGTGGTAGCCCGCTGCACCTCTTTGCCGTTGAGTCTGGTCACCAGCGTCATCGTCTGCCCCGGCACTATTTCGTCGGTCGTGACCATCCACGGTCCGAAGGCACCGGTACGCGAGAAGTTTTTCCCCGCCGTCCACTGGTTGGATGCAGCCTGCCAGTCACGCACGCTTGCGTCGTTGTAGCAGGTGTAGCCCGCTATATGTTCCCAAGCATTGTTCACCGAGATACGGCGTCCAGATTTGCCGACGATAACGGCGATTTCTCCCTCGTAGTCGAGCTGATTGGTTTCGGCGGGCAGCATGATGTCCTGTTCGTGCCCCACTTGGGATTCCGCAAAGCGTACGAATAGCGTCGGATGTTGTGTAATCTGCCGCCGGGTTTCCCGAACGTGCTCGTCATAGTTCAGCCCTACGCAAACGATCTTTCCAGGATTGGGAATGACTGGCAGGAGCCGAAGGTCGGCCAGCGACACCCTCGAATCTTGCTTGTCCACGTGCTCCGCCGCCACCCCTAGCAGGCCTTTCGCCAGAAGCGACTTGAGATCTGGGACGTCGTGGCCGAAAACTCGCCCGAGGTCGACAACGCCGCCTTGGGTGACACAACCAAAGGACACGTTGCCGTCCCGTGTAAAGCTGATTAGTTTCATCTATTTTCCTTGTGAAGCGATGTCGTCTGGAGGCACGGCCGGACGCGTCATGCGACAGCAATCGAGCGGCCTACGCCCGCCTCGCCAATTGCTGCTGGTGCGCATAGAGCGTTGCCGCAGAAGGTATAAAACTTGCCCTGGAATCCAGTGTTCCTTGCAGCCTTCACCAACAAGGTGAGGTCGTTGTCTCAGTTGCGTGTGACAACGGCGTCGGTGCACGACGCAACGAATTTTTGCCGCGCATGGAAGAAAGTCCGTCACGTGGCCCATGGGATGCACTTCCCCGGCCACGACGTGAACGCCGGGGCACAGCTCGGACAGCTGCCGCCGCGCCTCGTTCAAGAGCGCTTGGCCAAAGCTGTAATCCAGCCGGATCAGATGAACGCTTCGCACGCCCCTGTCTTGCTGCAGAACCTGCGTAAGGGCGCCCAAGCGGATGTTGGCTTGCGCGTCGAACGGGAAGTGCCAGAAGCTGCACTGCTCGTTTGTCAGGCCAGGATCCACCGCTGAATAGTACAAAGAGACAACGCGCTTCGCCGGTTCTCGCTCGTTTTGCCTGCTGATCGCATCGATCAATGCTGCTGCAGTGGCCGAGCTATTGCCCCGCATGACGAACTGCGCCCCGTCATCGATGGCCGAGCGCAACACCATCAGCGCTTCCTCATTTCAGATCCATGCTGTCATAGCGCTTGAGCGACAGAAACGTCGGGCCGTTCGCTAGCATCACCCCGCCCGGACCATTAATCTGTTCGACCGACCATTGCACGTTCCGGCAAACCGCTTCGCCAGTGTTTGCGAACGGCCCGCACATGCTTTCGACCAGAGCGATGGTGGTTGTTTGTGCGGCAGCGGCAACGAGCCCGAAGGTCATCGACAGCATATAGACGGCCTTCGCAGCCACCCATACTAAGGTTAGCATCGAGTCCGTGGCTGTGTTGTCCATGATACGTTTGAGTGTAACTAACAAATGATCGTTCGTATACAGAATAGCAATCTTTTTTTCCCAAAATCAACGAACGCGATGGCGGCGTCTACCGCGCAATTTTTCGCGACGTGCCACTTTGACAAAATGTGGCAAACGCTTATCATTGAACGAACGTGCGTTAGTTTACGTTTCGAGCAGAAGGAATTTCATGCCCCATCAGACCATCGTTTTCGAAAAGAGGCCCGACGGCGTCGCCCGGCTGACCCTGAACCGGCCGGACATGAAGAACGCCATGAACGGCACGATGTATGACGAGGCACGCGCCGTGGTGGCCCAGATCGACCGGGACCCGGACGTCCGCGTCGTGGTGCTGACCGGCGCAGGCGGCTCCTTCTGCTCCGGCGGCGACTTCAAATACCAGCAGAGCCAGGCGCAAAGTCCCCATGCCGAGCGGATTGCCGAGGCCAGCAAGTTGGCGCTGTGGCTGGGCGAGCTCGACCGGCTGTCCAAGCCCGTGATCGGCCGCATCAACGGCCCGGCCTACGGCGGCGGGCTCGGCTTGGTGTCCGTGTGTGACGTGGCCATCGCGCCGGCCGGCGTGAAGTTCTGCCTGTCCGAGGCCAGCCTAGGTTTGATGCCCAGCATGATTTCGCCTTACGTCGTCAAGAAGATGGGCGCATCCAACGCGCGCAGCGTCTTTCTCAACTCCAGGGTCTTCTCCGCGCATGAGGCGCAGGGCTTCGGCCTGTTGCATGAGGTGGTGGACGAAGCTCAACTCGACAACGCCGTGGAGCGCCAGGTCCAGCTGTTCCTGCGCTGCGCTCCGGGCGCCGTTGCCGCCACCAAGCGCTTGATCGCCTTCGTCGATCGGGAGACTGGCGAGGCGAGCTTTCGCTATACCGTCGATCTCGTCGCCGCGATGTGGTCGTCGGCCGAGGCCGCCGAGGGCATCGACAGCTTCCTTCAAAAACGCGCGCCCCGCTGGCGGCCGGGCGCGTGATCCACCACTGTTCAACCCAAAGACCGAGGTAATCGATGACTGCACACACCCCCTTTCTCGCCCACGAAGCGTCCCTGGCTCCGCTGGCGTCGCGCTACGTGGACGTCGACGCGCTCCCGTGGAAGCCGACGCCCACCCCCGGCGTCGACATGAAGATCCTGCTGCAGGACAAGGAAACCGGGCTGCTGACGGCGCTGTTCCGTTGGGCCCCGGGCACCACCCTCGATCTGCACGAGCACGTTGAAATCGAGCAGACCTACGTGCTCGAAGGCTCGATTTGCGACGACGAGGGGGAAGTGCGCAAAGGCGAGTTCGTCTGGCGCCCATCGGGCAACCGCCACATTGCCCGGTCGCCCAATGGCGCCCTGGTGATCTGCTTCTTCCTCAAACCCAACCGTTTTCTGCAAGGCGAACACGCCGGCAAGGCGCTGGAATAAGCAACGGAGCCCCGAAATGTCAGATCTTCCCCAGTTCGTCAAGGTCCACGAGGAGGGCCCGCGCGAGGGCTTTCAGATCGAGCCCGGCCCGATCGCCACCGCACGCAAGGTCGAATTCATTGAGGCACTGGCCGAGACCGGCCTGATGCAGATCGACTGCGTCTCCTTCGTCAATGCGCAGAAGGTCCCCGGTATGGCCGACGCCGAGGAGGTCATCCGCAGCGTGCGCCGCAAACCGGGCGTGCGCTACACCGGGCTGTGGCTGAACACGCGCGGCCTCATGCGCGCGCTGGAAACGCCGGTGGACATCGTCGGGGCGATCCGCGTCACGGGTTCGGAGACTTTCTGCATCCGCAACACTGGCATGAACCACGCCCAGACGCTGGACGAGCAGCGCCGCTGGCTGGATATCTACCGCGAGCGCAAGGTCCCCGTGGAATGGGGCTACGTGATGACGGCCTTCGGCTGCAACTACGAAGGCTTCATCTCCACCGACAAGGTACGCACCATGGTTCAGCAGTTGCTGGACCTGGCGGCCGAAGCGGGTGCCTCCCTGAAAGGCGTGTACCTCGCCGACACCGTGGGCTGGGGCACGCCGCAGGCCATGGAGCGCACCATCGGTGCGGTGCGCGAGCGCTGGCCCGACCTGCCGCTCGCATTGCACCTGCACGATACCCGAGGAACGGGCCTGGCCAACGCCTATGCGGCACTCAAGCTCGGCGTGGCGCAGTTCGACTCGACCTGCGCAGGCCTGGGTGGCTGCCCCTTTGCCGGGCACCAGGGCGCGGCCGGCAACATCTGCACCGAGGACTTCGTCTTCATGTGCCACGAGATGGGCATCAAGACTGGCATCGACCTGGAAAAGCTCATCGAATGCGCGCACATGGCCGAAGACATCGTGGGCCACCCCCTGCCGGGCAAGGTCCTGCGGGCGGGCAGCCTGGCGCACTTCCGCCAGAAGCTTGCCGCCTGGCGATGAGCGAAGGTCCCCTGCTCCTTTCGCCGCTGCGCCTGGGCGCGATGCAGCTTCCGAACCGCGTCGTGATGGCACCCATGACCCGCGCGCGCGCCGGGGCTGACGGCGTTCCGACGGAGATCATGGCCACGTATTACGCGCAGCGTGCATCTGCCGGCCTGATCGTGACGGAGGCCACCCATTTCTGCGCGGAGGGCCAGGGCTACATGCGCACACCGGGCATCTACACCCCGGCGCAGATTGCCGCGTGGCGCAAGGTGACCGATGCCGTGCATGCGAAGGGTGGGCGTATCGCGCACCAGGTGTGGCACGTCGGGCGGGTGTCGCACCCGCTGAACAGGGAGCCTGGCTCGAGGTCTGTCGGGCCCTCGGCTATTCCGTCGGGGGTGAACATCTTCACCCCCGACGGAATACTCCCGGCACCGGTGCCCGACGCCCTGACGCAGCAGGAGATTGCAGCTGTTGTGCGCGGCTTTGCCCAGGCAGCGCGCAATGCCATTGATTCGGGTTTCGACGGAGTGGAAATTCATGGCGGTAACGGCTACCTGATCGACCAGTTTCTGCAGGGCAGCGCCAACCGGCGCACCGACGGCTACGGCGGCGACGCCCGCAATCGCTCGCGCTTCCTCTGGGAAGTGTGCGAGGCAGTCCTGCAGGCCGTGGGCGCGGACCGCACCGGCGTGCGCCTGTCGCCCTTCGGCGTGTTCAATGGGGTGAACGACCAGGACCCTGCAACCCTCTTCGGCACTGCGATCGAAGGGCTGGCCCGGCTGGGCCCCGCCTACCTGCACGTGATCAACCCCGAAGTCAGCGGTGACCGCACCGTCCAGGCAGGTGCCATCGACGTCCCCCGTTTCAGCCGTCAGCATTTCCCCGGTACGCTAATGGTCGCTGGCGGCTATGACCGTGTCTCGGCCGAACAGGCGCTGCGGCAAGGCGTTGCCGACCTGATCGGCTTTGGCCGACCCTACATCGCGAACCCGGATCTGGTCGCAAGGCTGCGTGGCGGCCTGCAGCTGGCCAAGGCCGCTCGCGCCACCTTCTATACCGACGGAGCCGAAGGCTACACCGACTACCCGGCACCGGCCTGAGCGCCGCCGCAACTCAGCGGCGGCGTACCGGCCCATAGGGTCGGGCCCCTCAATGACCGCCCTTCAAATACTGGGCGGCGATGACGAGCTTTTGCACCTCGCTGGTCCCTTCGTAGATGCGCAAGGCCCGCACGTCGCGATACAGCCGCTCGACGGTTGAGCCGTGAACCACACCGAGCCCGCCGAACAGTTGCACGGCCTGGTCGATAACGAGCTGGGCCTGCTCGGTGGCGAACAGTTTGGCCATTGAGGCTTCTCGCGTTGTGCGCCCGCCCAGGGAGGCCTTGGTCCATGCGGCGCGATAGACGAGCAGCGCGGAAGCGTCAACCCCTACCGCCATGTCGGCGATCTTGGCCTGCGTGAGCTGATACGTTGCCAGCTTCGCCCCGAATATCTCGCGCTCCCTCACGCGGTCGAGGGCCTGCTGGAACGCACAACGCGACAGACCTAGCGCGGCGGCGCCGACGCTGACCCTGAACACATCCAGCGTGCCCATGGCGATGGCAAAGCCCTGCCCTTCCTCGCCCAGACGGCGCCCGGCAGGAACGCGGCAGGACGCAAGGCGAACCACGCCGATGGGATGCGGAGAGATCACCGGCAATTGCTCCGACACCTCCAGCCCCGGCGTGTCCGCGTCGACGATGAAGGCCGACAGGCCCCTTGGCCCGGGAACCCCGGTGCGCGCAAAGACGACGTAGAAGCCCGCCAGGCCGGCATTCGAGATGAAGGTCTTGGTGCCATCCAGCACATAGTCATCGCCATCGCGCCGCGCTGTGGTCTTCAGCGCAGCCACGTCCGAACCCGCATCGGGCTCGGTCAATGCAAAGGCCGCGATGCTGCGCCCGGACTTCACGTCGGGCAGGTAGCGCTGCCGCTGCGCGGTGTCTCCGCACAACCCAATCGGGCCGCTGCCCAACCCCTGCATCGCGAACGCGAAGTCCGCAAGTGCACCGTAGCTCGCCAGGATGTCGCGGCTCAGGCAAAGCGTCAGGCTGTCCGGGGCACGCCCCGGCGCGCTGGAAACCGCAGCATCCAGCCAGCCTCCCTCAGCCAGCGCCGCGACCAGGCGCCGAGTGGCACTCATCGCGTCCTTTTCGTCGTCTTCGAGCAGCGCCGGCAGGCGGGCCCGGGCCCACGTGTCGAGCGCCTTCGCGTGCTGGCGATGTCTGTCTTCGAAGAACGGCCAATGAAGATAGTCCGGCAGTCCCATCTCAATGCCCTCCAACACGCTTCAATTCGTTCAGCGAATCCGGATTCACCAGGCCGGAGAGGTCGCCAGTGGCCTCACCCAACAGCACGGACCGCACCAGCCTGCGCATGATCTTCATGCTGCGGGTCTTGGGCAGGTCCGATGCGAAATAGACCTGCTTGGGCCGAAATGATGAGCCCAGCGCATCCACCACCGCTTGCCGCAGCTCGGTCGCCAGTGCAGGCCCCGCTACGGCCGTGCGGGCGGGCACGCACACGCACACGACTGCGGAACCCTTGATCGGATCGGGCAGACCTACCGCCGCCGCTTCAGCCACTTTGCCGGTGGCCAGCAGCGCGGCCTCTACCTCCGCAGGACCGATGCGCTTGCCGGCAATCTTGATGGTATCGTCCGACCGCCCGTGGATGTACCAGAAACCGCGCTCGTCGATTGACGCAAAATCCCCGTGCACCCACAGCCTAGGCAGCTTCGACCAATACGTCTCGATGTAGCGCTGCGGGTCGCGCCAGAAGCCGCGCGTGAGGCCGATGGACGGGACGGACAGCGCCAGTTCACCCACCTGCCCGGTGGCCACGGGATGCCCCGCTTCGTCCACCACGACCGCGCCCATGCCGGGGATAGGCCCGGCGAACGCGCAAGGCGCGAGGTCGGTATGCAACACGGTGCCCGCCAAGATGCCGCCGCCGATCTCGGTGCCGCCGGAGTAGTTCAGCAGAGGCACGCGGCCATGCCCCACTTCGCTGCGGAACCACGACCAGGCCTCCGGCGTCCAAGGCTCGCCCGTGGCCGCCGTGATACGCAGCGCGCTCAGGTCGTAGCCCTTGACGACCTCTGGCGGTTGCTGCATGAACGCGCGCACCATCGTCGGAGCGACTCCCAGGAACGTGATGCGATGGTCCTGCGCCAGCCGCCACAGCCGGCCGGGCTCCGGATAGTCCGGGACCCCTTCCGCCAGCACGACCGTAGCGCCCATCAACGGAACGGCGACGGCCAGGATAGGGCCCGTGAGCCAACCCATGTCACTCATCCACAACAGGCGGTCGCCGGCTTGCAGGTCGAGGATCAGGCCGAAGTCCAGCGCCACCTTGGTCATGAAGCCGCAATGGGTGTGGATCGTCCCCTTGGGCTTGCCGGTGGTGCCCGAGGTGTAGACGATCATGGCCGGTGCGTCGGCCGGCAATTCCAGCGGCATGACTTCGCGCGAGTCCGCCACCAGATCGCTCCAGCGCGTGTGGCGATGAGCCGCCGGTGCCGCGCCCGGAGCATCGCGCTCCACGACAATGATGTGCTTGAGTGAAGGCGTGGAGCGCATCGCTTCCTCCACCACGTCGAGCATTGAGAACTTCTTGCCCCTTCGGTAGGTGTAGTCCGCGCTGAAGACCGCCGTGGCCTGCGCATCGACCAGCCGCTCTGCCACGGCCTGCGCACCGAAGCCCGAGAACATGGGAAGCGCAATCGCCCCAATGCTCACAATGGCCAGGTAGGCCGCCATCGTCTCCGGCACCATCGGCATGTACAGGCCGACCACGTCGCCGCGCCCCAAGCCCAGATCACCCAGGCCGGCCGCGGCTCGCCTGACGAGGGACGCAAGCTCGTCGTAGTTCACCGACCGCTGCCGGCCGTCTTCACCCTCCCAGACGACCGCGACGTGGTCGGCGCGCCCGGCTGCAATCGTGCGGTCCAGGCAGTTCCAGGCCATGTTGGTCGTGCCGCCCACGCACCACTGCGCCCACTCGGGCCCCTTCGACACGTCGAGCAACCGGTCGAATGGTCGGAAGAAATGCAGCTGATGGAAATCCATCACGGCACGCCAGAACCATTCCGGGTCGGCGGCCGCCCTCTCGCAAAGGGACACATAGCTGGCGAGCCGGTGTTGCGCGAGAAAGCGCGCGAGTTGGCTGTCCGAGATCGCATCCATTCTTCGCTCCTACCAGGGCCCTACGCCGCGTGCTGTCGTTGCTTCAGTTGCCCTCGAAGGAAGGCCGTTGCTTGTTCACGAATGCTTCATAGGCCCGCCTGAAGTCCTGCGTCTTCATGCAGATGGCCTGCGCCTGCGCTTCCGTCTCCAGCGCCTGCTCGATGCTCTGGCTCCATTCCTGGTGCAGGCACTTCTTGGTCATGGAATGGGCAAAAGCGGGGCCTTGGGCCAGGGACAGCGCGATGCCGAGTGCCTTGGCATGCAGTTCCGCGCGGGGCACGACAGCGCTGAAGTAGCCCCACGCCAGCCCCTCCTCGGCACTCATCGAGCGGCCGGTGTAAAGCAGTTCGCTGGCGCGGCCATGACCGATGATGCGCGGCAGGATGGCGCACGCGCCCATGTCGCATCCGGCCAGGCCGACGCGGGTGAACAGGAACGCCGTCTTCGCATCGGTCGTCGCGTATCGAAGGTCCGAGGCCATCGACAGGATCGCGCCGGCGCCGGCACACACGCCGTCGATCGCCGCCACGATGGGCTGCGGGCAGTTGCGCATTTCCTTGACCAAGTCGCCGGTCATGCGCGTGAACGTGAGTAGGCCGTCCATTTCCATGCCGGTCAGGGGACCGATGATTTCGTGCACGTCGCCGCCGGAGCAGAAGTTGTCCCCCGCGCCGGTCAGGACCACGACGCGGACGTCGTTCGCATCGCGCAGGCGGTGGAACGTGTCGCGCAGTTCAGCGTAGCTCTCGAATGTCAGCGGATTCTTGCGGTCGGGGCGGTTCAACGTGATGGTCGCGACCCGGTCCTCGACTTCCCATTTGAAATGTTCCGGCTGCCATTGGGCCGCCTTCGTCTTGATCATTGTGTAATCTCCTGTTCAGTGTTTGTCGGAATTCGATGCGCGGTGCAGGGCAAGTGGCCAGGACTCGCCGGTCAGGACCCCGCCACCATGACGATGTCGGCGATGATCACGTGCCGCGGCTGTTCAATCGCGAACAGGACAGCGCGGGCAATATCCTCGGGCTCCAGTACCACCGGAATGGAGGCATAGAACGCATCGACCTTGGAGCGGTCGCCGCTCCACCGCGTATCGGAAAAATCGGTCCTGGCCACACCGGGCAGGATCTGCGTGACGCGCACGCCCTGGTTACGATAGTCGTCCAGAATCGCCTTGCTGAAACCGTTGATTCCGTACTTGCTGGCGCAGTAGGAGGACGACCCCGCGTGCGCTTCGAGGGCGTAGACAGAACTCATGTTGACGATGTGCCCGCGGCCGCGCTGGAGCATCCCCGGAACCACGGCGTGCGTCACCCTCATCGTGCCGAGAAGATTGCTGTTGAGGGTGTCCGCCCAGTCGTTCATCGACCCCAGGTCGAAGCGTTGTCGCCCGCCGATGTCGTGCCCAGCGCAGTTGACCAGCACGTCGATTTCGCGCCACCCGGCGGGGATTCTTTCCAGTAGCGTGGTGACCGACTGCTTGTCGCGCACGTCGAGGCTGACCGAAGTCGCCGCGGCGCCGATCGCCTTGACCTGCTCCGCAAGCTTGTCGAGCCGGCGGGCAGAGCAGACGACCCGCCAGCCGGCCTTTGCCACCGCCGCCGCAATTGCAGCGCCGATGCCGCTGCTCGCCCCGGTGACGAGAACGGCTCCACCTCGCGTATCAGTCATGTCGATCTCTTGGGGAGCGTGCAGTCCGCAGCCAAGGCCGCTCAGCGGATCGGTGAAAAATCGGTGGGAACCAACAATCGATTGCTCATCGATCTCAGCATGGGCCTGATCTGTGTGAGATAGGCTTGCCACGCGGGCTCGGCGCTGAGCAAGGCCCGGCGGCGTTGCCGCTCTTCGAAGCCACCGTAGCCCCACAGGTGGACCAGGGCGTTGAGTTCGCCGATCTCGGTGGTGAAGTAGCCCAGCAGATTGCCAAGAATGCGCTTTTGCAGATCGAGCGCACCCGTCGAGACGTAAATGCCCAGATAGGTGGCTGTCGTGAATTCCGGCCTGATCAGATAGCAGCGTTCTTCGACCAACATCCTGGATTCTCCTCGAAACATATCGCTAACGAATGATTGTTAGTCGGACTTTAGTGCGGTTCAACCGGCAGGTCAAACGCGTATGTTCGCCAAAAGGTGAGGAAGTCCCGTGTCGTGAACTTGATTTGCGCCAAGTCAAACTGCGTGCAAATTGCGTCGCCGGCTTCGCCTATGCCGTCGCGGCCTGAACACCCGCCCAGCGCGCCAGCACCTCGTCGGCACTAGATGGCGACATCGCCGGCGATCCCTGGATCGCGGAGGGCGTGCGCGAGAAGCGCGGCGCCGGCGCCGGCTGCATAATGCCGTCTTCGCTGACGAAAGTCTGGCGCGCGGCCAGATGGGGATGATTCGGCGCCTCGGCCAGCGTCAGGATGGGCGCGACGCAGGCGTCCGTGCCCTCCAGCAGGCTGCACCACTCGTCGCGTGTCCGGGTGGCTAGCACCTCGGCCAGCTTCTGGCGCATCAGCGGCCAGCCTGCCTTGTCGTTCTGCCGGTCGAAGACAGGCTCCGTAAGGTTGAGCTTCTCCCGCAGCAAGGCAAAGAAGTGCGGTTCGAGCGGCCCCACCGATACGAACTTGCCGTCGCTGCACGCATAGCTGCGGTAGAACGGCGCTGCGCCATCCAGAAAATTGTCGCCCCGACGGTCCGTCCACCGGCCCATGGCCGTGAGCGAAGAGAACAGGGTCATCAGCGAGGCAACACCGTCGCACATCGCGGCATCGACGACCTGCCCCTTCCCGGATTGCCGCGCCTCGAGCAGCGCCGCCAGAATGCCGACGACGAGATACATCGATCCACCGCCGTAGTCACCCACCAGGTTAAGCGGTGGTGGAGGCGGCTCGCCGGGCTTGCCGATCGCGGCCAGCGCGCCCGGCAACGAGATGTAGTTGATGTCGTGCCCGGCGGCGTGGCTGAGCGGACCGGTCTGTCCCCAGCCCGTCATCCGGCCGAATACGATGCGTCCATTGGCGGCGAACACTTCGCCAGGACCCAGGCCGAGGCGCTCCATCACGCCAGGCCGATAGCCTTCGATCAAGGCGTCCGCCTTCGCTACCAGCTGCAGCGCCTGGTCACGGTCCGCTGCCTGCTTCAGGTCCAGCTCGACCACCGCAGTGCGGCTGCGGCTCACGACATCGCGTGGGTCCGTGGATTGCGCGCCGCGTCGCTCGATGCGCACCACCTCTGCGCCCATGTCGGCCAGCAGCATGGCCGCAAACGGTCCGGGCCCGATGGAAGAAAACTCGAGGATCCGGAATCCGCGCAGAGGCCCCGATGGTGTCCGAGTCGTTTCGCTGCGCATTGAATTCATTCCAAGACTTTCTCTAACGCGCCGAGTAGCCGCCATCGGCCATATGGACGCTGCCTGTGATGAAAGCCGCCTGCGGCGACAGCAGGAAGGCAATCAGCTGCGCGATCTCCCCGGGCTGGGCAATCCGGCCCATGGGATGCAGCGCAACCATGCGCTCGTGCGCTTCAGCCTTGCGTCTGGCAATCAGGGGCGTGTCCACGTAGCCGGGCGCCACCGCATTCACGCGTATGCCCTTGTCGGCGTAGTCCAGCGCCGCCGCTTTGGTGGCGCCTTCGACGCCGTGCTTCGACGCGGTGTAGGCCACGGTGCCCGCCATCGCGTTGCTGCCCATGATGGATGAAAGATTGACGATCGCGCCGCCGCCACGCCGCACCATTTGCGGAATCTGGAATCGCATGCAGAAGAACACGCCGGCCAGGTTGATGTTGACTATCCTGTGCCACGCGTCCAGGTCGTAGTCGCCGCACGGCGTCAAGGCGCCCGTGATGCCCGCGGCGTTCACCGCCAGGTCCAAGCCGCCATGGCTGGCTGCGGCTCGAGCCACGGCGTCTTCGACGGAGCGCGGATCGCCGACGTCGACGCGAAACGCAATCGCACGTCCACCCTCCTGGGCGATTTCGCCCGCGACCGTGTGAGCCGCGGCTTCATCGATGTCCGCCAGAGCGAGCGACGCGCCTCGCCGTGCCAGCAGCCGCGCGGTGGCGGCGCCGATACCCGACCCGGCGCCCGTGATGAAGGCCAGGCGGCCATTGAACTCGTTGGCCGCTGACGGCGCGCTGGACGAAACGGTCATGGACGAGTGTTCTAGACCGACAGGTAGCCGCCGTCCACCGGCAGGATGGCGCCCGTCACGTAGGAAGCGTGCGGCGAACACAGGAACAGCGCCGGACCGGCGAGCTCGGCCGGTTCACCGGGACGCCGCATCGGCACATGCCCCAGCAGGCGCGCGGTCTTCTCGGCATCGGCCAGCGTGCTCGCGGTCATGGGCGTGGCCATGAAACCGGGCGCAATCGCGTTGACCCGGACGCCGTGGGGCGCCAGTTCGCTCGCCAGAGCCTTGGTCAACTGCCCCACCCCGCCCTTCGAGGCGGTGTAGGAGACAGAGTTCGGTGTGGCGACAAAAGTCTGGATCGAGGCAACGTTCAGAATGCAGCCGCGCGTGGCCTTGAGCTGCTCCAGCAGCGCGAGCGCCATGTGATAGGGGCCGCTCAGGTTCACGCCCAGCGTGCGTGACCAGTCGCCCAGCGCGTCGCCTTCGGCGAACGGGCTGCGCAGCAGGACGCCCGCGTTGTTGACGAGGACCGACACCGCGCCAAGAGTTACCTGCACGTCGGAGGCAAAGGCTGCGCAGGCCGCAGCGTCGGATACGTCGAGCTCGAAAGCCTGGGCTGCACCGCCCTCCGCAACGATCTGCGCCGCCATGGACTGCGCCGTTTCGCGATTGCGGTCAGTCACGGCGACACGAGCGCCGGCCTGGGCGAAGGCGCGCGCGATGGCGGCACCATTTCCTTGGCCCGCGCCGGTGACGACGACCACCTGGCCGCTGAAGTCGAGTTTCATGATTGCCCCAGCTTTGCCGCGAGAAGCGTCCGCAGCTCGCGCTTGATGATCTTGCCGGAGTAATTGATCGGCAGCTCCGCGTATTCGATGACCAGCACCCGCTTGGGCGCCTTGTAGGAGGCCAGGCTCTGCTTGGCGAAGGCGATCAGTTCATCGACTACGACGGTCTGGCCATCCCGCGCAACCACGGCCGCGACTACCTCTTCTCCCCACTTGTCGCTGGGCAGGCCGATGACTGCCACCTCGCGCACGCTGGGGTGCTTTTGCAGGGCGCGCTCGACCTCCTGCGAATATACATTGAGGCCCCCGGTCTTAACCATGTCCTTGAGCCGGTCGTGGAAGTACACGTAGCCGTTCGCGTCCAGCGCGCCCATGTCGCCCGTGCGCAGCCAGCCTTGGTGGAAGACGGCGTCAGTGGCGTCCGGCCGCTCAAAATACCCATCCATCACGGACGGGCCGCGCACCAGGATTTCGCCGGACTCGCCGACGTCCGCGTCGGACATGTCGTCACGCACGACCTTGACCTCGAAGTTGACGAAAGGCCGGCCGATGGAATCGGGCGCCTTGTCGTAGTCCTCCTCCTTGAGCACCGTGACGATCACGCCGGCCTCGGTCAGCCCGTACTGGTAGAAGATCTTCACGCCCGGCACCAGCGCGTGCATGCGGTCGCGGTCCGCACCTGACAGGATTGCGCCGCCGACGTACCAGCGCTTGAAAGACGCCAGCCGCTCGGGCGCGCGCTGCGCCGCGATGCACATATCGCGCGCCACAGAAGGCGGTGCGAAGCCGTTGGTCGCCTTGTGGGCGGCGATCATGTCCAGCATCTTCTCGGCGCTGTACTCGGCCATGATCGTGGCGCAGGCACCCAGGTACAGGTGGGGCAGCAGCCAGCAGTTCAGGGCCGCTGCGTGATGCAGCGGCGTTGCCAGGATGGTGTTGTCGCGCTCGTTCATTTCGGTGTCCAGCGCCTCGTGCACTGAGTTGCAGAACACTTGGCTGTTTCGCAGCATCACGCCCTTCGAGCGGCCAGTGGTGCCACCGGTGAACATGATGAGCTGCAAGTCGTCGTCGCTGTAAGCCTGCGGTGCGAGCGCGGCCGGGCTGTCGCGAAGGATCGCCCGCAGTCCGTTCGCGCCGGCCGAATCGTCGATCAACGCTTGCGGCAGGTTCACGCCGGCCAGGTGGCTCGTCCGGTAAGACGCAGTCGTCAGGACAAACCGGCACTTGGCATCGGCTATGCTGTTGGCCAGGTCTTCGGGCGTGAGGCGATAGTTCAGGGGCACGCAGACGGCGCGAATCTTGAGCGTCGCGACATAGGCGACCACCCAGTTGATGGACGACTTGGCCAGCAGCGCGATCTTGTCCCCCACTCCCAGGCCTTGGGCAAGCAGGTAGTTGGCGAGCCGGTTGGCGTGTGCGTCCAGCTCGGCGTAAGTCAGGCGGCCGTTTTCCTCGATCAGTGCCGTGCGCGTAGGGAACTTGTGGGCATTGCGCTCGATATGCACCGCTACCGACGCGGCTGCCGGCATGTTGCGATTCAGGCTCACGACAGTTCGACCAGCACTGCGCCGTCGTCCACGACATCGCCCTCCGCCGCCACGATGCGCGTGATGGTGCCGGCGCTGTCCGCCTCCACTGGGATCTCCATCTTCATGGACTCCAGGATGGCCACGGTATCGCCGTAATCCACCGTGTCTCCGACGGCCTTCACGATTTTCCAGACCGTTCCGGCCATCGGGCTCTTGATTGATTTCATGGGTGGATTCCTTTCAGACGGGATGGACGGCGTTGCGCTTTTCGAACGGCATCGCTTTCTTCAGGGAATAGGCCCTGAAGCGCTGGATGAGCTCGTCGCGCAGCTCATTGGGATGGACCACGGCCTCGACCGCCATCGGGTCGGCGGCCGCGGAGAAGACGTCGACGTCGGCACTGTACTCTTCGCGCTTTTGCGCGATGAACGCGGTGCGCTCGGATTCGGGCAGCTGCTGGATGTGGTTGAAGTGGATCGCGTTCACGGCCGCTTCCGGCCCCACCAGCGCGGGCATCGCGGTGGGCAGCGCCAGCATGGCGTCGGGCTGGGTGGGCGCGCCCGACATGCCCAGGTAGCCGCCACCGTAGGCCTTGCGCACCAGCACGCAGATGCGCGGCACGGTCGTCTCGCAGACGGCCGAGAGCAGCTTTGCCCCGTGGCGGATGATGCCAGCCTTTTCCGCAGAACTGCCGATCATATAGCCGCTGATGTCCTGCAGGAACAGAAGGGGAATATTGAAGGCATTGCACATCCAGATGAAGCGCGCGCCCTTGTCCGACGAGTCGTTGAACAGCACTCCGCCCTTGAACTTGGAGTTGTTGGCGACGATGCCCACCGGCATACCGCCCAGGCGCACCAGTGCGGTAACCATCTCCTTGGCGAACAGCGCCTTGACCTCCATCACGCTGCCGTCGTCAGCCAGCGCTTCGATCAGCAGCTTGACGTCGAAAGGAACGTTCTGGTTGACGGGAATGAGCTTGCTCAGGTCGGGCGGCGATGCCTTCTCGACGGTCGGATGCACCGGCGGCTTGTCCGAATAGGACTGCGGGAAGTAGCCCAGGTAGCGGCGCGTCACCTCGATGGCCTCCTGGTCGCTCTTGACCAGGATGTCGCCCAGGCCGCTCACCGCGCAATGCATGCGCGCGCCGCCCAGTTCCTCTTCGCTGATGTCCTCTCCGATGGCCATCTGCGCCATGCGCGGCGAACCGAGATACGCCGTCGCCTGCTTGTCGACCATGATGACGGTCTCGCACAGCGCGGGAACGTAGGCGGCGCCGGCCGGGGACGGCCCGAACAGCACGCAGACCTGCGGGATCAGCCCCGAGAACTTGACCTGGTTGTAGAAGATATTGCCCCAGGCGCGCCGGCCCAGGAAGCAGAGCTTCTGCTCGTCGATGCGGGCTCCGGCCGAGTCCACCAGGTAGATCAGCGGCAGTTTCAGGCTGGCCGCCAGTTCCTGGAAGCGCGTTATCTTGATGAACGTCTGGTAGCCCCAAGTTCCGGCCTTGGAGGTGAAGTCGTTGGCGATCACGGCCACCTTGCGGCCGTTTATCGTGCCGATAACCGTGACCACCGCATCGGCCGGAACACCCTTCTCGACGCCGGCCAGCAAGCCATCTTCGAACTCGGGCTCCCCATCGAGCAGCAGCTTGATGCGGTCGCGCACGAACAGCTTGTTCTCCAGCAGCTTCGCGCTCTTGGGCGAAGTGCTTCCGCCGGCCAGGGCCCAGGCCTGCTTGGTGGCGAGTTTTTCGTAGGCATCCATGAATTGCAAACCTTGGTTGATTCTTCAGAGGAGCAAGTGAATCACTTGCCAAAGACCAGCGAGGCGATCAAGCCGCCCGCCAGCAAGTCGGCCGACTTGCCCTGGTGCCGGATTTCTCCCGACGCCATCACCACGGTGCGGTCGGAGTTGCGCAGCGCGATGCGTGCGTTCTGCTCCACCAGCAGGATGGTGACGCCGCGGCCTCGCAGCAGGTCGACCTGGCGGTAGATTTCGCTGACCACCTTGGGCGCGAGTCCCATGGACGGCTCGTCGAGCATCAGCAGGTGCGGCTGGCCCATCAGGGCGCGCGCCATCGCGAGCATCTGCTGCTCGCCGCCCGAGAGCGTGCCGGCCAGCTGCCTGCGCCGCTCCCGCAGCTTGGGAAACATGTCCATCGCCGCATCGGTCTTGTCCTTGCGGACGCCCCCGGGCACAGCGAAGGCACCGATCTCGATGTTCTCTTCCACGGTCATGGACGGGAAGATCTGGCGCCCCTCCGGCACGTGAATCAGGCCATGCGCCACGAGCGCCTGCGGCGCCACGCCAGCCGTTGAAGCGCCGCGGTAGCGGATGGCGCCCTCGACCTTCGGGATCACCCGGCTGACGGACTTGAGCAGCGTGGTCTTGCCGGCGCCATTGGGGCCGATGATGCAGACCGTCTCGCCGGGATTGATTTCCAGCGACACGTCCCGCACGGCGCACAGGTTGCCGTAATAGGCGCAGACTTTCTGCAGCGAGAGGACCGGCTCATGCCCCATGTTCATCTCCCAGGTAGGCCTTCACCACCTCCGGCTTGCTGCGCACCTGTTCCGGCGTGCCGTCGGCGATGACGCCGCCCGCATCCATGACGAAGATGTGGCGCGAGAAGTTCATCACGAGTTCAATGTCATGCTCGATCAGGACGATGCCGATACCCCGCCCCGCCAGTTCGCGCAGCGTCGAGCCCAGCGCGACGCTCTCTTCATCGTTGAGGCCCGCCGCCGGTTCATCCAGCAGCATGTAAGCCGGTTCGGTGGCCAGCGCCCGCGCGATTTCCACGCGCCGCTGCAGGCCATATGGAAGGTCTCCGGCACGGCGTTGCCAGTACGAGGGGCCGATTTGCATGGTCTCCAGCAATGTCTGCGCGTGCTGGGCAGCGTCTTTCTCATCGTGCCAGACGCGCGGAGTCATCAGCAGGTTGGCCACGAGCGAGGCGCGACGGTGGCGTGTGCGACCCGTGATCACCGTCTCGAGCACGGTCATGTCCGAGAACATCTGCAGGTTCTGGAATGTTCGTGCCAGGCCCTGGCGGCAGATCTCATGCGGCTTCATACCGGTAATGGGGGTTCCCGCCACGGTGATCGACCCGCCGTCGGGCGAGATGAAGCCGGAGATCACGTTCATGAGCGTGGACTTGCCCGCTCCGTTGGGACCGATGACGGCGGTGATCTGGCCGGGTGGGGCGTCGATCGACACATCACGCAGCGCGTGAAGGCCGCCGAATCGTTTGTTGAGGTTTCGAATGGCCAGCATGTCAGGCCTTGGCGCGCCGCGAAAGGCGCCCCGGCAGGCCCAGTATCCCGTCGACGAGGCCCGAGGGCATGTACTTCATGATGATGACCATGGTGACGCCGAACGTGAGGGTCTTGTAGTCTTCAAAATTCTCGAACACCACCGGCAGGACCGTGATGATGAACGCACCCACGATGGCGCCGGAGACCCGGCTCAGCGAGCCCAGCACCACCATCATGAGCAGTTCGATCGAGTAGCCGATGCCGAACGATGTAGCGTTGAAGGACCGGGCGAAATACGCGTAGAGGCCGCCCGAGAGCCCCGTGAGAAGTGCTCCGATGGCGAAGACGAAAGCCTTGGCGCGCACGACGTCGATGCCCACGCTCGCCGCGGCGGCGGCCGACATCTTCACGGCCAGCAGCGAGCGGCCGATCTGGTTGGAAGCGATGTTTCCGGCCACGAAGGCGGCCAGGACGAGTCCCACCCAGACAACCCAGAACAGCTGGTTCATCGACGAAAGGTCGCGCCCCATGATGCTGAACTTGGCGATGCTGGTCCCTGGGTCCAGCCCGCCGGTCAGGCTGCGTGCGTTTGCGAAGACGATAAACATGATGATGCCGAACGCCAACGTCGCCATGGCAAGGTAGTGGTCATGCAGCCGCGACAGCGGCCGGCTGATGCTCCAGCCCACGGCCATGGACAGCAGCGCGCCGGCCGCGATGGCCAGCACCGGCTCGACGCCGAAACGGCTCGCCATCAGCGTGGTTCCGTAGGCGCCCAGGCCATAAAAGGCGGCCTGCCCCAGCGAGATCTGGCCGGCGAAGCCCAGCATCAGGCACAGTCCCACGGCAGCGACGGCATTGATCATGCCGAACACCAGCACGGCCTTGTAGAAGGCATTGTCCGTCAGCGCTGCCGCCACGGGCAGCGCCACCAGCAGCGCGATGGTCAGTTTTCGGTCCGAGGTCAGAGTCATGTCGCGTTCAGAATTTTTGCGGCAAGCGCTTGCCGATCAGGCCCTGGGGCCGGATCAGGAGAATGGCCAGCAACAGGACCAACGACACCGCGTCCTTGTAGACCGAGCTGATGTAGCCGGCGGTGACCGATTCGGTCAGCCCCAGGATCAGCCCACCCACCACGGCGCCCAGCGGGCTGCCCAAGCCGCCCAGGATCGCCGCGGCAAAACCCTTGATACCCAGGAAAATGCCGTTGTCGTAGTGAGCCGACGCAACCGGTGCCAGCAACGTGCCGGCGGCACCCCCTATCAGGCCGGCCAGCATGAAGGCAATCACCGCCGAGCGACGCGGTGAGATGCCCATCAGCGTGGCCGCATAGTGGTTGATGGACACCGCCATCATGCCCTTGCCCACGCGCGTGTGGTGCAGCAGCATATACAGCCCGAGCATCAGCACCGCCAGAGCGCCGACGATCCACAGCATCTGGTACGGGATGGTGGCGCCACCAACGGCCAACGGCCCGCCGGCGCTGAACGCCGGCGGAAACTGCGTGTCCTTGCCGATGAATATCTGGGCCAAGCCCTTGAGCGTGATGCCCACTCCCAGGGTGATCATCACCTGGGCGATATGGTTGTCCTTGTCCATGCTGGCCAAGCCCAGCTCATAGACCAGCAACGCCAACACAACGCACGCGCCAATCGCGATGGCCACAGCGGGAAATACCGGCATCCCGTGAACGGCGCTGAGGTAAGCATAGATCATTCCGCCGGCCATCACGAATTCGCCATGGGCGAAGTTCACGATCCGAACTGTCGAAAAGACGATAGTGAATCCAATGGCGATCAGCGCATAGATTGCGCCGACCGTCAGCCCCGAGAGAATGATCTGATACAGCACGGCTGGGGCTTTTACTCGTCAGCCACCCACTGCCCGCCACGGGCGACCATCAGCAGCATGGATTGCGACTCGGGGTCGAGGCCATGGGACGTCGGTGACAGGCGGAAAATGCCGTTGCCGCCAGCATGCGTCACTGTCTCCATCGAGGCACGCAGGTTCTCGCGGGTCACGGGGCCATTGATCTTCTTGATCGCCGCCTCGACGATTGACATCGCATCTACGCTGTGGGCCACGAAAGTCGCCGGCTGCTCGTTGTACTTGGCGCGATAGTCGTTGTATATCTTCTGGACCGCGGTGCGCAACGGGTCGCCGGCCTTGAGGGTATCGGGCGCCAGCAGGCGCATCGACGACACGAAAGAGCCTTCGGCCGCAGGGCCGGCCTGCACCAGTAGGTCCTTGCTGGCCGCCGCGTAACTGTTGTACATGGGCTTGTTGTAGCCCACCGCCGCGGCATTCTTAGCGATGATGGTAGGCGCAGGAAAGGAGCTCCACACCAGCATGGCCTGAGCCGGCGAATCCTTGACCTTCAGCACCTGCGCTGTCATGTCAGGGTCGGTGCGGTTGAATTCCTCATGGCGCGCTACCGTCACGCCGTATTTGGGGGCCAGCTCTTTCACCGCGTTTGCCCCAGACTGGCCGAAACCGTCGGCGGCCGACATCAGAGCCAGCTGGGTGATGCCGCGCTTTTTGAACACAGACAACAGGTGGGCGGCCACGACGCGGTCGGTCGGAGGCGTGTTGAATACCCACGACGTCACGGGGTTGGTCATCTTCTCGGTGCCGGCGTGCGCGATCAGTACGATTCTCGACTCGTTAGCGATCGGCAGGATCTGCAGGCTCTCGCCAGAGCTGGACGGGCCCAGGATCGCCAGAACCTTGTCGGACTCGATCAGGCGGCGGGCCTGCTGCGCCGCCTTGGCGGTGTTTCCCTCGGAATCGTAGACAATCAGCTCGACCTTCTTGCCGTTGATCCCGCCGGCCTTGTTGATCTCGTCGACCTTCATACGCAAGCCGCGCTCCTCCGGGACGCCCATCAGGCTGAGGGGGCCGGACGCTGCATAAATCGCGCCTATCTTTATGACATCTTGGGCGTGAACGCCCATGGTTGCAGCAAGCGCCACAGCAGCAAGCGCCAGCCGTGCGCGGCTTAGTTGGCTCGAAAGTCCATGTTTGGAAACCATTTTCATCTCCTGTGAGTGATGCCGTATTGGCGGGGCAACCCGAGTTGCAAACTATCACTCGTTAGTTTATTGATCGCCGCGCCGTAATGTCAAGAGGAAAATTGGTGTTCTTTGAGTTGCCTAACGCGCATTCGTTAGTTAATATTCGAGGCACATCGCGCAAATAGGGGTTATCCATGAGCTGTTTTACAGAGGAACAGGTTCTGTTCGAAGACACGCTGATCAAGGCCATCAGCAGGACTTCGCCGCCTGAAAAGGTCGCCCGGCTGGACACCGCCAAGACTTTCGACACCGAGCTGCACGCCGCACTGGCCGCGCTTGGCGTCTGGGGCCTGGGCGTTGAGGAAGAACAGGGCGGCAGTGGTGGAACAAACATTGAACAGCTGATCGCCCTTCGAACGCTGGGTAACCTTTCCACGTCGATGGCCGTCTTCTGTGTCGTTCAGTTCATGCTGACGCGCCTGTTGAAGGACAATGCCAGCGATTTGCAGAAGCGCACCTGGCTTCAGCCGCTGGCCAGCGGACAGGCCAAAGCCTCTTTCTGCCTGACCGAGGCCGGAGGGGGTACGGACATCCTGCGCGCCATGAAGACCCGCGCACAAAAGGTGAACGGTGACTGGATCCTGAACGGCGCCAAGATGTGGATCAGTGGGGCCACCACGTCGGACTTCTACGTCGTGCTAGCGCGCACTTCCGACGGCAAGACCGATGGCGTATCGACGCTGCTTGTTCCCAGCAATACACCGGGCATCAGCGCCACCGAGATAGACACCTTCGCCATTAACGGCTACGACACCTGCCAGGTCTTCTTCGACAACGTTAAAGTTCCGTCGGAAAACCTCCTGGGGATCGAAGGTCAGGGCTTCCGGCAGGTAGTTGCCACCTTGAACTCCGAGCGTATCAACGCCTCGGCTGTGGCGCTAGGCATCGCCCAGGGAGCTATTCGCTACGCTGCCGACTACGCCAAGGACCGTACAGCGTTCAACAAGACGCTTTCGGAGCTGCAGGCCGTGCAGCACAAGCTGGCCAACGTCGCTACCTCGCTCGAGCTGGCTTGGTCTTACCTGCTGCAAACCGCCGTCCTGGACGATGACGGGAAGCCGGTGGATGTGGCAAGTTCCATGGTCAAGCTCGCCGCTTCCGGCGTGGCGAAGCGGGCCGCTGATACGGGCATGGAAATTCTCGGCGCCGCCGGTTTCGACAGCGGCGGGCCGATGCAGCGTTACTACCGCGACCATCGCCTCTACGTCTTCGCTCCCGTCAACGACGAAATGTGCCGCAACCTGATAGCGGAACGCTATTTCGGCTTCAAGCGCTCGTTCTGATGGCGGATGATTTACGGGATTTGCCCGCTGCGGCGTCGAGGCGGCATATTCATACGCGGCGGGTGACCAGCCAGGGCTTCCTGCGCGACGACGGTCTGTGGGATATCGATGGCGAGCTGTTCGACGAGAAGTCCTACATCTACGCGGACCGCGAGCGCGGTCCGCTTCCGGCCGGAATGCCGATGCATCACATGCGTGCGCGTATCACCATCAACAACGAGATGACCGTGCTGGAAGCTCACGCGGCCATGCCGGCCCTCCCCTTCGCCTACTGCAGTGGCGCACTGGCCGGCATCACGAACCTGAAGGGGGCTTGCGTGGGGTCAGGCTGGCGCCGCTCGGTCGACGCGGTCATGGGCGGAACCAAGGGATGCACACACATGCGTGAACTGTTCTACGCACTGGCTACCACCGCGTTCCAGACCATCTCCGCCTATCGGGAGCAGCACATGCCCCAGCAAGGACCTCCCAAGGGCTCCGACGGGGTTCGACCATTCTTCCTGAACCAGTGCCATTCCTGGGCCGACACCAGTCCGATCGTGCGACTGTATTTTCCCAAGTTCTATCGCGACGTGTGATCCTCGCGCGAGTACGAGGATCAGCTGCTTCGCTTGCGCGCGGCCTTTGCGGCGGGGACGGCGGATCTCGCATCCAGCATGCGGAACGCCATGTCGGTGTGCAGCTTCATCATTTCGGCAGCCGACATCGCGCCGCTGGGCTGGTACCAGTTGCAAACGCCCGATAGCATCCCAAGCATGATGAGCGTCACAACCCGGGAATGAGGGGCGTGGAAAACCCCCGCCTTCACGCCGTCGTCGATGATCCTATTCAGTAATCCCGTGTACTCCTCGCGCAAGGCCGCAATGACGCGGTAATGAGCCGGCGACAGACTGCGCAATTCCATGTTGCCAATGAAGACTTCCAACCGGTAATTGAGATGGAAGTTCAGGTGCACCTGCACGTAAGTCTGCAACAGGACAACGGGATCGGTCACGCCTTCCGTCAAAGACTCGTAGTCGGCGATCATCGCCGATACCGGCACCTTGAGCAGGTCGTACAGCAGCTTTTCCTTGCTCTTGATGTAGTTGTAGAGCGAGGGCGCCCGGATACCAACTTCCTTGGCGATCTCGCGCAGGCTCGCGGCCTGGAAGCCGCGCTTGGCGATCACCCTGACCGCGGCCTCCCGGATGGCCTTCTCTGTCTCCTCTCCATTCGAATTCGTTGCGCGCATGCCAGGCACCTTGGATTTCTGTCTGTAGATAACGGTTCGTCGCCATTCTAGTCGCGCGCAGGCTCACACATGCCGCACTTGCTGCGCCACCCACCGGCACGAGCCGGCCGGGTCGACGAAGTGCGCTTCGTCGCGGGCCAGCAGCCTCTGCACGACCAGCGCCTCGTCGCTCTCGAAAGCCAGACGCATATCTTCCTCGCTTGCCCAGCTCAGTTCCGCGATGCCGTCGAACGGCGGCAGCATAATGCCGTTTCTTTCCACGCGTGCGCTGTAGGCGTGCTCGAGCGGCAATGTGCGCACATAACTTGCCAGCCGCAGGACCTTCAGGTTGGCCATCACGACAGGAACGTGCACGTCAGCCCAATGCACCAGGAATTCGCCGTGGCTGAGGCCAGCCTTGCGGCGCATGCAGTAGATAACCTTGATCATGCTTCTCAAAAAACTATGTTCAACTAACGACCATTCGTTAGAATATAGCACGGGACTCGAATTTTCAAATATTCCTGACAGGTCAACCATGCACCACACCCTACTCGTCGCCAATCGTGGCGAAATCGCCTGCCGCATCATCCGCGCGGCAAAAAAGCTATCTCTTCGGACGATCGCCGTCTATTCGGAGGCCGATCTGGAGTTGCCCCACGTTGGCCACGCCGACGAGGCGGTCCTGATTGGCGGCGCTCGAGCGGCTGACAGCTACCTGCGTGCCGACCTCCTGCTTGAGGTGGCGCGTCAGAAGGGCGCGACGATGGTCCATCCCGGTTACGGCTTCCTGTCGGAGAACGCCAGCTTCGCCATGGCCTGTGAGAATGCGGGCATCAGCTTCGTTGGGCCCAGTGCCCAGGTGATCACGCTGATGGGCGACAAGGACCAAGCGCGCAAGGCCGCCGCAAGGGCGGGCGTTCCGGTGCTGCCGGGAACGGGGAAGCTGGACCCCAGTGACGCGACCGCCGTGCTCACCGGCGGTGACGCAACAGGGTATCCCCTGCTCGTCAAGGCCGCTGCCGGCGGCGGCGGCATCGGCATGCGAAAGGTGACAACCAGCGAGGAACTCGTGGCGGCAGTCCAGGCCACGGCCGGTATGGCCCAGAAGGCTTTCGGCGACGGAGCGGTCTATCTGGAGCGCCTGGTCGAGCGGGCGCGGCACGTGGAGATTCAGGTATTCGGCTTTGGCGACGGAACTGCGGTACACCTGTTCGATCGCGACTGTTCGCTGCAGCGGCGACACCAGAAGGTGGTCGAAGAAGCCAGGGCTCCTTTTATCGAGGATGGAGTGCGCGAAAAGATGGCCTCAGCGGCCGTTGCTTTAGCCGCCTCGTGCCGCTACGAGGGTGCCGGAACGGTCGAGTTTCTGTATGACGCCGCCCAGCAGCAATTCTTCTTCCTGGAGATGAACACGCGCATTCAGGTAGAGCATCCGGTAACGGAGATGATCACGGGCGTTGACCTAGTAGCAGCGCAGCTGAGGCTCGCAATGGGTGAGCCACTTCAATCCGAGCTTGCACAGCACAACATTCGGTTCGACGGCTATTCCGTCGAAGTTCGCGTATATGCTGAGAATCCGGTGAAAAATTTCATGCCCAGTCCGGGCCCGTTAAACGAATTCCGCCTTCCGGAAGGAGAGGGCATTCGTATCGAGACCGGCTACCGCGAAGGCAACAGGGTCACCCCCTTCTACGACCCGATGATCATGAAAGTTATCGCCCATGGCTCGACGCGAACCGGCGCGATCGATCGTCTCCAGGAGGCCCTGGCTGGTGTTCACATTGAGGGAATCCGCCACAATGTGCCTTATCTCCAGGCAATTCTGGCGCATCCGGGATTCCGTCGTGGAGATCTTCACACCGGCTTTCTCGCGGACGCTCACGCCGCTCTTTGCTCCTGACTTGGACCACTTTCTGACCAGCGCAGTCATGAGCGATCGCCAGCCCCGACCCCGAGCGCAGGACCGATGTCCTGGCCGGGCTGCGCGACGAGCATTGCAGCTGCAGTGGATACCAGCCCGAACCCATGTCGCCCGCTATCATCAACAGGATCCTGCAACTGGCCCAGCGCACGGCGTCCTGGTGCGACTCCCAGGCGTGGCAGGTGCGGGGCTCCAACGATTAAGCCAGGGAACGCCTGCGCACTGCTGCGCATCTGCAGAATGTGCAGACACACGAGCCCAATCCCGACTTTGCCTGGCCGAGTATCAGGACGTCTACCAGGAGCGCCGCGGCGAATGTGGGCTGCAGCGCTACCGCGCGAGCTGAGCAGCCCGGGGAAACCCAGAAGCGGCACAGCGCCAGCACATGGAGAGTTTCCGTCTTTTCGGCGTGCCTCATATAGCGCTTGCGACTATTGATGCTTCGCTGCTCGCACCGGTTCCAAGGGCCGCCACGTGCTTGGGCCCAGGATCATCGAATTCGACCCGGCCCTTCGATTGAACGAGCCCTTGCTTGGGGGATGGCGTGGCCGGTCAATGATGGCGTGTCGAAGCGGCGGAAGGCATACGTCATGCTGCGCACCCATTACGGAGATAACGTCATGTGCATGACTGACGAATCCGTGGTCTCAAGCGAACGGCGCGGCCAGCCCATGCCCATGTTCTTCCGGGCTACCGCCAAGTCGATCCCGGCGAATCTTTCGCCTGATCAGCAGTCAACCCTGATGCGTGTGGCACGCCAATGAGATCAACAACGCAGGGCTCGGGCCGTACTGGAATCAGTTCAGGGCTCTGATTCAGTCATGGCGCAAGGCTGGCGTCTACGCGTCGTATGACGAGGTCGCCCGTGGGCGTATCGGAATCGGCGCGTCGGTTTTCGGGGGCCGATCACAAGATCGTCGGCGGCTTCGTCTTCATCCTCGCCGCACAGGGTGCCGGCAAGGAGCGTGTAGAACTGCTCGCACAGGAGGCGAAGGCAACTGCTTCGGAGGTTTCGAACGCTCTGGTTGGGCGCAGGACAAGGCCGTGAATGAGGAACAGGAAGGGCTCGATCAGTCAGGCGCAATTGCGGCAGTTGAGGCACCGCACCGGTCACGGATCTGCAGTAGTAGTCACTTGGGTTCATCGGATTCATCAGCTTCGCATTTTTCGCCGATGTGGACTGGTTCACGTTAACAGGCCGTGGTCGCTGCGAGCACTCTCCTGCGCCAGGGTGGTCGTCAATTTGATGTTGACTAACCCTGACGACCGCTCTAAGCTTACGGCTAACGATCATTCGGTAGTCCGTTCGTGACAAAAATTGGGTACTCGTTCAGTCGAAGTAGAAATGCCAGTCACCCAGCACCCCCTTCACAGATCCGTACGTGCGGAGCTACCGCATACGGCTCTTGCCTTGGGTTGTGGCGATCAGACGCTGGGCGGGGTAGGGATGGCAGATGCGTGGAGAGGGCAACCAGTGGGCGACGAGCTTGTGCATGCGCTTCCATGCAACCTGTTTGCCCTGGCTGCGGCGGCACAGCGCGCGATGCCACAGGCGGGCGACCTGGAAACGGAAGGCCTGGATACGCGCCCCGTTGCAGGACACGCCGAAGTAGCGCGCGTGGCCTCCAACCACGGCCCGCAGGTACTGGCCCTGCTCGGCCACCGGTCGGTGCATGCGCTTTCGCAACTCGTCCTTGACCGGCTGCGAGCCAAGGGAAATGCCGTACAGCAGCGCATGTCCCGCAGATCGATGCGGGCCTATGACATGCAAACCGCGCTGGATGGCATACGACAGACGGCAAGAGGCCGTCCGGGGCCGTGGGCTACATTTTGACGACGCGTGCGGGTGTTCCCGCCGCAGTATCCAGCCGGCTGGAAGAGCTGCTTGTTCAGATCCTGCGCGAGCCGGAAATCATCCAGAAGATCACCGCATTGGGAATAACGCCTGAGTCCCTTGGCGCCAGCGGCACCGCCGAGATGCTGAAGCGGGAAGCGGTCATGTACCGGGGGCTCGTCACCAAATTCAAGGTTACGGTCGATTAGGCGGGACCGGCCGACATCTCTTATCCTTGCGGACACCTCAAATAATGCCCCACATGCTTTCTTCGGTCGGAACGGCCTCTTTCGGGCTGACAGTCAGCGGCATGTTCCGCCATCAGGCACGGTACAACGCAGCGCACATCGCGCTCGAATCCCGCGCAGGAGCCCTTACTTTCAGCGAGCTCGATCGACGCTCGGATTGCGTCGCGAATGCACTCGGCACCTTGGGCATCGGAATTCGCGACTGTATCGCGGTGCTCTCCGAAAACTGCCAAGAATTCGTGGAAGTCCAAGTCGCGGCGGCGAAGCTGGGAGCGGTGGTTGCATGCCAGAACTGGCGACTCGCGGATGCGGAGCTCGAATACTGCATCGAACTCGTCGCACCGAAAGTCCTGTTTGTATCAGAACGCTTCGCCGGCCGGCTGACCGGCATTTCCTGCCCTTCGCTGAAGTTATGCACGATCATTTCATACGGCGATGACTACGAGGCGCGGCTGCGCCTAGCACAAGACATGCCGCCCACGGATGCCGCTCAATCCGAAGATCCCTGGGTCATCCTCTACACCAGCGGAACCACGGGTTTGCCGAAGGCGGCGACCATCAGTCAACGCGCCATCATCGCGCGCTGCGCCATTGCCAATCTCGATGGCGCGGCGCGCCCCGGAGCGAGCTACATCGCATGGGCCCCGATGTTTCATATGGCGTCGACGGACAACATCCTGATCACGCTGTTGAACGGCGGAAAAGTGATTCTGCAGGACGGGTTCGACCCTGAAGCTATCGTTCATACCATCACCCACCAGGAGGTCGGCGCCCTGTCGCTGATGCCGGCGACCATTGGAACGGTGATCGAGGCCATCAAGAAGGCTCGGCGCCCCATCCTCCCGATCATGTGCACCGGCGCCATGGCCGACCTGGTGCCCCCGCACCAGATCGCGGAGATCACGCGTCTTTTGAATGCGCCGTTCCGCAACACCTTCGGGTCTACGGAAACCGGACTCGCGCCAGCCAGCCGTGGCATGTTCAACATCGGCTTGGCGCCGACCAATTTCGCCAAGACGCAAAGTTCGCTGTGCGAGGTACGGCTGCTGGACATCGAAGGGCAAGCGGTTCCCGACGGAGAGCCTGGCGAGGTGAGCGTGCGCGGGCCTAGCCTGTTCAGCGGCTATTGGAACAATCCGGAAACGAACCGGACATTGTTCCACGCGGGGTGGTATTGCATGGGCGACGTCATGTCGCGCAATCCGGACGGCACATTGAACTTCGTCGATCGAGTAAAGTATTTGATCAAATCCGGCGGTGAAAACATTTATCCAGCCGAGATTGAACGCATTCTTCTGAAGTCTTCCAGGATCGCCGATGTCTCCGTTGTCCGGCAACCAGACGACCATTGGGGCGAAGTCCCGGTGGCCTTTGTGGTGGCCGCAGATCCACAATTGGATGCCGAAGCCGTTATGCAACTGTGCCGCGGGCGGATTGCAAACTACAAGCTTCCAAAACGGGTGATTTTCATTCCTGCGGACGAAGTTCCCAGGACACCTCTCGGCAAGATACAGAGGCACCTTCTTGAAGAGCGGTTGCGCAGCGACCGCGCTGCCAATCCTATGACGACCTCGATTCTTTAGAAGGCATTTTCGATGGAGGACGCTGCAGCTTACCTCCGCAAGAGGTAAGCCACCGTTGGCGGCGGCGGGAGGGAACACATCGTGCCAAGACATCACATGTGTCCGGAGAGCTGGCTACCCAGGGTCAGACGCAATCGAAGTCGGTAGTCCACTGAGGCAGTGCAAGCCCCGGCGCAATTGATGTGAATGTCATCCTGACTCTCGTCCCGATGCCGATCCTGGAAACCTCCTGCGCAGAGGCAAGAGTGCCGTTCTTTTTTGTCAGGTTTCCGACGACCCGCAATGCCTCCTCCGGGCTTGGGCTTCCATTTTGGGTATCCAGGTCCACAATAAGAACAGCGTACGGTGTGTGGTCTTTCAGGCCTGGCTGAATGGCGTGATGCACTACTGTGAACGAATGCACCGTACCTGTTCCGGGGACGCGCTTCCATCGTGACTTCGCCTCAGCACACCAGGGGCATGCGGTGGTCGGAGGATAGCGCAGCAAATCGCATTTGTCGCAGCATTGAAGATGAAAATCTCCGTCTGAGCAGAACTGGAAATACTCTTTGTTTGGAACGTCATGCTGGCCAAGATGCAATGACATACCCATGAATATGGCGTTGATGCTCATGTTACAGAGCTCCCCGTCCGCGCTCGAGGACCATTGCCGATGCCGTCACCGGCCCGGCCCATCCCAGATTAGCCGTCAATTGAGCATTGCGAACCTGCCTGCAACCACCCTCCTTGTAATCGAAAGTGTGTTGCCGATGCCCATCGGGTCCCACAGGGCATGAATCATCGACCTCCCCCCGGAGCTGGCGAACGTTCTCTATGACCATGCTGATCCCGTGTGTGTAGCCTTCGCAAAGATGACCGCCGCTGGTATTGTTCGGTCGTTTTCCTCCGAGCCGTATTGTTCCGCCGCTCACGTATTCTCCGCCCTCCCCTTTGCGGCAAAAGCCGAAATCCTCCAGCTGAAAAAGCGTCGTGAAGGTAAAGGCATCGTATGCGCCAGTAATGTCGATTTCGTCCGGACTTATACCCGAATTCGACCACAGGCGATCCCGGGCAAACTGCCCCGCCCCGGAGGAGATCGGTCCGTGCTGGAAATGCATGTCAGCCCTCGGTTTGGTGCACCTCCCCACGACGCCGCGAATCAATGCTGGGCGCTGGCGCAAATCGTTGGCACGATCGGACGACGTCACGATGATCGCCGCTGCATTGTCGGTCTCGACACAACAATCCAGCAAGTTCAGGGGGCTGCAGATGATGCGACTGGAAAGAACGTCCTCCACCGTGACGCGCTTCGGATACAGGGCCTTCGGATTGTTCGAGGCATGTTCACTATGAACGACCTTGATCGCGGCAACTTGCTCCTTGGTCGTACCAAAGTCGTGCATGTGCCTCGTGAAGCTCGGACTGAATGTCTGCGCGGGAGTTTCCCAGCCATAAGGACGGCTGTGCAGCCCATCTCCGGAAATCGGCAACGCAGCGCGTCTTCCCGTTCCTCCAAACCTGGTCTCGGAATATCCGTTCATGGATCGAAAGATCACGATCGTCGAGCACATGCCCGCCTCTATCGCGCCGATCGCAAGGCCCACGAGTGCCTCGACCGAGGAGCCGCCACCGACAACGTCCATGTAGAAGTTCAGCCGTATTCCGAGATCACCGGAAACAACTGGCGAGGCGGTGGAATCATTGTTCTGGTACGACAACATACCATCGACTTGGCTGGCATCCAGGCCAGCATCTGCCATGGCGTTGCGTATGGCCCAGGTCGCGAGCGCTCGCGTGGTCATTCCGGAACCGCGGGTATACGTCGTTTCACCCACCCCCACGATCGCATATTTGCTCCTGAGAAACTTCGACTCGCTTGCATTCATTTCACATTATTCCTTGAATAAACAAATTCACCCTCTCACGCGGATGCCTGAGTTCAGGGAGTCAGTTCACAAAACGCAAAAAGAAAAGCACATGGCGCCCACCACATGCCCCTCTCACATCCCCATCATCTGGGCAATGATGTTGCGCTGGATTTCATTGGAGCCCCCTCCAACGGAGCTGATGCGCGAGTCACGAAAGAAGCGTTGCATGTCGTGCTCCATCATGTAGCCGGCACCACCCATGATCTGCATGCCGAGGTTGGCGCAGGCAAAGTCATTGTCGGTAGCCACTACCTTGGCCATCGCGGTCTCTATGCGAGGCTCAATACCGGCATCCAGCATTTCAGCCACCCGGTAGGTCATCAGGCGGGTGCCCTCTGCCATGATCCGCATGTCGGCAAACTTGTGCGCTACCGCCTGGAATTTTGTGATGGGCTGCCCAAATTGAACCCGATCGACCGCATAGTCCTTGGCGTAATCGATCACATGCTGCATGTTTCCCGCCCCCGCAGCAGCCAAGCACAATCGCTCGATATTCAGGCATTTCATGAGGCCGCGCCAGCCTTTGTTTTCCTGGCCGATCAGGTTTTCATCAGGGACCTCGACGCTGTCGAAGAAAACTTCCGTGGCACGTGTGCTGCGTCGGCCCATGGTGTCGAGCATGCGAATCGTCACGCCTTTGGCATCGGTCGGAATCAGCAGAATGCTGATTCCGTTACGCCCCTCCCGCGGGGCTGTCTTGACGGCGGTCACCAGATATTGCGCCACGTGAGCGCAGGTGATGTACAGCTTTTGTCCATTGACCACATACCTGTCGCCCCTGCGCTCGGCGCGCGTGGCGATGGCTGCCGCGTCGGAACCGGCGCCGGGCTCGGTCAACGCTATCGCCATGCGGATGCTTCCGTCCATGATGCCGGGCAAATAGGTTCGTTTGAGGTGTTCGCTGCCATGGAGCGCAATGTGCTGTCCGGCGTAAATCACAGTCGTCAAATACGCCGTGGCCATGCTGGCGTAGTGGTAGGCCATGGCCTCCACCAGAACAGCCAGGTCTTTGAAGCTGCCGCCGGATCCTCCTACGTCCTCGGAAAACGGCAGGCTCATCCAGCCAGCGTCAGCCAGAGCACGATAGGCATCGAACGGGAATTCACCCTCGCGGTCAAGTTCGCGTATTTTCTCGGGGGGCATCACGCGCTGCAATAAATCCAGTACCGAGTCGCGAATGATTTGTTGCTGTTCGCTGAAGCCGAAAGTGTTCCAGTCGTGCCGTGCCATAACTATGTTTCCTGATTACTGAAAGTTGGTATTAACCGCGTTCGCCACGAGCTCGCACCAAGGTGATGAAAACTCCGGACTGAACCACATCACCTTTTTGATTGATGATTTCCGCCTTGCGCTTGACTACACCAGCCTGGCCGTTGGAGGTCAGGCGCGTCTCAATGACGCTCCAGCGCAGACGGATGCTGTCGCCAAAAAAAACAGGTGCATGGAACCGCCAGTTATCAATCCCCAGGAACGCCAGGGCCGTCCCTTGTAAATGCCCAGCTTCGGCGGACAGCCCGGTGGCTACCGACAGAGCCATCAGACCATGTGCCACACGCTGGCCCATTGGGGTGTTGCGCGCGAATTCCGCATCCGTGTGCAACGGGTTCCTGTCTCCCGACAAGTCGGCAAAAGCCATGACATCGGATTCATTGATGACCTGTTCCGCCGTCAGCACAGACTCGCTGTCCGTCTTGAAATCTTCGAAGTACCAGCTCATAAAACCTCTCCTTCAATCATCGGCGGCTGAATGCGCCTTGCGATCAATGCGTCCACAATGGCGAAACCCTGTGCATGGCAAATCACTGGATTGATGTCGATTTCTTCCACCTCGTCGGTCCAGTCCATACATAGCTGCGAGAAACGCACGATCAATTGAACGAGTGCGTGCAGATCAACGCCAGGTTTACCTCGGTACCCTTGCAGCAATCGATAGGCTTTGAGGCGTCGCAGCATCTCATGGGCCTGAACAGTGGTGACAGGAGCGATCTCGGTAGCGACGTCGCCGAACAGTTCAACCAGGACCCCGCCCATCCCAACCATCAGCAACGGGCCGAATACCGGATCGCGCTTCATACCCAGCACCAGTTCCAGATGGCCACGCACCATGGGCTGCAGCAGGAAAATGCCGTCATGGCCGACCATGCGCTCGCTGATATCCGCACATGCGGCCGCAACGCTGGCTGCGTCGGGCAAACCAATCTTCACCAACCCGAGCTCGGTCTTGTGTGCAAAGTCCGGGGTATCGAACTTCAATACCAGCGGATAGCCCAAGCGGTCGGCGACAGCCACGGCCTCCTGAGCCGTGGTTGCAATGGCTTCCTGAACCACCGGCAAGCCGTATTGCGCCACCAGTTGCTTGGCTACGCGTTCGGTGACTAATGGTGCTTGCTGGCGCAATTGGACCAACACCCGCGCGCGGACGGCAGCGTCCACACTTTCAAGCCCCGCCATTGAGGCTTCGGATAATTTTGACAAGGTGGCCTGCGCATGCCGCTGGTGCCATGCATGCCAATGCGCAATGGCTTTGAAGCAACGTTCAGTATCACGAAAAAAACCGATACGCTCATCGCTGGCATAGATCGCAGCCCCCGGACCTTCCTGCCAGTCGGATAACCACACGATGCAAACCGGCTTGCCCGACGTTTCGGCCAGGCGCGACACCGTTGGGCAGCGCTGCTCTGCCAAAATCTGGCTCGCGGTCACTTGAGGCAACACCAGTGCACCGTAGGCGGGATCGGCCAGCATGGCTTGCACGCATGCATTGAAGGCGTCGGGCTTGTTCAGGACCTGGCCAGTGATATCACACGGGTTGTGTGCAGAGCCGAACTCGGGAACGCACTCGTCCAGCACTTGCTGAGCCACCGGACCCGGCTGCGGCAGCGACACGTTGTTCGAAGCGGCCGAGTCGGCGGCCATGATGGCTGCCCCGCCTGAGGTGGCCATGACCGCGACGCCTGCAGCCTGCGGAGCAGGTGCTTTGGCAAAGAAACTGGCCATTTCGGTCAATTCAGACAGGGAGTCCGCTTGCACGAAATGCCCCCGCCGCATCGCGGCTTCAAAGGCACGCGATGAACCAGCCAGGCTGCCGGTGTGCGACTGCGCTGCAGCCGCGGCAGCCTCGCCCACCGCCGTTTTGTAAATGACTACGGGCTTGGCTGCTTGTTGCGCGCGCTCAGCCAGCGCCTGCAGGCGCGCGGCATTTCCTGCGGCTTCGAACACACATGCGACAACTCTGCAGACCGGGTCTTCGACAAGATAGTTGGCCAAATCGAGTGTGTCGACATCGCAAGAATTTCCCGCCGTGAGCATGTGGGTATAAGCAAAGCCATGTTGTGTTCCCTGCAATATCGCGTAGCCTAGGGCGCCGGACTGGCTTACCAGCCCCACGCGTCCGACACGCCGCTCTAGATCGGAATAGCCCATCTGGAACAACAGTCCCGCACCCAACAGATTGTTGGCAATGCCCAGGCAATTGGGGCCCAGCACGCGCATTCCACTTCCGCGCGCGATGTCAGCCATAGCCTGTTGTTGGGCGATGCGATCGGACAGGCCTGTTTCGGCAAAGCCCGAAGCGTACACAATGGCACCCCCCACACCCAGGTCGCCAGCGGCCCGCACGGCCTCAAGCGCGGCCTCTTGCGGCAAGGCAACGATGACGCAATCGGGGATCACGGGCAAGGCCAACAGATTGGGGTAGCAAATCTGCCCGTTGACCGACTCATGCCTCGGATTGACCAGGAACAGGTCTCCGTCAAAATGAGCCATGTTTTCCATCGTGCGCCAGGAAAAAGCGCCCGGTTTGGCACTGGCACCCACTATTGCCACACTGCGCGGCGCGAGCAACCGGCTCAAGTCAGCCCGACCGTATAGAGGACGGTTAACGTCAGTCATAAATTTTGAATAGAAAATGGCACGGCCTGGCCGAGGCCCGGGCTGTCAATCTGACGGTACAGGTGCTGGAGCGTCGTTAAACAAACTGACTGCATGCCTGGCAGGCCGCCAAGCTCGATTCACCGGAGGGTGCTTGCCGCACAATCGCTTGGCCGCAAGCTGGCTTGGGATCATCAGCGTCAACTTGCGCCGCGCCGATGATCACTCCCGTTGAATCAACCGCCTTAGTTCGATTTGATAACGCCGGCGCGCTCCAGGAAGGCGCGTTCCATCGGGTACGACTCTACGGCCCACTTGGTATAGTCTTCTGTCGAACGGTACCAGGGGATTTGGGAAAGCGTGTCCAGCAGCGCCTTGTTACTGGGGTCCTCCATAGCGACCTTGAACGCGTCATGCAGGCGTTTGACCACGGCAGGCGGCATGTTGCGCGGCCCAACCAGACCGTAAGCCGAGGGGTAGACAAGGTTGTAACCCAACTCTTTGGCTGTTGGCACATCAGGGTAGCGGCTCAATCGCTCTGCGTCGAAAATCGTCAAGACGCGGGCCGTCTTGGCGTCGACCTGAGCGACCACACTACCGAGATTGTTGACACCGACCATCACATGCCCGCCCAGCATGGCAGTGGTAGCCTCGCCGCCGCCCTTGTAGGGCACATGGATTGCCGTAAAACCGGCGCGCTGGGCTAGATCGGCCATCAGCAGATGCAGCGAGGAGCCCGGCCCAGGCGTACCGTAGGTGAGCTTGCCAGGATTAGCCTTGGCCCAAGCCACCATGTCGGCCAGCGTTTTGAATGGCGAATTGTCACTCACGACCACGGCAAAACTGTAGCCGCCCAAGCCGATAATCCAAGTGAAATCGGTCAGCGGGTTCCAGTTCACTTTTTGCAGGTGGGGCTGACGCAACAGCGACACCGTACCAGCGGCGATAGTGTAGCCATCGGGTTTGGCGTTCAACGCCATTTGCACTGGGCCAATCGTGCCGTTACCCCCCGGCTTGTTCTCCACGACCACAGGCTGCCCCAATGAACGCGACGCCAACTCTGCCAACTTGCGATACTGGGTATCGGTCCCTCCGGACCCGTAAGGCACGATGAGCGTGATAGGTTTACTGGGAAACTCCTGCGCTTGCACGCCGGCACCCAACAGACCGCAAGTCATCACCACTGACACCGTTAGCCACTTCAACCAAACCATACGTCTCCTTATGAGTTTAATTACGCCTTATGATGTTCAATGAAGCAAGTCCCGCGCCAGCGAAAAACCCATCAAAAAGACGGAAAAATCCCTGAATCCGCAAGAAATCGTCTTCATGGAAGACACTCACCGCTCTAGGTGACTACACACATTCGTGAACGTCTCTAACAACGACACTCTCTCTGCAGCCGATCCGCCCCCTGCATCCGGTTTGCTGGGTATTCTGATCTGTACGGTTGATGGCCAGATCATTTGGGCGCAGGGTATTGCCAAGCAGCCCGCGGTGCAAGAGGCAGTGGTCGCCTTGACGCATGCGCAGGAACGGCGCAAAGTTTTCGCGCTGGACGGCTCGCCGCCCTGCATCGCCGTTGTGCTGGTTCATGAGCAAACTCGGGTCGTGGTATTGCGAGCAGCCGACAAACGATCTGAGGATCTGCTGTTTGATTTTGTCGCCACAGTTCCGTTTTCTGCCGCAGTACTGAATCATTTCTTGACCAATTCGTACGACGCCGTGTCGGTGGCCGACGCGCAGGGCGTATTGCGGTTTATCAGCCCTACGCATGAGCGCTGGCTGGGGCTTCGTCCAGGCGAGGCGCTGGGGCGTCCGGCGGCAGAAATTCTTCCAAACTCACGCATGAGCGAAGTGGTGGAGTCGGGCAAGGCAGAAATCGGCTACCCTTATTCTCCCGATGGGGTATCGACCCGCATTGTCAGCCGCATTCCCATTTTCCAGGATGGGAAGGTGGTGGGCGTGTTAGGTCACACTCTGATCAAAGGCAAAGGGCCAGAGGTTGTTGGGCGCATGCATCGCGAAGTCTCGCGCCTTCAGTCTGAGGTGCTGCGCTACAAGAACCAGCTCCACCAGTTGCGTCAAGAGCCTGCCGCGGTGGGGCGGTTGATTGGCGACAGCGCGCCCATGCAGCGCCTCAGGCAGGAAATCCAGCAAGCCGCGCAATTTGACGTCCCGGTGCTTATTCTCGGAGAAAGTGGGGTGGGGAAAGAACTGGTGGCCAAAGCGCTACACGAGCTCAGCCCACGCCGCACGCACCCGCTGGTCAATCTGAATCTAACGGCGTTGCCTGCGAGTCTGCTGGAGGCCGAGCTGTTTGGCTACGCCCCTGGAACTTTTACTGGCAGTCTCAAGGCCGGCCGCTCCGGGAAGTTTGAAAGCGCGGACGCTGGTACGGTGTTTCTTGACGAAGTGGGTGACATTCCAGGCGATTTCCAAGTCAAGCTACTCCGGGTTCTGGAGGACCGGGTGGTTGAACGTCTGGGCGAGCACAGGCCCCGACAAATAGACTTTCGATTGATATCGGCCACACATCGAAACATGGACCAATTAGTAAGTACCGGGCAATTCCGCCTCGACCTGTTTTACCGCCTAGCTGGGGTGACTCTGCATGTGCCCAGCCTGCGCGAGCGTGTGCAAGACGTCTTGCCCCTGGCACGACATTTCATGCAGCAGTTTTGCCAGCGCAACAATTGGCCGCTGCCCGAAATGGAGCATGAGGTGGCCCCATACCTCGCTCAACAGCCCTGGCCAGGCAATGTACGACAGTTGCGACAGCGAATAGAAGAAGCCCTCGTATTTTCCGCAGGCAAGCGCCTGACCTTGGCACATTTTGAGCGCAACAGCGCAGGGCCCCCTACGTCGGCTCCAAGCCGGCATGCTGACCCAGCGCCATTCAGCGCTCGTGCACCGTCGCCGCCACGCCTATTGAAAGAACTGGAACAGGACGCGGCCAAACAGGCCTTGGCGTTTTTTGCGGGCAACAAAAAGCAGGCTGCCAAGGCGCTCGGCGTTTCACGTTCCCATTTGTACAAATTGCTGGATCCAAAACCTCCACCATTCCCTGAACCCACCACGAAGTAGTCTGCCGCTGTACCTCCAGACCGGACGCGCAGCGGCGCACTGCGGTGTGCGGCCGCGGTAGATGCGCCGTCACGGCACGTCGATGATGTCCTTGTCCGGGCCGTCGTGAAGCGGCCGGGACGCACGTGGTGAGCGTAGCGGCTCGCCATGAACGGGTACGGTCCGCGCCAGAAACTCAATGACGGCCGTGGCGAAGATGTCATTGCGGTCGCCAGCCACCATATGGCCGGCATCGGTGACGCTGACGTACTCCGCCGTCGGGCACAGCTTCAAGAACGCCTGCGCGCCTTGTTCGCTCAGCAGATCCGACAGGCCGCCTCGCACCAGCAGGGCCGGCAGGTCCAGATTCGCCGCGCACGCTTCGAGGCGCTGGGTGCGTTGTTCGAGGTTGCGCGTGCCGGCGCGAAAGAGCGGATCCCAGTGCCAGTGGTACTTGCCGTCGGCGCCCAGCCGCACGTTCTTGGCCAGGCCATCGAGATTGGGCGGGCGCCTGCGGTGCGGCTGATAGGTCCCGATCGCG
>JAUYNO010000013.1 GCA_030696045.1 Stagnimonas sp. | reverse complement strand
TCAGATGTCTTCGATTACATCGAGATGTTTTACAACCCGATCCGCCGGCATGGTTCCGCCGGCGGTCTGTCCCCGGTAGAGTTTGAGAGGCGCTACGCGCAAAGCGGCAACTGACTGTCTACAGAAGTGTGGCCGGTCCATTTCCAGCTCGCGCCCACGGACCCGATTTGTTTTCACACAGTCTCGACACACAGCAGTTCTTAGGGCGCGCTGAGGCCCTGCCGAGCGGTCAGTGTTTGCGCAGTTCTTCTTGGGCGCCGATTGGGCACGAGTTGGGCACTGTGCCCAAACTGAACTGTCAGCGGTAACTCGAGAGAAACGAAAAAGCCCCTCGTAAGGGGCTGATTTGATACCGAAAGACCAATCTGAGGACTGGTCGGGGCGACAGGATTCGAACCTGCGACCTCTTGCTCCCGAAGCAAGCGCTCTACCAAGCTGAGCTACGCCCCGCAATCAGTGCTTCCTGCTCACGGCGAACTCTGCCAGTTGCAGCAGCGCGGTTTTGTGGGTGGACTCGGGAAGCCCGCCAACCGCCGCTTTGGCTGAAGCGGCATGCCGTTCAGCGAGGGCGCGAGTGTACGGGATCGCCCCCGTCGATTCAATGGCTTTTCGTACCCGCGTCAGGGTTTCATCAAGATCGCCGATCTCGCCGCTGCTCAGCAGCTGGCGCAGCCATGCGGTGGTGGCGGCGTCGCCATGCCGCAATACATGAATGAGCGGCAGGGTGGGTTTGCCCTCGATCAGATCGTTGCCGATGGCCTTGCCGCTTTCGCTGGGATCGGCCTCGAAATCGAGCACGTCGTCCGCGAGCTGGTAGGCAATACCAAGGGCCAGGCCGTAGTCGGCAAGACTCTTCTGCGCGGAACCGCCGGAACCGCCGGCTCCGGCGGCGATGGCGCCCAGTTCGGCGGCGGCACGGAACAGGACGGCGGTCTTGAGTTCGATGACGCGGAAGTAGCTGGCCTCCTCGACCGCCGGATTGCGGGCGTTGAGCAGCTGCAGTACCTCGCCCTCAGCAATGGCGTTGGTGGTGTCGGCCATCACCCGCATCACTTCCATATGGCCGACCTCGACCATCATCTGGAATGCCCGAGAGTAGAGGAAGTCACCCGACAGCACCGCCGCCGAGTTGCTCCATTGCGCGTTGGCGGTGATGCGACCCCGGCGCAGGTCGGTGTGATCGACCACGTCGTCGTGCAGCAGGGTGGCGGTGTGAATGAATTCGATCACCGCCGCCAAGGTATGGGCGTGTTTATCGACCCGGCCCGCAGCACCGGCCGCCAGCAGGGTGACGGCCGGCCGCAGGCGCTTGCCGCCAGCATGGATAATATGGCCGCCGATGTCGTTGATCAGCGGCACCTGCGAGGACAGCCGCTGGCGGATGACCTCGTTGACGTGCAGCAGCTCGTCCGAGATCGGGTGCAGCAGGGCTTTCAAGTCCATTTGTTCGGTGGTTTCTACTGGCTGGCAAACGGCGCGGATGCTAGGTGCCCCCGGTGGGGGCGTCAATGTGAAAAATGCTTGACCGGACTGGGACTTGTCCCTAGAATCCGCCCTCTTTCAAAACGGCCGCACCCGTGAGTGTGCGTCCTTGCTCGGAGTATCCACGATGTATGCCGTGATCAAGACCGGTGGCAAACAGTACAAAGTTGCCCCTGGCGAACAGCTGAAGGTTGAAAGCCTCGTCGCCGATGTTGGCAGCGTCTTCTCCTTCGACCAGGTGCTGCTCGTGGCCAATGGCGAAGCCATCAAGGTCGGCGCGCCGACCGTGGCCGGCGCCACCGTGAAGGCGGAAGTCATGGCCCACGGTCGTGGCGACAAAATCCGCATCATCAAGCACCGCCGCCGCAAGCACTACCACAAGGAACAGGGCCATCGGCAGAACTTCACTTCCGTGAAGATCACCGAGATTGTCGGCGCCTAAGGCCGCCGCGGACCCGAAACAGAGCATCAGGAGCATTCGTCATGGCACATAAGAAGGCAGGCGGTTCTACCCGCAACGGTCGTGATTCCGAGTCGAAGCGCCTCGGCGTGAAGAAGTTCGGCGGCGAAGCGGTCATCGCCGGCAACATCATCATCCGCCAGCGCGGCACCGAGTTTAAGCCGGGCGTCAACGTCGGCATTGGTCGCGATCACACGTTGTTCGCGCTCACCGACGGCAAGGTGGCTTTCAAGACCCGCGGCGTCAAGGGCAAGACCCACGTCGATATCGTGGCGGCCTAAGGCTTCCGTTGTGCTGAAAAGGCCCCGTTCAACGGGGCTTTTTCATGCCCGCAGCCGTGCAGCCGATTAGAGTGCTCCCATGAAATTCGTTGACGAAGCCACCATTCACGTCCAGGCCGGCGACGGCGGGAACGGCTGCGTCAGCTTTCGGCGGGAGAAAGCGATCCCCTTCGGCGGCCCGGACGGCGGCGACGGCGGCGATGGCGGCAGCATCCACGCGGTTGGCGACATCAACCTCAACACCCTGGCCGACTTCCGTTTCACGCGGACCTTCAAGGCCCAACGCGGCGAGAACGGCGGCAGCACCGGTTGCCGTGGTGCCGGTGGTGATGACATGGAGATCGCGATGCCGCTGGGCACCCGCATCCTCGATGTCGAGACCCAGGAGCTGATCGGCGAGCTGACTCGCGAGGGCCAGCGCATCAAGCTGGCCCAGGGCGGCTTCCACGGCCTGGGCAATACCCGTTTCAAGTCCTCGATCAACCGTTCGCCGCGTCAGTCGACGCCGGGCTCGCCGGGCGAGCAGCGCGAACTGGCGCTGGAACTGTCGCTGATGGGGGACGTCGGCCTGCTGGGCATGCCCAATGCCGGCAAGTCCACCCTGCTGGCCTCGGCCTCCGCCGCCCGCCCGAAGATCGCCGACTATCCCTTCACCACCCTGTACCCGCAGCCGGGTGTGGTCAGCTGTGGCCTCGGCCGCAGCTTCGTGATGATGGATATCCCCGGCCTGATCGAGGGTGCCGCCAGCGGCGCCGGTCTCGGCATCCGCTTCCTGAAGCACCTGCAGCGCACCCGGCTGCTGCTGCACATGATCGACGTCAATCCGCCCGATGGCGGCGATATCGTCAGCCATATCAAGACCATCCGTGGCGAACTGAAGGAATTCGGTGAAGAGCTGCAGGACCGCGAACAGTGGCTGGTCTTCAACAAGTCCGACACCCTGCCCGCCGACGAGCTGGACGCGCTGGTCAAAAAGACCCTGCGGCGCCTGCGCTTCAAGGGTCGCCATTTCGTGATTTCCGCCGTCACCCGTTCCGGCGTCGTCGAGCTTTGCGAGGCGGCCATGCAATGGGTGGAGGCCAACCGGGCCGCCGCTCTGCCGGCGGCGAAGCTAGCCGATGAATCGCCAGACACTCCCGAATAGCCGTCGCTGGGTCATCAAGGTCGGCAGCTCCCTGGTCACGGCCAAGGGGCAGGGGCTGGATCGGGCTGCCATCGCCGACTGGTGCGCCCAGATCGCCGCCCTGCGTGCCGAAGGCCGGCAGATCGTGCTGGTGTCCTCCGGCGCCGTCGCCGAGGGCATGGCGCGGCTGGGCCTGAAGAAGCGGCCGAGCGTACTGCACGAGCTGCAGGCCGCCGCTGCCGTGGGGCAGATGGGCCTGGTGCGCGCGTATGAAAGCGAGTTCGAGAAGCACGGCCTGCGCGCGGCGCAAATCCTGCTGACCCACGAGGACGTCGCCGACCGCGGCCGCTATCTGAACGCCCGTGGCACCTTCAACACCCTGCTGGAGTTCGGGGTGGTGCCGGTGGTCAACGAGAACGACACGGTCTCCACCGATGAGATCCGCCTGGGCGACAACGACACCCTGGGCGCGCTCACGGTCAATCTCATTCAGGCCGATCTGCTGGTGATCCTGACTGACCAGGAAGGCCTGTTCGACAGCGATCCGCGCAACAATCCCGACGCCAGGCTGGTGTCCGAGGCCGAGCTTTCCGATGCCCGCCTGGTCAGCATGGCCGGCGACAGCAAGGGCACGCTGGGCCGTGGCGGCATGCGCACCAAGCTCAATGCCGCCTACACGGCCGCCCGCAGTGGTGCCGCGACGGTGATCGCCCACGGCCGCGAGCCGGATGCCCTCCTGAAGATCGCCCGTGGCGAGGCTCTGGGCACCCTGCTGAAGCCGGCCGAGGCACCGATGGCGGCGCGCAAGCGCTGGATCGCCGGCCAGATGCAGGTGCGCGGTCGGCTGTACCTGGACGAGGGTGCGGCCCGGGTGGTGCGGGAGCAGGGCAAGAGCCTGCTGCCGGTGGGCGTGAAGCGGGCGGAGGGCGAGTTCGAGCGTGGCGATCTGGTCGCCTGCCTGGACCCGCAGGGCAGGGAAGTGGCGCGCGGCCTGGTCAACTATGGCTTGGTCGATGCCACCAAGATCCTCGGCGCCAAGAGCGAAGAAGTGCTGGTCCGGCTCGGCTCGTTGGCTGAGCCCGAGTTGATCCACCGCGACAATCTCATCTTGGCTTGAGGCGGCAGGCCAACAGAAAAAGCCGGCACTAGGCCGGCTTTTTTGTGCAGCGGACGTCTTAGGCGAGAGCCAGGATGTGCGCGCTCAGGCGGCTCTTGTGACGAGCAGCTTTGTTCTTGTGGATCAGGCCACGGTCGGAGTAGCGGTCGATCACCGGCACCATTTCGGCGTAGGCGGCGATGGCAGCGGCCTTGTCCTTGGCTTCGACGGCCTTGACGACCTTCTTGATGGTGGTGCGGACCATCGAGCGCTGCGCGGTGTTGCGGGCGCGATTGTTCTCGGACTGGCGGGCGCGCTTTTTGGCAGAGGCGATATTGGCCAAGGTTGAAGCTCCTGAAGGCCGTTCGCGGCGGTGACGCGCGCGGAACGGGTAAACTCGTGGAAAAAAGGGCGCAAAGTATGTTGTGCGATCCTTAGTCTGTCAACGGTCGCCCTGTCAACCACGCCTGTACCAGCCGGTCCATGTCCGAATTCGAAACCCCGGCACCGTCGCCCAAACCGACCGCAGCCCAGAGTCCCTCGCTGGGACGCTCCACCAGCATCGTCGGCGGCATGACCCTGCTGTCGCGGGTGCTGGGCTTCGTGCGCGAGATCATGCTCGCCGCCGCCTTCGGCGCCGGCGCGGCGATGGACGCCTTCCTGGTCGCGCTGCAGATTCCCAATTTTGGCCGCCGGATGTTCGCCGAGGGCGCCTTTTCGCAGGCCTTCGTGCCGGTGTTCACCGAGACCAAGACGCTCGCGGACCACGCCGCCGCCCGCGACATGGTCGCGGTGGTCAGCGGCACCCTGGGCGGCGTGCTGAGTCTGGTGACCCTGGTCGGCTGCCTGGCCTCGCCGCTGCTGGTCTGGTTGTTCGCGTCCGGCTTCGCCGACGACCCCGGCAAGCAGGTGCTGGCCGGCGAGCTGCTGCGCTGGACCTTTCCCTACCTGATGTTCATCTCGCTGACCTCGATGGCCGGCGGCGTGCTCAACACCTACGGCCGGTTCGCGGTGCCGGCCTTCACGCCGGTGATCCTCAACCTCTGCCTGATCGGCAGCGCCTTCGTCGACGGCGGTTCGGTGCAGGTGCTGGCCTACGCGGTGTTCCTGGCCGGCGTGCTACAGCTGGCGTTCCAGCTGCCCTCGCTCTGGCAGCTGCGCCTGCTGCCCCGACCGCGCTGGGCCTGGTCGGACGGGCGGGTGCGGCGCATCGTCCGGCTGATGGGGCCGGTGCTGGTTGGCTCCTCCATCGCCCAGATCAGTCTCCTGATCAACTCCAATCTGTCGACCCATTTCGGCGACGGCTCGGTGAGCTGGCTCTACTACGCCAACCGGCTGATGGAATTCCCGCTCGG
>JAUYNO010000024.1 GCA_030696045.1 Stagnimonas sp. | reverse complement strand
GGTCTGCAATCGGGTGAGCGTGGGCATGGGCTAGCGGGCCTTAGAACTGGAAGTAGAGAAAGGGTGAGTAGCTTTGTGCCGAGAGCTTCAGCACCGCGAGCACGAACAGCGGCAGCAGCAGGCTCATCAGCAGCGGGCGGTAGCCGGACCAGGCCACCGCCGCGCCATCGCCCCGATGCGGCAGCGGCAACGGCGGTGGTGGCAGCAGATAGGGCTTCAGGCCCTGCCAGGCGATCACCGCGAAGGCCAGCAGCAAGGTCCAGGACTGCAGTCGGCTGATCTGGCCAGCGTAGAGCTCGCTCAGGCCCAGGCCGTCGAAGGCGAACATCGCGCGGTAGAGGTCCATCGCCGCACCGACGCTGGCGGCGCGGAACATCACCCAGCCCAGCACCACGATCAGGAAGGTCGGCGCCCAGCGCCAGACCATGAAGCGCCGCGCCACCGGATCGACGCCGAGGGCGCGCTCCACCGCCAGCCAGCCGCCATGCCAGGCGCCCCAGAGCAGGAAGGTGAAATTGGCGCCGTGCCACAAGCCGCCCAGCAGCATGGTCAGGAACAGGTTGAGGTAGGTGCGCGCCGTCCCCAGGCGGTTGCCACCGAGCGGGATGTAGAGGTAGTCGCGCAACCAGTTCGACAGGCTGATGTGCCAGCGCCGCCAGAACTCGGTGATGCTCTGCGCGCTATAGGGCTGGTTGAAGTTCTCGATGAAGCGGAAGCCCATCATCAGCGCCAGGCCAATCGCCATGTCGCTGTAGCCGCTGAAGTCGAAGTAGAGCTGCGCGGTGTAGGCGAGCGCGGCAAGCCAGGCATCGGCGGTGGTGGGGTCGCTCAGCGCGAAACCCTGATCGACCAAGGGCGCGATCGAGTCGGCGACGATCACCTTCTTGATGAAGCCCTGCATGAAGCGCAGCGAACCCTCGGCGAACTTGTCGACGGTATGCGTGCGGGCGCGCAGCTGGTCGTCGAGATCCTTGTAGCGGAACACCGGGCCGGCGATCAGGTGCGGGAACAGCGCGACGAAGGCGGCGAAGTCGAGCGGGCTGCGGGTCGGCTTGCAGTCGCCGCGATAGACATCGACCACGTAGCTGATTGACTCGAAGGTATAGAAGGAAATGCCGATCGGCAGGATCACCTGGGCCAGCGCGAAGGGCTCCATGCCGAAGCCAGTGATAAGGGTGTTGAAGCTGTCGACACCGAAGTTGGCGTACTTGAAATAGCCCAGCACCGCGAGATCGGCGGCAACACCGAAAGTCATCCAGCGCTTCGCGCCGGCGGTGCGCGCGCCGTGGCGCGCGATGGCCAGGCCTATGCCCCAGTTGAACACCGTGACGGCGACGAACAGCAGCAGGAAATCCACCCGCCACCAGGCATAGAACAGATAGCTGCCGGCGACGATCACCAGCGAGCGGCGGCGCTCCGGCGCCAGGTAGTACACCGCCAGGAACAGCGGCAGGAACAGGAAGAGGAAGACGTGCGAGGAAAAGACCATGGCCGGTGGCGCTCCTTGCTATTGCCTGTCGGCGACGCGCACGACGTCGTCGGGTTCGATCACCACGGCCTGCTTCTGCCGCATCAGGATGTCCAGCACCTGGCTCTGGTGCTGGCCGAGCACGCCGGTCATCTGGATGCCGTTGCCATTGCGTGGCGCCAGCATCTGCACGTCGTACAGCTCCACGCTCAGCGGCTGGTCGATGGTCACCGGGCCGCTGCCGTTGTAGGTGAGCGCGCCGCCGACCACGACCATGGACACGTTCGGGTCGAAAGGGTCGAGCCGCATGTCGCGGTCGGTGCCCGAGAGGTCCTTGATATGGCCGTAGATGCCGGCCAGGCCGTTGGCGGTGGCCTCGTTGCCGTATAGCCGGATATCGGTGCTGTTGCGCAGGCGCAGGCCGTGGCGACGGTTGGCGACCGCCCGGTTCCGCCAGATCAGGTTGTCGGCGCTCTCGTAGATGGTGATGCCGTCGGTGCCGTTGTTGCTGACGATGTTGTTGGCGACGACGTTGCGCTCGCTGCTGCGGTCCACCACGATCCCGGAGAGATGGTTGTCGTAGGAGCGGTTCTCGAAGACCCAGCTGTCGTTGACCTCGCGCGAGACGATGATGCCGTGCTTCTTCCGGGTGCCGTGCACGACATTGCGGGCGATGACCAGGCGCTGCGAGCGGTCGTGCGGGTCGATGCCGTAGACGATGTTGTCGCGGTAGGTGTTGCCGAGCAGCACCACGTCATCGGCCTCGTAGCAGTAGAAGCCGTACCAGAGGTCGACGAACTCGGAATTGAGCAGCCAGCCGGTCGGGCGCGGCTGGGCCATCTGCTTGACGATGCTCGGGCTGTACTGCGAGATCGAGACGCCATAGGACTTGCTCTCGGCATAGCCCAGGCTCGCCACCCGGCTGTTGACGATATAGGTCTGGCTGCCGCCCCAGGCGGTGATGAAGGGACGGAACTTCGCGCCGTCGCGGAAGCTCGCCGGACCGTTCTCGCGCTCGCGCCAGGCTGTCAGCTGCGTGTCAGTGAGGAACAGCTGGCCGCTGTTGACGACGAAGGCGCCGCGTTCTTCCGACAGCCGCAGCTGCTTGACCGTCGCATCGACATGCAGGGTCGCGCCCTTGGCGATCAGCAAGGGCATCCGCAGCAGGTAGACGCCGGGCGCGGTCTCCTCGAACTGGCTCTTCGGCAGCCGGCGCGCCAGCCCGGCCGGTGTCAGGTAGCCCTGCTCCAGCACGATCACCTGCGGATTGCTGCTCTGCCGCGCCGCCCACTCGCGCAAGCGGCCGCCGCTGCCGACGAACTCCTTCAGCGTGATTTCATCGACCATGCGCCGCAGCCGCACCTGGCCCAACGGCTTGCGCTGGATTTTGGCGGCCACCGCCTCGGCGGTGTAGCCCGCCAGCGCGGGCAGCGTCGGTGCCGGCAGTTGCAGGTCGTGGGCGCCGACCGCACGCACCCGGTAGCGCTTGGCCTCGCCCAGCGGCGCCTTGGCAACCCGGGCGTCGAGGTCGGAGCCGTCTTCCGGCAACAGCGGCACGGCCGGCGCGGCCGGCAGCGCCAGCAGCGCCGTCAGCAGCAGCGCCAGTGGCCGGATCAGAACCACAGCGTCGCCTCCAGCATCACCCGGTAGTACTTCTCGGCGGCCTCGCCGTAGGCCGCGCCCGGCTTGAACATGGAGGCGCGCAGGCGCAGGTTGGAGCGCATATCGTCGTCGTAGCTGCTGATGCCACCGAAGTCTTCGAAGTAGCGCGTCAGCACCAGATCGACGCCCTTGCCCAGGTCGCGGCTGGCGACGCTGGGCGCGACCGCGAGGCCGTGGCTGACCACCGGGGCATTGGCGTCGTCGCGGCGGAACCGGCTGTAGACCAGGCTGGCGTCGTAGCGCTCGCCCGGGACCGCCAGGAAGGCAGTGGCCACCTGCAGATTGCCCAGCTCGGCGCGATAGGCCTCGTTGTAGCGATGGACCAGGCTGCGGGTGCCGGTGAAGCGCGAGCGGTTGCTCTGCAGGCCGGTCTGCTCGTACTCCTCGCTGCCGGCGGCGTAGGCGGCACCGATCACCAGCGGAAATTCCTCGCCGAAGTAGGCGCGCAGGCCCAGGTCGATGGCCCGGCCGCTGCGCCGGTCCTGGTCCACCGTCAGCACGGTGCCGGCGGCGGGCGTGCCGGGCGCGGGCGCCGGGCCGGGGTCGGGCGCCAGCTGGGCGGCTTCGCGATCACCGCGCAGCAGGCTGAACTCGGCCCAGTACGACAGCGGATCGCGGCGCTGATAGTCGTAGTAGCCGCTCTCGGCGCGCAGGCCCAGCCAGCCGTAGCGACGTTCGGCGAGCTTGTCCTCGGGCTCCGGCAGGCTGCCGACCTCGGGTGGCGGGTCCTGGTCCTGGGCGTAGACCGCGCGCAGGCCGAGGAAGTGGCCGGGCGTCCATTGCCCGCCGACATCGCCATAGCCGTAGCCCCGGTCCTTCTGCGAATTGGACAGCTCGACGTCGTCGCTGCGATAGCTGCTGAACTGTCGCGCGACACCGAGCTGGGCCTGGACCAGGGTGGTGTCGAAGATCCAGCGCAGCGATTCGATGTCGCGGTCCAGCCACTGGCCGTCGGCCTGGCGGACGCGCTGCAGGCCCAGGCGCAGCACCTCGCCGGGGTAGCTGGTGAGCCCGCCGTACTCGACCCAGGCCTCGCGTAGCGCGATATAGCCCTTGGAACGGATGGTCCGTTCGTCTTCCTCGGCGCTGATCTCGCCGCTGGGCAGGAAACCCTGCGCGCGGGCATAGGCCGAGAACTCGGGCGTGAACTGCAGGCGCAGGGAGGGACTGACCTCGGCATAGGCCTCGGTGTTTTCACCGTCGCTGGCGCCGAGACTGGGGTCGCCCTCGGCCTGCCCGCCCAGCTTGAGCTTGAGGCTGTGCTCCAGCTGGATGGCCTGACCGGGCGCGCTCAGACCGGCCAGCGCGGTGAAGGCAGTGGCCAGTGCGCCACGCCGCAGCAGTTGTCCTGTTTTTAGCATGGGGGGCTCTCAGGGCGGGTTGGATTCGTTGCCAGCAGGGAGCCGGCGCGCGTCCAGGCTCTGCTCCAGGCGCGGTGCCGGCGGCGTGCCGACGGCATCGGGCGCCGGCGTGGCGTCGTCCGGTACGGGCTCGGCAAGCAGCGCCGCCGACAGCTGCGCGGCCTCGGCCTCGGTCCGGTGCTGGCGCAGCGCCTGCTCCTGGCTGACGCGGGCCTCGGCCTGCTCGATCTGGTCCTGGCCCAGCTGCCGGCGCTGCTCGTCGAGCAGGGGAATCGCCTCGGCGACGCCGTCGGCCGCCGCCAGCCGGGCGAACAGGTAGGCATTGGCGCGGTCGACCCGCACGCCCCGGTTGTCGCTGTAGAGCCTGGCCAGGGCCAGGTCGCCGCGCGGATAGCCGCGCCGCGCCGCCTGCAGGTAGTGCTCGGCGGCGCGCACCGGCTCGGCCCGGCCCAGCTCGCCGCGCTGGTAGATCTGACCGAGAAAGTAGTGGGCGGCCGGCTCCTCGGCGGTGGCCTTGAGCAGCAGGCGCTCGGCGGTGCGTGGTTCCACCGGCAGCTCCTCGCCGCGCAGGTACAGGCGCGCCAGCGCCAGCGCCGCCTCCTGCGAGCCGGCGTCGACGGCGGAGGCCAGCAGCCGGTCAGGCTTCGCCCCGGGGTCCAGGTCCGGTTGCGCCAGCAGCAGTTTCGCCAGCCGGGTGCGTGCTTCGGTGGACTGGTCCTGCACCCGGCTCAGCAGCGCGTAGGCGTTCTTGGGATCGGGCGCGCCTGCTTGCGCCTCGCTGATCAGGGAGCTGCCGAGACGTTCGGCGATGCCGGGATCGAGCTGCTGGCGATCGAGCTGGGCCAGGGTGCGCGCCACCAGTTCGGCCAGGGCCTGGCTGTTGCCGCTGGCCCGGTAGTGGCGGCCCATGTCGACCGCGCACTCGGGCAGGCGCGCGGCGGCGCGGGTGCAGAGCGCGAGCAGGCGCTCGCCGGTGTCGGCCGGGTTGGCGCGGTACCAGCGCAGCAGGGCGGCCTCGCCATCCGGCGTCTGCAGGCGCTCGGCCTGGGCGACGAGATGGACGGCCTTGCGGCGTTCCTGGGTATCGCGCTCGGGGTGGGCGGTCAGCAGGGCCAGCAGCGGCACCAGGGCGCTGGCATCGCCCTCGGCATCGGCCTGACGCAGCAGCGGCTCGGCCTCGGCCAGCGCCTGCTGCTGGGCTGCACTGCCGGCGGGCGCGGCCTCGGCGATCCGCAGCAGCAGCCGCGCGGTGCGCACCCGCAGTTGCGGCGCCCGCGGCAGCGCCAGGCGGAACCAGCGCAGGGCCTCGCGGTCCCCGGCCGGCGTTTCCTGCCGGGCGTAGGCATTGGCGAGCTGCAGCTGCGCATCCTGGTAGCCCTGCTCGGCCAGCGGCTGCAGGTCACGCCGGGCGCCGGCCAGATCGCCGGCGGCCAGCGCGGCCTTGCCACGCTGAAGGTCGGGCAGCGCCTTCGCGCCGCCCAGCCAGAGCAGCAGCAGCGCCACCAGCAGCGCCGGCAGTGGCTGGCGCATCAGGAATCCCCGCCCCAGTGGGCGAGCGCCACCGGCACCAGATCGCTGACCGAGTAGCTGCGCCCGAGGCTGGCCTTGGCCGGCCGGTTGACCAGGGACACCGGCAACGGCTGCTCGGGAGTGACCGTCACCAGCAGGTCGTTGTCGACGCTGTCGCTGTCGCCGGCGACGCGAATCTGGCTGATCTTTCCCTGTCGCCACTGGCCGTCGCCGCTGACCTGGAACTGCATCTCGCTGCCCAGTTTCAGGCGCCCGGCCTTGGGATAGTCGAAGCGCGCCAGCAGCTGCGGCGCGCCCTGCAGCGGCGTCAGCTGGAAGATCGTCTCGCCCCGCGTCAGGTACTGCTCGTCGGCCGCGAAGCGCGCCTGCACGCGGCAGTCGCAGGGGCTGCTGATGGTGCCCTTGACGGTCTGCGACAGCAGCTTTTCCAGCTGCGCGCCGTCGAGTTCGGCGGCGGCAAGCTGCCCACGCACCAGGTCCAGCGCGGTGGTCTCGAAGCTGGCGATGGGCGCACCCTTGGCGACCTCGCCACTCTCCGGCACCAGGCTGCGGAAGCTGCCCTCGCGCGGCATGGTGACGGTGAACACCGTGCCAGCGACCTTGGCGGCGTCGGCCTCGGTGACGAACAGCCAGCGCTGCACCTGGCCGACGGAATAGCTGGCGACGCTGAGGCCGAGCACCGCCACCAGCAGGGTGATCGCCATTGCCCGACCCCGGCCCGAAGCCGAACTGCCGGGGGCGGCGCTGCGCGGCTTGGTGAAATTGTCGCGGCCGAGGGTGTGCAGCAGGCCGCCGGCGTCGACGATATCGCCGGCGAGGAAGGAGGTGATGAGGTGCCGCAGCGCCGAGATTTCCTGGCGGCCGAGGTTCTGGAACTGGGCGCCGACCCGGCCGGTCGAGGCATCACAGCGCAGCACCCGCAGCTCCACCGGCACCGTGACGCCGATGCCGTCGATGCTGGTCACCACCTGGCCGCGTACCTCGACGCCCGGCCGCAGCCGCGCCAGCTGCACCGCCGGCACGACGAAGCTGAGGCCGCCGGCGGAAAGGTCGTGCAGGGGGAAGCGCAGGCTGGTCGGCGCGCCGTTGCTGGTGGCGGCGGTCAGCTCCAGCTGGCCCGGCAACCGCACCCGCGCGTGCTGCCGCTGGGCTTCGGACTCGTGCACGACAGGGCCGGGGGCGGGATGGGGTCCGGCGGCGTACGACAGCGTGTTGGAAGACATGGTCTTGGTCCGGTGGAATGGGCTACACCAGCTGGGCAACCAGGGTCACGAAGACGAGGCTGCTGGTGGCGAGCATGACCCTGGAGGAAAGGGGGTTGAACCAGCGCTGGAAGGCATCCAGCTGGCGCGCGTTGGAGGTTTTCTGCCGGGTCCAGGACTGCTGGTCGAGGTGGAAGAAAACCTTGATCTTGGTGAGCGCGCCGACGATCTGGTTGTAGTACAGCAGCACCGGATAGGCCGGCCCGATGCGATGGCCGGAGACGATCAGCATCAGGCTCATCACCGTCCGCGACAGCCCCACCCAGAGCAGGTAGGCGAGCAGCAGGCCGGGGCCGTACTTGATCGCGGCGATCAGGGCGGCGGTGAGGCCGAGCAGGCTGGTCCACATGCCGATGCGCTGGTCCCAGAGCACATAGCTGGTGAAGCTGCCCAGGCGGCGCCAGCCGAGCCGGGTGGCGCGGCTGTTCTGCCGCAGCGAGTTGCCGTACCAGCGGAACATCAGCTGCCGGCTGGCCTTCCAGAACGAGCGGTCGGGCGGGTGCTCGACGGTGAGGATGTCGGCCTCCGGCACGTAGTAGGTGTCGTAGCCCAGGCGCATCAGGCTGTACCAGCTGGACTTGTCGTCGCCGGTCAGAAACTTGAAGCGACCCAGGCGCCAGTGGTCGAGCGCGTCGTGCTCGACATCGGCGATGAAGCCCGGCTGCACCACCACCGAGGCGCGGAACATCGACATCCGCCCGGTCAGCGTCAGCACCCGCTTCGACAAGGCCATCGAACACATGTTGAGGTGGCGCTGGGCGAAGCGCAGCTGGTGCCAGTCGCTCATCACCCGGCTGCCATCGACCCGGCAGTGCTCGTTGGTGGTGAGCCCGCCGACGTTCGGGAACAGCTTCAGGTAGGGCGCGCACTGGCGCACCACGCCCGGCTGCAGCACGGTGTCGCCATCGACCACGGCGACCACGGCATCGTCGTCCGGCAGGTCGCGCGAGATGGCGCGGAAGCCCTGCGCCAGGCCGTCGCGCTTGCCGGTGCCGGGGATGCGCACCAGGCGCAGGCAGACCCGCTCCGGCGGCGCCAGCCGCTGCCACAGCGCGGTGATAAGGCCCTGGTCGGCCAGCTCGACGATGGAGGCCACCACGGTCGCCGGACGGCCGCAGGCCACCGCCTCGGCGATCACCGCGCGGTACACCGCGGCCGTGGTCGCGGCGTCGATGCGGAAGCTGGTGACCAGCAGGTAGACGTGGGAGGGCAGTGCCGCCTCGCCCAGCGCGGCGGCGGCCCTGCGCGCGCGCGGATGGGTCCAGTACAGGAACAGCAGGGCGCGGCTGAAGTGGGTGAAGCCGAGCGTGTAGCGCCAGACCCCGATCAGGCCGATGGCGAGCAGAAAGTGCTTGTGGCCGGGCGAGAAGGTGGTGGGTGGCAGCAGGGCCGCCAGCAGCAGCAGGCCGCCCAGCAGCGCCAGCCAGCCGAGCGCCTCGCCTCGGGGCGTGGGCCGCGCCGGTCGCGCCGCCACGGCGCTGGGCAGGCTGCTGTCCATCACCAGCAGATGCCCTGCGAGGCGCCGTTGGAGCCGGCCGCCATGAAGCCCACCAGGTCGAGCGCCCGCTTGTCTTCCGGCAGGTTCTGCAGCACCTCGTCGAACAGGCTGTCCTTGTTGCCCAGCACCATCACGTCGGAGTTCTCGACCACCTCGTCGAGGTTGGAATTGAGCAGCGAGGAGACGTGCGGAATCTTGGCGTTGATGTAGTCGCGGTTGGCGCCGTGCACCCGCGCGTACTCGACGTTCTTGTCGTAGATGCTGAGCTGGTAGCCCTTGCCGATCAGGGTCTCGGCCAGCTCCACCAGCGGGCTCTCGCGCAGGTCGTCGGTATCGGCCTTGAAGCTCAGGCCCAGCATGCCGACCCGGCGCATGCCGAAGGACGAAACCATCTCCACCGCCTTCTCGATCTGCTGCTTGTTGCTGCGCAGGATGGAATTGATCATCGACAGCTCGACATCGAGCTGGCTGGCGCGGTAGGTGACCGCGCGCAGGTCCTTGGGCAGGCAGGAGCCGCCAAAGGCGAAGCCGGGCCGCAGGTAGTACTCGCTGATGTTGAGCTTGCGGTCGGCGCAGATGATCTCCATCACCTCGCGGCCATCGACGCCCTGCGCCTTGGCCAGCGCGCCGATCTCGTTGGCGAAGGTGATCTTGGCGGCGTGCCAGGCGTTGCAGGCGTACTTCACCGACTCCGCCACCTCCAGCGAGCGACGCATGCGCGGGCCGGGCAGATTTGCGTAGATGGCCGAGACCATCTCGCCGGCGGCGAAGTCGAATTCGCCGATCACCGTCATGGGCGGATCGTAGAAGTCCTTCACCGCCGTGCTCTCGCGCAGGAATTCCGGATTCATCGCCACCCCGAAATCGACCCCGGCGACCTTGCCCGAGGCGGCTTCGAGAATCGGGATCACCACGTTGCGCACCGTGCCGGGCAGCACGGTGGAGCGCACCACCACGGTGTGAAAGCGGTTGATGCCGCGCAGCGCCGCGCCGATTTCCTGCGACACCGCCTCGACGAAGTGCAGGTCGAGGTCGCCATTGCGCTTGCTCGGCGTGCCGACGCAGATCATCGACAGATCGGTGCCGGCAACGGCAGCCTGGACATCGGTGCTGGCGCGCACATTGCCGGCGGCGACCTGGCGCTGGAGGATTTCCTCCAGCTGCGGCTCGACCACCGGCGCCCTGCCCCGGTTGATCAGATCGACCTTGAGTTCGGAGACATCGACTCCGATCACGGTGTGCCCGCTGTCCGCCAGACAGGCCGCGCTGACGGCGCCGACGTAACCCATTCCAAAGACACTGATCCGCATGGTCGAACTCCAGAGCTGTTTGCGAAAAGGGCCGGCGCGCCGAAGAGGGCAAACCGCCGGTTTCAGCAGGGCTATGGCAACGCCGGTGCCAACTTAATATTTGTCTTGTTTATCAATGTGTTAATAGGTCTCAGGCGTCGGAATTTCCGGCTGTGGTCGGAATCGCGCTGAAACCTGTCGGCAAACACCGACAGCGCCCCCTGCTGCACTGCAAAACGGCGCGGAAACGGCTGTCCCGGGCTGTCGCCGAATGGCGACAGCGGCGCGCGGTCGGGCGGTGCGGAGCAGTGAGCTGAAGCTCGGCTGGCGCCGTCGGAGCAACGACGGAATCACGGCCCGCCGACTTTTTGCCTGAACTCCCTGTTAACGCGGCCTGCGCGCCCGATGCGGCGGCGAGCTGTTGCCGAATGGCGACAAGGGGAGTGGCGACCGGCAATGAGTCTCGTCGCCTTCATCACCGCCGCAGCGAGCCCCGTAGGGTTAACAGGCCCTAGACCCGCCCTTTTCAATGGGCCTCCTGTTGCCGCGGTCTGTACACCCGATGAAGCAGCGACCTGTTACCGAGCGCGACAATGGGGTGACGTCCGATGCACGAGCGCTTGCACGAAGCGGTTCGCGAAGGCCTAATCCAGGCAGCAGCAGAAAGGCCTCGTCGGGAAACGGGCCAACATGCCGTCAGCAACGACGCAAAGGGAGTCCTGCCATGTCCACCCTCTGTTCCATGTTTCATCCGGGCGCTTGGACGAAGCGCTTGAAAAATCAGCGCCTTACAGAAAGCGCTTCCAGGTTATACGGACGTGCCGCCAGATTAGACGGCCGGCCGTGTTCCAACTAATTGGCGTTGAGCGACAAGATAAGGCGCATGCCGAGGCAAAGGGAGGCGGTGCATGTTTGAAGGTTTGGGTGGCGAAGCTGGCGCACGGCAGTGGCTGTTCGTAATCGTGCCCGCAGTCATATTTATGGCATTGCTTCCCACACTCATCGCCCTGGCCCTGAGGCGAAAGGATTGGCGCCGGATATTTGCTTTCAACCTTGTAGCAGCCTTGTCATGGCCGGCATGGATCGCAACGCTCGTGTGGGCCAGCACTGGAGTTCATAAAGAAGGAACAGACAAACAGCCGGCTCGCATTCCCAGTTGGTTTTGGCCCGCGCTCATCTTGGTTCTAGTGGCAGGCTATCTCGGGTACAAGTTTCTGCTCAGCGCGCCATGAACGCGTTGTCGCCCAACAAGGTGCTCCAGTGCGACGTCCTCGCCTTCGGCGAGGCCGCGCCTGAGCACCGGCGTTATGCCTGGATGAAGCTGTGATCAAAATTGGAAGGTCGCTCATCGCATTGCCGGCTGCTCTCATCGCAGCTTTTGTTGCTCATCTGTTCATGGGCGTAGCTTTCGGCATGGGGCACGGATTCGAGGCTGTAGCTCAACTGTGGGAGGCACCGGATATGGCAAGCATGCCAATTGGCGGCACCTACATCATTCTTGTAACTCGGGCCGTAACACTTGCGGCATTTGTTTCTGTCTTAGCGTTGCTTGTACCTGCCTACAACAAACAGGTGGCCGTCGTTGCGGCCGCTACAGTGATCGCGCTCGGCGTAGCGCTTTTCCTATATGTCGCTTACAAAGCCATCGTGGTTGGTCCTCCACTATCTTTTGGAGCCTGGTACAGGAACGCACTAGAGGCAGCAGGCATTATCAGCGGCGGCGTCGCAGGTATAGCAGCCTGGCAAAGTGCGCGCAGCCATGCATAACTATCGCTTCAAGACCGACGTCCCTGCCTCCGCTTCGCTACGGCAGGGCCGCGGCTTAAGCTGGCGTTGGGCACTACAAGCATGATCGCGCAGATTAGTTGCAGCCATCTAGAACCGTTCGTGGACGAGGCGTTGGCTGCCGGTGGCAAGGTTGGCGAGGTTTCCAATGGTTGGTCAGAGGCTCGGGTGGTGGTTGAGTTTCAATCGGCAATGCCACATCCAATGCGAGCACGCCTTAGCTCCATATCGGCACCGTTGCGGTACTACCGCTACGAGGGCTCTCCACACAACAGACCAGACGAAGGTTTGGCCTGTGAGAACTGCAAAGTAGTACTTTCATTTCCGGCACAGCGTGCCCAACCAACGGTTCAAGCCGACGGTCCCGCCTTCGGCGGGCCCGCGGCTTAACCTGGGCGTTAGGCACTGATGAAGCACTACATCGACGCGTCGCTCGATAAACAGGCGTTCATCGCAGAGTTTTCGCGCATTCGTGAAGCCTTTCTTGGTCAGCTATCGGATCACGCGAAAGAACACCGCTTTGTCCGCTACCAAGTTCATACCGGAGACGGGCCAGTGTCATGGGTACGCAGCGCCGATGAAGCAAAGCAATTCATTGCCGGCATGATCAATGACGGCTATTGCGTGTCCTATCGTGGGTTCAAAAGCGCGTTCCGCCTTAACGTGTTTGTGTCCTGCTGGGAGGCACCTCAAACGGGGCCAACATTTCCTGCTGGGCCGTTTTTGTTCGAAGGGCATCATGAGGGCGTCGAGAAGCGTGCCTAACCAGCGCATCAAGCCGACGTCCACGCCTCCGCTGCGCTCCGGCGCGGCCGCGGCTTATGCTCGGCGTTAGGTGCTAAATGCGCTTCCTCTCTGGCATCAAGACCATTAACCGAATCTGGGAGCGCCTAGCCAGTGGCGTGCTGGTCCCTCAGGGCCATGTGTCAGAGCGATCACGCTCAGCGTCCGACACGTATCTTGCCCTGAAGCAGAAAGCTCTTGATCTTGAGGCTCTTTACGCTGACGCTGGCGTACGCATACCGGCTGGCGGCGACTTGGCGCGTCTGATTGAGAGTACTAAACAACTCTCTGATGCTTGGCTACAAGGCCGTGCAGATAAATTGCCAGACCAAACGCTTTGGGACTCTGCGCATTTGACGCGAGTAGCAGATGCCGCCCTCCCTCTTCGCGGTACTCCACAGGAGTGGGCTTACCTCCATAAGCTCACAAACGGAAGCTTGAGCCTTCTGAAGCGCGAATCATCAGAAGCAAAGAATTTCTTGTGGGAGCTAGAGCTCTTGCATGTCCTACGTGCACATGGCGTGCAAGCAAAGCTGCAGGAGCCACCCGATATCGTGGCCACCTTTGACGCAGCGGAAATCGGGATTGCATGCAAGAAGCTTTACTCCACCAATAATGTTGAGAAAGTGCTTTCAAATGGAGTGGCACAGATTGAAGGCACGTATCAGTTTGGCATCGTTGCCATCAATCTAGATGACCTCACCCCAGAAGACAGCCTTTTTGTTGCAAACACGGAGCGACAAATGGCTGACCAAGTCAACGAGATAAACAGGTCGTTCCTCAAAGAGAATGACAGGCACTTCAGGAAGTATCTCGCGTCGGGCCGTCTGCTGTCGGCCTTGGTTTCCACAAATGTCCTCGCAGACCTCCGCCGTGAATCTGTACGCCTAAACAACGCTCGGCAGTCCACGGTTTGGATGATTCCCGGTCTGCCAGCGGAAAAGGCTACTGTTTTTGAGAAGTTCTACGCGACAATCATGGACCGGCCAGCTTTTCGTAGACATCCCGGTTGCCATAATTCATGGCAATGAGAGAGGTGTTTATGAGCATCAATCGGCAGTACACGGACGAGTTCAAGGCTGAAGCCGTCAAGCAGGTTCTGGAGCGAGGCTTTCCGG
>JAUYNO010000015.1 GCA_030696045.1 Stagnimonas sp. | reverse complement strand
AGCATCCAAATGTCGCAGGAACTTGAATATCTCAGCCGCTGCGTTGCTGCAGGCCGGTTGAGCCGACGTGATTTTCTCGGCCGTGCATCGGCGCTCGGAGTCTCGGCGACGTTCGCGAGTACGCTACTTGCCACCGCCGCGTACGCGCAGGGGCCTGTTCGCGGGGGCATCCTGAGGGCCGGCCTCTCGGGCGGTGGGGCGACTGACAGCCTCGATCCGGGCTCCTTGATCGGCGCCCTCACAATCGTCTTCGGCAAATGCTGGGGCGAGCTGCTGATGGAGGTGACCCCCGACGGCGGCCTCGAATACCGCATCGCCGAGAGTATCGGCTCATCGAAGGACGCCAAGACCTGGACGATGAAAATCCGCAAAGGCATCCAGTTCCACAACGGCAAGGAAGTCACGCCCCAGGACGTCGTCGCCACGCTAGAGCGCCACACCAACAAGGAATCCAAGTCCGGCGCGCTGGGCCTCCTGCGCGGTATCGAGTCGCTCAAGGTCGATGGCCGCGACGTTGTCGTCACGCTCAAGGAGCCCAATGCCGACCTGCCGTATCTGATGACCGACTATCACCTGATCATCCAGCCCAATGGCGGCAAGGATAATCCGACCGCCGGCATCAGCGCGGGCCCCTACAAGGTCGCGGTCAACGAGCCGGGCGTGCGGTACGGCGGCGAAAAGTTCAAGAACTATTGGCAGAGCGGCAAGGTCGGCCATGCGGATCAGATCGAGATCATCGTCATCAACGATGCCACGGCGCGCATTTCGGCCCTGCAAGGCAACCAGGTCCACATGATCGACCGCATCGAGCCGAAAGTCGTGGACCTGCTCAAGCGTGTCCCCGGCGTGAGCATCCAAAACATTTCGGGGCGCGGTCTCTATCACTTCAGCATGTTCTGCAACACCGCGCCCTTCAACAACCCGGATCTCAGAATGGCGCTCAAGCTCGCCATGAACCGCGAGGAGATGCTTGACAAGGTCCTGCGCGGCTATGGCTCGGTCGGTAATGACTTCCCCATTAACAAGGCTTACCCTCTCTTTCCGGAAGACATCCCGCAGCGCAAATTCGATCCCGAGCAAGCCAAGCACTATTACAAAAAGTCGGGCCATTCCGGCTCGATCCTGCTCAGGACCTCCGACGCTGCCTTCCCCGGCGCCGTCGATGCCGCTCAGCTTTTTCAGCAGAGCTGCGCCAAGGCCGGCATCGCCATCGAGGTCAAGCGCGAACCGGCCGACGGTTACTGGTCGGAGGTCTGGCTAAAGCAGCCTTTTGCGGCCGCCTACTGGAGCGGTCGCGCGACGCAGGACCAGATGTACTCGACCGCCTATCAGTCGACGGCCGAATGGAACGACACGCGCTTCTCCAACGAGAAGTTCGACAAGCTTCTCCGCGCGGCGCGCGGCGAACTCGACCAGGACAAGCGGAAGAATCACTATCGCGACATGGCAATGATCGTTCGTGACGAGGGCGGCTTGATCGCGCCGTTTTTCAACCAGTTCATCGACGCGACAGGGCCGGGCGTGAAGGGCTTCGTGAAGCATCCTGCGCGGCCGCTGGGCAACGGCTACGCGTTGGCGCAATGCTGGCTCGAGCGCTGAACGGAGTGCTTATGGGCTCGCCCGTTCTGAGGCTGGTTGCCCAGCGCATCGCGCTGGGCATTCTCCTGCTCTTCGCCGTCTCCGTGCTGATCTTCGCCGGCACCCAGATCCTTCCGGGCGACGTGGCGCAGTCCATCCTCGGACAGTCGGCCACGCCCGAGGCGCTGGCCAACCTGCGCAAGGAGCTCGGGCTGAACGACCCTGCGATCGTGCGTTATTTCTCGTGGCTTGGTCACCTCCTCACGGGTGACCTCGGCACGGCGCTCACCACGCGCCAGGAGATTTCGGCGACGCTACTGCCGCGGCTCTGGAAGACGCTTTTCCTCGCCTCCTGGGCGGCGATAGTTTCCATTCCACTCGCAATCGTCCTCGGCCTGCTGGCGGTGCGCCACCGCAATGGACCGATCGACAAGATGATCTCCGGCTTCGCGCTCGCCTCGACCTCGCTGCCAGAGTTCTTCATCGGCTATCTGCTGATCTATTTCTTCGCCGTGAAGCTGCAATGGCTGCCGGCGATCTCGACCGTGTATGACAGCATGCCATTCCTCGACAAACTGAAGGCTATCGTGCTGCCGGCGACAACGCTGGTGCTGGTGGTGCTTGCCCACATGATGCGCATGACGCGCGCCGCGATTCTCAATGTGATGCAGTCCGCCTATATCGAGACGGCGGAGCTGAAGGGCCTGTCGGCTTTCCGCATCATCTGCAAGCACGCCTTTCCCAACGCTTTCGCGCCCATCGTCGTCGTGGTCATGCTCAACCTGGCCTTCCTGGTGGTCGGCGTCGTCGTGGTCGAGGTGATCTTCGTCTATCCGGGCATGGGGCAATATATGGTCGACCACGTCGCCAAGCGCGACGTGCCGGTGGTTCAGGCGGCTGGTCTGATCTTCGCTGCCGTCTACATCGGGCTCAACATCGTGGCGGACATCGCAGCGATCCTCTCCAACCCGCGCCTGCGGCATCCCAAGTGAGGCCTAGACATGCTTAACCTGAAGCGAATCCCGACCGGCGCCTTGCTCGGCCTGTTCTTCACCGCGCTCTTCCTGTTCGCCGCTATCTTCGCGCCGCTGATCGCCCCCTATTCGATGAGCCAGATCGTCGGCGACGTCTGGGGACCGATCTCCGCCGAGCATTTGCTCGGAACAGATAGTCTCGGCCGCGACCTGCTGTCGCGCATGATCTACGGCGCGCGCACGACGATCTTCATCGCGGCACTCGCCACCGCGCTTTCGTTCTCTCTCGGCGCCATCCTCGGCTTCATGGCGGCGGTCGTCGGCGGCTTGTTCGATATGGTGGTGTCGCGCTTCGTCGATCTCTTGATGTCGATACCGACGCTGATCTTCGGTCTCGTCGTGCTGTCGGTGCTGCCCTCAACCATCGTGACACTCATTCTCGTCATGGGGATTCTGAGTTCAACGCGCGTCTACCGCCTCGCGCGCGCGGTTGCGGTCGACGTCAACGCGATGGACTTCGTCGAGGTGGCGAAGCTGCGCGGCGAAGGTACGCGCTGGATCATCTTCCGCGAGATCCTGCCCAATGCACTGTCGCCGTTGGTGTCGGAACTCGGCCTGCGCTTCATCTTTTCGGTGCTCTTCCTGTCGGCGCTCTCGTTCCTCGGCCTCGGCGTTCAACCGCCGGAGGCAGACTGGGGCGGCATGGTGAAGGAGAACAAGGACGGCATCGTCTTCGGCATTCCTGCCGCCCTCATCCCCGCTGCGGCAATCGCCGCGCTGGCGATCTCCGTCAATCTCGTTGCCGACTGGGTGCTCACCCGCACCACCAGCCTTAAGGGAGGGCGCGACTAATGGCCATGGCTCAAGCGAAACCGCAGCGCGAAAGCGACATCCTGCTCGACATCCGCGACCTTGAGATCAAGGCAGCTATCTATTCGCCGGACGAGAAACCGCGCGATGTCACCATTGTGGACGGCGTGTCCGTCCAGACGAAACCGCGGGGCGAAAGCGACATCCTGCTCGACATCCGCGACCTTGAGATCAAGGCAACTATCTATTCGCCGGACGAGAAGCCGCGCGACGTCACCATCGTGGACGGCGTGTCGCTGACACTGAAGCGCGGCAAGGTGCTGGGCCTGATCGGCGAATCCGGCGCTGGCAAGTCGACCATCGGCCTTTCGGCCATGGGGTATGGCCGGGGTGGGGTCCGCATCACGGGCGGCGAAGTCTTTCTCAACGGCCGCGACATTCTCAAGGCTGGCGTGCAGGGCCTGCGGCGCTTGCGCGGCCGCGAGGTCTGTTACGTGGCACAGTCTGCTGCTGCCGCCTTCAATCCTGCTCATCCGCTGATGGATCAGATCGTCGAGGCCGCGCTGATGCACGGTGTCGCTAGCCGCGCCGAAGCCGAGAAGCGCGCCGTTGCACTGTTCAAAAAGCTCGGCCTGCCCGACCCCGACAATATCGGCAAGCGCTACACGCACCAGGTCTCGGGCGGCCAGCTTCAGCGCGTCATGACCGCTATGGCGCTCTGCTCCGAGCCGGACCTGATCGTCTTCGACGAGCCGACCACCGCGCTTGACGTCACCACCCAGATCGACGTGCTGGCAGCCATCAAGGATGCCATACGCGACACCGGGGTTGCGGCTCTCTACATCACGCATGATCTCGCGGTCGTGGCCCAGGTCTCGGACGAGATTATGGTGCTGCGCCACGGCAAGATGGTCGAGTACGGCGAGACGCGCCAGATTATCGAAGCGCCGCGCATGGACTACACCAAGGCGCTGGTCTCGGTGCGCTCCGTCGAGCACGAGGAAAAGAAGCCGACAGACAAGCCGGTGCTTTCGGTTAGGAACGTCACGGCCGCCTATCCCGGCGGGCAAATCAAAGTGCTGCAAGACGTCTCGGTTGAGGTCCACCCTGGCCAGACGCTGGCCATCGTGGGCGAATCCGGCTCCGGAAAATCGACGCTTGCCCGCGTCATCACTGGGCTCCTGCCGCCGACCTTCGGCAGTATTACTTTTGCGGGGCGGACGCTGCCACCCAAGCTGGCCGACCGCGGCAGGAACGACCTTCGCGAACTGCAAATGATCTACCAGATGGCCGACGTGGCAATGAACCCACGCCAGACGGTCGGAACCATCATTGGCCGGCCGCTTGAATTTTATTTCGGCATGCGCGGGCGCGAGCGCGACGCCCGTATCGCCGAGCTGCTCGATGAGATCGAGATGGGCAAGGGCTTCATCGACCGTTACCCCGCCGAGCTTTCCGGAGGCCAGAAGCAGCGCGTCTGCATTGCGCGCGCTCTCGCTGCCAAGCCCAAGCTCATTTTGTGTGATGAGGTGACCAGCGCGCTTGACCCGCTTGTCGCCGACGGCATCCTCAAGCTACTGCTTCGCCTACAGAAAATCGAGGACGTGGCCTATCTATTCATCACGCACGACATCGCGACCGTGAGGGCGATCGCCGATTCCATCGCTGTCATGTATCGCGGCGAGGTAGTCCGCTACGGCTCAAAGACGCAAGTACTGACGCCGCCCTTCGACGCCTATACCGACCTCCTGCTCTCTTCCGTGCCTGAAATGGAGCTCGGCTGGCTGGAACACGCGATCAAAGGCCGACGTATGGCAAGCGCGGGACACTAGCGGCAACAGATGGGCTCGATGACATGCATCCGACACAAACATCTCAGCCGCTCCGCGGGGATTATCAATTTTTTTCGATGGCTTCCGCAGAATCTAGGGGATCACTATGATTTTTAACACGCCCGTCCGATCGCGCGAAGTGCCGACCCGAACGCATGAGATCGTTGTAATAGGAGGGGGCATTGCTGGAACAAGTCTTGCCTATCACCTAACGAAACTCGGGAAAAAAGATGTCGTAATCCTGGAACGGCATTCTCTTACCTCCGGCACAACTTGGCACGCTGCCGGCCTGATTATGCAGACGCGCGGCACTCATGCACTGACTGAAATCGCGAAATATAACGCTGAGCTATACGCCTCCCTCGAGGCAGAAACCGGTCAGGCAACGGGTTTCAAGCAGAATGGCACACTCGGAGTGGCTCGGACGAAAGAGCGCCTTTTTGAAACCGCGCGAAATGCATCAGTCGCCAAAAGTTTCGGGCTGGAAGCGCACATGATTTCGCCACGGGAGGCAAAGGAACTTTATCCGGCAATCGATGCGTCGATCATCGAGGGAGCTGTCTTTATTCCTAAGGATGGTCAAACTAATCCGATCGATACATGCATGGCTTTAGCCGCCGGCGCGAAACAGAACGGCGCCAAAATCCTCGAAAAAACGGAAGTAACTGACCTTTGGTGTACGCCTGGCGGTGCATATCAAGTTCGCACGAACCACGGGGTTATCGAAGCCGAGGTCCTGGTTCTCGCCTGTGGCCTTTGGACACGAGACCTTGCGGCAAAGCTAGGCGTGCGGGTGCCGCTTTACGCTGCTGAGCATTTCTACGTTGTCACAGAGGCGATGGACTTCGTAAAGCCGACTCTACCTGTTCTTCGTGATACTGATGGGCATATCTATGTGAAGGAAGACGCTGGCAAATTGCTGATCGGTGCGTTCGAGCCTTGGGGCAAAGCGCTCCCGATGGAGAAACTTCCAAAGGACTCCGCCTTCATTGAGCTTTGGGAGGATTGGGATCACTTCGAGTTGCCCATGACAAAGGCGATAGAACTGATACCTGGATTGGAGAAGGCGGGAATTGCAAAGTTTTTCAACGGTCCGGAAAGCTTCACGTCGGATCTCCTCTTCATGATAGGTGAAGTGCCCGGCATGAAAAACCTCTTCGTGTCCGCCGGGTACAACTCGGAAGGTATCGAATTTGGTGCCGGCGCGGGACGCGCCTTGGCAGAGTGGATTGTCCGAGGTGCGCCCCAGATGGACGTCAGCTTCATCGATGTTGCGCGCTTCCACCCCTTTCAGATCAACAAGAGATATTTACGGGATCGGATACCCGAAGTCTTGGGTCTACACTACAAGATGCATTGGCCCGGGCATCAGCCGGAGACTTCTCGTGGGGTGCGCAAGAGTCCTCTTCATGACCGGTGGGTTAAGCTCGGCGCTAGCTTCGGCGAAGGGATGGGTTGGGAACGAGCGATGTGGTTCGCTGGCGAAGGCGAGCCAACTGAGAACGTCTATTCCTATTCTGAACCCAACTGGTTCAAATATACTGCTCAGGAATGCCAGGCGGCGCGATCGGAGGCGGTACTTTTCGACCAAAGCTCGTTTGGCAAACACCTTGTCCAGGGTCGCGATGCTTGCAAGTTCCTGCAAAGGATTTGCGCAGGCAATGTCGATGTTTCGCCCGGCAAGCTCGTGTACACACATATGCTAAATGACAAAGGCGGAATTGAAACGGATGTCACCGTTAACCGTCTGTCGGATACGCAGTACCTAATCATCTCTTCAGCCACGGTTCACCCCCGCGACAAGGCATGGATCGAGCGGCACATTACCGAAGATTGGAATGTCACACTCACAGACGTAACATCGGCATACGCGGTCCTGTCTCTGCAGGGGCCGAACTCGCGCGCCGTTCTGAGCATGGTGACCGATGCCGATTTGTCGAACGAAGCATTCCCATTTGCCACAAGCCAAGAAATTGATGTGGGCTATGCCCGAGTTATTGCCAACCGGCTGACTTACATCGGGGAGCTCGGCTGGGAGCTTCATATTCCCACCGAGATGGCACAGCATGTATTTGATGTGTTGTGGGAGGCTGGCAAAGCGCACAACCTTAAACCAGCCGGATATCACGCACTTGAACATCTACGCTCGGAACGAGCGTATCGCGAGTACGAACTGGATCTGACGCCGGTAGATACCTTGCTCGAAGCCGGTTTGGGTTTCACAATCGACTGGAATAAGGCGGACGGCTTCATCGGAAAAGAGGCAACTGCACTGCAGAAGGCATCGATGCCGCTCAAAAAACGGTTGGTGTCCTTCAAGCTGCGAGACGTGAAACCTGTTCTGTTTGGCGAGGAACTTGTCCGCTGCAATGGCGAGATCGTTGGCTACATTTCTTCGGGAGTGAAGAGCTTTACGCTCGGAACTTCGATCGGCTTGGGCTACGTGAATCATTCCGAAGGTGTTACCAAGGAGTTGATCGAGAACAGTCGTTGGCAGATCGAAATTGCCGGTGAACTATATGACGCAGACGCGTCGTTGCAAGCCTTCTTCGATCCGAAGGGTGAGCGTTTACGGCGATAGGTGTGGCATCCGCGCTGCTTGCAATTGATCTGCATTTGGGTGCTCTTCTAAGTGAATGCTGCGCGAAACAACTATACGCGGCCATTTCGATCGACGACTAAACTCTCTGAACCCAACCGAGCCCCCCCATGGAGAGAGGGGGTGCCTCTTATGACGTGGAGCGGTGTAGTGTTCGCGCAACGCCCGACATTTTAGATAGATAGCATTGACGGCCAAAGGGTCTGTTCGCTAGTCTAGGCCCGTGTCACACTGAAGGCCGATCCTCAATGCACGCCTTAGAGAGTTGATGGCGGAGGGCGCCGATGGGGACTGGCGGCGAAAAGTCGCCAGGATCCGCGGCTTTCTTGCGCACAAATCCATGGCATTAGTTGAAGGATCCCGACCAATGAAGTTCGTGTGCGAAGACTATCGGCGCTTGGGCGTGCCCGGCAGCAACAAGCCGGAAGTGGCCATGAACGCGCTGGGGCTTCAAACGATTGTTTCCAGCACCGCCACAGAAGTCTTCATCCTGGGCCAGACCCTTGACGGAAAGACCTTTCGCCCCAGCGACTGGGCGGAGCGGCTGGCCGGGGTGATGAGCTCGTTCCGCCCCGGTGGCGCCCACCCGGGCAGCCACCTGAACTACTCGCCCTGGTGCATTCCCGCCCTCATCAATGGTGTCAAGGCCGTGGTCGTCAACAGCGAACTGCGCGAATGCGAAGTCATGGCCTGGAACTTCGTCCTGAATTTCGCCAAGGACAACGACCTGCAGGTGACCGAGGCCTGCCTATTGCCGGAAGGGCTGAAGCGCTAAGAGAGTGAGAGTTTTCTCCAGCCCCTCAAACGTATGCGCGCGGCCATCCCATGTTGACCGCCGGCTGGCGGCCATGGTTGGCGATCACCCAAGGGGCTTGGCCTTGACGAGGCGATCGGCGCCGCCGACGCCCCCGCAGGGCTTGCTGGACGGGTATTTTCGGCTAGAAAGCCTGACGACAGAGGGCGACCCGCTTCCTTCCCGCCGGCGGCAAGGGCGGGGGATGGGTGGCCCCGAACCGTGGTTTGACGTGGCTCATGCATCCAGATCCGAGGTCGGGGTGTGGCGAACGCTCGCATTGGCGCGACGTCTGGCTATCGCGCGGTGGCGCTACCTTGAGCACGGCGAGATCCCGGCCGGGGCCACGCTCAAGCCGGCCACCGCCTGAGGCCAGACCTGGGCCCAACGCACGGTTTGGCAGGGAACGCATCATCATGATCAAAGGTCGACGCGCCCGCAACGTCCGCGGGTCACGACACAATGAGGTCAGTGCCTTTCGGGTGGATCGCATCACCGGGCAACCGCAAGACCTTCACTGAGTCTTTCTCGCGCAGCTTCCTGAGCCTGGCCACCGAAGGAAAGTAAGCCTGATTTCACGGATAGCCTAACGTCAGTAGCAATAAAAAGGCCGGACCAAAAAGTGAATTTAGGGCAATAACTTGTATCGAATCTAAATGACTTAACCAAGGTGCGCGCCATCGGGTAGCGTGCGACCAAAAGCCGCAGTATGTACGCCTACTGTGCAGTTTTTCTGCGCTATGTCGTCATTCAAAACTATGAAAGTATTGTTCAATTCTCCTCATAATGCCCGCTTGTGTCGCAGCATGTGATGTCAGCATCGAGACCTAACGGAAACTCAAATGAGCATCAAGAAGCCTTCTACATTTAGCGTTTTGGGACTTCCGCCTGGAATCTTTGGTGAAGCCTATGTGGTCGTATCTGTTTGGCAAGCCTCCACGACGACCTGGATGGCCGAATACAGCATCCTAGCTAAGCGCCCACAAAAACACCTTTTCGAAAACCTTTTCAGCCGTGTCGTGGAAATTGATATTACGAGTTACTCATCCGAACTAGAACCAATTGACGAAGCCTACATGGAGGCTGAGGCTACGCGACAGGCCGAACTCGATCTTATGTTGGAGCTTGAGAAACGAGCGGCTGACTCGGGTCATACCGAACTGGCCTATTTGCCCATAGCACTGCAGCGGACCAAAATCAGCCTTGTGACCCTTTGGATGCGTACCCTTTTTGCGGTCACGCTTGAAGACATGGCGAACCATACGAACTCTTCGGACTTGAATAAATATCTTCGAATTGTGGTGAGGTTGCAGAGGGCGAAGGCTGGCCTCCGTTCTCCCGACGCGCCATGAACGCGATTAGGTTCTCGGTCATTCAAAAATTCCAATCACAGCGAAACTTCCGCACAGGACCGCGTGAAAACAATCAACTCACGACGGACGTCAGCTATTGAGGCCGACATGTCAGCGCCACCGCGTGGCCATTCAAATCCGCCTTGATTGAGCCGCCGGGCCGCACACCACATGCCAACGCCATCGTGCAACAGCAGCTTCATGCGGTTGCCCCTGGCGTTCGCAAACACATAGCCATGATGGGCCTGAGCAGAACAGAACACCTGCACCACCCGTGCGAGCAGGCGCTCTGGTCCCATGCGCATGTCTATGGGGACTGTGGCCAGCCACAGAGCATCGATGCGGATCATCGCAGCCACTCCCGCAGCCAAGCGCCACAATCGCCCGCCAGCTCGCTCGGCCATGTCACGGTTGCCGTCGAGTTGCCACGGCGCAATTCCATGCGGATCTCAGCCGTGGCTGTCACCGCTACCGGCGCGAGTTCTGCAACTTCTGAGGTGGATTCCAAAGTAACCGGCACAAACGCCTGCGGTTGCGGGACCAGCGTTCCCTGGCTATGTTCACGTAACCACCGGTGCACGATGTTGGTATTGATGCCGTGCTGCAGTGCCACGCCAGCAATAGAGGCGCCAGGTCGGGCGCATGCCCCGACAACTTGCAGTTTGAGCTCGGCGCTGTAAAACCGTCTCTTGGGAATCCGGGTGCGAGCTTCGCTCGCCACGGTGTGCGCGATGTTCATCGCGCACACTATCTCAACCTATCAGCAGCCCTTCAAGGTGTGATGGCTGGCCGCATACGCCGGGCTGCGATGGACGGAGAAGTAAGCCAGCGGACCGTCGGGCACGTGCACCGCGATGTTCGGGTCGAAAGCCGAAGCCGCTTCGTAGCTGAAATATCCGACGCACCAGTATCCTCGGCGGGCCAGCCCTCGACGGCATCTAGTGAACTGAGCACGTCGGAGGGCGTTCGGGCGATCTCATCTTCCGGTGTGGCGAATGCGAGCCTGATCGGCGTCAGACAGGCATACGGAACGGCAAAATCAATGAGTGCGCTAAGCCTCGACATTCAAGCCTTACACTGAATCGATGCCGCGAGCGTTGTGAGCGTCGCGCAGGCCTCGAGGCGAAGTAATTTTGCCGTCGCTGTCGATCCCGAACACTGGAACGCGACGCTATCCACAACTTCTCTAGCGACCGGTCCCGCTCGCAATGATTTCTGCGACTTCGGGCTGGCCATTCGCAAGCTGTAGGCCAGACACGATTTCTTCGACGACGAACCGGGCCTCGGGCGGCGCCTTCAGGCGCCACTTTGGAATTACGCCAAGGGACGCACGGGGAGAGGCGCAGGGCGATGTAGCGCAAATTGGGACAGGCGAAGGCTAATGTTCCTCAACGGGTGCCGCCGGCACCGCGCGATTCCTGATGATGGTCGCACCAATGCCGCTCAGAGTGATAATGGCAATGCCAATCCATCCCTGCATGGAAATCGCTTCTGCGAACAGCAAGCTGCCGAAGATCGCCGAAAACAGGAGGCCTGAGTACTGAAGATTGGCGACGGCAAGCGTATTGGCGTGGCCTCGTGGACCGGAGTACGCACGTGTCATGCACCATTGGGCGACTGACGCGAGAACGCCGATGGGAATCAGAAAGATGGCAGCGGACCAAGACCAGACGGACGGCCCCGTGAGAGTCATCCATACAGCGCCACCGGCTGTACATGCGGCCCCGTGGTAAAAGACGGTGCGGGTTTCGGGCTCGTCGGCGTTCGCAAGTTCGACGATTTGCATGTACGCCAAGGCCGAGAGAAAACCGGACAGCAGACCCACGGTAGCTGCTAGCAGCTCCCGTTGCGGCATCTCTGGACGCAGCAGAAGCAGGACACCTGCAAATCCGGAAGCGACGGTCACGACGAGCGAAGCATGGATTGGGCGGCGCTCGCCTTTGCGTCTTGCTCTCCAAGAAAGATAGCCACCTGTGATGACGAAGATCGCGATCCAGACACTGCTCATGTAGCTGAGTGCGTTGGCAGTGGCGAGCGGAAGGTAAGCGATGGCGTAGAACCAGGTCCCAAGGGACGCGAATCCAAGGAAGCTGCGCCACGCGTGCAGGCGCGGGAATTCGGTGCGGAGCGACACGCGCTTCCAACGCGCAAAGGCCCACATAATGATCAATCATTCCCGCAATGCCCCGATAGCACACCATTTCCGCGGTACTAAAGTGTGCCGCGTCAAGTTTGACGCACACCCCCATGAGGGCGAACAGTAGTGACGCAACGATCATCCAAAGTGCTTGCATTACACGGGCCAGCGTGAGGTGTGCCGAATTGGCGGCGCGCTGGGCATCGAGGCGCCGGCAAGCAGCCAACTCTATCTAACGCACGTCGCCGATCCGAGCATGTTACGCGCGTTATTTGGCTTGAAAGCGTCGTATTCCACCATTAGATTAGATGCAGAATTTCTGCCAAGCGAGTCCCTTCATTAGTGAATTGCGACCTCTGAAGCCCCAACGGGGACGTGCATGTCAGAAATCCCGTCTCACTGATATTTTGGGTTTTGTCGCAATAACGGAGTAGGGCCGAAAGGAGTTGCCAAACTCGCCGGCGTCGTCGCTGATCACGGTGACTCGCTCATTTGGCCCCCCACCGCTTGTCTGGAGAAATTGATCCAACCGCGCGGCCGCCGATGCCACTTGCTTATGGACATACGCATACAGGCGCGGGGGCGATCAGCAAATGTCGCGCGTCCCGCGACGATATTGACATGCCGCTCTTGGACCATTTTCTTCGTCCAGGGCGATTTCAGTTCCGCTAAGTCGCGCGCGGCTTTGCGGCTCCTGGGACTGCTGCTGAAGCTCAGCCAAGCCGAGTCGACGCTCACGCAGCCGACGCTGATCGATTCGCTGACTTGATCGTCTTGTTTGGGTTTTGGTCTGGAGACAATATCGCGCTCAATCTGCGCATCCAGCGCGTGACCGACGGCGAGGATACGGCGCCGAGTGCTTCCCAAGGAAATCCCTTTGTCCAGCGGAAGGACCTCTTGAAGCAGCTCAGTGGCCTGCCGATAGGGCAGATGGGCGGCCCACTTGGCCTGAAGATACTCCAGCTCTGGAGTGACGCGTTGGGGAACAGCCTTGCTGAGCGGGCTCACGGAGCGCCGCGGTTCCCCTTGCTTCGCACCGCAGCTACACGTCCACAGCCTCGGGCTCGGTATCTCGACCTTACCAAACACAGTCCGCATCACGATCGATCGCCTGTCCTTGTGCGCCAGGACTGAGCCGCAGCGGCAACATGTCATCTGGCCCGCCATCCAGCCTGCGGTCTGGTGCGATACCAGCACCGATTGAACTTCGGCGAGCAGGGCGCGGCCTGCGGCAAGTGTGAGTCCCAAGCCGGCAACGCTACGATCCTGCCGTTCCACCACGGCAATGATCTTTGCTGCCTCAGCAGTCGCCGTCGTACTTCCTTGGTCACCCTCCAGGCGTGTTTCGATGATCAGTCGCATGGCGACCTCCAAATGGTTGCTAAGGTGGCCAGCCTAGCCGAAGCTCACCTGCGGGGGAGCAAACGCCGCGCATTTGGCCTCCTCACCTCGTGGTCGGTAAAATAGCTGGAAACCGAATGCCCCTCGACGGTGCGGCGCTAACGCCGCCGATGCTGACGTCAATTTGGGGGCATTGCCCTCCCACGGTTTGGTTCACTCTCCCGCGGCCTGCGCCGCTGCCGTACGCTCAGTTCAAGCCCAGCGCCTGCTCGGGAGCCTGCCACGCAACGCTCAGTGCCTCCGCGACGGCGCGGTTCGTGAAGCGGCCCCGAAACAGATTGAGTCCTTGTCTCAGGTGAACATCCGACGTCAAGGCGTCCAGCCCCCGATTGGCCAAGGCCAACCCGAATGGCAACGTAGCGTTGTTGAGAGCTTGGGCCGACGTGACTGGCACGGAGCCTGGCATGTTCGCGACGCAGTAGTGGATGATGCCGTCGACCTCGTAGGTCGGATCTTCGTGGGTGGTTGGCCTGGAAGTCTCGAAGCAGCCCCCTTGATCGATCGCGACATCGACCAACACGCTCTTGCTACGCATCTGCTTCAACACTTCGCGGGACACCAGCTTCGGCGCGCTAGCGCCGGGAATGAGCACGGCACCCACGACCACGTCCGATGCGATCACCTCTTCCTCCAGCGCGGTGTAGTTGGACGCCCGCGTGCAAACGCGACCGGCGAAGAGCTCGTCCAGAGCGCGGAGACGATCGAGCGACCGTTCGATGATGGTCACCTGCGCACCGAGCCCAACTGCCATCCGCGCTGCGTGCGTCCCCACCACACCACCCCCGATCACGAGGATCCGAGCTGGAGGAACGCCGGGAACACCGCCGATCAGCAAGCCCTTGCCGCCCGAAGACCGGCGCAGGCAATTCGCCGCGGCTTCGATGGCGAGACGGCCCGCGACTTCACTCATGGGGGCGAGCAGCGGCAACCCGCCGCGAGCGTCCGTCACGGTTTCATAGGCGATGGCTGCACAACCGGAGTCTGCAAGTCCTTGGGCCTGCTTCGGGTCAGGGGCGAGATGGAGGTACGTGAACAAGATGTGCCGCTCGTTCAGCAACTTCCACTCTGACTCCTGAGGCTCCTTCACCTTCACGATCATCTGCGCAGTGGAGAAGACCTCTTCGGCCGTGGGAACGACCGTGGCACCTGCTCTCACATACGCCGCGTCCGTTACACCGATGCCATCGCCCGCGCCGCTCTGGACGCAGACCTGGTGTCCTGCACGGACATATTCGCCCACACTTGCCGGGGTGAGGCCGACGCGGTACTCGTGATTCTTGATTTCTTTGGGTACGCCGATACGCATGTGATGTCCGTTTATAGAAGTGGTTGGATGTAAGTTGGGCCGGATCGAAGCGTCAGAGCTGGTTCATCACTTGGCGAGTTGCCTCGGCCGCGATCGCCACCATCTCATCCACGTCCTGGACGCTCATGACCAGCGGTGGCGCGAATCCCAGGATATCGCCGTGCGGCATGGCTCGCGCGATCAGGCCGCGATCGCGGGCGGCCTGCGAGATACGCGCGCCGACCTTCAATGAAGGGTCAAAGCGTGTTTTTGTCGCCGGGTCAGCCACGAACTCGACGGCCGCCATCATGCCCACGCCGCGCACTTCTCCCACAATGGGAAACTCGCCGAACGTCTTTCGCAGCAGAGCTTGAAAATGTGCGCCGGTGGTTTTCGCGAGGCCGGGAATGTCCTCGCGCTCGACGATATCGAGCACGGCGTTCGCCGCCGCGACGCCGAGCGGATGGCCGGAGTAGGTGTAGCCGTGTGAGAACGCGCCCACCTTCTCCGCGCCGGCCTCCATTACTTCGTACACGCGTTCACCCACGATCGACGCGGAAAGCGGTGCATAGGCGGAGGTGAGACCTTTCGCAACTGTGATCAGGTCCGGCTCGATGCCGTACATGTCGCTTCCGAACATCGCTCCGGTGCGACCAAACCCCGTGATGACTTCATCGACAATCAGCAGCACGTCATGCTTGCGCAGCACCTGCTGGATCGCCGGCCAGTAGCCCGCAGGCGGCGGAGTGATGCCGCCCGTACCCAGCACAGGTTCGCCGATGAAGGCACCGACCGTTTCCGGTCCCTCCCGCATGATCAGTTCGTCCAGTTCGCGCGCCCGACGCAGCGAGAACTGCTCTTCCGTCTCGCCCGCTTCAGCGCCCCAGTAATAGTGCGGCACGCCTGTGTGCAGGATCCCGCCACGCGGCAGGTCCATGTAATCGTGGTAGAAGCTCATCCCCGTCATCGAGCCGGAGACGATGGAACAACCGTGGTAGCCGCGCTCGCGCGAGATGATTTTCTTCTTGGCAGGCAGGCCGCGCAGGTTGTTGTAGTACCAGACCAGCTTGGCGTTCGTCTCGTTCGCATCGGAACCGGACAGGCCGTAGAAGACCTTGCTCATCTTACCCGGTGCCATGGTGACGAGCCGGTGTGAAAGACGCGCAAGTTCCTCCGTCGTATGCCCGGCATAGCTGTGGTAGTACGCTAGCTTGTGCGCTTGCCGGGAAATTGCTTCCGCAACCTCGGTTCGGCCGTACCCGATATTGACGCAATACAGCCCCGCGAAGCCATCGAGGAATTCGCGGCCGGCCGCATCGCGGATGCGCGACCCCTTGCCCGTCTCAACGACGGTTGACTCGGCAGTGCCGTGCGCATAGGCGTGCAGGTTCGAAAAGGGATGCAGCACGCTTGCTCGGTCGCGGGCGATGACTTCATGCAGCGAATTGGGGCGGAGAACAGTGTTCATAGTTTCAGCTTTCTTGCATTTGGGTTTGAATGCACGTGTATTTCAGTTCCATGAATTCGGCCATCCCGTGGCGCGAGCCTTCGCGCCCCAACCCGGCCTGCTTCCATCCGCCGAAGGGGATGGGAGCGCCCGTGAACGAAGGTGTGTTGACGGCCACCATGCCGTACTCCAGTGCCTTCGAGACCCGGTGAGCGCGGCCCAGCGACTCCGTCTGAACGTATGCGGCAAGGCCCAATTCGTTGTTGTTCGCGCGTACGACTGCTTCATCTTCTGTGTCGAAGGGCAGCACTGCGACGACGGGGCCAAAGGTCTCGTCGCGCGCGATGTCCATGGATTCATTGGCGTCGACAATCAGCGTTGGTGTGATGAAGTTGCCGCCCGACAGGCTGGCCTGGTTATTGCCGGCCAGAAGCCTGCCTCCGCGGTCGATCGCGTCCTCCACTTGCGTGCGGCACTTCTCGGCGACGGAGCGGCGCGTCATCGGACCGATTTGGGTTGCCTCTTCCAGCCCGTGCCCGACGCGGAGCTCGCGGACCTTGCCGGCGAGCGCATCGCAAAAGGCGGCATAGCTGCGCTGCTGCACGTACACGCGGTTAACGGCCAGGCAGTCCTGGCCCGAGGTCGCGAACTTTGCAGCCATGCAATCGTCCACCGCCTTTTCCAGCGGGGCGTCATCGAACACGATGAACGGCGCGTGCCCGCCGAGCTCGAGTGACACCCTCTTGACAGTCGCCGCAGCGTCGCGCATCAGCACGCGCCCAACCTCGGTCGAACCGGTGAACGAGAGAGCGCGCACCTGCACATGTTCATTCAGCCTGCGCACGAGCTCGGGCCCGTCACCGTGGACAACGTTGAAGATGCCGGGCGGCAAATTCGCTTTTTGGGCCATGCGTGCCAGAGCGAATGCGGACAGTGGCGTCTCCGGCGCCGGCTTCACGACGACGCTGCATCCGGCCGCAAGCGCCGCCGCAGCTTTCCTCGCGATCATAGCGAACGGAAAGTTCCACGGAGTGACGATGCCCACGACGCCCACCGGCTGCAGGTCCACGGTGAGGCAAACGCCGGGTTTGTGCGCGGGAATCGTTTCGCCATACGCGCGCTCGGCTTCTGCGGCGAACCAATCCATAAAGCCGATGCCATAGCGCACCTCGTCTAACGCTTCACGCAAGGGCTTCCCTTGCTCAAGCGTGATGACCTGGGCAATTTCGTGCGCGTGCTCCCGACACACGGCGGCCCAGCTCCTGAGGCCGTCGCCACGTTGACGCGCGAGAACCTTAGACCACTTCTTCTGGGCATGCAGGGCATGTTCAACTGCAGTATCGACATGCTCGGGGGTCATCCATGCCGCCTCAGCAAACGGCAGTCCAGTCGCAGGGTCGGTCACAGGCCGCAGGTCTTGCGAGCTGATCCAGACGCCGCCGATCCACGAGCTCTTCTCAAGCAGTCCCGCCGCTCTAACGTGGGCAGATGCCTCGTTCACCTTTTTCGACCAAGTCGCTTCAACCGTCACCTTGCATCCCTTCACTACCTTAGATGAGACAATTGTTCAGGAACAAGCACCTCAACTTGCAGTAAAACAACCCAAATTTGATCTGTTAAGCTTCGTTTATTTCGCCATCGTGCAGTTTTTAGGCAAACGAATGGATATCGACCGAATCGACGCCCGGCTCCTCGCCGAGGTCCAGCGAAACAACAGGACACCCAGCGAAGAATTGGGTGAGGCTGTGGGCTTGTCTCCCACTGCGGTACAGAGGAGGTTAAAGAGGTTGCGCGCCGAAGGCGTTATTGAGTCGGATGTTGCTATCGTGAACCCCAAGGCCATCGGCCAGAGCGTGCAGATGGTCGTGCTAGTGGGCCTGGAGCGCGAGCGCTCGGACATCATCGACCACTTCAAAAAGGCGATTCGCGCGACGCCGCAAATCATGGCAGGCTATTACGTGACGGGGGACGCAGACTTCATGCTGGTAGTCACGACTGAAGACATGGAGCGATACGAGTCCTTCACCCGCAGCTTCTTCTACGGGAACCCGGACATCAAGTGGTTCAAGAC
>JAUYNO010000014.1 GCA_030696045.1 Stagnimonas sp. | reverse complement strand
GCTTCTGATAGTAGGCGGCTTCCGCTTCGGCCGGTGGGACGTAGCCGCGAATGTCGGTGCAGACGTGAAAAAACAGTACATCAGTGCTTTGCCGCCTTGGACCGATAAGTTCGATAAAACTCTGTTTGTTAAAGCAATTGTGGCGACACGTTTCCCTCCCAAGTTACGTCGGAGCAGCTAGCAGAGCGTCTACTTCCGCGAGATCCCGGATGGCGAGGCGCCCGGTCAGCGCTTTCAGTCGAAGTAGGGCCAGCAACTGGTCATATCGAGCCTGGTTGTAATTGCGCTCGGCTCCGTACCTTTGCTGCTGGACGTTGAGCAGATCGATAGCCGTGCGCGTTCCGATCTCCTGGCCCGTTTCGACGGCCACCAAGGCCGAGCCGCTGGAAGCCAGCGCAAGCTTCAAAGCTTTCACTCGTGCCGTTCCGCTCAGAACCGCCTGATAGGCAACCCGCACCTGGCGCTCGACCTGTCGCTGTGAACCGTCGAATTCCGCAAGTTTCTGTTCGCGCGCCGCTACTGCACGTCGCACGCCGGACTGGGTAGCTCCGCCGCTGAACAGCGGCAATTTCACGCCTACGCCCACCGCCGTACCTTCAGCTTTGGTAGGGAAGGCGCCTCCACCGGTGCGGGCATCGGTATAGGTCACAGTCGCTGCCAGCGTCGGCAGGTGATTGGCGTTGGCGGCCTTCACATCGCGAGCGGCGATGTCGAAGTCGAGCTTCGCTGCGAGCAGGTCAAAATTACCGAGCTGGGCCTCGTCCAGCCACTGATCGAGGCGTTTGGACATTACTGCCGGAGCGGCGTTGTCGCGCAGACCAGCCAACGCCTTCGGCGCCACGACAGGACCGGGGAGTGGAACCACCCGAACGCGCTTCTCATCAATTGTGGCAAGCGGCGGCCGGGTGATCTCTTCCAACGCTTCGCGAGCCGCACCCAGGTCCTGGCTGGTAGCCAATTCCTCGGCAACCGCGAGGTCATAGCGCGCTTGGACTTCCCCGGTGTCGGTGACACTGGCCAGCCCGATCGCCATGTTCTGCTTGGCGAGGTCGAGTTGGCGCCAAAGAGCATCTTTCTCGGCTTTCACGGTGCGCTGGCGGTCGCTGGCGGCGAGGGCGCCGAAGTAGGTCTCCGCTACCCGCAGCATCAGAGCCTGTTCGCTGGCCTGGTAACCGAGCTGGGCGAGGGCTACTTGCTCGTCAGCCTGCTTCAGTTGGTACCAGGCCTCCAGGCTGAACAGCGGTTGGGTCAGGCTCAGATTGAGACTTTTGTCCGTGCCGTCGTTCTGGCGCGAGAGCGTGATCGGCGTGCCGGTTGTGGGATCGACGTAGCCGACTTCGATCTCGGAATCGTTGTAGACGCGGTCGTAACTGGCCGTGATCCGCGGGAGCAGCATCGCGCGAGCGGCCGGCTTGGCCTCCAGCGCGGCGTCGCGCTGGTAGCGGGACGCGCGCAATACCGCATCGTGACGGAGCGCCTGGGCGTACGTTGTCAGCAAATCGTTGGCGCGGACGGCTGACATGGGCAGCACGAAGATGCTCAGGCCGATGACAGCCATCCGGCTAGGACGACAACCTATTAGATTCTTCACAATTCGGGACCAAGTTGGGTTTTCATCGCATCGCACTGCAGGCGGAGTTTGGGAAGGTGGTGACCGAGTGAGGCTATGAATGTAAGAACTCGTCACGTGCGAGGGGCAGTCGCATAGTCTTGTAGCGATGTTGCGTGGCGATGATCGACGAGCAGGAGCATGTGTCAATGGAATCAATCGCTTAGGAGCGAGACGAGGAACGCCAGATGGGTCGTCAACGTGCTTTCGTTAACGTTCATAGCAATGGGCCGTTAACGTTGTTAGCAACACGACAGGCTCAGCGAGCAGCCCAGGGTCAGAACCAGAGCCAATCGTACCTTACATTTACCATAATATACATTGTGCACAATCATCAATTCATTCCTGGCAGGCGCTCGCCGCCGTGGCATTGGTGGATTCTTCAATATCGGCTGGCACTTGCCAGCGAACTCGCGGCGCCGACATGGGGATGCAACTAGTCCTTCAGGCCTTGCAGCAAGTGAGCGACAAAAGCGTCGAAGCGGCCGTTGCTGGCCAATACCTTCGGGATGTTGATGGTCAGCTCGACCTCGTCGCCGATGCAGATCATGCCGGTGAAGATGCTGCCCTTGATCGGGACCACGAACATGCGCTCGGTGCTGAAGCCCTCGCAGCTCAGCAGGCTGCCGTCCTGCTTGCCGAGATTGGAGATCACGGCCGTCTCGATGGCCTTCTTGGTCCGGTAGTTCTTCTCGTTGCGCGACAGCAGGCGGTCCAGCTGCGCCAGCGAGAACCACTTGGTGATCTCCAGAATGCCGGGATAGACCGCCTCCATTTTTTGGTCGAGCATCTCCTTCAGCCGCAGGCGGAACTGTTCGCTGCCCTCGCCCACGTTCACCCGCACCAGCAGCATGTTGGTGTAGTTGGCGGTGGACAGCAGGCCCGGCGCATGACGGCGCAGATCGACCGGCACCCCGATCAGCACCGGCAGCTGCGGACTGTGCTGGCGCATGAAGCTCACGATGGCCTCGGCGACCCGGGCCAGCTGATTCTTCACCGGCTTGCCCAGACTGATGCGGCGCCACTCGTCGCCTTGCTCATCGCCCTGGGGCTGGCCGGTCAGGGCGGCGGTCTTCACATGCCGCGAGGTCGAGCGCTTCGCACCGACGCTGAGCATCAGGTCCACGTCGCTGAAGGCGGCATTGGTGCCGAGCAGCCGCTCACCGCGCAGCGCGCGGAACAGCTCCTGCAGGAAGTGCATGCTGCCCATGCCGTCGAACACGGCGTGATGGCTGCGCAGCACCAGCAGGCTGCGGTTGTCGGGACGATGGATCACCACCAGTTCAACGGTCGGGCCGGTGTCCAGCGGAAACGGCGTCTCGTACACCGCCTCCATGCGATCACCGGAGCGGCCATCCCAGTCGCAGTGCTCCAATACCTTCAGCACCGGCGGCTTGCCATCGCTGTCCCAGCGCGACTTGCGGCCACTGCCAATCATCCGCAGGCGCGCACCGGGATTGACTGCGGCGACGGCGTCCAGCGCCGCCTGCCAGCGTTCAGCCGGCAGCTGGCCCTGGCCTTCGACGCAGAAGCCATTCTCGCGGCGCACTTCCAGCGTGCGGCCGCTGGTGGCGACGCTGGCGTGGTAGTACTCGGGCGTGGACACCGGCCGAGCAATGCGAGTCTGCGGCTGCAGCGGCGGCAGCAGACGACGGGGATCGACCTTGGGCACGAAAACGGGCGCTGGCGCCAGCGCACTAACTTGATCGGAGGGCATCGACTATCTCCAGGCGGGAAGCCCTGAGGGCCGGCAGCACACCGCCGAGCACGCCCATCAGGATGGAAAAAAGCAGCACGTCGAGGACGATGTCCGGCGTCAGCACCAGGCCGAACACCACCTCGGAAAAGGTCTGCACATTGGTGGTCGAGATCTCGACCATCTGGGTCAGCGAGGCCAGCAGCAGGCCGATCACGCCGGCGACCAGGCCGAGCAACATCGCTTCCTTGAGGAAGGCCATGACGATGTTGCCGCGCCGAAAACCCAGCGCCCGCAAGGTGCCGATCTCGCGGGTGCGATTGGCCACGCTCGCATACATGGTGATCATCGCGCCGATGATCGCGCCGATGGAAAAGATCACCGTGATGGTCTTGCCGAGGATGCTGATGAAGTCGGCGAGCTTCTCCGACTGATCGGCGTAGAAGCGGTTCTCGCGCTTGATGTCGACCTTGAGCGAGGGCTGCTGGGCCAGTGCCTCGGCGAAGCGTCCATAGCTGGCCGTGTCGCGCAGACCGACCACCATCGAGGAATACGCGCCACGCCGGAAGGCCTGCAGCATCTGGCCGCTGTCGCCCCAGATTTCGGAATCGAAACCGCTGTGCCCGGCGTCGAAGATGCCGACCACGGTCCAAGCGCGCAGACCGAAGCTCAGCGTGTCGCCGAGCGCCAGGCCGATCTTGCCGCGCGCCATGCCGGAGCCGACCACGATCTCGGACGAACCGGGTCTGAACAGGCGGCCCGCGACCAGCTTGGCCTGTGGTCGCAGCTGCAGGCCAACCGGCGTGGTGCCGCGCACCACCACATTGGCCATGCCGCTGCCGTCCTTGCGCGGCAGGTTCACCAGCACCAGCACCTCGCGACTCAGGCGCGCCTGCCCCGCTGCGTCGCTGGCCAGGCCCGGCAGGGTCGCGATCAGGTTCGCCTGCTCACGGCTGAGCGTGCTCTGCACCTCGGTCTGCGAACCCTGGCGGATGATCACCACATTGCTGGGAAGGCCGGTGCCGCCCAGCGTCTGGCGTAGGCCCTCGGCCATCATCAGCACGGTGGCGAACACGAACACCACCAGGGCCATGCCGGATGCCGTGAGAATGGTGGTGAGCTTGCGTGCGATCAGGTTGCGCGCGACGTAGCTGAGTGAGAGGCCGGTGCTCATGGGTGCACCCATCTGAAAGGATCACGCCGATCACGCAAGTGCGAGCAAATCCCCTCCCCCTTGCGGGGAGGGCTAGGGAGGGGGGCGCTCAGCCGCGAGGAGTGCAATCCGACGCGACAGCCCCCCTCCCCGCGATTGGCTACTGGAGACTGACTTAATGTCAGTCTCCAGCCCGGCCAATCGCCCTCCCCGCAAGGGGGAGGGGGATAAAAGCGAGGGCGCAGGGTCGGTAGGCTCATGTCACCGCCCTCAGCCCATCAACAATGGCAATCCGCCGGCTGTTCCAGGCCGGCGCCAGCGCAGCGACGGCGCCAATCAGCAGCGCGGAGATCAACTGCTGCGCGATCGTGGACGGCGTGATCTCGAACACCAGGAACAGGTCGCGCGTGGCCCGGAAAAAGCCCTCGGCCAGCGGAAAGCTCAGGGCGATGCCGAGCAGACCGCCGGCCAGCGCGATGCTCAGCGACTCGCCCAGGATCAGCGCGGCGACGAAGCGGTCGCTGAAGCCCAGGGCCTTGAGCGTGGCGTACTCGCGCATGCGCTCGCGCGCCGCCATTGCCATGGTGTTCGCCATCACCGCCATGATGATGAGGATCACCACATAGGCCACGGTCTGGATCGCCACCAGGATGGTGTCGACCATGGCGATGAAGCCGAGCTGGAAGGCCTTCTGGGTCTCGGTGCGGGTCTCCGCCAGCGAGTTGCGGAACAGGCTGTCGATGCCCGCTGACATCGCCGCCGCCTGTCCCGGCTGCTGGATGTTGACCACGAACACGCCGACCCGGTCGGCCATCGAGGGCAGCACCGCCTTGATAGCCTCGTTGATGTAGCTCCAATGCAGCAGGAACTGGCTTTCGTCCACCTTGTCGTCGGCACCGGTGTAGATGCCGCGAATGGTGAAGCTCCAGCTGCCCGGATAGATCGTGCCCTTGAGTGGAACCTGGTCACCGATCTTCCAGCCATTCTTGGCCGCCGTCTTGCGGCCGACGATGGCGCCACGGCGGTCGCGCAGGAAGGCAGCAAGCTGCTCCGGCGGCAGACGGAATTCCGGATAGAGCTTGAAGTAGCTGGCGGCATCGACCGCGAACTGCGGGAAGAAGTGTTTTTCATCGATATAGATGCCGCCGAACCAGTTGGCCCAGGTCACGCCCTCGACCCCCGGCAGGCGGCGGATGCGCTCGCCGTGGGTCACCGGCAGCGAGAAGCTCAGCGAGGCCTCGCTGCGGGTGATCAGGCGGCCCGAGGAACTCAGCTCGGCGCCCGCGTACCAGGAGTCCACGACCGTCCGTAGCAGGCCGAAGGAAACGATGGCGACCGCGATGCCCGCGATGGTCAGCAGCGTGCGCAGCCGATGCCGCCACATGTTCTTGCGGGCCAGACGCACGACGTAGCCGAGCTGCCGAGTCATCATCAGTGGCCGCCGGAGCCATCCAGGAGAACACCCTTCTCCAGATGCACGCGCCGCCCCGCCCGCTCCGCGCACTTGGGATCGTGGGTGACCATGACGATGGTCTTGCCCAGCTCGCCGTTGAGGCGATCCAGCAGGTTCAGCACCTCGTTGGCGCTGTGCCGGTCGAGGTCGCCCGTAGGTTCGTCGGCAACGATCAGGCTAGGGTCGGCCACCAGGGCGCGGGCGATGGCGACGCGCTGCTGCTGGCCGCCCGAGAGTTCGTTCGGATAGTGGTCCATGCGATCCGCCAGCCCCACCATGCTCAGCGCCATCTCGGCGTGCTCGCGGCGCTCGGCGCGGCTGAGCTCGGTCAGCAGCAGCGGCAGCTCGACGTTCTCGAAGGCGTTCAGCACCGGCATCAGGTTGTAGAACTGGAACACGAAGCCGACGTGCGCGGCGCGCCAGGCGGCGAGGTCGTTCTCCTCCAGCGCGGCGATGTCGATGCCGCCGATGCGCAGGCTGCCGCTGCTGGGCTTGTCGATGCCGGCGATGAGGTTGAGCAGGGTGCTCTTGCCGGAGCCGGACGGGCCCATCAGCGAGACGTACTCGCCCTCCCCGATTTCCAGATCGATATCAAGCAGGACCGGCACCGGCTGGTTGCCGCGCCGGTAGGTCTTGCTCAGTCGCTGGATGCTGATCAGCGAAGAACTCACTTCGCCTCCGCCAGCTTGATGCGGTCGCCGTCGCCGAGCTTGCTGCCCGGCTCCAGCACCAGGGCGTCGCCGACTTTCAGCTCGCCCTGCAGAGCGCGCACACCGCCCAGCACCGGGCCGAGAGTAACCGGCACGGAGTGCGCACGGCCGTCGTCGCCGATGCGGAACACCCGGCTACCGCCCTCGCCTTCGACGATGGCCGATGGCGTCGCTGCCAGCACCGCCTTCTGCTCCGGCTCGACCGCCTTCGACAGGAAGGTCACGCGCGCGCTCATGTCCGGCAGAATGTCGGCGTCGGCGTCGAGGAAGCGCAGCTTGGTGGTCACCGTCGCGCTGGCGCGGTTGACAGTCGGCACCACGATGCTGACCTCGCCGCGATAACGGCGATCCGGAAAGGCATCGAGCACGATCTCGCAGGGCTGGCCGACCTTGATCTGCGACAGCGAGGATTCCGATACGTCGGCATCCACTTCCAGGCTGCTCATGTCGGCCATCACCAGCACCGCACCCTTGGCATCGGCGGCCGAAGACAGCGGCGTGACGATGTCGCCGACATTGGCCGAACGCGCGATCACGATGCCGTCGAACGGCGCCTTGATTTCGGTGTAGTCGAGGTTGCTACGCGCGTACAGCTCGTTGGCGCGCGCCGCCGCCAGCGAGGCGGTGGCGCTCTGGTGATTGGCGCGGGCCTTGGCCTGGCGCGACTTCGCCTCCTGCAAGTTGAATAGCGAAACCAGCTTGCGGGTGAACAGCACATTGGTCCGCTGCAGGTTGCGGTCGGCATCCTCCAGCTCGTTCTGGGCGGTCGCAACGGCGGCCGACGCGACCGCAGTATTGGCGACCGCCGCCTGGTAGCTGGCATCGACATCGCGGCTCTCCAGCCGCGCGACCACGGTACCTTCCTTGACGAAATCGCCTTCGCTGACGCCCAGCCACTCGACCCGGCCAGTACCTTTAGAGGCCACCGCAGCCTTGCGCCGCGCCACCACATAGCCGGTGGAATTCAGCAACTGGTACTGCTGCGAGGGCCAGGCGCTGACCACCTGGGTACTCTGCACCGCGACCGCCTTCGGTAGCAGCAGATAGCCGATCAGCAGCAGCGCGCCCGCCGCCAGCCACCAGCGGCGCGACAAACCCGCAGGCCGACGCGCCTGCGGTACTCCGCCGGGTCCGCGATTGACGCGCAGCTTGTCGAGATCAATGTTGTTCAAGAGACAGGTCCGGCCGACGTGGAAGAGAAGTGGTTTTTGAAGGCGCCGACCAGCTCGTCGAGCTGGCCGCGATGGTTGTAGGCCGCCGGCGCCGCGAAGATGGCGCAGACGTGGTCCGGGTAGTTCACGAAGATGAAATTGAGCTTGCCCACCGAGCCCGGCACCCCATAGGCGCGCTCGGCGACGAACCCGGGAAAGCAGTAGTGCTCGGCCTTGAGGCTGCCCATGGACACCACGCCGCCGGTCGGCAGCGCCGGCGTCACCGTGTAGAGCACCTTGTCGATCTGCGGTCGCAGCTGGCGCAGCATCAGCCGCACCGGCAACCAGCGCAGGCTGTTCAGGCCCGGGAACTGCCGGCAGTCGGCATAGGCCTTCAGGCGCTGACCCAGCTGCACCACCAGGCTGCGCGAGCTGGAGCCCTCCGGCACCTTCAGGCGCAGGTAGCCGGTGAGATTGCCGATGCCCATTTCCTGGATGCGGAAGCCGCGATAGTCGACCGGGATGGTGAAGCCCACCTCTCCCGCCTCGCGCCGGCGCGCCCATTCGGCGAGGAACACCGCCGCCTTGGTCAGCAGCTGCGGTACGTCGCGGTCGATCAGTACCCGCCGCCAGACATAGCTCAGCGTCTGGCGCTGTTCGAACGGTGCCGGTTCCAGCACCGGGATGCATTGCTGCGGCGGCGTTACCGGCTCCTCGGGAATCTTGTCGGCATAGCTCTGCTGCACCTGCTGGTCGGTCAGCTCGGAGTCCGAACCCTGCGGCGGCTCGCCCCGCAGCACCCGGCAGACCTCGCCCATCCAGTGGATGCAGCCGCGACCGTCGATGGCGGCGTGCAGGCTGCGGAACACCAGGCGGGTGCGACCGTCACGGCAGGGCACCAACAACACATCGGCGACGGCGCGGCGCGGATCCAGCTTGCTTTCGAGGAAACCGGCGCCGGCCTCGCTGCTGCCGTCCCAGTCGGCCAGCGGCAGCACTTGCAGATCCGGTGCCCGGCCGCTGTCGACCCAGCGCGACCAGCCCAGCCAGCCGCGCAGGCGCACGCGGATGGCCGGATTGGCGGCGGCGGCGACCGCGATGGCAGCGCGCAATTGCTGCGGATCGACCTCGCCCACCCCTTCGACAATGCCGTCGACGTGGTAGCGGTAGGCACCGTGCAGCACCAGGGAATAGCGCTCCAGCCCGGACACCGGGCGTTGGTAGCGGCGGCTCTTGCGCGGCAGCGTCGCCGGCAGCGTGAGGGACTGCTCCGACATCAGGCTGCCTCCGCCAATTGTGGCGCCACCACCTGCGGTACTTCGAGAAAGCGTTCCAGCTGGGTGCGGAGGGCCGCCGGCGCTTCCTCCGGGATGTAGTGGCCACAGTCCAGCAGCACCAATTGCGCGTTCGGCAGCAACCGCGCCAGCTGGCGGCCGGCGGCAACACAGGGCGAGTGACGGCCGTAGACCAGCAGGGTCGGCACCTGGAGCGCTTGCAGCGCCGCTTCCGGTTCGGCGTCCATGCGCAGCACGTCCTGCACCAGGCTGGTCTCGAAGAACAGCGCGGTGAGCCGCTGGCGCAAGCGCTCCTTGCGCCGGCCGCCGAGGCCGGCGACTGCCGCCAGATGACTGTCGATGTAGTCCGACAGGACCTCTGGCGAACCCGCGCCGAGCAGGCTGGGTGCGACAAATTCGCGGGCCGGCATCGGCGCATCGACCAGCACCAGCCGCCGCACCTTCGAGGGCGTGCGCAGCGCGTGATGCAGGGCGACCAGAGCGCCCATGCTATGGCCCACCACGTCGACCGGCCGTTGTCCGAGGCCATAGTGATCGAGCACGGCCACCAGATCATCGGCCTGGCTGTCGAGATCGAAGCCGCGCTTCGGCAGCGTGCTACCGCCATGCCCGCGCTGGTCGTAGAGCAGCACCTGGCGCTGCGCTGACAGGGGCGAGGCGTAGCCGGAGAACCAGGTTGCCATGTTGCCGTTGGCGAGACCGTGCAGCATCAGAACGGGGGCACCCTGCCCCAGGCTCATGCTCGCAAGCTCCACGTCTGGACGCTGGATGGTTTCCATAGCGTCTGTCCTCAGGCCACCTTGGCCAGCGTTGGGCGCTGCGGCCTCGAGTCCCGCACCGGCAGCGAGGCCAGTTCGATGATCTCCAGCGCCGCACCGGCTGCACCCGGAGCCAGCCGCAGCTCGCCGCCGAGGCGCCGCGCCTGCTCGCCCAGCGTGGGCGTGTTGAGCAGGGCTTCGATGCTGGCCTTCGCCACGGCAGGGCTGACCTTGCCGTGGCGCATGAACAGCGCCGCGCCGGCGTCGATCACCTGACGCGCGACCACCGGCTGGTCGTCGCGGATCGGCGCCACGATCAGCGGCAGGCCCCGGCTCAGGGCCTCGCAGACGGTGTTGTGGCCGGCGTGGCAGACCACGCCATCGACGCGATCCAGCAGTTCCAGCTGCGGCACGTAGCTGCGCACCAGCACATTCGGCGGTGCCTGCGCCGCCAGCGCATCCGGCGCCACCATCACCGCCTGCACCTCGGGCAGCTCGGCGAGCGCGGCCATCATCACCTCGAAGAAACGGGTGTCGCGGTCGCGGCTGACAGTGCCGAGCGAAATCAGCAGCTTCTTCGAGTCCGGCCTGAACCAGTCCCAGGGGAAGTCTACCGGCCGCCGACCCTCGCCCTGGGCGGGGCCGACGAAGACATAGGGCGCCGGCAGCCGCGCCTGCGCGGCGCCGGGCAGGCTCTCGATGGAGAACACTATCGCCTTGTACGGCGACAGGTCCGGTCGTTCCACCACCAGCTCCGGCTCCAGATAGCGCCGCTGCAGCGCCAAGTATTGCTGCGCCACCCAGGCGTCGAGCATGGGCGACATCCGCAGGATCGAGGCCGTGGTGGTGACCATCGTCGCCCAGGGCAGGCCCAGTTTGCGCGCGACCAGGGCACCGCCGGGCATCTGGTGATCGACCACCATCACGTCGGGCCGGAAGCTGCGCGCGATGGCCTCCAGCGGCTGCAACATGCGCTCGGCCATCGGCAGGGTGTAGTCCTCGAAGAACAGTCGCACGCTTTCGAGGCCGCGCACTGCCGGCGCATCGAGTGCCGGCGTCTGGTCCTCGGCATCGAGCGGATAGACCCAGCTGCGCGGCGGCAGCTTGTCGCCGATCTGCTTGGCGTGCACCGCCCAGGCGACGCGATGGCCTTGCGCCGAGAGATGGTCCGCAACCGCGAGCGCCGGATTGAGGTGGCCGGTGAGCGGCGGAACGGTGAAGAGGATACGTGCCATGGTCTTGCTCCCTGCGTGACCGAAGGTTTTCCGAACGCTTCTCAGGCGGCCTGCGGCTGCAACGCGCCGTGGATGTAATCGACGAGATCGCCGACCGAGAGACCGATCAGCTCGTGAATGCTCTTGCCCGAGAGCCAGGCGATGATCCCCAGCTGGTTGCCGTAGTGGGCCTGGATGGCATCGGCGATCTTCACGAACTCGATGCTTTCGAGTTCGAGGTCGTCGTTGAAGCGCGTCTCCAGCCCGATCTCGAAGTCCTGGATCCAGTCCTCGTTGACGGTGCTGCGGATGCGCTCAGTGAGCAGCGCGAGGATCGCTTCGGGGGTGGTGCTCATGCGGCGGTGCTCGAAGGGTGGTTGTGGGTATTGATGGCGGTGTCGCGGCTCGCGAGTCCGGCCGGCAGGCTCCAGCCGACGATGCAATCGCGCAGCGGGTGACTGACCACCCAGTGACCGTTGACGCAGAGGCAGTCGCCGTCACGGGCTTCGATGACGAAGTCGCGGGGCCGGCCTTGCAGACCGGTGCCGGCAGCTTTGGCGGCGACTTCCTTGGCGACCCAGCCACGGGTCAGCTCGGTGTCGCGGTCGCCATCACTCAGCCAGGCCAGTTCGGCGGGCGTGAAGGCCAGCTCGACGAAGCCGGCTTCGCGCGGGGCTATGCGTTCCAGGTCGATGCCGACCGGCTGCTCGCCGACGATGGCGACCGCCAGCCCGCCCTTGTGGGCCAATGAGAGATGCAGGCCGGCCGGCAGGGTGTCGGTGACATTCGCCAGCAGCCTTGGCGCGCCGGCGGCGTCGTTCTCGATGCGCAGCTCCTGCGGCCAGCAGGCGGTGACACCACGCTCGCGCCGCAGCCAGGCGCGCACCGCATCCTTGGCGGCGACCCGGCCGTTGAGCCAGGCGCGGCGGCGGCGCGGCGACAGGCCCTCGTAGACCGCGCGCTCGCTGGCGGTGAGGTAGCGGCGGCAGAGGTAGTCGCGCAGGATCGCGGTGTCGTAGCGGTCGTCGAACAGCGCAACATTCGGCGGCACCTGCTGCGAGACCTGGAGTTCCGAGAGCTTGCGGCTGGCGACCCAGAAGGCCTGGTCCATCTGGTAGCGCCGCGTGCGCCAGCCCTCGATGCTGATCCGTAGCCGGCCCTGGGCGTCGTGCAGCTGGTGCTCGCTGACGCAGTTCAGTGCGTCGAGCTGGCTGATGCGCACCTTGGCTGACAGCTCCTCGCCGGGCAGCGGATCGGGCGCGTGAAATCGAATCGCATCGACGCCGATGGGCATGGCGAGGCAATCCTGCGGCTGCTCCATCACCCAGTAGCCGGCGAGCTGGCCCATGTTGTCAAGCAGCGCGCCCTTGCCGGCCGGCACCCGCAGGCGGCCGTCGATGCCCTGGTCGCCGATGGCCTCGAAGGCGGCCACGCCCTGGTAGGCCGGGCCGTGGAACATCCAGCCCTCGCGATACAGCTCGGCGACGGGGACGGCGGTGGCGCGCGGGTTCTGTAGCGCGGACGGTGCCGGCAATTCAGTGCTTGGGTACTCGGCAGCCACCCGTACACGCGCGCGGAAATAGCCGACGATCTCCGCCGCTATCCACTCCGCATCCTGCGAGCGCAGGCTGATCTCGACCGTCAGCGGCTCGGCTACCGCCAGCCAGTTGTAGGCCTGGATGGCGGCGACCTCGATCACCTTCAGGCCGGGCAACTGCTCCTCCACCGCCTCGCGCACCAGCATCACTTCCATGGTCATCGGCACCACCGGATGGCGGTCGGCGGCGATAGGCCAGCCCGGGCGCTGCGGATACAGCTCGTGGTCGCGGACGTAGGGGATGGTCTGGTCGAGATCGAGATGGCGCGCGAGGCGGCAGTCGAGCCACTTGGGGCCGGCGACGGGGGGCTGAGGCGCGTCCGGTGCCGGAACCTGTTCACGATGCTGCTGCCAGAGCGCGAGCACTTCGCGCCCGGCGCGCTCGATGTCGGCGAGCGTGTCGCGCACCAGGCGGCCGACCGGGTCGTTGGCCGCTACCGGCGGCAGCGTCGCAGCAGCGACCATGGCGGCCGGACGCAGCGCCGGCGCCAGCGGCTGGCGCAGGCGCAGCAGGGGCACACCCAAGGCCAGCTTCTGGCTGCTGGCGCTCAAGGTCTCGGTCACGACGCGGTTCTGACGGACCTCGATGGCGGGCGCGGTGCTGTGCAGCAGGCAGGTATCGAAGCTCAGGCCCTCCACCCACAGCGCCGCGCTCAGCTGCTGCAACTGGGCCAGGCCGCTACGGCCTTCCTGGTTACTGCGCAGCGCCAGGTGCGGCTTGCCGCTGAGGGTGTCGGCGATGAAGCCGGTCAGGGAGCCGGTGCCGACTTCGAGGTACACCCGCGCGCCCTGTTCGTACAGGGCCTCGGTCAATTCGCGGAAGCGCACCGGCTGCAACAGGTGATCCAGCGCCAGCCGGCGCTTGCCTTCGAGCTCCGGCGGGAAGGGCCGCGCCGTGGTCGCCGACCAGACCGGGCGCTCGGGCTCCAGCAGCTCGGCGCCGCCGAAGAACTCGCGGTACCAGTCCATGTGATCCGCGAACAGCGGCGAGTGGAAGCCGGAGACGATGGGCAGCAGCTTGGCGAACACACCCTGCTCCGCCAGGCGTGCCGCGACCGTGGTGATCGCGGCGCGCTCGCCGCAGGCGATGCTCTGGTGCGGACAGTTGTCGTGCGAGATGGCGATGCGGTACAGCCCCTGCATGGCCGTGCGCAGCCGCTCGGCATCGCAGGCGGCGGCGAGGAACTGCACGTCCGGGAACGCCAGCCCGTCGAGGTCGAGGCCGGCATTGGTCCGGTCCGACAGCGCCTGGTCCATCATTCCCGCGCAGAGCATGGCGCTCCACTCGCCGACGCTGTGGCCGGCGTAGTGGTCGGCGCGGATGCCCAGTTCGCCGAGGCAGTCGAACAGATAGCGGTTGAAGCCGAGCAGGCCGACCACGACCCGGCTCAGCGATGCGGCCGGGTCCAGCGTTTCGCAATAGGCCGGCAAGGGCCGACCGAAATGCGCCGGCAGGTCGGCGGCCTGCGGATCGAAGGTACTGTCGACGCCGGGAAACACGAAGGCGAGCTTGCCGCCGTCGCCGAGCAGCCCCTGTGGCGAGAACCAGATCTGCTGGCGGCCCGACCAGGGCTTGCCGTTGGCGACAGCCTTGCGCGCGGTGGCGAGCTTCTTGGCGTCGGGCGCGACCACGGCCAGCCGGCAGCGGCCCGGCCGGGGCAGCCAGTCGCGCTCGCGCCGGTCGAGGCGGGCGAGCAGTTCGGCCGGACTATCGGCGGACAGCAACAGCACTTCCGGCAGCGCCGGCGTCGAGCTTGCCGCGGGCGCGGCGATGCGCTCCGGCAGGCCGCGCAGCACCACATGGGCATTGATGCCGCCGAAGCCGAAGGCGTTGAGGGCGGCCACCCGCTGCCCGCGCGGCTGTGACCAGGCCTCGCTCTGGCCGAGCACGCGGAAACGGGTCTCGGCCAGGCGCGGGTGCGGCGTCTCGCAGTGCAGGGTCGGCGGCAGCACACCGTGGTAGACCGAGAGCGCGGTCTTGATCAGGCTGGCCATGCCCGAGGCCGGCATGGCGTGGCCGATCATGGATTTCACCGAGCCGATCACCGGCCGCGCGCCCTCGCCGCTCCAGGCGCCGAAGAACTGGCCGAGCGTCTCCAGCTCGACGCCGTCGCCGGTCGGCGTGCCGGTGCCGTGCGCCTCGACCAGGCCGATGGCCTCGCGCGCGAACGGCACCTGGGCCCAGGCCTTCTCCAGCGCGATGCGCTGCCCGGACACCGAGGGCGCGACCAGGCTGGCGCTGCGCCCATCGCTGGAGCTGCCGACGCCCTCAATCACCGCGTAGATGCGGTCGCCATCGCGCTGCGCATCGTCGAGCCGCTTGAGTACCGCCATGCCGACGCCCTCGCCGGCCAGGATGCCGTCGGCGTCTGCCGATAAGGGACGGATTGTGCCGGTACGCGACAGCGCGCCGAGCTGGCAGAAGGTAGCCCAGAAGGTCAGGTCGTGAGTCAGGTGGGCGCCACCGACCAGCATCAGGTCGGTCTCGCCGCGCCGCAGCGCCGCGCAGCCCTGCTCGATGGCAATCAGCGCGCTGGCGCAGGCGGCATCGACGGTATAGGCCGGGCCGTGCAGGTCCAGGCGGTTGGCGAGCCGCGAGGCCAGCAGGTTGGGGATCATGCCGACCGCGGCATCCGGCCCGTAGTAGGCCAACTCGCCTTGCAGGCGCTCGCGCACGCTGGCGAGTGCGGCCTCGCCCAGATCCGGAAACAGGTCGCGCAGGGTCTGGAGTATCTGCGGCAGCAGGCGCACGTGCTGCTCCAGCCGCAGCACGCCGGCGCCGACGTAGTTGCCGCGACCGACGATCACGCCGCTGCGCTCGCGCTTGAAGGGCCGGTCGGCATAGCCGGCATCGCGCAGCGCCTCGGTGCCGACCTTCAGCGTCAGCAGCTGATCCGGCTCGACGCTGCCGGCGATCTTGGGCATGACCCCGAAGGCGAGCGGATCGAAGTCGGCATGCGCATCCACGAAGCCGCCGCGCTTGCAGTAGAAGCGGTCTATCGCCTTCGAGGCCGGGTCGTAGAACTCCGGGTCCCAGCGGCCGGGCGGCACCTCGCCAATGGCATCGACGCCGTCGACGATGTTGCGCCAGAACTGGCGCAGGTTGGCCGCGCCCGGAAACAGGCAGGCCAGACCGACGATGGCAATGCCCTGGGTCAAGCGCGCGCCTCTGGCTCGGACGGTGCGCTGCGGCCGTCGAAGGCATCGGGCTTGCCGCACATCAGCACCACCTGCGAATCACCCTGCCCGTTCGACAGCTCGCGCAGCAGCGCGTCGACGCCTTCCTGCTGGGGAATGAGACCGATGCCCTTGCGCTGGTACTCGCTGGCCAGCGACTCCGAGACCATGCCGGTATCAGCCCAGGGACCCCAGTTGACCGACAGCACGCGGCCGGCGATGCGCTGCTGCCAGCTGTAGGCGAGCTTGTCGAGCACGTCGTTGGCGCTCGCGTAGTCCACCTGGCCCTTGTTGCCGAAGGCCGAGGCGACGCTGGAGAAGAACACCACGAACTTGACGTCGTTGCGGATGCGCTTACGCAGCGCCAGCGCGCCGCCGACCTTGGTGTCGAACACCCGGCCGAAGCTCTCGTCGGTCTTGTCGCGCACCAGCCGGTCCTCGACCACGCCAGCGCCGTGGATGACGCCGTCGATGCGGCCCCGGCGCGCGTAGACCGCGTCGATGTGCTGCAGGAAGGCGCGGCCCTCGCGCACGTCGAGCTGGGTGTAGAGCAGGCTGCCGCCGGCGGCGATCACCTGCGCATAGGTCTCGCGCGAGGCGCGGTCGGCCAGGATGCGGCGCGTCTGCGCCTCGATCTCGGCCGGCTTCTGCTTGGGATCGGCGGCGAGCAGGGCCTGGCGCAGCTTGCGCGGGTCGTCGATGCCGCGCGTGGTCGCACTCTCCTCGCCGGTCGGCATCGCCGAACGGCCCAGCACTTCCAGATGGCAGCGGTAGCGCTTGGCCAGCTCAATCGCGATCAGCGCGGTGATGCCGCGCGCGCCGCCGGTGATGAGCACCGTGCTCTCGGGCGTCAGCGGCAGGCCGTCGAGCGAGCCGGTGGTCAGCTCGGTCGGCACGATTTCGCGCACGTAGCGGCGGCCGCTCTGGTAGGCGACCTCGGGCAAGGGATTGGCGGCGAGCAGTTCCTCCTCGATGTGCTGGGCGACGGCGTCGACCGATTCGGCGAGGTCGAGATCGACCCAGTGCGCGCGCAGGTCCGGGAACTCCTTCACCACCGACTTCACCAGGCCGGCGAAGCCACCGCCGCGCCGGAAGCTGGCGCCGGTCGGGCCGTAGTCGCCACCGATGGCGCTGGCCACCAGCAGGTGCCGGCCCTTCTTCTGCAGCGACTCGCGCGCCACCGCGAAGAAGCGTTTGACGTCGCGCAGGCGGCTGGCCGGGTTGAGGCTCCACAAGTGGATCAGGCCGTCGATCTGGTCGAGCTGGGCCGGGAGGCTGGTGGCGCTGGGGAAGTCGACGATCTCGGCGCTGGCACCGCGCGCGTGCAGGCGCGAAGCCACCCGCTCGGCGATGCCCAGGCGATCGTCACTGAGCAGGAACTGCTTGCCGCTGAGGTCGATGCGCGCCGGCACGATGGGCGGCGCGTCGTGGCGGCGCAGCACATAGCGCTCCAGCGGGATGCCGGTCGGCTTCGCGGGTTCCGGCGCCGCGCCCGGCGCGGCCGGCGGCGGCTCGGCCTTGGGCAGGCGCTGATCCAGCCAGGCCACCATCGCCCGCAGGGTCTTGAGTCGCGACAACTGTTCCTGCATCGCATCGCGGTCGCTGCCGGCCGAAATCTGCAGACGCTCGCACAACTGGCCGACCACCTCCAGGCGCTTGATGGAGTCGATGGAGAGATCGGCTTCCAGGTCGAGGTCGAGGTCCAGCGCCTCCGGCGGATAGCCGGTGCTCTGGCTGACGATGTCGAGCAGCACCTCGGTGACCGGCGGCGCAGCGACCAGCGCCGACTGGCTGACCGTGACGGTCGTCGTGGTCGTGGTCTGCTGAGTAGTGGTGCTGACCGCGATTGCAACCGGGGCTGCTGCCGCAGCTGGCGCCGGCAGCTTCTCGACCAGCCAGTTCAGCACCGCGCGCAGGGTCTTCTGCGCGGCGAGCTGGTCCAGCAGGGCGTCCGGGTTGGCGTCCATGGATTGGCTCAGCTGGGCACGCAGCGCCAGCTTCTCCGACAGTTCGCCGACGATTTCCAGGCGCTTGATGGAGTCGATGGAGAGGTCGGCTTCCAGATCGAGATCAAGGTCAAGCATGTCCGGCGGGTAGCCGGTGCGCTCGCTGACGATGGCCAGCAGCACTGCCATCGAATCCGGTGCGGTCTGCGTCGTGCTGGTGCTGAGCACCACGACCGGCTCGGGGGCCGGGGCTGCGACCGCCGGAGCCGGCAGCGCGCTGATGACGCTGCGCTCGACGGTGCGCATCGGCAGTGCCGGGCTGGCCGCCGGCGCACCGAGAAAGCCGAGCAGCACGTCGCGCTGGGCCTGCACCAGCTCGCGCATGTTGTGCAGGTAGCCGACCAGGGCCTGCTCGCCCGCGCTGGCCATCAGGGGGGTGCTGGTTGCCGGCTGCGCCGGCGCTGCCATGAGCTGCGCCGCCAGCCTGACCACCGGCGCCATCACCAGCGCGCCGGCCGTGGCCGGCAGCTTGCCCTTCAAGGGCCAGGCACGGCCGCCGTTAATCATCCAGGTGGTGGCCGCCAGCTTCGCCGGCTTGCTGAGATCGAGCCGCTCGCCACGGCCGGCGAACAGCGCGCCGGCGTCGAAACCGTCGAGGCGCACGGCGAGCTGGGCCAGGGTCTCGAACAGGCCGGCCAGGCCGCGCTCCTCGGCATCGAGCGCCAGCGCAGTGTGCGGCTGGTCCTTGAGGATGCGCGCCACCAGGCCGGTCAGCACCTTGCGCGGGCCGATCTCCAGGAACAGCCGCGCGCCGTCGGCGTGCATGCGCTCGATCTCGGCGACGAAGCGCACCGGGCTGACGATGTGGCGCGCGAGGCTGTCGCGGATGGCCTGTGCGTCCTCGACATGCGGCGCGGCGCTGATGTTGGAGTAGACCGGCCAAGCCAGCGCGCCGACCGGCTGCCCACGCAGCACCGCCGCGTAGTTCTGCTCGGCCGCCGCCATCAGCGGCGAATGGAAGGCGCAGTCGGTGGCGATGCGCTTGTAGCCGACCTGGTGCTGGCCCAGGTAGGCGCAGGCGGCCTCGACCTCGGCAGTCGGGCCGGAGATCACGGTCTGGATCGGCGAGTTCTGGTTGGCCATCACCACGTTCTCGAAGCCTTCCAGCAGTGGCGCCAGCGCCTTCGCATCGAGCCGCACCGCCGCCATCGCGCCGTTGTCGCCGCCGCCTAGCGCCGACAGGATCGCGGCGGCGCGGGCGCGCGACAGCCGCAGCAGGGTCGCGGCGTCGAAGGCGCCGGCGCTGGCCAGCGCCGCCAGCTCGCCATAGCTGTGGCCGGCCGCCATGTCGGGTTTCACACCGAGGCCGCGCAGCCACTCGAATGCCGCCATCTCGACCAGACCCAGCGCCGGCTGGGCGCGACGGGTGTCGGTCAGCGCCTGCTGCTGGCGCTGGCGGCTGCTCTCGTCATACGCCGTACCGGGATAGATGCTGGGCAGTTCCTCGCGGCCGGCTGCCAGCAGCGCGGCGCTGGGCGGGAAGTAGCTGAGCAACTCGCGCAGCATGCCGACGTACTGGCTGCCCTGGCCCGAGAACAGGAAGGCGAGCTTGCCCTCGCCCGCCGAGGCGTCGCGGAACTGGATGCCACTGGCGGATCGGCCGGCGAGTGCGGCGTCGATCTGGCTGCGCAGGCCGGCGAGATCGCTGGCGACGAAGGCGATCTGCACCGGACCAGCGCCGGTTTCCCAGGCGGTGTGGGCGAGATCGCGCAGGGCCAGCGGCGCGTCGCTGGCGGCCAGATAACTGCCGAGCGCGCGCAGCGTCGCTTCGGCTTCACCGCGACTGCTGCCACGCAGGGCGAACAGCTCGGCCGGCAGCGCTAGCGCGCCCACCGCGCTCTGCTGCGCCGGATAGGCAGCGAGCACCGCATGAAAATTGGTGCCGCCGAAGCCGAAGGCGCTCACGGCGCCACGCGCCACCGCGCCGCGCGGCAGCCAGGGTGCGGGCTGGCGGTTGAGCTGGAACGGGCTGGCCAGCTCGCGCCAGGCGGCGTTCGGCGTCGTCACCTGGCCGGTCGGCGGCAGCACGCGATGGTGCAGGGCCTTGGCGACCTTGATGAGGCCGGCGATGCCGGCAGCGCACTTGGTGTGGCCGATCATGCTCTTCACCGAACCCAGGGCCGCCTGCCCCGGTACCGCGCCGCCGGCCATGAATACTTCGGTCAGCGTGCGCAGCTCGGTACGGTCGCCGACCACGGTGCCGGTGCCGTGCGCCTCCACCAGGCCGACCTCGGCCGGCAGCACGCCGGCCTGCCAGTAGGCGCGTTCGAGCGCGCGTTTCTGGCCTTCCTTGCGCGGCGCGGTCAGGCCCAGGCCCTTGCCATCGCTGGAACCGGCGATGCCCTCGATCAGGGCATAGATACGGTCGCCATCGCGCTCGGCGTCGCTGAGCCGTTTCAGCACCACCACGCCGACGCCCTCGCCGAGGGCGATGCCGTCGGCTTCGTTGTCGAAGGAGCGGCAGCGGCCCTTGGCCGAGAGCGCGCCGACCGAGGAGAACATCAGGAAGTCGGCGATGCCGTTGTGGAAGTCGGCACCGCCGGCCAGCACCATCTCGCTGCTGCCGGCGCGCAGCTCCTTCACGCCCAGTTCGATGGCGGTCAGCGAGCTGGCGCAGGCCGAGGTCACCGCGTAGTTGACGCCGCCCAGTCCCAGCCGGTTGGCGATGCGGCCGGAGATGACATTGACCAGCATGCCGGGGAAGGAATCCTCGGTGAGGCTGGGCAGGGCCTCGGCGAGTTCCTTCGGCAGTTCGCCGCAGTACTGCGGGTAGAGATTGCGGAAGGTGTACTGGTTGCCGAGGTCCATGCCGGCCTCGGCGCCAAAGATCACCGAGGTCCTCTCGCGGTCGAACCACTTGTGAGCATAGCCCGCGTCCTTCAGCGCCTGCCGGCTGACTTCCAGCGACAGCAGCTGCACCGGTTCGATGGCCGCCAGCGAGGCTGGCGGGATGCCGTATTGCAGCGGGTCGAAGGGGCTGTCGGGAATGAAGCCGCCCCACTTGCTGACGCTCCGGTCCGCCGGAGCATCGGCACCGCGATAGTAGTGGGCGACGTTCCAGCGCTCCGCCGGCACCTCGCTGACCAGATCACGGCCTTCGAGGATGTTGCCCCAGTAGGTTTCCAGATCCGGCGAGCCCGGATAGATGCAGGCCATGCCGACCACGGCGATGGGCTCGACCTTGGCGGTCGGCAGCGCCAGCGTTGGCGGCAGCGCCTGCAGATACGCGCAGGCACCGCGCGTCACCTGCGCGTGCAGGGCCGCGACCGTGGTCACCGCCTGCTTCATGGCGATGACCTGGCCGATCATGTACATGCCTTCGGCTTCCTGCACTGCAGCATCGACCGGCGACAGAACGCCATCCACATAGTCCACGCCCTTGCTCGCGATGCGCAGGCGGCCGACGGTCAGCGATTCGAGCTGCTTCCAGGCTTCCTTGGTCTCGACGCCCTCGCCCTGCAGCCGCGCCTTCTCGCGCGCGAACAGGTCCATGAATCCGGACGGCAGGCAGCGGATGGCATGGCCCGGCGCGGTCTCGACCAGGGCGGTCTCGCCGCCGCTGATCGCCTTCTGCTGAAAGCCTTCCAGCACCGCGCCCTCGCGCACCGCCTCGGCCGTCGCGATGTAGGCGGTGCCCATCAGCACCCCCACTTTCGCGCCGCGCGCGGCCAAGGGCGCGGCGAGTGCCGCGACCATCGCGGCCGAGCGCTCGTCGTGGATGCCGCCGGCGAACAGGATGTGCAGCAGCTCCGGCTGCTCGTGCTGCAGCAGCAGGGCAATGGCCTGCTCCCAGAGCACGAAGCTGTAGCGCGGGCCAACGTGGCCACCGCATTCGCGGCCTTCGAACACGAAGTGCGTCGCGCCGTCCTTGAGAAAGATGTCGAGCAGGCCCGGCGAGGGCACGTGCAGATAGGTCGGAATGCCCAGCTCGATGAAGGGCCGCGCCTGCGAGGGGCGGCCGCCAGCGAGCAGCAGCACGCTGGGCCTGAACTCCTTCACCAGGGCCAGCTGGGGATCGAGGACGGATGGCTCGGCGAAGCCGAGCAGGCCCACGCCCCAGGGCCGATCGCCGACCTGCTGCTTGGTCGCAGCCAGCAGTTCGCGGCAGGCGGCTTCGCGCATCAGCGACAGCGCCAGGAACGGCAAGCCGCCCTCCTTCGCCACGGTGGCGGTGAAGGCGGCAGTGTCGCTGACGCGGGTCATCGGACCCTGCGCCACCGGATAGCGAATGCCGTGCGAGCGCGCCCAGGCATTGCCCTCGTCGAGCAGGCGCAGGGCCTGCGCCTGCTGCAGCTGGGCCGGCACGCGCTGGCGCAGGGTGTTGAACAGGGATTCGAGATTGGAGCACTCGGCCAGGATCAATTTGGCGAGCGCGGCGTCCTGGCCGACCGGCAGCAGTTCGCCGCTGCGCAGCGCGGCGCGCACTGCTGCGGCATCGAGCAGTTCCAGCATCGCGACTTCGCGCTGCCCCCGCGCGTAAACCTGATAGCCCGAGGCCTCGCGCGCCTCGCTGCCATCCATCGCCAGCGTCTGGGTCTTCAGTGCTTCCGGCAGACCGCATTCGGGCAGGCCGGCGAGTACCGCGTCCAGCACCACGCCATAGGCACCGCCGGCGAAGGCCGCCGCCGCACTGTTGAGCGCAATGCCGCCCTGGCACCACACCGGCACGGGACCGCCCTCGCCCGCCTGCGCGGCGGCCAGCGCCACCAGGCGCTGCAACAACACGAAGGCGCTCTCGCTGCCGATGCGGCCACCGCTCTCCTGGCCCTTGGCGATCAGGCCGGCGGCACCGGCGGCCAGGGCCTGACGCGCCTCGTCCACCGAGCAGACCTGGGCGATCAGCGGCCGGCTGCGCCAGTCGGCGGGCAGCTCCGCGGGATCGCCGTCGAGCACCAGGAAGGCGATGCTGGCCGGCAGTACCAGCGTGGCCGGCACGACGATGCCATCGGCGACGCGCAGTCCGAGCGCGGGTGACTGCTCCGGCGCCAGCTGTGCGAGCAGCGCCGGCCAGGTCTGCGGATCGCGGCCGAGGTCGAGCGCGACCGCCGCGCCGCGACGGGCGCAGGCGCGTGCCAGCGACAGGTCCGGGCGCTCGAAGGGCGTGATCGCGAGCAAGCGGTAGCACTGCCCGTCGCCGGCAAAAGTCCCCCCCGCCCCTGCCCCTCCCCACGAGGGGGAGGGGTTCAGAGCGGCGCGGGCTTCGAGCCCCTCCCCCTTGCGGGAAGGGGTTTGGGAGGGGGGCGGCCCGCCAGACTGCAGATCGTTTCGCTTGCGCATGAGAGTGCTCCGAAAAATCCTATTCCTGGGTCCAACGGAAAGTGCCCGCGCCCAGCGCCAGGAACAGCGCGGTCATCGCGCTGAGCACCAGCAGGGGTTGGGCGATATCGACGAGGCCGGCGCCGTCGAGCATCACGGCGCGCGCGGCCTCCAGCATGTGGGTGAGTGGGAACAGCGAAGCCGCCGCCTGCACCAGGGCCGGTGCGCCGTCGAGCGAGAAGAACACGCCGGAGAGCACCAGCATCGGCCAGGAGATGAGATTCAGCAGGCCGCCGGACAGCTCCTCGCTGGCGATGCGCGCCGACACCAGCAGGCTCATCGCGATCATGGTCATCGAGCCCAGCGCGGTGACCAGCAGCAGCGTCCAGTAGCTGCCTTCCATGCGCAGGTCGAGCAGGGCCGAACAGCCGGCGTAGACGCCGCCGGTGATGACGATGGATAGCAGCAGGCAGGCGATGAGCTGGGCGCTGATGAACTCGAAGGCGCGCAGCGGCGTGCCGTTGAGCCGCTTCAGATAGCCGGACTTGCGATAGCGGACGATGACGTGGCCGATCGCGAATAGGCTGGAGAACATGATGTTGAGCGCCAGCAGGCCCGGCACCAGCCAGTCGGCGTAGCGGATGCTGGCGCCGGTGACCGGCTGCACCCGCGCCGAGGGTTCGCTGCTCAACAGCAGTTGCTGGAGCAGCTGCCCCTTGGCGGATTCGCCGTTGACCCAGTAGCGCGCCGGCGAGACCCGCAGGTCGAACAGCAGGTCGATGCGCTGGCGCTGCACCTTGGCAATGGCCTTCTCGCCCTCGACCTCCGGGTAGAAGTCCACGGCCGGCGTGGCGAGGAAGGGATGCGTTGCCGGCAGCAGCGGCGCGGCGCCGAGATCGCCAATGACCCCGACCTTGGCGACGGTCTGCGGGCCGCCGGAGAACACCGTGGCCATGCCGATCACCAGCAGGGGCGCGAACAGGAAGTTCCAGGCCAGGGCGGAACGATCCCGCAGCACCTCGCGGATGCGCGCCCGGATCATGGCGACGATGCGCCGGCTCATGCGCGCAACTCCTTGCCGGTGAGCTGGATGAACAGGTCTTCGAGCGTGCGCGGCCGAATCTTGAGTTGGGCCAGCGACAGACCGGCATCGAGCAGCTGCCGCACCACGCCGTTGACATCGGCGCTGACGATCTCGACGCGGTCTTCCTTGTGGATGAGCGGCAGCGAGGACAGCTCGCGACCCTCGACCTCGGTGGCCGGCAGTTCCAGCACGCTGTCGTTGAAATGCTCGGCGAGCAGGCTCTGCGGCGAGCCGCGCGCGATGATGCGGCCGTGATCCATGATCGCGATGTCGTCGCTGAGCTCGTAGGCCTCGTCCATGTAGTGGGTGGTCAGCACCACGGTCGTGCCGCGCGCCTTCACCGTGCGCACCAGCTCCCAGAAATTGCGGCGCGCCTGCGGGTCGAGACCGGTGGTGGGTTCGTCGAGGAACACCAGATCCGGCTCATTGATAAGGGCGATGGCCAGCAACATGCGCTGGCGCTGGCCGCCGGACAGGCGGCGGTGATCGCGGTCGAGGTAGTCCTGGAGATTGCAGGCTTCGATCAGCAGCTCGATGTCGGCGCCGCGCCGGTAGAGCGCGCGGAAGAATTCGAGGTTCTCGCGCACGGTGAGGAAGTCCTGCAAGGCGGTGTGCTGGAACTGCATGCCGACCCGCTCGCGGTAGTCGGCATCCAGCGGCCGGCCGCGATAGCGGATCTCGCCCGAGCTCGGTGGCACCAGGCCTTCGAGCATCTCGATGGTGGTGCTCTTGCCGGCGCCGTTGGGCCCGAGCAGACCCAGACAGCGGCCCTGTTCCAGATCGAAGCTCACACCATCGACGGCCTTGACCTTCGGATAGTGCTTGCGCAGTTCGCGCACAGAGAGAACAGGGACCATGCGGCTATCCAGGGTGGGAGACAGGCAGCAGGACACCGCAGGCGCTCATGACGAGCGCGCAGGCAGTGAGAGCTGATTTGCTTGGGGGCTGCGACGCAGCGGCGCCGCGCTGCTTTCGCAGTTGAAACTTTCGGGTCTGAAACCTGACGTTAGGAAAACTTGGCGCCTGTGTCAGGTTTTGTCCTGCGCCCTGGTCCTTGTCCGGATTGCCCTGGATCAGGGTTCCGGCGATGGGCTTACACCCGCTTGAGACGGACCCTCGCACGGCGGCAACGCGCGTCGCTAGACGCCGTGCTAGTGGACAAAATCAGTGAGCGCATACGGTGTGACCGTCCTGGTCTTTGCTTGAAAACACGTTAACGAATGTATCCGTCAAGTTTTTGACAAGCACCGATCAGGCCAAGTCCACGGCGCGAAAAATCGCGATGGAAATTGCAATGATCGATGCCCGCCCTGCGTGCCGGCATCCCTGCCCGCGCACGGTGCATCCCGCTGCTGCTTCGACTGTGGTCGAAGCGCGACGGCGGCGGATGATGCCCGCATCGACGACGCAGTGGGGGCTATTCGCCAAGATTTTCTTCAACCGACAGCGGACTCAGGAAGCGCCTGCGCAAGCGGCCGCAGCGCGTGGTCGAAAACTGCCAAGGCTTGTCAGCGACGGCTGCGCTCGCCGAGGATGAATATAGGCACGTCCCGCCGCTACTCCCGAGTCCCGCATGCGCAAGTCCATCGCCGACACCGGCTCCCGCCGCGCTCCGGCGCGTGCGCGCATGGACCGCGCGAGTCGCGAACGCCAGCTGCTCGATGTCGCCCTTCGCTTGTTCATCGAGCACGGCTACCAGGGCACCTCGATCGAGGACCTGGCCAGCGCCGCCGGGGTGACGCGGCCGATCATCTACCACCACTTCGGCTCCAAGGACGGCATCTATCTGGCCTGCCTGCGTCGTGCCCGCGCCGAGCTCAACCAGCGCATGATCGGCGCCGCGCAAGGCCCGGCAGAACCACAGGAGCGGGTGCGGCGCGGCGTCGATGCCTACTTCGCTTTCGTCGAGGACAATCGCGCCGCCTGGGCGATCCTGTTCGGCGGTGGCATTGCCGTCGCCGGCCCGGCGGCAGCCGAGGCGGCACGCCTGCGCACCGCCACGGTTCAGCAGATCGCGATGCTGCTGATCGCCAGCCTGCCCCACGTCGACAAGCTGGTGCTCGAAGCCTTCGCCCATTCCGTCTCCGGCGCCGGCGAACAGCTGGCCAAATGGTGGCAGAGCAATCCCGCACTCAGCCGTGCCGAGCTGGTGCAGCAGCTGATGCGTTTCGCCTGGGGCGGTCTGCAGCAGTTCGTGCGGAGCTGAGGCGGCGTCATCGCGGCGACCGATTGCGCGGCTAAAGTGCGCGCTGAACTATTCACGCCTGGGAACCCGCATGCCACCGCCGATGGACCGCCGCCTGTTTTTGAAGTCCGCGAGCCTCGCCGCCGCCGGCATGGCTCTGAGCGCCTGCGACAGCAGGCTGCCGGCGGATGGCGCATCGGATCCCGCGCCGGCGCCGCCGAACCCGGTTTTCCCCGCCCCGGGCGAGGAACCCGCCAGCTTCGACTTTCCCCTGGTGCTGGCCCTGCCCTTCGCCCACGGCGTCGCCAGTGGCGATCCGCTCAGCGACCGGGTGATGCTGTGGACCCGCATCACCGAAATCGTCCCCAGCGCCGAGCAGATCGCGGTGGACTGGCTGGTCGCCAGCGATCCGGCGATGGCCAACATCATCCGGCGCGGTCGCCAGACCACCAGCGCCGCGCGCGACTGGACGGTGAAGGTCGATGCCAGCGGCCTGCAGCCGGCGACCAGCTATTACTACCGCTTCGAAGCGCTGGGGGCGAAGAGCATCACCGGCCGCACCCGTACCGCGCCGGCCGCGGCGGTCGACAACATCCGCTTCGCCGTGCTGGCCTGCTCCAGCTACTGGAGCAGCTGGTGGAGCGGCTACGGCCATATCGCCGACCGCAACGACCTGGACCTGGTGCTGCATTGCGGCGACTACATCTACGACTTCGTCGACAAGGACGAGGAAGTGCGCGCCCGCCGCGACGAGAAGGACACCGCCAACGTCGACTACCGCGACTGGCTCAACCTCGCCGAACTGCGCCGCCGCTACGCCCTGTTCCGCAGCGATCCGAAGCTGATGCGCGCGCACCAGCAGCATCCCTTCTTCATCGTCTGGGACAACCACGACATCGACGAAGGCTACGGCAACGAACTGGCCACCCCCTTCGACGGCACGGAGAGCACGACCACGCTGGAGCAGTGCTGCCAGGCGTTCTGGGAATGGACGCCGTCGCGGCCGCCGCGAGGCGACGGCTCGGGCGAGTTCCTGCTGCGGGACGACGGCAGCTACCCGCAGCCCGAGGATGTCCGCCTGCTGTACCGCCGCCTGCCGTATGGGCCGCTGGCCGAGTTCTACGGCGTGGATACCCAGATCGGCCTGCCCGGCCACGGCCTGAGCCTGGATGCCAGCCATCTGCCGGCCGGTACGCCGACGCTATACGGCCGCCCGCAGTTCGAGTGGCTGACCCAGCGTATGGTCGCCGCCGAGCAGGCCGGAGTGACCTGGAAACTGATCAACAACCAGACCTGGTTCGCGCCGGCCGACGTGCCGGACCTGATCGCCGGCCTGCCGCCCCTGCCCAAGCTCGGCATCTCGCGCTGGACCGACTACAGCGGCGAGCGCGCCGCGCTCTGCGCCGCCCTGCGCGGCGGCAACGGCGCCAGCCTGCGGGTGCACGGCACGGTGATGCTGTCGGGCGACGCGCATGGCAATTTCACCTCCGACCTGATCGAGGACAGCGCCCTGCTCGGCGCCTATCCGCTGCGGCCGGCGATCCCGAACCCCCAGTCCGGCTCGACCGCCGTCAACGCCGCTGCCGGCTATCTGCGCGCGGTGACCGGCAACCTGCCGCTGCTCAACCTGCGCGCCGACTCGGTGGGGGTGGAATTCGCGCCCAGTTCGATGGGGCGCGGCGGCGCCGATGAACTGGTGTCGCGCGCGATCATCGACGCCACCGGCAGCGACGCCGGCCCGGCGGTCAGCGTGCTGGGTGCGCGCGCGGTCGAAGCGGCCCTGATCAGCGCAAACAAGAACGTGCAGTTCATCGAATGGGTCGACCACGGCTACGGCATCGTCGATCTGAGCTCCGAGCGCGCCATCTTCGAGCACTGGTGGCAGGACAAGCTCACCCCGGATTCGCCGGATGTGCTGGGCATGCAGCTGGTCAGCTGGGCGCAGGACGAGGCCACCGCTCTGCCGGCGCCGCGCTACCGCGACCAGGTGGATGCGGTGCTGCTGCACGGCATGAGCATGGCCGCCACCAGCGGCAGCCGCAGCGCCGAGCCGGCGCCGCTCACCGAGACGGTGTTGCCACGCTGATAGCCGGCACTCCGGCGCGAGGCGGTTCGTCAGGGCCGGCGGCGGGCGCCGTGGCCGGGGCCCTCAGCGACCCGGCTGCAGCCGGTGGATCTTCTCGATGGCGACGGCGACGTTCTTGCAGAACAGGTCGATCAGTTCGCGATCCGAGCTGCCGAGCGGCAGCGCGCCGGCCGAGCAGACATGCAGCAGGACCCGCAGGCCCTGGCTGGTCTCGCAGTAGCCGGTGACCGCGTGCTCGCTGAACATCGGCTTGCGCTGGGTCAGGGCGCTCAGCACCTGGCTGCGCGCCAACTCCGGCAAGGCCAGCGGCGCGACCATGCCATTCAGGGCCGAGAACTCGCCGGTGGCCACCAGCACCTCGAGCAGTTCCGAGTCGGAGGCGGCGGCCAGCGCGGAATAGGCGCAGAGGGCGTCCTGATCCAGATACAGCAGCGCCGCCAGCTCCTTCAGGGCGATCTCGGCGATCTCGGCCAGGTCGATGATGCTGTGCAGGCGCGCGGCGAACTCGACGATCTTCTTGTAGACCTCCCGGCTGTGCTGCAGCGCCAGCATGTCGCGGTAGGCGGTGATGGCGGTGTAGACCGTGGAGAACAGCTTGGTGGTGGTCAGCTCGGCCTTGTAGGTGTAGCCGTTGATGTCGTGCCGGATGATGACTTCGCGTTCGGGCGCCTGACCCGGCTGCCCGGTGCGCAGGATCAGCCGCACGATCGGGTTGTTCAGCTCGTTGCGGATGTACTCGACCAGCTCCAGGCCGGCGTGGTCGCTTTCCATCACCACGTCGAGCAGCACCACCGCGATGTCGCTCTCCCGCGCCAGCAGCTCCCGGGCCTGCGCCGCCGTATGGGCATGCAGGAAACTCAGCGGACGGCCGACCACCTGCACATCCCGCAGCGCCATCTCGGTGACCTGGTGCACGCCGATTTCGTCATCGACGATCAGCACCCGCCAGGGCTTGCCCAGCGCGGCTGCGGCAGGTCCGGGCTCGGCGGCCAGGTTCAGCGGTGTATCGGCGCCCTTCATGGCGTGGTGGCCCTGCACGGAAAACTGACGTGAAACACGGTGCCCTGTCCCTCGGTCGACTCAAAAACGATGCGGCCGCGCAGCCGCTGGGTGACCAGATTGTAGACGAGGTGTAAACCCAGTCCGGTGCCGCCGGCGTGGCGTCGGGTAGTAAAAAAAGGCTGGAACAGCGAATCGCGGTGCGCGAGCGGAATGCCACGGCCGTTGTCGGCCACGCTCAGGCGGACCTCGTCACCCTGCCGGCTGGCGGAAACCGTCACCTGGCCGGCGGCGATCCCGTCCAGGCCGTGGATCTGGGCGTTCATGACCAGGTTGGTGACGATCTGCGCGACCGCGCCCGGGTAGCTGAGCAGCGGGATCGGCTCGCTCGGCTCCAGGCGCAGTTCGTGGCGGCTGTTCTTGAACATCGGCGCCAGGCTGAGCACCACCTCGCGCAGATAGCCGCCCAATTCGAACTCGCGCATGTCATCGGCGGTTTGATCGACCGCGACCTTCTTGAAGCTCGCCACCAGGTCGGCGGCCCGTTCCAGATGGGTCATCACCAGCAGGGTGCTCTCGGCGCAGAGTTGCAGGAAGCGCTCCAGCTGCTGGCGGCCCAGGCTGCCTTCCTGCCAGGCGGCCTCGACGCGCTGCAATTCCTGGCGCAGGTGGGAGATGCCGGTCACGCCGATGCCGATGGGCGTGTTCACCTCGTGCGCGACGCCCGCCACCAGGCCGGCCAAGGCCGCCATCTTCTCCGACTGCACCAGCTGGCTCTGGGTCTGCTGGATCTCGTCCAGCATGGCGTTGAAGCTGTCGACCAGGCTGCCCACCTCGTCCTGACCCTGGCGCCGCGCGCGCAAGTTGTAGTCCCGGGTGAGCCGGATCGCCGCCGCCTTGGCGGCGAGGTCGAGAATCGGAGCGACGATGCGCGGCTGGGCCAGGGCGAGCAGTACCGCGATCAGCAGCAGGGCCAGCACGAAGCTCGCGAAGCTGGTGGCGATGGTCACTTCGGTCTGCCGGCGCAGGTCGCTGAGATCGCGCTCCAGCAGCAGATGGCCAATCAGCTCGCCG